>NZ_CAUM01000111.1 GCF_000350085.1 Mesorhizobium metallidurans STM 2683
TGCACACGCGCATTCTCGATCATATCGGCTTTGCCGGCCACCGGCTATTGCCGCCACGATCAGGAAGTTTGCTGACCTTGTCCCCAGGCAGTCTCTTGACGTGCGGGAACCATACACGTTAGGGCGTCCTGACAATCGACGCGAATGATCGGCGAACAAGCAAGGGGCCTCCAGTCGATGGAAATTTTCACTGCCGCAGGCTTCTCGGCCCTGCTCCAGGTCATCGCCATCGACCTTGTTCTTGCAGGCGACAATGCCATCGTCATTGGCCTTGCTGCGGCCGGCCTTCCCGCCGACCAGCGCAAGAAGGCGATTCTCGTCGGCATTGCCGCAGCCACCGTGCTTCGCATCTTCTTTGCTCTGATCACGCAGTGGTTGCTGGCAATTGGCCCCATGCTCCTCATCGCCGGCGGTCTGCTGCTGCTTTGGGTGTGCTGGAAGATGTGGCGCGAGCTGCGTGTCACCCACGAGCAGGAGCATGATGCGACGGAATCGCTGTCCAATGCCGACTACGACAGGGACGGAACGATAGCCGGCAAGGGACCGCGCAAGACCTTCGCCCAGGCAGCCTGGCAGATCGTCATTGCCGACGTTTCGATGTCTCTCGACAACGTCCTTGCCGTGGCGGGAGCGGCGATGAACCATCCGACGGTCCTGATCATCGGCTTGGCGCTGTCGATTGCGCTGATGGGCTTCGCCGCTTCGTTTGTCGCGCGCCTCCTGCACAAATACCGCTGGATTGCCTATATCGGCCTCCTGATCATCCTCTACGTCGCGGTGAAGATGTTTATGGATGGCGCCGTGCAGCAGTTCCCCGAACAGTTTGCGTTCCTGGCGCCCTGGTTCGGGCCGAGCGATCGTTGAACCTGATCCCTTTCAGTGCGGTCGGCGCGCATCGCGCCGAACCGCTCGCCGGTTTGCTTGACTGCGGAACTGTGCTATTGCGCCGCGCAAATTAAGCTCCTGCGAGAGCTCAAAAGATCGAAATGTACCGAGACTTCCGGGCCGGACCTTAGGGTTTCCGGCCCGCGTCCATTGGAAACCGCAAAATGTCCGCAGCACCTCGCGTCAGTTTCGTCAGCCTTGGATGCCCGAAGGCCCTTGTGGATTCGGAGCGCATCATCACGCGCCTGCGCGCCGAGGGCTACGAGATCACGCGCAAGCATGACGGCGCCGATCTCGTCGTCGTCAACACCTGCGGCTTCCTCGATTCCGCACGCGACGAGTCGCTCAACGCCATCGGCTCCGCCCTTTCGGAGAATGGCAGGGTCATCGTCACCGGCTGTCTCGGCGCCGAACCGGACGTCATTCGCGAAAAACATCCCAACGTTTTCGCCATCACCGGCCCGCAGGCCTATGAAAGCGTGATGGCCGCCGTACATGAGGCGGCGCCGCCGAGCCACGATCCCTACATCGATCTCTTGCCGCCGCAGGGCGTCAAGCTGACGCCACGCCACTATGCCTATCTCAAGATTTCGGAAGGCTGCAACAATCGCTGCACCTTCTGCATCATCCCCGCACTTCGCGGCGACCTCGTCTCGCGGCCGGCAGCCGAAATTCTGCGCGAGGCCGAGAAGCTGGCCAAGGCCGGCGTCAAGGAGATCCTGGTCATTTCGCAGGACACCAGCGCCTACGGTATCGACATCAAGTACCAGGCAAGCCAGTTCGGCGACCGCGCGGTGCGGGCGAAATTCCTTGATCTGTCGGAGGAACTCGGCAAGCTCGGTGTCTGGGTGCGCATGCACTATGTCTACCCCTACCCGCATGTCGCCGATGTCATCCCGCTGATGGCCGAGGGGAAGATCCTCCCCTATCTGGACATTCCCTTCCAGCACGCCTCACCGCAGGTGCTGAAGAACATGCGCCGGCCGGCACACGGCGAAAAGACACTCGAGCGCATTCGCGGCTGGCGCGAAGTGTGCCCGGACCTTGCCATCCGCTCCACCTTCATCGTCGGCTTTCCCGGCGAGACGGACGGCGATTTCGAGATGCTGCTCGACTGGCTGGACGAGGCCAGGATCGACCGTGCCGGCTGTTTCAAATACGAGCCGGTCAGGGGCGCCCGCTCCAACGAGCTCGGCCTCGAACAGGTGCCGCAGGAAATCAAGGAAGCGCGCTGGCACCGCTTCATGCAGCGCCAGCAGAAGATCTCGGCAACGCAGCTCGCCAAGAAGGTCGGCAAGCGCCTGCCAGTCCTGATCGACGAGGCGCATGGCAATTCGGCCAAGGGCCGCACCAAATACGACGCGCCCGAGATCGACGGTTCGGTGCACATCCAGTCGCGGCGGCCAATGCGCGCCGGTGACATCGTCACCGTCAAGATAGACCGCGCCGACGCCTATGATCTCTACGGCTCGGCGGTCTGACCGTCGCCATCGACTGGCCGCAGCACCAAACAGAAAGGGCGCCTCGCGGCGCCCTTTCCCTTGAATTCGCCGCGCGCTTACTGCGGCAGCTTGTCGTCGACGCCCTTGACGTAGAAATTCATGCCGAGCAGCGTGGCGTCGTCGGCGACTTCGCCATTCTTCAGCCATGGCGTGCCGTCTTGCTTGGCGATCGGGCCGGTGAAGGGGTTCCAGCCGTCGGAGATCTTCTTGGTGGTTGCCTCGGCCATGGCCTTCACGTCGTCGGGCATGTTGGTGAACGGGGCGAGCTTGACGGCGCCGTCCTTGATGCCCAGCCAGACATTGCCGGGCTTCCAAGTGCCGTCGAGTGCTGCCTTCACCCGGCTGATATAATACGGGCCCCAATCGTCGACAATCGAGGTCAACTGCGCCTTGGGAGCGAACTTGATCATGTCCGAAGACTGGCCGAATCCCTGCAGGCCGCGCTCTTCGGCGACTTGCAAGGCAGCGGTCGAGTCGGTGTGCTGGACGATGATGTCGGCACCCTGGTCGAACAGGGCCTTGGCGGCGTCGGCTTCCTTGCCCGGATCGAACCATGAGTTGACCCAGACGATCTTCGCCTTGAAGTCTGGATTGATCGACTGCGCGCCGAGCATGAAGGAATTGATGCCCATCACCACTTCGGGGATCGGGAAGGATACGATATAGCCGGCCACACCGGCCTTCGATTCCTTGGCCGCGATCTGGCCGAGCACGTAGCGGCCTTCATAGAAGCGCGCATTGTAGATGCCGAGATTGTCCGCCGTCTTGTAGCCGGTGGCATGCTCGAACATCACCTTGGGGAATTTCTTGGCGACTTTCACCTCCGGGTCCATGAAGCCGAATGATGTGCCGAAGATGATCTTGCAACCCTCACGCGCCAGGCGCTCGAAGGCGCGGTCGGCATCGGGGCCTTCGGAGACGTTTTCGAGATAGGCGGTCTCGACTTTGTCGCCGAGTGCCTTCTCCACTTGCAGACGGCCCTGGTCGTGCTGGTAGGAATAGCCGAAATCGCCGATCGGGCCGGTATAGACCCAACAGGCCTTCAGCTTTTCCTGGGCTTCGGCGGTCGCCGCCAACGACAACGCGGCGGTCGTCGTCATCAGGGCAATGAGCAGTTTTTTCATTGTGTTACCTCTCTGAGTTAAGCCTTGGAGCTTCCCGTCTTTTATTGTTGTCAACGATCCGGAACGAATGGCTGCCCCAAGGAAGCCGGCGTGTTCATCATCGTCAGACGCTTGTTGCGCGAGATTAGAACGAGAACCACCACGGTTGCCAGATAGGGCAACGAAGAAAGCAGTTGCGAGGGAACCGGAATGCCGAAAGCCTGTGCATGGAGCTGGCCGATCCAGACCGCGCCGAAGATGTAGGCGCCGGCCAGCACCCGCCATGGTCGCCATGAAGCGAACACGACCAGCGCCAACGCGATCCAGCCGCGTCCGGCCGTCATGTTCTCCACCCATTGCGGCGTATAGACCAGCGACAGATGGCCGCCGGCAAGGCCGGCGCAGGCGCCGCCGAAGATCACCGCGAGATAGCGGTAGCGGATGACCTGGATGCCAAGCGCGTGCGCCGATGTGTGGCTGTCGCCGATCGAGCGCAGAGTGAGCCCGGTGCGGGTCCTGAACAGGAACCACATGACGGCGGCGGTCAGTGCGATCGAGATGTAGAAGATCGGATCCTGGCCGAACAGCAACCTGCCCACGACCGGGATCGAAGTCAGGCCGGGAATGTCGAGGTTGGGCAGCCGCTGACCGGGCTGGCCGACGAAGCTGGTGCCCATCATGCCGGAGAGGCCGAGACCGAGCAGCGTCAGCGACAGGCCGGTCGCCACCTGATTGGTGGCCAGCGACAGCGTCATGACGGCGAACAGCAGCGAAAACAGCGCACCGAGGGCGATCGCCGCCAAGAGGCCGATCCACGGCGACCCGGTGAGATAGCCGGCGCCGAAGCCGCCGACCGCGCCCATGATCATCATGCCTTCGACGCCGAGATTGAGCACGCCGGAGCGCTCGACCACCAACTCGCCGATCGCTGCGATCAGCAGCGGCGTCGCCGCGGTGGCGATGGTCAGAAGGATGTTGACGGTGATGTCCATCAGCGGGCCTCTTCCAGTTTCGGCGCGGCTTCGAGTTTGGGAGCGGCAAAGCCGATTAGACGAATGCGGTAGTGAATGAGCGTGTCGCAGCCGAGCACGAAGAACAGGAGCATGCCCTGGAACACCCGCGCCACCTTGTCGGAGATGCCGAGCGCGCTTTGCACCGCCTCGCCGCCGAGATAGGTCAGCGCCAGCACCAGGCCGGCGGCGACGATGCCCAGCGGATTGAGTCGGCCGAGGAACGCCACGATGATGGCGGTGAAGCCATAGCCGGGCGAGATGACCGGCTGTAGCTGGCCGATGGCGCCGGAGACCTCCGAGATGCCGGCAAGCCCGGCCAGCGCACCCGACAGCAGGAAGGCGAAGAACACCAAGCGGTTGAGGCCGAAGCCGGCGAAACGCCCTGCCCTTGGGCTTGAGCCGAGAACGCGGACCTCGAAGCCTTTCAGCATGCGGCTCATCAGGAACCAGATCAGTACCGCGGCGACCAGCGCGAAGACGAAGCCCCAGTTCGCCCGTCCGGAATCCGGCATGAATTCCGGCAGAATGGCAGAGTCGTTGAACTGCACCGTCTGCGGGAAACCTTGGCCCTGCGGATCGCGCCAGGGGCCACGCACCAGCCAGTCGAGGAAGAGTTGGGCAACATAGACCAGCATCAGGCTGGTCAGGATCTCGTTGGTGCCGAAGCGTGTTTTCAAAAAGGCCGGGATCGCTGCATAGGCAGCACCGCCGACCATGCCGAGCAGCAGCATCAGCGGCAGCACCAGCGGACCTTCGAACTGCGGAAACAGCACCGGTATCATAGAGCCGACAATACCGCCGAGGATGAACTGGCCCTCGGCGCCGATGTTCCAGATATTGGCCCTGTAGCAGACCGACAGGCCGACCGCGATCAGGATCAAAGGCGCTGCCTTGATCGCCAGCTCATGCAGCTGCCAGACCTGGCTGATCGGTTCGATGAAGTAAATCTCAAATGCCTTCAAAGGGTTGACGCCGAGCAGCGCAAACATGATGGCGCCGGCAATGATCGTCAGCAGGAACGCTATGAAGGGCGACAGCGCCGAGAACAGCGCCGAGCGCTGCGGGCGTTTGACGAGTTCGAGGCGCATCATGCCGTCTCCAGCGCGTGTTCGGCGTGGCCGGGCTCGGCGCCGCCCATCAACAGTCCGATCTTTTCGAAGGTGGCCTGGGCGATCGGCAGAGGCCTGGACAATTCACCATTGTGCATGACCGCGATCGCGTCGGATATCTCGAACAGTTCGTCGAGATCCTGGCTGATGACCAGCACCGCCGAGCCGCTGCGGGCGAGCTCGATCAGCGCCTGGCGAATGCGGACGGCCGCACCTGCATCTACCCCCCAGGTCGGCTGATTAACGACCATGACACCCGGTTTGCGGTCGAGCTCGCGACCGACGATGAATTTTTGCAGATTGCCGCCCGAAAGCGCTGCCGCCTCCGGATCGGGCGCGCTTTTGCGCACATCCATCGCCTTGATGATGCGCTGGGCGGCGCTGTAGATCGCCTCGCTTTTAACCATGCCGCCGGCGCCGACAAAGACCTTGCCATCGGTGGCATGGCGCGACAGAAGCAGGTTCTCCGAAAGCTTCATGCGCGGGGCGGCACCATGGCCGAGCCGTTCTTCGGGCACGAAGGCGGCACCCAACAGCCGCCTGTCGGTGATGCCGAGGCCGCCGGCATCCTTGCCGCGGATGCGTACCGAGCCTGCATCCTGCTGCAGCACTTCGCCGGAGACGGATTCGAAGAACTCGCCCTGGCCATTGCCGGCAACGCCTGCAATGCCGATCACCTCGCCGGCGCGCACATTGAGGTTGATGTTTTTCAGCGGGATTGAGAACGGCGTCGCCGGCTTGCGGCTGAGCGCGCGGATCTCCAGCAGCGGTTGCGCGGTCTCGATCCCCTCGGCAGGGGCACGCACCACGGCCTTGACTTCGTTGCCGACCATCATGCGCGCCAGCGACGCGGCGGTTTCCTCGCGCGGGTTGCAATGGCCGACCACCTTGCCGTGGCGCAGAACGGTGGCGCGGTCGCAGATGCGCTTGACCTCTTCCAGCCGGTGCGAAATGTAGAGGATCGACTTTCCTTCCGAACGCAGCCGTTCAAGCGTCTCGAACAGCTTGTCGGCTTCCTGCGGCGTAAGCACCGAAGTTGGCTCGTCGAGAATGATGAGCTGCGGCGTCTGCAGCAGGCAGCGGATGATCTCGATACGCTGGCGCTCGCCGACCGACAGGTCGCCGACCAGCGATTCCGGATCGAGCGGCAGGCCATAGCTGAAGGAAAGCGCCCTCGCCTTGGCGGCGATTGTGCTGATGGGCGAACCGTCATCCAGCGACAGCGCTATGTTCTCGGCCGCCGTCAGCGCTTCGAACAGCGAGAAATGCTGGAACACCATGCCGATGCCGAGCTTCTTGGCAAAGCCGGGATTGGCGATCCTGACCGGCTGGCCGTTCCAGAAGATCTCGCCCGAATTGGGTTCCAGCGATCCGAACAGCATCTTGACCAGCGTCGACTTGCCGGCGCCGTTCTCGCCGAGCAGCGCATGGATCTCACCCTTGGCGATGTCGAGATCGACATGGTCGCACGCCGTCAGCGTGCCGAATATTTTGGTAAGGCCACGAACCTCTAGCAGGTTTGCGCCGTCCTGATTTGCACTCACAGTGCCTCCCATCTGGTTTGCCAGATATGTTCTGTGTTCCCGCCAGCATGGTATGCGTGGCCGGCTCCCGTCGGAAAGCGGCACGCGTCTTGAAAGAGCTTCAAGAATTTCAGCGGAAACTCAAGGGGTAAAGCGCGACCCCCGAAAAGTCGGCGTCAGGGGACGAGAATGGTTGTCCCGGTCGTCCTGCGCCCTTCAAGGTCGGCATGTGCCTTGCCAGCATCCTTCAGCGCGTAGCGCTGGTTGATCCTTATCTTGACCGCGCCGCTGAGCACGACGTCGAACAGCGCGGCGGCTGACGCCTCGAGATCCTCGCGCCTGGCGTTGTAGACGAACAACGTCGGCCGCGTCGCGAACAGCGAGCCCTTCTGCGCCAGCAGTGACATGCTGAACGGCGGGATCGGCCCCGACGACTGACCGAAGCTGGCGAACATGCCGAGCGGCTTCAGGCAGTCGAGCGAGGCGGGAAACGTATCATTGCCAACCGAGTCATAGACGACGTCGCACTTCTTGCCACCAGTGATGGCAAGCACGCCGGCGACGAAATCCTGCTCGCGGTAATTGATGACATGGTCGAAGCCATGTGCCTTGGCGAGTTCGATCTTGTCGGACGAACTGGCGGTGCCGATCACCGTCGCTCCAAGATGTTTTGCCCATTGACCAAGGATCAGCCCGACGCCGCCGGCCGCCGCGTGGAACAGGATCGTGTCTCCCGCCTTGACCTTGAAGGTGCGGCGCAAAAGATACTCCGCCGTCATGCCCTTCAGCATCATGGCGGCCGCCTGTTCGTCGCTGATGCCGTCCGGCACCTTCACCACACGGTCGGCGGCGATCACGCGCTGTTCGGCATAGGCGCCGACATTCACGGCATAGGCGACGCGGTCGCCCGGCTTCAGCCGATCGACGTCAACGCCGACTTCCATGACCACCCCGGCTGCCTCGCCACCGGGTATCAGCGGGAAACCGCCGGGAGGCGGATAAAGGCCCGAGCGATGATAGACATCGATGAAATTGAGGCCGATCGCCGTGTGTCTGATCAGGATCTGTCCCGAGCCGGGCTGGCCCGGATCGGCGTCCTCATAGGCAAGGACCTCCGGACCGCCATGGGCATGGATACGGATCGCTTTGGACATGTCTCTTGGGCTCAGGTTCTCTTGGAGATCATTTTTTCCCGGAATCTGGCCCGGAATCAGGTTTGGCGCCGAGATTTGGAAAGAGCTGCATGATACCGCCGATGCAGGCGAGGTAAAGTCCCGAGATCGTGATGCCGATCTTGGTGAAGATGCTGACCTGTTCGCCAAGCACGCCGATCTGGTCATAGAAGGCGGCAAGTGCTGCCTGCGCCAGCGCCAGCGCCCCGAAAGCGCACCACAGCAGCGTCATGCCGAGATTGAGCGGCCGCAGCCGCACCACCCGCACCGGATGGATGAAGTTGATCGGCACAAAGGTCAGGATGCCGGCCACCACCACCACCGCGAACGAAACCCACTGTCCCGGCTGGATGACGAATAGCGTGAACACCACCATGTTCCAGACCACCGGAAATCCCTTGAAGAAGTTCTCCTTTGTCTTCATGCCGGTATCGGCATAGTAGATGGCGCTGGAGACCACGATGATCGCCGCCGACAGGAACGACAAGCCCTCGCCCATGAAGCCGCGCTGGTAGAGCGCGAAGGCGGGGATCAGCACGTAGGTGACGTAGTCGATGATGTTGTCGAGCAGCTCGCCCGACCAGGTCGGCAGGATCTCCTTGACGTCGAGCTTGCGCGCGATCGGCCCGTCGATGCCATCGACGAACAGCGCCAGCCCCAGCCACCAAAACATCGCCGTCCAGCGCTCCTCGCTTGCCGCCACCAGCGACAGGAAAGCCAGGAACGAGCCTGATGCGGTCAAGAGATGGACCGAAAAGGCGCGCGCCTGCGGCCAAGTGACCTTCTTCTTCGGCATCGGAATCCGCTCGGCGATTTTCCTGGCCGTTGTCTTCTTGCTCACGAGGTCCGCCAGTCCGGCTTGCGGATGCCGGCCGCGAGACCGGCAAGGTTCCAGTTGCGGCTGGAGAGAACGGACTCTCTCTTCCTCGCCCTGCTCCGATCCGCCATTGAATTCTCCCCCGCTCATGCCGAGACTACTAGCAGGGCGGCTGCCCAGACAAGCGGTATCGCACCCAGTCTGAAGCCAGCCTCCAGCAGCCTCCACGGCCAAGTCAATCGAATGGGCCGAATCGCCACGTTGATCAAGCCGCATGATCTGACCTATATCCGCTGATAGGGCGATGGGCCTGTGATCCGGAAGCCGAATTTGGACCATCAGAAGACAGCGCGGATACTGGTTGCCGGCAGCGGCCCGGCGGGGCTGATCGCGGCACTCGGTTTTGCCGAAGCCGGCTTCGCGGTGACGCTGGTCGGACCCGAGGCCGGCGGCTTTGACGGCCGCACGACCGCCTTGATGAATCCCGCCCTGAAAGTCCTCGAACGGTTGCGCATCCTCGACGAGGTGAGATCAAAGGCTGCACCGCTCAAGGTGATGCGCATTGTCGATGCAACCGGCAGGCTGATCCGCAGTCCGGTGGTCACTTTTCGCGCCAGCGAAATCGGCGAGGATGAGTTCGGGCTGAACCTGCCCAACAGCGCGCTCAATGCGGCACTTGCCAGGGCTGTTGCGGCGCATTCCGGCATAGAATGGCGAAAATCCATGGTCGAGACGTGGCGGCTCGAAGCCGGTCATGCCCATGCCGTTCTGGCCGATGGCAGCGAGGTCACGGCATCGCTGGCGGTGGCCGCCGATGGGCGCCTGTCGCCTGCCCGCGCGGCTGCCGGCATCTCGACATCGGCCCGATCCTTGCCGCAGGCGGCCCTCGTTCTCAATTTCGGCCACCGCAGCGAGCACGCTTTCACCTCGACCGAATTCCATACCGAGACCGGTCCGTTCACCCAGGTCCCCCTGCCCGGCAACCGGTCCAGCCTCGTCTGGGTGGTGGAACCGGAGACGGCGAAGGAACTCGCCGCCCTGGACGACGCCACGCTTTCGATGCGGGTCGAACAGCGGATGCAATCGATGCTGGGCCGGGTGTCGGTGGAGCCCGGGCGGCAGGTCTACCCGCTTTCGGGCGTGACGCCCCGTCGTTTTGCGCGCAACCGGGTCGCGCTTGTCGGCGAAGCTGCGCATGTATTTCCGCCGATCGGCGCGCAAGGTCTCAATCTCGGTATCAGGGATATCGACGATCTGATTGGAATCGCCCTGGAAAACGAGACCGATCCAGGTGCTGTCAAAGCACTCGCAGCTTATGATTTCAGGCGTCGGCCCGACATTCTGGCGCGCAGCAGCGCGGTCAATCTGCTCAACATGTCGCTGCTCTCGGACATGCTGCCCGCCCAGATGGCGCGCAGTGCCGGTCTCGGCGTGCTCGGCGGCTTCGCGCCGCTGCGCGCCTTCTTCATGCGCGAGGGGCTGCGGCCGGGCAGCGGTTTTGCCGCACTCGCCGGCGGCTTGAGGAAACAGGTCCGCCGGTAGCACACCGTGGCGGATCATGTAGAGCAGCCCGGTCACCGTCACGACCGAGAGGCAAGTGGCGATCAGTGTCCGACATTTTGCGCTGGCTGAAACCCTTGGGCCGGGCTAGCCGTAGCTCACCAAGCGTCAAGCGCTCGGGATTGAATTGATATGGCGTTTGCGCCAAATAGAGCGGCATCAGCCCTAAAGTCGGGCTCGATTTCTGATGGCGTAATGCGTAGATTCAAGGTCTTAGAGCGTCTTTTTGCGCAAAGAGCGCGGAGCACCCCTGAGACTTAAGTGGTGAGTACGATGAAAACGGCCAAATTCTCGATCGGACAGGTGGTTCGCCACCGGCTGTTTCCCTTCCGCGGCATCATCTTCGATGTCGACCCGCAATTTGCCAACACCGAGGAATGGTACGAGGCGATCCCCGCGGACGTGCGGCCACGCAAGGACCAGCCATTCTACCATTTGCTGGCCGAGAATTCGGAAACGGAATACATTGCCTATGTGTCCGAACAGAACCTGCTCGAGGACCGGTCTGGCGAACCGGTGCGGCATCCGCAGATCGGCGAGATGTTCGACAAGCGGCCGGACGGCCGCTACGAGCCGAAACGCCAGTCAAGACACTGAGGTGACTCGGACCAGCTGATCACACTCGGGCGGAACGGCCAAAACGAAAAAAGCGGGGACATGCCCCGCTTTTTCCTTGTCAGAGAACGCGCCGATCAATTTGCGGTCTTTGCCTTGTCCTGCTCTTCCTTGAGCTTCTTGGCGAAGTCCTGGTTGTTCTTGGCGACGAAATCCTGAAGCTTCTTCTGCCGATCCTCGATGTCCGACTGCTGCAGCGGCGGGCCGTCGAAGGCGCCGCTGAAGCCGGTCAGCGCGATCTTGATCGGGTTCGGCTGATTCTGGAAATTGACCGAGGTGAGCGTCAGGTTCGAACCCTTCTTGAAGGAGGCGACGAGCTGGTCGGTCAACGGCACTTCCGCCACGCAGCGGTCGGGGAAGCAGATCACATAGTCGAGCTTCTGCGCCTTGCCGGTGTCGATCTGGAGGCCGATGCCGGGAGGAACCAAGCGGCCGGTCGGAACCGTGACCTGGAACACCTTGCGGTTCACCTTGCCCTTCAACTCGATCAGGCTGACGCCGGTGATGAGCTGGCCGTTGCCGGCGGTGGTGATGTTCTGGACATTGCAGATGTCGACGTCTTCCTGCTTGGTGCAGGCCTTGAACCAGCCTTGCGGGATCTGCTGTTGCTGCTGCGCGGAGGCAGCAGTAAGCCCGGCGACCAGAAAGCCGACCACGCCAGCGGCCATGGCCGAAAGGCGGTATGCGTTGCTGTTCAGGCTCGTCATGTCGTGCACTTCCTCTCAAATGATCCCGGGGACCGGCTTCTTCGCGCCGTGTGGTCCAGCTACCTGTTGCCGAAATGAGGCAACAGAATGACTTCGGACGGCGTGTTACACTGCAAGCGACGCCGAATCCAGCCCGGTAACCGCAATTCTTGAAGACGCGATTGGCCGTCGCGCGGCCGCCTCATGCTAGGGTGCGCTCCGAATCATCAAGCCGACCCGGTAAGGAGACGGTCATGGGCCGCGTTCTCGTTTGGCTGATCGCCGCGATCTCGTTTGTCACCCTTTCGCTCCAGCCGGCACTGTCCGAGCCGAAACACGCGATCGCCATGCAGGGCGAGCCGGCGTTGCCGGCCGGCTACACCAATTTCAACTACGTCAATCCCGATGCGCCGAAGGGCGGCAGCATCACCTATTGCGTCGTCGGTACCTTCGACAATCTCAACCCGTTCATCCTGAAAAGCCTGCGCACGACCGCGCGCGGCATGATCGACACGGTCTACGGCAATCTGGTCTTCGAACCGTTGATGCAGCGCAACTACGACGAGCCTTTCAGCCTCTATGGCTTGCTCGCTACCAGCGCCGACATGGATCCGGAGCGCAAGAGCATCGAATTCCACCTCGATCCCAAGGCAAAATGGTCGGACGGCCAACCGGTGACGCCGGAGGATGTGCTGTTCACCTATGATGTTTTCACCGACAAGGGCCGCCCACCCTACAGCGACCGCATGAGCATGATCGCCAGGCTGGAGAAGACCGGCGAGCACAGCGTGCGCTTCACCTTCAACGACAAGGCCAATCGCGAATTTCCGCTGATCATCGCCTTGACCCCGATCGTGCCGAAACACGCTTTCGACAAGGACACCTTTGACAGGACGACGCTGAAGCCGCTGATCGGCAGCGGCCCCTACACGGTGGACAAGGTGCAGCCCGGCCAGCGCATCGTCTTCAAGCGAAATCCGAATTATTGGGGCAAGGACATCCCTTCGAAGCGCGGCTTCGACAATTTCGACCAGATCACCATCGAGTATTTCCTCAACGCCAACGCCAAGCAGGAGGCGTTCAAGAAAGGCATCTGCGCCATCGACGACGACAGCGATCCGGTCAAGCGCGAGCGCGATCTCGACTTCCCGGCCTTCCACAAGGGCGAGGTGGTCGCCGAAACCTTCGACACCGGCATTCCGCCCGTTGTCAACGGCTTCCTGTTCAACACGCGGCTGCCGAAGTTTTCCAACCCCGTCGTCCGGCGTGCGCTCGGCATGCTCTACGACTTCGAATGGGCCAACAAGAACCTTTTCGGCGGCAAATACACGCGCACCATGAGCTATTGGCAGAATTCGGAGCTTTCCGCGCTCGGCCACCCGGCCGACGATCGGGAAAAAGCGCTTCTGGCGCCCTTCCCCGGCCGCGTGCCGGCCGATGTCATGGACGGCACCTACCGGCCGCCGGTCGCCGACGGTTCGGGCCAGGACCGCAAGGTGCTGAAGGTCGCCTTCGACATGTTGAAAAGCGCGGGCTACACCGTGCAGGACGGAGCGATGCTCGATCCCGAGGGCAAACCCCTCGCCTTCGAGATCCTGACGGCGTCGCAGGACGAAGAACGCCTCGCCGCCATCTACCAGCGCACGCTGGAGAAGATTGGCATCGACGTCACCATCCGCGGCCTCGACGGCGACCAGATCCAGTCGCGCAAGCAGCGTTTCGATTTCGAGATGCTGATCGGCACAAGCGGCTTCAACAACTCGCTGTCGCCCGGTATCGAGCAACTCGGGCGCTGGGGATCCGCTGCCGCCAAAACCGAAGGGTCGTTCAACCTCGCCGGTGTCGCTGATCCTGCGGTCGACGCTGCGATCAACGCGATGCTGAACGCTCGGACCAAGGAAGATTATGTCGCTGCCGTCCGCGTTCTCGACCGGCTGCTGATCTCAGGCAACTACATGGTGCCTATGCAATACAACACGCAGCAATGGCTGGCTTACTGGGCCTATCTGGAACATCCTGAAAAGACCCCCATATTCGGCTATCAGCTGCCGACCTGGTGGCGGAAGCCCAACTGAGGCAAGCCAAGGAGACGACCATGAGCGCCGACAACTCCATCACGGTCGACGTGGTGTCCGACGTCGTTTGCCCATGGTGTTTCATCGGCCAGAAGCGGCTGGACAAGGCCGTTGCCGCTGCGAGCGATGTCGAGGTGCACATACGCTGGCGGCCGTTCCAGCTCGATCCGACCATCCCGCCCGAAGGCAAGGATCGCCGCGAATACATGATGGCCAAGTTCGGCAGCGAACAGCGCATCCGCGAAATCCATGCCCGCATCGAGCCCTTGGGCGAAGCGGAAGGGATTTCCTTCGCCTTTGATGCCATCAAGGTCGCGCCCAACACGCTGGACGCACATCGCCTCATCCGCTGGGCCGGTGCCGCCGGCGAAGCCGTGCAGAACCGGCTGGTGCGCCGCCTGTTCCAGTTGAATTTCGAGGAAGGCGCCAATCTCGGCGATCATACCGTGCTGATTGAAGCCGCCCGCAAGGCCGGCATGGATGCATCCGTGGTCGAAACGCTTTTGCCGACGGACGCCGATGTCGAAGCGGTTCGGACCGAAATCGCCACTGCTTCGCGCATGGGCATTACGGGCGTGCCCTGCTTCCTGCTTGAAGGCAAATATGCGGTGATGGGCGCGCAGGACGCCGATACGCTCACCGACGCGATCCGCCAGGTGGCAGCGGCCAAGGCGCGGGGCGAGTTGGAAAAGGTCGACTAAGCTACTTCACCGTTCCCTTGGCTCTGCTGACAATGAAACCATGACCGTTGCTGGCGGTGCAGCTCGATCCCTTGGTCGGCAACGCATGTGACTTTGCGGGTCGTGTTTGTCAGAGCGTGGCAACGCCATTTTCCGGTCACGTATCGGCCCTCGGCGTGAGCGACAACGCGGGGGAAGCCGAAACATCCGAAGCTCATTTTCAGCTGTTTCCGTCAGCCCGAAGCGGGAGTCCTGGTTCTTCGAGTAGATGATGACGTTCACAAAATCGTGTGTGAAGCTTCCCCAAGGTAAGACGCCTACTCTTCTGCATTCCAATTAGCAACTATTTGAAATTATAAGGATAATCAGTCTTCTGACCATTGATCACACGATGTTGCAGTCTCGCAATCTGTTGCATCATGGCAACGGCCGTAGCCTCAATCCACTGCAGCCCGGAGAAAATTAATAGAAAATGATCAATTGGTGTTACTGTTCGTAACAAAACTAAAAAAGGTTTGGGCGGGATTGTGATTCGGGTCGGTAGACCAGAGCGACACTCAATATCGGAAAAATGGCTTCGCGATGTCGAAAGACAGTCGCCCCTGACGCCGGTGTCCTCGATGCGCAGCTTCTGGGGGCTGATGCGGGCCTACTGGTTCTCGGAACGCTGGAAGGAAGCCTGGACGCTGACGCTGATCATCGCGCTGCTCACCGCGCTCTCCAGCAAGGCCGGCGTCTGGTTCGCCGAAGCATCCGGCGAACTGGTCAACTCGATCGCCTTTTTCCACGATGCCGCAAACACCACACCGCTTCGATCGCTGCTGACCAATGCCGGCATACTTGTCCTTCTGGTCGTGCTCAAGGACGCTGGCTTTACCGGCATCCGCACCCTGGTTTCCACGACGCTGCATCGCAAATGGCGCGGCTGGCTGGACAGCCGCTTCAACGAAGCGCTGCTCGACGCCAATCACACGCATTTCCATGCCCAGCATGGCTCGTCCGGCTCCGCCGCTCCCGACAACATCGATCAGCGCATCCAGGAATCGATCAAGGACATGACCGGCGGCGCCATTGGCCTCGCCATGGGCGTTCTGGCCGTTGCCACCTCGCTCTATTTCGTTGGCCAGAAACTGCTAGAAAACTCAGCGGAGGTCCAAGGGCTGGAATTCCTCGGCAGCTACGGCAGCGCCGTCCTCGCCTTTCTGGCCGTCGCCACCTATGTGCCGCTGAACACCTGGATCGCGGTTAAACTGGGCAAACTGCTGGAACGGCTCAACGTCAGGATGCAGCAGGCCGAAGGCAGCTATCGCGGCGAGCTGACCACTTTTCTACGCCGCAGCTTCCACGTCGCCGCATCGCAGGGCGAGGATGTGCAAAGGTCGATGCACAGCCAGCGTTATGTCGACATCGACCGCACCTGGGCGCGGCTGAACATCGTCAACACCAGCTACAATTCGTTCGAACTGATCTACAATTTTATCGGCGCCCGCATAGTCGCTTACGGGCCGGGCCTCGTGCCCTTCATTCACAACGGCTTCGATCTCAAGGGCTATATAACCGGCTCCGAGATGGTTAATTCGCTGATCGGCCAATGTTCGTGGTTCATCCATGTCATGCCCGCCATCGCGGCGCTTAGGGCCAACAGCCAGCGTGTAACCGAGTTGGCGAACGCCATTGAGAACGTCCAGCACCCACAGGAATTCTACCGGCAGACCGGCCATTCCGATTTCCGCTATGCCAGTCAGAACCCGGTCTTCGGCCTGACCATCCAGAAGCTTGAACTCGCCCATCAGGGCGAAGACGCAACGCCGTTCCTCAGCGCCGCGAATCTTCGCTTCCGGCGCGGCGAGTGGACGTTCCTCAAGGGCGAATCCGGTTGCGGCAAGACCTCGCTGATCAAGGCGATCAACGGGCTCTGGCCCTATGGCCGCGGCACCATCGTCTTCCCGGAGGGCGTCAGGAGTTTCTATGCCGCCCAGGAGGTCAAGCTGCAGCAGGTCTCGCTGAAGCAGCTGGTCTGCCTGCCGGGCTCCGAGCACGATCACTCCGATACGCAGGTCGCATCGGCGCTGCACAGAGCGGGCCTTGGCGACTTCATCGAACACATGGCCGAGGAAAGCCGCGAGGGAAAGATCTGGGATCAGGTTCTCTCCGGCGGCCAGAAGCAGAAGCTGGTTGTGGCCCGCATCCTGCTGCAGCAGCCGGGACTGCTGTTCCTCGACGAAGCGACCGGCGCGCTCGATCCCGACGGAAAGATCGCCTTCCACCAGGCGATCAAGGACAATTGCCCCGATGTGACGGTCATCAGCGTCATGCACGAGGCCGTGCCGCCAAGATCGCTTTCAGGCGCCGAGTTCTACCACAGCGTGGTCTCGATCGCGGATGGCGTTGCGACCAAGAAGCCGCTGGTTCCGAGCCTGCCTCGGGAACTCACCACCATCCTCGCGCAGCCAACGCCGGTCGAGGACAAATGGCTGCGTTTCTCCCGCCGGCTGAAGCAGAGATAGCATCAACACGGTAGCGTAGTGGCACGTGGGCCTGCGCCCGGCATCGGTCCAGCCATCCAACAGCGATCACAGTCTCGCGATCAGGCCCGTCCGCTGCCGTTTTCAGCCTGCATTGCAATTGACTCGGCAAGAAGCGCTCCTATGTTGCGCCGGCTTGCAGATTCCAATCCAAACCCGCGAGCAGAAAGGTCACCGCGCCATGCCTGGCGACAGTCACAGTCGAACGCAACCGCCGTCCGCCTGGACGTGACCTGACCGGTTCACGTCCTGCCGGACGGCAAGGAGTGAGCCATGAACGAATTTTCCCCCATAGCGGGCGACGATGCCGTCGCGATCGCCCGTATCCTTGCAAATGATCACGTCGCCGACGTCGTCGAGGCCCTGAACCACGAGCCTCGCGAAACGGCGATCGAGCTGCTTTGTGAAGTGCCGTTCGAGCGGCTGGTCGAGATTTTCGACCAGCCGGAACTCGATCGCGCATCCGAGCTCGTCGAGGCGCTGCCTCGTATCAAGGCCGGCAAGTTGCTGACCGCCATGTCGGTCGACCGTGCCGCCGACCTCCTGCGCGATCTGGAGGAGCCGGCGCGTTCCGAACTGCTCGGCGGCCTCGCACCGCCGCTGCGCGCGACGCTGCTTGCCATTCTCGGCTATCCCGAAGGCAGTGCCGCGTCCCTGATGACGACGGAGTTCGTCAGCGTGCCCTCGGACTGGACCGTGGGCCGTACGCTGGACTACATCCGCAAGGTCGAGCGGACGCGCGAGACGGTCTATGCGATCTACATCGTCGATCCGCAAACGCACGTCCTGGTGCGCTCGACCGGCCTACGCCGGCTGATCACCGGCGAGCCGGACGATCTGGTGATGGATGTCGCGCTGGATCGCATGCCGGTGACGGTCTCGCCGCTCACCGACAGTGAAAAGGTGGCGCAGCTGATCTCCAAATACGACCTGCTCGCGGTTCCGGTCGTCGACCACGGCAAGATCCTCGGCATCGTCACCGTCGACGACATCATCGACACCATGATCGAGGAGACGACCGAGGACGTGCATCGTTTCGGCGGCATGGAGGCGCTGGACGAGCCTTATATGAAGATGAGTTTTCTCGCCATGATCCAGAAACGCGCCGGCTGGCTGTGTGCGCTGTTCATCAGCGAGATGCTCACCGCCAACGCCATGCAGAGCTATGAGGGCGAACTGGAAAAAGCGATCGTGCTCACTTTGTTTATCCCGCTGATCATGAGCTCCGGCGGCAATTCCGGCTCGCAGGCGACATCGCTCGTCATCCGGGCGCTGGCGTTGCGCGAGATCGGCCTTGGCGACTGGTGGCGGGTCGCCTTGCGCGAACTGCCGACCGGCCTGGTGCTCGGATCGATCCTCGGCGTCGTCGGCATCTGCCGCATCACGCTGTGGCAGTATTTCGGCTTCTACGATTACGGCCCGCACTGGGAGCTGATCGCCGCGACAGTCGGCGCGGCACTGGTCGGCATCGTCACCTTCGGCTCGCTGTCGGGATCGATGCTGCCGTTTGCCCTGAAACGGGTCGGCTTCGACCCGGCCAGCGCCTCGGCGCCGTTCGTCGCCACGCTGGTCGATGTCACCGGACTTGTGATCTATTTTTCGGTGGCGCTGGTGATCCTGCGCGGGACGCTGCTGTAAAAAACTCACCCACTTCCATCGCGGCAATCTCGTTGCCGCGATGGTTCTTGTCGCGTCAGACGCGCTCGCCGTCTTTCACCCGGTAGGTCGGTTTGTACATGGTGACGAGCTCTTCCGCAGCGGTTGGATGGACGGCCATGGTACGGTCGAAATCGTCTTTGGTGAGCCCGGCCTTGATCGGAATGCCGAGAAGCTGCGCCATCTCGCCGGCGTCCGGCCCGAGTATATGGGCGCCAAGCACCTTTTTCGACGCGCCGTCGACCACCAGCTTCATCAGCATCTTTTCGTCACGGCCCGATAGCGCGTGCCGCATCGGCCGGAATGTGGCGCGGTGGATTTCAATGTCGGAAAAGCGCTTTATCGCTTCGTCCTCCGACAGACCGACCGTACCGATCTCCGGCTGCGAGAAGACCGCGGTGGCGATCGTGTCATGGTCGGGCGCGGTCGGATTGCCCTTGAAGGCCGTCTCGACGAAGCACATTGCCTCATGGATCGCCACCGGTGTCAGTTGCACGCGGTTGGTGACGTCGCCGATCGCCCAGATGTTGTCGATACTGGTGCGCGAATATGCGTCGACATTGATCGCGCCGGTCTTGGTCAATTCGATGCCGACGCCTTCAAGGCCGATGTTTTCGGTGTTGGGAATGCGGCCGATGGCGAGCATGACCTGATCGACCGTCAACGCCTTGCCGCCGGTGACGAGCGCGTCAAGCCTGCCGTCCGGCCGCTTGCGGACCCATTCCGACACGGCATGGCAGAGGATCCTTATCCCCTTCTTTTCCATCGTCTCGTGCAGCATGCGCCTGAGGTCCATGTCGAAGCGGGAGAGGATCTCCCTGCCGCGGTAGACAAGTGTGGTTTCGACGCCGAGGCCGTGAAAGATGTTGGCGAATTCGACGGCGATGTAACCGCCGCCCTCGATCATGATCGCCTTAGGCAATTCCTTGAGGTCGAAGGCTTCGTTGGAAAAGATGCAATGCTCGTGGCCGGGCAGAGCCGGATGCGGCGCCGGGCGACCGCCTGTGGCGATGAGAATCTGGTCGGCCGTGACGGTGCGGTCCTCGCTCAGCAGATGCACCCCATGCGGGTCGACCAGCATGGCGCGCGAATGAAACGTCTCGCCGCCGGCGCCTTGCACATTCTTCTTGTAGATGGCCTCCAGCCGGCTGATCTCGCGGTCCTTGTTGGCGACCAGGGTCGGCCAGTCGAAAGTCGCCTTCGGCACCGTCCAGCCATAGCCGGCGGCATCCTCGAAATGTTCGGGAAATTGCGAGGCATAGACATAGAGTTTCTTCGGCACGCAGCCGCGGATGACGCAGGTGCCGCCATACCGGTATTCCTCGGCAATGCCGACGCGCTTGCCGAGTGCGGCCGCCACACGCGCCGCCCTCACCCCGCCGGAGCCGCCGCCGATGACGAAAAGATCGTAGTCGTAACCGGCCATGCCGTGGCTCCTCATGCTTCGAAACGTTCGAGACAGGTAGGCCGCAAAGCATCAAAAGAAAAGCCCGGCCTACAGCGCCGCGCGTCCTACTGGACGCGCAAAGGACGCTGTAGAGCTTTTGATTTGCGCATGATCCTTTCCGAAATCGAATTCGATTTCGGGGTCATGCGCGATACCGGGCTTTTCTGGTCCAATGGCGCCAGGAGAAGCAGGATCAGTTCTGCGTGCCGTCTGCAGGTGCCGTGGCATCGGCCGGCGCCGCCGTCGCCTTGGCTTTCGCTGCGGCGGCCAGCGTTTCGCCGACCTGCTGGGCGAGATCGCGGGCGAGGCCGTTCTGCCAGATGTCGGCCGCCTTGACCAGATCGCGCGTCACGGCCGGACCGCTGTCGAGCAGCTTCTTGCCGGACTCCGAACTGTAGAAGGCGGCGATGTCGTTGAGTTCCTGTTCGGAAAACACCTTGGCATAGGCCAGGGCCGCTTCCTTCTCCAGGTCGGCGCGGCGCGAGGCCAGCGACAGCGCCTTCTCGCTGATCGTCTTGCCGATCAGTTCCTCCATGTCCGGGTTCTTCTGGATAAGCTGCTGCTCGAGTGCGGCCGCTGCCTGCGGCAGGATGTTGTCGAACGGGTCCGTCGCGTGGATCGCCGTAACCGCGGCGCGCGCGGCTTTCAAATGCGCGTCGGTGACGTCCTGCGAAAACGCCGGCGCGGAAAACGCCAAGACGGCCGAAGCCGCGACAACGGCGGAAAGACGGCGAACCCGGTTATGCAACATCATGATCGGTAGAACTCCCTGGTTTTCGGGCGGCATGGACGGTTTGGATGCCGTCGCCGCCGGCGATGATGGCCGCTGACGCCAGCCCGATGAAAAGACCATGCTCGACCACGCCTGGAATGGCGTGGAGAGCATTCGAAAGCGCTCTTGTATCCGGAATGCGGCCAAAAGATGCATCGAGGATAAAATGGCCGCCGTCTGTAACAAAAGGCTGGCTTCCCGTCATCCTCAATGTGACCGGACCTGCGAGACCAAGCCTTTTGGCCGCCGCGCCGACCGCGATTTCCGTGGACCGCAGGCCGAATTGGTTGACTTCGATGGGCAGTGGAAAACGGCCGAGCGTGGCGACCATCTTCGAACGGTCGGCGATGACGATCATGCGCTGGGATGCCGCCGCGACGATCTTCTCGCGCAGCAGCGCGCCGCCGCCGCCCTTGATCAATGTCAGCGCCGGGTCGACCTCGTCGGCGCCGTCAATGGTGAGGTCGAGTTCTGGCGTTTCCTCCAGGTCCGACAGCGGCACGCCAAGCTCGCGGCAAAGGATGGCGGTGCGCTCCGAAGTCGGCACACCGATTATCGTGAAGCCGGTGGCGACCTTTTGTGCGAGCAGCCGCACGAACTCCTCGGCCGTCGTGCCGGTACCGATACCGAGCCGCATGCCGTCACTGACATGGGCAAGGGCTGCCCGCGCGGCCTCGACCTTCAATTGCCTCGCATCCATGCCGCTTGTCGCGCCTCGTTTTGTTTGCGCGCTCCTAGCATTTTTGCCCGCCCGGTCAAAGACCTTGGCTGTGGACTGGCCCAGACGGCTTGCCTGAGCCGGCTTGCCTGATTGGATCGCAGGAGGTATCGCCTGCGGCAATGCAATCGTCACAGGACAGGCCATGACTCGACCGATCATCGTGTTCGACCTCGATGGGACGCTGATCGACACGGCGCCGGATCTGCTCGACAGCCTCAACCACAGCCTCGCCGCCAGCGAACTCGCGGCTGTCGACGAGGCCGGCTTCAGGCGCTTCGTCGGCCATGGCGGCCGGGTGATGATCGAGCGCGCGCATGCCGCGCAGCAAAGATCGCTCGCCGTCGACGAGCACGACCGCTTGCTGAGATTGTTCCTCGATCACTACACCGACAACATTCCCGGCAAATCGCGCCCCTACCCCGGTGTCGTCGAGGCGATCGCCCGGTTCGAGAATGCCGGCTATCTCCTGGCCATCTGCACCAACAAATACGAAGCCAACTCGGTGGCGCTGATCGATGCGCTCGGCCTGGCAAGGCATTTCGCCGCAATCTGCGGCCAGGACACGTTCGCCTTCCGCAAACCCGACCCGCGCCATCTCACACAGACCATCGCGCTCGCCGGCGGCAGCCCGCACCGCGCGCTGATGGTCGGCGACTCGCAGACCGACATTGATACGGCGAAAGCCGCCGGCATTCCGGTGGTGGCGGTCGATTTCGGCTACACCGACCGTCATGTGCGCGAATTCGAACCGTCGGCGGTGATCTCGCATTTCGACGCGCTGACGCTCGACCTGGCGGAACGGCTGATTGCCGCCGCGGCACACTGAGCGCGAAGGCGGCCGGGCGCTCCCACGCGGGTCTTCGCTGGAACGCCGGACATCGCCTTGACTTCGCGGGCCGGCCTCCCTTATATCGCGGCTCGCTTGGCCTTCGGGCAACGAGCGGGCGATTAGCTCAGCGGGAGAGCACACCCTTCACACGGGTGGGGTCGCAGGTTCAATCCCTGCATCGCCCACCATCTGACCTCCAGAACAGGTTGGATGACCGGTTTTCACGACATTCACTGAATTTCGCCGCCAGCCTGGACGACAGGGCTCTGGTTCGTGCCTGCATCCATGTAGGCGCCCGCCGGCGCGGCATGGTCCGCTGCAAATGCGCTATGTAACGCTCTTCACAGACCATGGCAGGTTTTCGCGCAAACGTAGCCCGGCGCGGTCGAGATTCGATTTGGCCGTGCGCAACAAAATTCGTGGTCCGGAAAGCAACCGGCCCAAGGCGGGGATTTTTGGCGGGGTTTTTGATCACCTAGGCATTTCACAGTTGCCGTCTGCGCGTTCGGTTCCTCCCACCGCGCGTGCAGACGGCCTTCAATGCAGGCGGATCGGATACCGGATGCTCCGGTGTCCGATCCCATGCCTTTCGAAGGAGCCGTGACATGGATGAACACCGGGCTTTGATGCGCACCAGTCTTGCCGTAAACTTTAGCGATTACGGAAATTGGGGCATCGATATGGCTTTTGCTGGCGCGAACGACAGAGATGATCTGCCGCGCCTTGCGCGCATCGATCCGCGCCAGTTCGATCTGCTGTTCAGTGGTTGCAAAATCGAACGCTATGCCGCCGGCCAGCATTTGTTCGTCCAGGAAGATGCCGCCGACCGCATCTACGGTGTGATGAAGGGCACGGTGGAGATCTCGATCTATTCGCCTGGCGGCCAAAAGCTGGTGGCCAATATCGAGCTGTCACGCAGCCTGGTCGGAGAGATCGGGGCACTTGACGGGCGCCCACGCACGGCCACCGCGATCTGTCTCACTGCCTGCGAACTGGTTTCGATCAGCCGAACACAACTGTTTGATCGGATTGAGAAAAATCCATCCCTGGCGCGCGCCATGATCGAACTTTTGTGCGCGCGGCTGCGCTGGGTCAGCGGCGAGCTCGGGGATCAGGCCTTTTTCGGCATCGAGGCGAGGCTGGCAAAACGACTGGTCTTTCTGGGTGGCGTCATAGCCGACGGCGAAGGCTGGATACCGATCTCGCAGTCTGAACTGGGCGAGTTCCTTGGCGCCACGCGCGAGTCGGTCAACAAGACGCTCAACGACTGGCGCAGCCGGCAGATCATCGCCATCAAGCGCGGCGGCCTGCGCATCACCGACGCCAGGGCGCTCAGTCATATCGCCGACTCGCAGGACAACGACTGAGGACGGCGATTCGGGGATGCGTCCTCGAATCCGATTCGGGGATGCGTCCCCGAATCAGAGCCGCGAAATCAGATAGCGCAGCGAAGACTTGCCCGGCATGAAGAAATAACCCCCTCCCCTTGTGGTGACGAATTGCGGTATCCCCTTCAGCACGGTGACGCCCTCCCAGGACGGGATGGTGAACCTGCCGCCGCCGTCACGCGAGCCGATGGTCGGGTCCTTTTCGGCGACCAGCCCCTGGAACGAAGTCGATGAGACCCAGGTTTGCTGCATGAATTCATACTGGCGCTCGATGTCGGCGTTGAGGCACATGAAGAGCAGGCCCTTCTCGACCTTTCCGCCCTTCTTGTCCTGCTTCAGATAGGTGCGGCCGACCCGGATGATGCGGTGGCGCTTGCCGATCCTGATTTGCGTCTCGCGGTCTTCGCCCAGCGAATCGCGGGGATTCGAGCGCCGGACATGGGCGCCGAGCGGGCAGCGATGCCCCTGTGGGTCCTCGGTGCCGAAGGCAAAATCATTGTCGGCCGGGCGGCCGGGGCGGCCGTCGGGATTGCGCACCAGCGAGCTGCCGTCCGGCCAACGGCCAAGCATCTTGGCGGCGACCCAGCGCGGCGTGATGGCGGGATTGCCGGTTTCGCTTGCCGCCTGCATGGCCGCGGCCTTGCAGTAATCGTCGAATATGTCGACGTGCTGCTCGAACTGGCGCACGACAAGGAAGGAGCCGTTGCGGCCGAAATCGTGCGGCGGCGGTGGCATGCCCGCGATTTGCCGGTTGCGACGCACCGACGACAGGATGCCGGACCGGTCCTGCGAGGCCCGGACGGATGGCGAGGCCGGATAGAAGCCGTGCTCGTCGCGATAGCCGAACAGGAACTCGCCCGGTGCGACCAGATGCATCGGCGCCGCGCCGGCATTGGCACGCGCCGTGCCCCTGACGATCGGCTGTGAAACACCGTCGACGAAGCCGAAATGCTCCACCGCGCGCTTGCCCTCGCGCTTCACCGCAAGCGCCAATTCGGCGACGAGTTTCATCCCCGCGCCCGTCGTCTTTCGCTTCAGGGCAGCGATTTCGGCCGCCAGCATCTCCGCGCTTTCGGCATAGCAGACGATGACTGCATCCGCCGGTTTCCGGGGCGAGCCCCACCGCCATTTGTCGGGCACGCTGTCACCGACATCGTCGAGGATGCGGCTGCGCTCGGGATTGCCCATGCCATGGCGAAAGGCAACCGAGAACGTATCGAGCGGATCGTCGTCGACGCCACCCTCCAGGCCTAGGCGGCGAAGGCCGTCGGGCCCGAACGCCACCGTCATTGCGCGCTTTGCCGGCGCGCCGTCGCCGAAGCTCGTTTGTGCGACGATGAACTCCAGCCACGCCTTGCGACTGATCCGGGACAGTGTGTCCGGCACGGCTATCGCCAGCATATGGGCATGACCGAGCGAACCGAAGGGGCCGAAGAAGACGGACTGGATCTCGCCGGTTTCCAGCTGCTCGACCGGTGTCGGCGCGGATGTGAACAGAT
Source organism: Mesorhizobium metallidurans STM 2683 (assembly GCF_000350085.1). Taxonomy (GTDB): domain Bacteria; phylum Pseudomonadota; class Alphaproteobacteria; order Rhizobiales; family Rhizobiaceae; genus Mesorhizobium; species Mesorhizobium metallidurans. Next base: position 25,578 of record NZ_CAUM01000111.1, read on the forward strand.
TTGCCGCTTCCACCCTCCTCGCCTGCGGGCGCGGCAGGGAGCCGAACAGGCTCAGCCAGTCGCGCGCCTGGTCGGCGGTTGCCGAAGCGATGCCGCGCCGGATCCTGGAGTTGGCGCGGATGCGGATCGTGTTGAGGGCCGGATAGGCCGAATACCAGAACAGCGTCGGCACCTGCTGGCGCCGTGCCCACCGCTTGAAGCGGTCGCCGTCACGTGCGCCGTCGAGGAACAGCCAGCGCGTGCGCGGGTAACCCTCGGTGTTGCTCCATACGCCGGTCAGTCCGGCCGCGGCCTTGGCGATGAAATCCTCGAGATAGCTCTCCCAGCTGCCGCCATAGTTGGAAAGGAACATCAACCGGTTGGTGCCGGGCAGCAGCACCCAGCGGGCGAAATGGATGGTGTTGATGGTGGCGAGGAAGCCGGGCTTGAACACCTTCTGCGCCGAGATCGAGATCAGGTAGAAGGAAAGCCTGAGCGCAAGCCGCCGCAAGGTTCCGACCTTCATCGTCGATATCGCCGTCAAATGGTTCTGGGCGCTGCGGTCCTCGTGGACGATGATCTTGTCCAGCGCATCGAGGTCGACAGGCGTGTTGTGAGGGCGATCGATGTCTTCGATGCGCCGCAGGGCGACGAAGCACAGGCCGATCAACGCGATCGCCATTACCAACAATCCGAGCACGGCCAACAGCAGTGACGTGCCAGCAATGGCGATGTTGGGAAAGGTCAGGCCGGCAGGATTGCCGAACACCAGCACGTAGGTCGCGCGCCAACAGGCAAGAACCAGCAGCGTGACGGTGACAAGCACGGTCGGCGCCAGCAGGGTGGTAGTGATGGCTTGCCACCATTTTCCCGGCGGCCTTTCGAGCAGGCTTTCTGCTGGCTGGAACGCCCAGCCGAACTTGCCGAGCGACTGGACATGCCGGCGGGCCTCAGTGAGCACGGCGGCGGCATCGCCATTGCCGTCGCGCGGCTGTTCGACGATGTCGCGGATGGTGTCGGCGAGTTCGGCTTCGGCCAGGATGCGGCGGACCGAATGTCCCGGCGTGCCGGAAAACACCAGCCCGGCATTGCTGCCGAAAGACGGCGATATCTCGACATTGTGCTTGCGCAGGAAGTCGTTCAGCGAACCGCCATCGGGCAGGCCGCAGACGTCTTCCAGAATCGGTAGCAGCCAGTGACCGATGGCTTGCGAGACAGCGTCGATGACCTCATCGCTGCTGCCGTCGCCGGAGACTTCGAGAACCAGAGCGCCCTTCTCAAGACCTGAAGCGTCATCGGTCTCGCCAGTGCCGGCAACGGCCAGGCTGGTGAAGTGAATGGTGCCGGCGATATCGAGCGCGGCGCGGATCTCTTCATTGGCCGGATTGCCGAGTGCCGCGACCTTGTCGCGGAGGGCGTCCAGCGGCGCGGCCCGGGTGATCGGGCAGACCACCGTCACCATCGAATGGTCGACGGTGCGGCAAAGCGCGGGCCGCTCGAAATCGATCTTGAGGCTTTCCGGATAGGCGCCGACGCTGCTCATGCGTCCGGCCCTGCCGCGCGCGCGCCGTACACCCTGCTTCTGGAACAGGGCGCGCAGGCTTTCGCCGATCTGGATCCTGGCGATCTCGGCGCCGATGCACAGATGAATGCCGTGGCCGAACACCATGTAGTCGCGTTGCGGGCGCGAGGTGTCGAACGCGTTCGGGTTTTGCACGGCTTCCGCGTCGAACATCGCCGACAGCGTTGCCGGCATGACCACCGTTCCTGCCTTCACCAGGCGCTCGCGGCGCGTGCCCCTGGCGATCGTGGTGTCACGCGACGTGTAACGCCACGGACCGACCCAGATCGGCTTGAAGCGCATGGCTTCGAGGATCGCCCGATCAAGCTTGCCGGTATCGTCCTTGGCGAGCGCCGCATCGATGGCCTGCCGTGCGTCGGACCGGGACAGTATTACGTCGAGGCAATTGCCGCCGGCCAGCACATTGGTCGGGACAAAGCCGGTGACCATGCCTAGCATGATCGAATGGATGTCGGGCAGCGACAGCTTGCCCTGATCGAGAAGGGCGACAAGTCTTGGCAGCGGCTGCTCGGCCTTCGCGCCCCCCTGCCTGATCGCGTCGATGGAGCGGTCTATGACCTTGATCAGCCGGTCGCCGGCGACCACGGCAAGCTCGCGTGTGACCGGTTTTGCCAGCGGATCGGAAAAGAACAGCGCGCTCAAGGCGATTGCCCAATCGGCGAATTCGGATTCGTCGTCGATCTCGAGACCGAAATAATCGCGGCAGATGTGCACCGGCACGATTTTCATCAGCCCGGAGATGGCATCGAATCCAGGACTGGCGCGGGTCATGATCTCCCCGGAATGGCGTGCGGCGATCGGCCTGACGGCGGCCTCTACCTCGGCCGGCGGGAAAGCGCTGAGCACCGACGACTTCATGCGGCGATAGTCGGCGCCGTCCTGCATGCCGAGGATGAAGTTCGACCCACGAGCCAGTTCGGTCATCTCGGGTCCGTAAGGGGTCTGGAACTCGTCACCGCGCTCCAAAATGTCGCGAACGTCGGCGTTCCTGGTGACAAGCAGGAAATTGCCGAAGGCAAGGTTCGGCCAGAACCGGCGCAGCAGCGCCAGCGCCCAGCGAGGGTCACTGAAGAGGAAGCCTGTTATGCGCGCCGCAAGACCACCGTTGGAACGCAGCCGTCCGAGGTCGAATGGCGGCATTTCCGCCAGCGGACGCTGGTTTTCCCGGGCCTCGCGGACGGCATCGAAATACTTGATCCTGAACATGCGCATTCAAGCCCCCCGGCCGTTCACATTGTTGCGATACCGGCTATCTCTGGCCTAGGTTCGCAGCGGTTGCGCGTATGTGAATTTCCTCACAGTTGTTGGTGTTCGCCCGCTTCGATCATGTTGCTGGCCATTTCGAAATTGCCGATGAGGAACTCATTCGCCGCCTTGTCGGCGAAAGGTATCCAGCGCACCCGTTGCTCCGAGAAATCCGGGTGCCTGGTTGCGAAAACGGCCATCTCCCGCCTGGCCTCTTCCTCGCGGCCGCCGCGCATCAAGGCGCCGATCTTCAGGAACCTGGCGTAGAAATACCCCGGCGACAGGTTGAGCGAGCGGTCAGCGGTGGCGATCACCGACGGCCAGTCTTCGACGAAGCTGTAGGCCGCCGCCAGTTCCCCCAGATTGTGGAACCGATAGAGGTCGAAGGGGCTCAGTCGTTCGGTATCGAGAAAGAACGGAATTGCGCCGGCGGCATCGCCGAGCAAGAGGCGGGCACTGCCCATGGCCGAGCGCGCGAAGGCAAAGCTCGGATTGATGTGGATCGCTTCCTCCAGGTGGTCGACCGCGGCCCGCGGCCTTCCCCGCATGATGTCGATGACGCCAAGATGTGCATGCGGGCGTGCATCCAGGCTGTCCATCAGCAGGGCCTTGCGCGCATATTGCTCGACCTTGTTCAGATCGTCATTGTCGCCGAAGCGCAGCCAGGCCCGCCAGAAATACCACCATGCCAGTTCGTTCAGAACGGCACTCGAATTGGGGTCCTCCCGGTGCGCCTTTTCGAAGAAGTCCAAGGCGATTTCAGTGTCGCCGCGCGTGCGCCGGTTCATGTGCCAGCGGCCGCGCCGCACCAATTGCCAGGTTTCCAGGCTTTCCCAGGGCACCTGGAAAGTGCGCACCTGCTCGGCCCGGTCGACCTCCTTGTCGAGGATCGAGACGATCTCCGCGCCGATCTGGTCGCGCAGACTGAAGATGTCGACCAGGTCGCGATCGAAGCGTTGAGACCACACCAATCGCCCGTTCGAGACGTCGGCAAGCGAGGTGTTCAGGCGGATCTGTCCGCCATTGCGCATCAGTGTGCCGCTGACGATGTAGCGCGCACCAAGGGCATTGCCGATCACCCGCGTCCCCAGAGTGTCATCGCGAAACTGGAAACTGGAGCTCTTGGCGATCACCGAGAGCCATCTGGTGTTCGAAAGGCCGTATATGATGTCTTCGGCGATGCCGTCCGCCATGTAGCCGACATCGCGCTCGCCACCAGCGCCCTGGAACGGCAGCACCGCGATCGCAGGCGGACCTTTGGGCGACTGCTTGTGCTGACCATTGACTGGAGGCATGGCCGCGACGAATGCCGAGGGCGAGGACCCGTTGCTGATGCGCCCTGCAATCAGAACGCGCACCGGCAGCGCGATGTTCTTCAGCATGAATTCGCCTAGATCGATGAACTCGGCCGCTGTCTTGTCCTTCACGTGGTGCCAGGTCGTTTCCGAAACGGCGAGACCATCGTGCGGCGCGAACTCCTGAATCCTGGCAGCGATGTTGACGTCGTCACCGTAGAGCCGATCTTCGCGAACGATGACGTCACCGGTGTTGATGCCGACGCGAAAGGGCATGCGCATGGCTTCGTCGACCGATGAATTGAGCGTGACGATGCGGCCCTGAAAATCGAACGCCGCGCGCAGTGCCTCGATAGGATTGCCGAATTCGGCCATGATGCTGTCGCCGGCATCGCCGAAGGTGCGGCCGCCAAAGGTGCTGCAACTGTCGGCGATGATGTCGCGCCTTTCCTCGAACGCGGCGACAGCCGATTCATCGTCAAGACCCATCAGCCGCGAGAATCCGACGGCATCTATGGAAATGATTGTTGCAAGCTGACGGGTATAGTTCCGTTCAGCCATGTCTGAGCCCCGGTCTTTTCTGGTCTGCGCCAGCGCAGGCGACTACCTGCCCCTGAACACTTCGCCGCTTTGCTGGAAGAAGATCCCCGGCAGGTGCAACGCGCCGATGTCGCCCCGTCTTGTCACGAACCCTAGCAGGGTCTTCGCAAAATCTCTACCACGATCAGCTAATAGACCGCAGGCAGCTGCATTGTCGATGCTTGGCTGCCCGGCTGTTCAGAAATTGTCGGTAGAGTCTTCGCCCCTACGCATTGAATCAAACGACTATCATCGATTCAGCACAGTCGTTCACGGCGCTTGGGACGGCCTCCGACGGAACGATACAAACAATGCTGGCATAACGGAACAGCTGCACTTTAGGAGGTGGAACAAACCTGCCTGGAAGCGAGTTTCTGGTTATCGAAGTGTGAGGGAAAGCCATGTCCAGACTTGCCTTGGCGACAGGTGTCGCCGTTCTCTTCCTCGTCGCATCGGCCTTTGCCGCCGACGGACCGTTGCCGCCGCCGAATGCCAAGAAGCTGTCAGAGATCATCGCCAAGGTCGAGCAGCGCAACGATTTTCGCTATGTGGAAGAGGTCGATTGGGACAGCGGCGCCTACACCGTCACCTACTACACGACCGACAAGGCGAAAGTCGAAATCACCTACGACCCGGTGACGGCCGAGCCGAAATAGATCCTGCCAACAGTCCGCATTCGAAGCATGCTCAGGCCAACCGGCTTTCTGCCTCCCCTTGCGTCCATGCGTCTTTGATGGCTGACTGCGGCGTTATCACTGCGCTGCACGGGGGTGGGCATGGCGAAGCACCTATTGAAACGCGTCCTGATGATGTTTGCCGGCTATTTTGTTGCGGTGCTGATCGGGCTGATCGCGGTGGTGGCCATCTACGCCGCGTTGAGCTCGCTGCCCAACGCGCCGGAGTATTTCGGTTTCATGGGGGTCACGCCGATCATGGCGCTGGTCGTGCCGCCGCTCGGCATGTTCGTCTATTTCCTGACGATCATACTGACCGGCCTGCAAACCCTGATCTTCGCGCTGATCGCCGAATTCTTTTCGCTGCGCAATTTCTGGCTGCACATGTTCTTCGGCGCCGCGGCCGCGATCGGCGGCTTCGCACTGGTCCGGCCGAGCGCGCCGGAGGATATGAGCCCCGAGCGCTGGGCCGATATCGGCATCATTGCCGGCGCCGGCCTCATCGCCGGCCTGATCTACTGGCTGATCGCCGGCCGCGAAGCCGGCTTCCGTCGCCCGTTCTATCAGCTTTAGAGCAATTCCAGGAAAAGTGTGAAACGGTTTCCATCCGGAATTGCGCAAAACAAAGAGATCGAGCGGTTCGGCGTTCCGTGAAACGATGAACCGCTCGAGTTGGGTTCAGCTTGCCGGTGAGCGCACCGCTTCCGTGCTGTCGATCGCCTGCTGCAGCCGCGTGTCGCGGTCGTAGATGTCGTTGAAATATTCGACATTGCCGGCCATATCGGGCCAGGCGGTGAAATAGGCGACATAGACCGGGATCGTGCGCGTCACATCCTCGGTCGAACGTCCGAGTTTCAACTTCTCGGCAATGTAGTCGACCGAGGTGCCGAGGACGGCGGCCGCCATACCGCGCGGATCCTGCAGACGCACGCAGCCATGGCTGAGCGCGCGCATGTCACGCTTGAAAAGCGACTTCTGCGGCGTGTCGTGCATGTAGATAGCGTGCTTATTGGGGAACAGGATCTTCAACTCGCCCAACGCATTGGCCTCGCTCGGCAGTTGACGCACGCTGTAAGGTATGTTTGCGCCATAAGCGCCCCAATTGACCGACGAGGAGGGAATACGCTTGCCGCGCGTATTGAACACCTCATAGCCGGCGCGGTCGAGATAGCCCGGATCGCGGCGCAGCTGGGGCAGCATTTCGTTGACGAGAATCGACTGCGGTACGCCCCAATAGGGGTGGAAGTCGACCTGCTTGATCTTGTCGTAGAAGAAAGCTGTCTGGTTCGTGGTCCTGCCGATGATGGCGCGGGTCTTCAGCTTCTCCTCGCCATTGTCGATATAGCTCGCCGTAAACGCCGGCTGGTTGATGAAGACGCGCGGACTGCCGAGATCGGAAGGCAGCCAGCGCAACTCTTCCAGTGCGACCTGCACTTTCTGGATCTTGTCGGCCTTCGAGGCTCCCGCCAATGCCGCGACGGTACGCGGCCCGATGACGCCGTCGCCCTTCATTCCGGCTTTCTTCTGCACCGCCTTGATGACCGGCACCAGCTCCGCAACATAGTCCTCGCTGGTGGCCAGCCTGGCCATGGTCTCGCCATAGGCGCCGCCCATCTCGTCGTCGAGATTGCGCGCGATCTTGGTCAGCAGCTTCGGCAGTTCGGGGCTGCTCTGTCCCGGATTGAGCAGCAATTTGGGATCGACGACGATTTCGTCTTCGGCGCTGGCCTGCAGCGATTCCAGTTCGACGCGCAACGCCTGGTACTCAGCGTTCTGCGGGTGGCGTGATCCGAGATAGGTGCGCACCTGCTGGGTATGCGCCAGCGTTTTGAGCACGCCCTCCATATCGAGCGGCTTGGCCGGGAAATCATAGTAGCCGGTCATGCGATTGGGATCGACACGGCCGCTCTGCGCGTCACGAACATAGCGCAGGACGCGTGCCGACAGCGCCATCTCGAAGCGGACAAGCTCCTTCAGCCGCGCCTCAGCGTCGCCCGTGGATGCGCTGGCTGCAGGCACGTCAACCGTATAGTCCGCGGGCGCAAGGCCGTAGCTCGCCGCCTCGCCCAGCACCCGCACCGCATCCTGGGCGCGGCTGTTGGCGCTGGTTCCGGTGACCCAGATGAAATCCGGGTTGGCTGAATAATAGGCAACGAGCGCCTTGGCGATGTCCTTCTCGGCGAAGAGTTCATAGCCGTCGAGTCCCGCAATCGCCTCGCGGAAGGCAGCATTGGTGGCGGATGACGGCTGGAAGGCGGCATCCTGCGGCTTTGGCGGCCCGGGCACTGCCGGCCCGGGCGTTGCCACCAGTGCCGCGAAGTCGACGCGCACCAGCGGATCGCTTTTATAGGTATAGTAGGACGGGCTGCTGATCTGGACGGCCGCGCCGCCACCTCCACCGCCGCTGCGTTTGCTGCCGCCATTGCGAGAAACAGCTGGCGCGTTTGGCTTCGCCTTGTACTTCGGCCTGTTTCTCGACGGTGGCGGGGGAAAGTCCCCTTGCGGCGCGCGCTTGATGCCGCCGCCGAAAAGCATCTCGAAAAGCCCTTGCCCGTTTGCCTGTGGTGCGCCGAAGGCCAGCATTGCCGCGGCCGCCGCGAGCGGTATCACGGTTGCCTTGTTTCCGAGGAATTTCATGGATCACCCGCTCCGGTTGCAACCGGTTCCCGTTCCGCCGCTCGACGGTCCCGCCCATCGTATGACGGATGTAAGGCGTGACTATACTGATTCACACCGATTTCGTTAAGCTTCCATAAATTTCAGCGGCGCTGTTGCAGAACAGTTTCACAACATCGTGACGTCAGGAGCGCGTTGGCCGCGCGCCGGTTGGAAACTGGCGCTGCCGGGGCGAGTATCAGGCGTTGGCGCCGCCGTTGATGGCGGCGTGGAAGGCGATGGCCAGCACCGACGCGGCGTGACAAAGGCCTGATGTTATGCTGCAAATCCAGACGGCCAGCAAACATGCGGTCGGGAGGGTGAGCCGGTGAAAAAAGGATATCGCGAGCTGCTCGACGAGGCGAATGCCGAAATCGAAGTGGTTTCACCGGAGGAAGCGGCCGGGCTGCTCGACGACGAAGGCACGATCTTCGTCGATCTGCGCGACCCGCGCGAGGTTGAGCGGGACGGCAGGATTCCAGGCGCCAAACATGTTACCCGCGGCATGCTGGAATTCTGGATCGACCCCGAAAGCCCCTATCACAAGCCGTTCTTTGCCTCGGGAAAGAGCTTTGTCTTCTTCTGTGCCGGCGGCTGGCGTTCGGCGCTCGCCACCAAGACGGCGCAGGACATGGGTCTGTCACCGGTGAAGCATATCCTTGGCGGCTTTACCGCATGGAAAGCTGCTGGGCTGCCGGTCGAAGCCGGCCGGAAAAAGCAACAAGAAACTTAGCCTCAGTGCAGCGAAACCGGGTCCCGGTGGCCGGCAATGAAGCCGATGGCGCGTTCGATCACGGCCTTGTCGGCGAGGATGCGACGGTGGCCGAGCCCGTCCGCCCAATGGAGCCGGACATGGTCGCCGGCGTCCGCGTAAAGCCTTGCATGATCGGCGGACACTTCGCGATCGTCCGGCGCATGGATGACCAGCGTCGGCACCGGCCTGCTGGCAAGCTGGCGGTCGCCGGTGAATTCGTGCAGCGGCCGGCCGGCGATGTGTTCGACCCTGTCGGCCATGGCGGCCTGCGAACGCGGGCCGACATTGAGCATGCGGCTGAAATCGGTGAATATCGCCGGCAAGGAACTCGGCGCCGCGATCAGCACCAGCCGCTCGGCCGCCAATGGTGGGATGTTCCTGACCGATCCGGCGACGGCATTGGCAGCGACGGCGCCGCCGAAGGAATGGCCGACAACCGCTGCGAACGGCCCGAACCATTCGCCGGCAAGCCGCGCTGCATCGACCGCGCTGACCAATGTCAGCCGGCGGCCCTGCGACTGGCCGTGGCCAGGCAGGTCGAGCGAAACGACCTTGTAACCGGCATCGCGATAGCCCTCGATCATCGCGCGCATATATTCGGTGCGTGAGCGCCAGCCATGGATGACAAGCACGGTGCCCTGAACCGCCCTGCCCGGCTCGGGCCGGAACTCATGCACCATGACGCAGCCCTTTGCGGTCTTCAGCCAATGGTGGCGGGCCTCGGCCATGAAAGCGGCGGCGCGATCGACGGCACGGCGCTCCCCATCGCTCAAAGCCCTGGCGTTCGGCGTGCGGCAGAACAGTTCGAACGCCGCGCGCCCGGTAAGGCGGGGAGCGACATGCTCGGCGGCGCCAAACACGCCCCGGATGACCTTCAGTCCAAATGATGCCATAGTGGCGATCCATCCATTCGTTCAAGCATGAACATAATAGTTCAAACATGAACATTAAGCAAGAGCTGCCCTGGGACAACCCGCGTTTTCGCAACTGGGTCGCGGTGGCGCGCGCCTGCCATGTGCTGGAGCGCACGCTGGCGGTGAAGCTCGTGCCGCTGGATCTGAAACCAGCGCAGCTCGATGTGCTGATGAACCTCTACCGCCACCCCGGCATGTCGCAGCACGATCTCGCCAGGCGGCTGCTGGTGGGGCGCTCCAACATCACCATGCTTTTGCCGCAGCTCGAGGCGCGTGGCCTGCTGCGCCGCGAAGGCGACGACAAGGACAAGCGGGTGCTGCGGCTGACCTTGACCGCGGCCGGCGAGGCCCTGCTGATGCAGGCGCTGAAGGTCCACATGGCGCTGATCGAGAAGGCGATGAGCCAATCGACGCCGGAGCAATGCGACATGATCGGCGAGCAGATGCGCAAGGTTGCCGAGGTGCTGAAGGAAGCATGACGGCGCCTGCTTTACCGCATCGTCTTACCACATCGACTTCTTCGCCCGTTCCGGCCATTCCTTGTCATAGGCCTCGCCGTCGATGTTCTTGCGGCTGGTGACCTCCAGGATTTTTCCCGGTGTCGGCAGCGATTTTGGATCGACATGTTTTGCCGGGTTCCACAGCTCAGATCGGACAATGGCGCGGGCGCACTGGAAATAAACCGAATCGACATCGACAACCGTGACCGAGCGCGCCGGCTTGCCTTCGACGGTGAAGGAGGCGCAAAGCGCGGTGTCGGTGGTGATGGTGGCCCGGCCGTTGACGCGCAGCGTGGTACCGGAACCCGGCACCAGGAACAGCAGCCCGACGCGAGGATCGCGGATGATGTTTTTCAGCGAATCGGCACGGTTGTTGCCGCGCCGGTCCGGCATCATCAGGGTTTTCGGGTCATGGATGCGCACGAAGCCGGCAAGATCGCCGCGCGGCGAGCAGTCCAGCCCTTCCGGCCCGCTGGTCGCCAGCGCAACGAAGGGCGAGGCCTCGATGAAGGCGGCGTATTCGGGAATGACATGGTCGAGTTCCTTGACCACCGACGCTTCGCCGGGCAGGCCATAGAGGGCTTCGAGCTGTTCGACCGTGTTTATGACGGACATTTTTCGTCTCCGAACCTTTGCCGGCGCTACCTGATATCCGTGACGTTTTGACGACAGTACTGGATGACACTGCCAGTGGTGCTAGCGATCGCGGCTCAGTCCCTTCTCCTGCAGTTCGGCGAGATAGGCGGCCCAGCGCGCCTCCTTCTCATGGCCCAGCGTATGCAGGTAATTCCAGGTAAAGATGCCGGTGTCGTGGAAATCGTCGAAGGTGATGCGGACGGCGTAGTTGCCGACCGGCTCGATCTTGAGGATCGCGACGTTGCGCTTACCGGGAACTGTCACGCGCTGTTCGGGCGAATGGCCCTGCACTTCGGCCGACGGCGAGGCAACACGCAGAAGCTCCGCCGGCAGTTCGAACGGCTGATGGTCGGGGAAGGTCACGGTCAGCAGCCTGCGGTCCTTTGAGACCCTGAGTTCCTTCGGCGCCGTCATGGTGATAGATCCCGCATCGATGTGCCCTTCCCTACGCCGCTTGGCGCAACGGGAAAAGGTCGCTTCGAAACTTCCGACACGATCTGTCGGCGACGGGATGTTACCAAAGATCGAGACGATCTATCTTGAATGGCAGGCTGGATCGTATCACATAGCCAGATATAACGAAGCCGTTCGCGGCCACGGGAAGCGCATAGTATGGACATGATCGATCCTTTCGGTCGCACGATCAGCTATCTCAGGGTGTCGGTCACCGACCGCTGCGATTTCCGCTGCACCTATTGCATGGCCGAGGACATGACGTTCCTTCCCAAGAAGGATCTTCTGTCGCTCGAGGAACTCGATCGGCTGTGCACGGTCTTCATCGAAAAAGGTGTCAGGAAACTGCGTCTGACCGGCGGCGAGCCGCTGGTGCGCAAGAACATCATGCATCTGGTGCGCCAGCTTTCGCGTCACCTCGAGAGCGGTGCGCTGGAAGAATTGACGCTCACCACCAACGGCTCGCAGCTTTCGCGCTTTGCCGCAGAGCTCGCCGGTTGCGGGGTCAAGCGCATCAACGTCTCGCTGGACACGCTCGACGCCGACAAATTCCGCCAGATCACCCGTTGGGGTCATCTCGACAAGGTCATGCAAGGTATCGACGCGGCGCAGGCGGCCGGCTTGAAAGTAAAGCTCAACGCGGTGGCGCTGAAGGATTTCAACGACACCGAGCTGCCCGACATGCTGCGCTGGGCGCATGGCCGCGGCATGGAATTGACGGTCATCGAGACCATGCCGATGGGTGAGATCGACGCCGATCGCACCGACCAGTATCTGCCGCTGTCGCTGCTGCGCGCTTCGCTGGAGCGGCAGTTCACGCTGACCGACATTCCCTTCAAGACCGGCGGTCCGGCCCGTTACGTCCACGTCGCCGAGACCGGCGGGCGGCTCGGCTTCATCACGCCGATGACGCATAATTTCTGCGAAAGCTGCAACCGCGTCCGGCTGACCTGCACCGGCACGCTCTATATGTGCCTGGGCCAGGAGGATGCCGCCGACCTGCGCGCACCGTTGCGCGCGTCCGAAGGCAACGAATTGGTCGCCGACGCCATCGATGAAGCCATCGGCCGCAAACCGAAGGGCCATGATTTCATCATCGACCGGCGCACCAACCGTCCATCGGTGTCGCGGCATATGAGCGTCACCGGCGGCTGATCGGTTGACTGCCGCCGCGCGATCGGCAGGTTGCCCTCAAAAGGCAGTGAGCCTCTGGGGACACCCAGAAAAAGTCCTATCCGCAAGCAGTTGCTGATTTACCGCTCAGGCGTTCCGGCCTAGCTTCCCCTCCGGAGCAGATCTTCGCTCCATGGGGGAATACATTATGCGCAAACTCACTCTTTCTCTGGCATTGCTTGGCCTCGCGTCCGTATCGGCGGCGGCCCAATCGATCGGCGGCACCTATACCGTCGCCGGCACCAATTTCGACGGATCGACCTATGGCGGCGAGGCAACCGTCACGCTGACCAGCGAGACGACCTGCACGATCCATTGGGAAACTGGCGGCTCGTCCTCTGACGGCATCTGCATGCGAAACGACGATGCCTTCTCGGCCGGCTACGTCATGGGCAAGGCGGTTGGTCTTGTCGTCTACAAGGTGCAGGAAGACGGTTCGTTGCACGGTCTGTGGACGATTGCCGGCAAGGATGGCAACGGCACCGAGGTGCTGACGCCGAAATAACTCGGCCGTACTTTGCGGACGGATGATCTGGGCCACAGCGAAAAACCGTGGCCCAGACCTTTGGCGTTGCTGTTTTGTGATCGGCTGCTACAGGCTTGATCCAAAGCATAAACCGGAAACGCCGCCCTTGCCTCTTTCGCCAAATCTTCGCGGCGCGCTGTTCATGGTGGTGGCCATGATCGGCTTCACCCTCAACGACGCCATCACCAAGGTTTCGTCGGAAACGATGAACATGGCGCAGGTCATGCTCATCCGGGGCGCCTTCTCGTTGCTCTTCGTCGGCCTGCTTGCCTGGCAGCGCGGTGCGCTCGCCAATCTCTCTTCGATGCTGCAGCCGATGGTGGCGGTGCGCGTCGCCGGCGAAGCCGGCGCCACCGTGGCCTTCCTTGTCGCGCTGGCCCATCTGCCGATCGCCAATGTCTCGGCTGTGCTGCAGGCGCTGCCGCTGGCCGTGACGATGGGCGCAGCGCTGGTGTTTAATGAAGGCGTCGGCTGGCGGCGATGGCTGGCCATCGCTGTCGGTTTTGCCGGCGTGCTGATCATCGTGCGGCCCGGCTTTGAAGGCTTCAGTCTCTATTCGCTGCTGGCGCTGGCGAGCGTCGCCTGCTGTGCGGTGCGCGACCTCGCCACCAAGCGCATTCCCCAGGCCATTCCGACCCTGCTTGTCTCGACCGCCACGGCGCTGGCGATGACGGTGCTGGGTGCGGCGCTGCTTTCGCCAATGGGCGGCTGGACGCCGATGACGGCGGAAAGCACGGCGCTGCTGGCGCTTGCCGCGGTGCTCGTAGTCATCGGTTATCAGTTCATCATCATGGCGATGCGGGTGGGCGACATCTCCTTCATAGCACCGTTCCGCTATACCGCCCTGCTCTGGTCGATCCTGCTGGGCCTCGTCATCTTCGGCGACGTCCCCGACCTGCCGATGACCGTAGGCGCCACTATCATCGTCGGCTCCGGCCTCTATGCGCTTTACCGCGAACGGGTCGTCGGCCGGCAAAAACCTGCCGCCGAAAACGCTGGACCCGACATGGCGCCGGACGGCATATAGGCCCAATCGTTGAAGACCGTTCGATTGCAACGGATATTTAGGCAGCAGACGATGGGCCGAGACATTGCAGGGATCATTCTGGCCGGCGGCCAGTCGCGGCGAATGGGCGGCGGTGACAAGAGCCTGCTCGCGCTTGGCGAGGAGAGCCTGTTGGACCATGTCGTTTCGCGCTTTGCGCCACAGGTCGGACCGCTGGCGCTCAGCGCCAACGGCGATCCGGCACGGTTTGCCGGGATTGGACTTCCAGTGCTTGCCGATGTGGTGGAAGGCTTTGCCGGGCCGCTTGCCGGCATACTGACCGGGCTCGAATGGGCCGCCGCCAACACGGCCTGCGAAGCACTCGCCACGGTTGCCGGCGACACGCCCTTCCTGCCGCAGGATCTGGTCGAACGGCTGGTTGCGGCAGCCGGGGAACGTGCGGGCGTGATCGCCGTTGCCAGTTCGGGCGGCAAACAGCATCCGACGTTCGCGCTCTGGCCTGTAGGGGCGCGCGAGGCTCTGCGGCGTTTTCTGGTCGACGAGGACATCAGGCGGGTTTCCGCCTTCATCGACCGGCATGGCTTTGTCGAGGTGGAGTTTTCGCTGCTGAAATCCGGCGGGCACCAGATCGACCCGTTCTTCAACATCAATACACCGGACGATCTTGCGGTGGCCGAGCGTCTGTTGCAGAGCATTAAGCCATGATGAGACACGTCTTCGGCATCACCGGCTGGAAGAATTCCGGCAAGACCACACTGACCGAAAAGCTGGTCGCCGAACTTGCCCGGCGCGGCTGGAAAGTCTCAACGGTCAAGCACGCCCATCACGATTTCGACATCGACACGCCGGGGACCGACAGCTTTCGCCACAGGCACGCCGGGGCTACTGAAGTCGCCATCGTTTCGGACAGGCGCTGGGCGCTGATGCACGAATTGCGCGGTGAGGACGAACCAAAGCTGGACGAAATCCTGTCGCGGCTGGCGCCATCCGACATCGTGCTGGTCGAAGGCTACAAGCGCGAGATGCACAATAAGATCGAGACGCGGCGTCTGGAGGCCAGGGACAGGACACCGCTTTCGACGGGCGATCCGCATATCGTCGCCGTCGCGGCCGACTTTGCAGTCTCCGGCGAAAGCCTGCCGGTCTTTGATCTCGACGACACGAAATCGATTGCCGACTTCGTCGAGCGCACCACAGGTTTGACGCGCTGACGGCACGCCGGAAGACCACTCGGTCGCCGCTTTCCCTTCCCCCGCGCCTGCCCCAGCGTCAGCATTTTCCGGGAATACAAATCCCGCAAGCGACGGTTTTGCAGTTGCTTTTTCTTGGAAAATATTGGGAGTATTGCGCCAGCGGGCGGTCAAAAGCACCGCCCACAGAGCCGTTAGGGACGACGGCCGGGACCATAAAGAGAGGACTATCATGCGTATTGCACTGCGTATAGCGCTCGCCGCATCGGCGGCGCTGCTGACGCTTGGCGTTGCCCAGGCTCAGGAAAAAACCTTGAGAATCGGCACTGAAGGCGCCTACCCCCCGTTCAACAACCTTACCGCCGACGGCCAACTCGTAGGCTTCGACATCGACATCGCCAAGGCGCTCTGCGACGAGATGAAGGTGAAGTGCACCTTCGTCGCCCAGGACTGGGACGGCATCATCCCGGCACTCCAGGCCGGCAAGTTCGACGCCATCGTCGCCTCGATGTCGATCACGCCGGAACGAGCCGAGAAGGTCGACTTCACCCACAAATACTACAACACTCCGTCGGCGCTCGCCGCACCGAAAGACACCACGCTGAAGGGCGTGACCAAGGAGGATCTGGCGGGCAAGACCGTCGGCGTTGCCACCACGACAACGCACTTCAACTATGCGTCGAAAACCTACACGGACAGCACCATCAAGGGCTATCCGAGCAGCCCAGAGGAGCAGGCCGATCTCGCCAATGGCCGTCTTGACGCCATTCAAGACGACATCGTCGTGCTGAGCCAATGGCTCGACACGCCGGACGGCGCCTGCTGCAAGATTCTCGGCACGCCGAACCCGCAGCCGGTCGAAATCTTCGGACCGGGCGCCGGCATCGCCGTGCGCAAGGGCGAGACCGACCTGGTCAACCAGTTCAATGCCGCCATCGGCGCCATCCGCGCCAATGGAAAATACAAGGAAATCAACGACAAATACTTCAAGTTCGACGTCTACGGCGGCGAATCCTGACAAACGCGGTCACGACGGCGGGGATGCCCCGCCGTCGTCCATTCTCGTTTTGGGAACCGTCGCGGAGATTAAGACCGATCCATGCCGAGCCAGAGCATATGGACGCTTCTCAGTTGGGGACCGGATGGCTGGCTTGACGACATCGCTTCTGGTGCGATGGTCACCGTCGCGCTTGCGCTGGCCACGCTGCCCATCGGCCTGACGATTGGCTTCTTCATAGCGCTGGGCAAGCAATCAGAAGAACCTTCGTTACGCCTCGCCGCCAACGTCTACACGACAATCTTCCGCGGCTTGCCGGAACTGGTGACGCTTTTCCTGTTCTTCTTCGGCATGCCGATTCTGCTGCAGCATCTCATCAGATATTTCCGGCCCGAAGCGACCATCGACGTCAACGGCTTCGTCGCCGGCATGATCGTGCTTGCCCTGATCTTCTCATCCTATGCCAGCGAGGTTTTTCTTTCCGCTTTCCGCGCGATACCAAAGGGCCAGTATGAGGGCAGCTACGCACTTGGCCTTTCGAGCTGGCAAACGATGCGCAAGGTGATCTTGCCGCAGTTGCTTCGCATCGCCTTTCCCGGCCTCGAAAACTGCTGGCTCGCTTTGCTCAAGGACACATCGCTCGTGTCGATCGTCGGCCTTGCCGAAACGCTGCGCAACGCCGGTGTGGCTGCCCGCGTCACCAAACATTCGTTTCTGTTCTACAGCGTCGCGGCGCTGGTCTTTCTTGTCCTGGCCGTCCTGTCGTCTTTCGCCACCAATGCCATTTTGCGCTCGCTGGGAAAGCGGGAGGCGCAACGATGAGCGTCACAGCCGCAATCGTCGAACGGCCGCCGCCGCAGGCGCGGGGCTGGCCGCGCAGCCGCATCATCGGCTACGCGCTCGTTGGCCTGTGGATCGCTTTCGGTCTGGGCATCGTTGCCTATTTGATCTTTGCCTGGAACGCCGAATTCTTCGCCAAATATGCACCGGCCTATCTGAAAGGGCTGGGAGTCACACTATCGCTGGTCGCCATATCGATGGTGCTCGGTGCCATTCTGTCGGTGCCGGTCGCCTATGGCCGCATGTCGAACAACCCTATCCTTTCCGGCCTGGCCTATTGTTATGTCTACTTCTTCCGTGGCACGCCGCTGCTGGTCCAGACCTTTCTCGTCTATTACGGCTTGGGGTCGTTCAGACCAGAGCTCCAGACAGTCGGGCTGTGGTGGTTCTTCCGCGAAGCGTTCTATTGCGGTGTCTTCGCCTTTGCGCTCAATACGGCCGCTTACCAGGCGGAAATCCTGCGCGGCGCCATCGAGAGCGTTCCGAGGGGCCAGTGGGAAGGCGCTGCCTCGCTTGGGCTGCACAAATTGCAGACGCTGCGCAAAATCATCCTGCCGCAGGCGCTGATCGTCGCCTTGCGGCCCTATGGCAACGAACTCATCCTGATGATCAAAGCCTCGGCAATTGTCGCCATCATCACGGTCTACGACCTGATGGGCCAGGCCAAGCTTGCCTTTGCCAACTCCTTTGACATCCAGGCCTATATCTGGGTCGCCATCGTCTATCTGGTGATGGTCGAGATATTGCGTCACGGGGTCGAGTGGATCGAACGCCGGATCACCATTCATCTGAAACGTTGACGCGATCGGACGCACCCACCCAGAAATCGATTCCGATTCTGGAGACCATGCGCTAGAGCTTCCGCAGCGAATTCTGTTTCTGTGGAAGGTAAGCCTATGGCATCGGTGGCATTTCTCGGTCTTGGCGTCATGGGCTATCCGATGGCCGGGCATCTCAAGAACAAGGGCGGTCACGACGTCACCGTCTACAACCGCACCAGGGCAAAGGCCGAGCAATGGGTCGGTCAGCAAGGCGGCAACCTGGCCGCGACGCCGGCCGAGGCGGCCGACGGCAAGGATTTTGTCTTTTCCTGCGTTGGCAATGACGACGATCTGCGCTCGGTGACGATCGGCGCCGGCGGCGCCTTCCAGTCGATGAGGAAGGGAGCCATCTTCGTCGACAACACCACGGCATCGGCTGAAGTCGCGCGCGAACTGGCGGAAAAGGCGCAAGCTAGCGGCTTTTCGTTCCTCGACGCGCCGGTTTCCGGCGGCCAGACTGGCGCCGAGAATGGTGTGCTGACGGTGATGGTTGGCGGCGAACGACAGGCATTCGACAAAGCGAAGCCCGTCATCGACGGCTATGCCCGCATGGTCGGGCTGATGGGACCGGCTGGCGCCGGCCAGCTCACCAAGATGATCAACCAGATCTGCATCGCCGGTCTCGTCCAGGGATTGGCCGAGGGCATCCATTTCGGCAAGAAGGCCGGGCTCGACGTCGAAAAAGTCATCGAGGTGATCTCCAAGGGCGCCGCCGGCTCGTGGCAGATGGAGAACCGGCACAAGACGATGAATGCCGGCAAATACGATTTCGGCTTCGCCGTCGACTGGATGCGCAAGGATCTCGGCATCTGCCTGACGGAGGCCGATCGCAACGGCGCCAAGCTGCCGGTGACCGCACTTGTCGACCAGTTCTACAAGGATGTGCAGGCGATGGGCGGCAGGCGTTGGGATACGTCCTCGTTGCTGGCGCGACTGGAAAAATAGGTTTTGCGGCAATGGCCCTGCCCGATCCAGGTTGGACCGCGGACGAGATCGTCGCGCATCTCAGGACAATCGGCACGGCGGAGAACCGCGCCGGCATGGCACGTTTCGGCATCAACACGGCAACGGCGCTCGGTGTTGGCAATTCCGAACTGCGGCCGCTCGCACGCAAGCTGAAGCAGAACCACGAGCGCTCGCTGATGCTATGGGAGACCGGCGTTCGCGAAGCGCGGCTGCTGGCGGCCTTCACCGGCGAGCCGAAGAAAATAACCATCGAGCAATGCCGGTGCTGGGCCGGCGATTTCGATTCCTGGGAAATCGTCGACACCGTCTCGGATCTGTTCGCGGGCACACCGTTCTGGCGTGAGTTGATAGGGGAATTCGCTGCCGACGAGCGCGAATTCGTCCGCCGCACCGCCTTTGCCATGCTGGCCTGGGCAGCGGTGCATCTGAAGGAGGAGCCGGACGCGACGTTCGTCTCCCTCCTGCCTTTGATCGAGGTTCACTCAGACGATCCACGCAACTTCGTCAGAAAGGCGGTCAACTGGGCGCTGCGGCAGATCGGCAAGCGGTCTCCAGCCTTG
Source organism: Mesorhizobium metallidurans STM 2683 (assembly GCF_000350085.1). Classification (GTDB taxonomy): domain Bacteria; phylum Pseudomonadota; class Alphaproteobacteria; order Rhizobiales; family Rhizobiaceae; genus Mesorhizobium; species Mesorhizobium metallidurans. The sequence goes on from NZ_CAUM01000111.1 coordinate 44,923, forward strand.
CACGCCCCTGCCCTTGTGCTCGCGCAAAGACTGGCCGCTTCCGCGGACAAGACCGCGCGCTGGATCGGCAAGGATGCGGTGAAGGAACTTTCCGATGCCAAGACGCTTGAACGGCTCTCCGCCAGAAAAGCTTGACCCTCGCGAGATCGGTTTTAGGGAGGTAACGCCATCGACGCGCGCCGATTTCGAGACCCTGTTCGAGCAGCCGGGCGGGCCGAAATACTGCTGGTGCATGGCCTGGCGACATTCATGTGATGCGGCTTGATAGGGTGCCAACGTGCTACTGGCGTAGGTCGTGAACATCAAGTTCCTTCCACATCCACTCAAAACTGTAAGTAGCCATGGGATGAGTGGGGTCTGGCTGCCTCGCGGTCTGGTTTTCCAGATATTTGAGCCACTCGGCGAGCTTTTGCCGGCCAGTCGGGATCTTGGCGGCCTGACGCGGTGTTTTGTTCCCCAACATTCCGACCGGCTGATCGAGAGTGTCCTTGTAATGTCGATCCAGGTATTCGTGAATGACCTGTTCAGCGAGTTCCGGCGGTATCTGCGATGAAGGCGTCTTGCCATCCTTGGCTGGCCGTTCGGTCATCATTTGCTGCACGGTACGGATTTCTGTGAGGGGTGTCCGGACCAGATCGCCGGCGGCTTGCCGGATCAGGGCCGTTCCCTTTTTCGCCCGCGCAGCGGAATTGGCGGACAGACACAGGAAGCCGCCTTTCAACTCGACATTGCCCAGCACGCGCAAACCGTCGTCCATTATGGTGTCCAGAGAAAATATGCCCGCCTCTTTGGGTCCGTCCTTGCCTTGCGGCATGTATTCCAGCCAGTTCCAGAACCGTGCATTTTCCCGCGACATGCCCGCTATGCCGTTCAACCGGGCGGCGATGTCCTTTTGCGTCACGCCGGATGCCAAGGGAAAGCGGACATCATGAAATATGAAGTCGTCGCCTTCAGCATTTTGGAGCACCTGCATGTCCATCGCCTTGCCAAGGGCGTCGCACATCCATGCAAGCGTGAACATGGACGCCATCGCCCGCAGCTCTTCATCCTTAATGGCGGGCAGCTTTCTTGCATTCTTTTTGCCGAACACGCCCCGCAAGCCCTCGAACAAGATTTCGGTGGCCTCTCGGGTGAAGGGAAGAACACCTCCGGCAAGAATATTCTTGCCGAGGACAGGCACGATCCTTGCCGCGATTTTGTCCCACTGCTTCAACGTCCTGGTGGCGGTACCCTCCCTGACGGTGATCAGTTCGCCGCCGCGCAGAAGATCGCGCGCCATAAGCGATTGTCCCGGAACGACGTCGCTTACCTCATACAAGCTCATGGTGGAGGTACGCAGCCCCCTCATATAGGCTCTCGATTGTGCGTTTTCCTTCCAGCCCCTGCGCTTGAGATACTCATCGACGATGTTGCTGGGTTCGCCCTCGAAATCCTGGGTCAGGAAATCCTCGAAGGCGCAACCCCAAAGGGTCATCGCTCTGTCGGCACCAAGGATTTCGGCGAGGTCTTCGAATTCCATGTCCCCGTCGGCGAGAATCGGGTTGAAATGATCGTCGAACACTTCTGCGAAACATTCGCTCCATTCGTCTCGACCGAGGAATTTCATCAGCCCGTTGAGATCATGGCTGGTCGGCATTGAATTTCTCCAGGCTCTGGCGATATTCGAAGATACGGTTGCTCTCTCGCATCGCTTGGTAGGGTTTATTCTGCGCTGCTGGGGAGACTGGGCAAGATTTTTTTGGCGATTTCCCAGCATTTCTTCGGGTCGCGTTGCCGCTTGGCACCGCTCCGTTCTTCAGTGCGGCTGGAAGGCTCAAGGGCGGTTTGGCCCCACCATGAACTTACGTCTCAGATCAGGGCGGCGCTGACAATGGCGCTGTGCCTTTCCTGCCTAGCCGATGCCTCGGCCGAGACAGCGCACATATTCTGGAAGGATCTGCGCCCCGCCTCTCAGGCCGCCGCCGAAAGCGTCGGATTGCCGATGATCGCGGCGAAAAATGCCCGATCATGGCGAGACGCTGTCGATCGCGATGGCAATCTGGAGTTTCCTTAACAAAAAGAAGAACTAAGAGACCGGCGCTCAAGCAGCGTTGGCGCCCGATTCCTTATCAAGCACCATATAGTCCAGCGGCATTTCAGTCGTGTATTTGATCTGCTCCATGGCAAAGGACGACGACACGTCGCGGATTTCGATCTTGGCGATCAGCCGCTTGTAGAAGGCGTCATAGGCGGCGATGTCGGGCACCACCACGCGCAAGAGATAGTCGACGTCGCCGCTCATGCGGTAGAACTCGACCACCTCGGGGAATTCCTGGATGACCTCCGAAAAGCGCCGCAGCCATTCATGGCTATGCGAATTGGTACGAATCGACACGAAGACGGTGACGCGCACATTGACCTTCTCGTGGTCGAGGATGGCGACGCGCCGCTTGATGACGCCTTCCTCCTCGAGCTTCTGGATGCGCCGCCAGCACGGCGTCGTCGAGAGCCCGACTTTCTTGGCGACATCGGCGACCGCGAGCGTCGCGTCCTCCTGCAGGAGGCGGAGAATTTTTCTGTCAAGGCGGTCCATCGGGTGCTCCCCTGGTGCCTGTCGCCGGGATAACGACAGGCACAAACAAGAATTCAAAGCGCGTCGAATGCTCCCTTCAACGCGACGCGCTTCGGGGAATAGATTGGCTATACTCCCTCTTATTTTGGCCTTTCACAAGAAAGAAATTCTGCCAAAAGGCATAAAAGCGAGTGATTTCTTGCTTACACCTCAGCCGAGGCGATAGCGGATTTCCGACCGCAGAAATGGCAGCAAATCCATTTCAAACCAGGGGTTCTTCTTCAGCCAGCCGGTGTTGCGCCATGAGGGGTGCGGCAGCGGCAGTACTTTCGGGTTGCCGGGCGCTTCCCAGATCGCCCGCCAGTCCATCACCGTTTCCGTCAGCGAAGGACGCCGTGCAACAGCCATATGCCAGGATTGCGCATAGATGCCGATCGTCAGCACGAGGTCGATCCGTGGCATCCGTGCCATCAATGGCGCGCGCCATGCCGGTGCGCATTCACGGCGCGGCGGCAGGTCGCCGCCCTTGGCATCCTGGCCGGGAAAGCAGAAGCCCATCGGCACGATGGCGAATCTCGAAGTGTCATAGAACTCTTCGCTGCTGACACCGAGCCAGTTCCGCAGCCGATCGCCGGAGGCGTCGGTGAACGGCATGCCCGATATATGCACCTTGGTGCCCGGCGCTTGGCTGGCGATCAGGATGCGGGCGCTCGACGAGGGTCTCAGCACCGGGCGCGGCTCGTGCGGCAGCGGGCGGCCAATGGGGCTTTCGACGCAGATGCGGCAGGCGCGTACCCTCGTGGTGAAGCGGTCGAGTTCTTCGCTCATTCCCGGCTTCATTCTCAGGCGGCGGCGCTAGGCCGGCCCGAGATCGCCTGATACCAGCGCTGCACGTTGGCACAGTCTTCCGGCACCTTGATGCGCGCCGGCTTCATGAAGTCGATGGCGATTAGCCCGGTGATGTCGGCGATCGAATAGGCTTCGCCGGCGACAAATTCCCGTTGCGCCAGTTCACCATCGAGCAGCCTCAGGAACTCAAGGGCTTTCGGCTTGTTGGCCTCGCCCCATTCGGGGATTTGCGGGATTTCCCATTCCTTCATCGCAGGGTGGATGTGCCGAAACGCAGCGGCGACGCAAACGAGCAGGTTGAGCTCCATGCGCCTTTGCCACATCTCGACCTTGGCCTTGCCAAGCGCGCCGCGTCCGAACAACGCCGGCTCCGGATGCAGTTCCTCGAAATAGCGGCAGATGGCGCCGGATTCGGTGATGATCGTGCCGTCGTCGAGTTCGAGCACCGGCAGCCGCTGAAGCGGGTTGCGCGAGCTGACCGGCTGCTGCCTGTGCTCCAGTGCGCCCATGTCGACGGGCACCAGCGGCACCTCCAGCCCTTTCTCTGCGAGGAAAACGCGAACCCGCCTTGGGTTGGGGGCGCGGCCGCCGTCAAAGAGCTTCATTCCATTCTCCCGGTCTTCTGGCTCGTTGCGACGACTATAGGGTCGTGATCACCAGAAACGAAAAATTTCTCGCAAGGCATCGCCGATCGAAGCCAGGGTGCCGTGCTTTCTTTCGACTACTTTTCGATCGTGGCTCTCGCGCCAATCATGCGGCTCGTCGAAAGTGCCGGCCCAGATGCCGGCCTTGCCGCTGCGTGCGGCAGCCTCCTCGATCTCGAAATCGCCGTAGGCGATCGCCCAGCCGGCCTCGACCTGGGCGCGATTGAGATCCTTGCCGCCGGCCTTGCAATCGCCGAGCAGCCTTCCGTAGCGGTCGCGCTGCCAGCCGGTGCAGGAGACGGGTTTGCCTGATATCAGCCGCACCAGCGACTGCCGCGCCAGCTTGCCGCAAGGATAGTCGGCACCGTCCCTGCGGCAGATTTGCGAATATTCCGGCGCATCGATGCCGCGCATGCGGATGCGCTCCGTACCGAGCGTGATCGTATCGCCGTCATTGACGACCGCTGCCCCTTCCGTCTTGCGCGTCTCGATCCGGTCAAGGCGCGCGGCCAGGAGGATCAGCAGGCCAAGGGCAATGACGGTCAGCGCGTAGTCGACCAGCCTGCGCCACAGGCTTCGCGGCCGCGGCGGAGCGTACCGCGGTCTTCGCGACCACGAACGGCTCATATGGCAAACCGTTGGTTAATCATTCGAACGTAGCTTAACAATTTGAAACCGCTGGCCGCAAAATTGAAGTCTCCATGCCCTTGCAACGCTCGACCACAGCGGACAAGTTTATTGTGGACCGCAGGAAACGCCATCGCAACAGCGATGTCGCGCGCGCGGTGCGCAAGACGCGCGACCGTCTTTCGCAGCAGGCGGGCAATCCCGATTTCGATCGCGAGCTTCTGAAACTCCACGCCCGTTCGATGATCGGCAGCGCGATCGTCGTTCCGCTTCTCGTTCTGGCGGTCGCCGCGGCCGGTCTGTTTGCCGGGATGGGCAAGGAGATCGGCGTCTGGGCACTCTTCATGCTCATCTGCTACGCCATCGTTGCATTCATGGCCGGGCGCGTCGACCGCACGGAAGCAGCCGAAGTCAACCCGCTGCAAACGCGCAGGGATTTCCTGATCGGCCATTTCCTTTGCGGTCTCGGCTGGACCTGGTTCGCCTGGCTCGGTTGCGACGTCTGCCGGCTCGACCAGTTCCATCTGGTCAAGGCGGTCGTGCTGCTGCTCGCCATGGCGGCGACGGCGATCACGGCCTCGTCGCTGCGCGGCGCGCTGCTGGCGACCTTCGCCATTCCGGTGGCGGTTTATGCCTATGCCGGTGCAAGGCTGTGGACGCCGGTCGAACTGATCATGGCCGGCTTGCTGATCGTCTCGCTGCCCTTCTTCGCTTATGTGGCGCGCCATCTCAATCGCGCGTCCCTGATGCTGCTGTCTTTCCGCTCCGAAAAGGATGCGCTTGTCGCCGAGGTGGAGACGGCGAAGTCGATGTCGGACGAAGCGCGGCGGCGGGCGGAAGACGCCAATCTGGCAAAATCGCGGTTTCTGGCATCGATGAGCCATGAGCTCAGGACGCCGCTCAATGCCATTCTCGGTTTTTCCGAGGTGATGTCGAACGAGGTGCTCGGACCGATGAGCAATCCCACCTATCGCGACTACGCTCGCGACGTCCATGAATCCGGCCAGCATCTGCTCGACCTGATCAACGAAATCCTCGACCTGTCGCGCATCGAAGCTGGCCGCTACCAGCTCAACGAGGAGCCGATGATGCTGCTTTCCGTCGTCGAGGATTGCTGCCACATGATGGAGCTGAAGGCGCGCAACAAGGATATCCGCATCGTCCAGGATTTCGAAAGCGCCCTGCCGCGCCTGCTCGCCGACGAGCGCGCGGTGAGGCAGATCGCGCTCAACCTCTTGTCCAACGCCATCAAGTTTACCGCGACCGGCGGCGAGATCCGCGTGCGCGTCGGCTGGACGGCTGGCGGTGGGCAATACCTCTCCGTTAGGGACAATGGCCCTGGCATACCGGAAGACGAGATTCCGGTCGTGTTGTCCGCCTTCGGCCAGGGCTCGATCGCCATCAAGAGCGCCGAACAGGGCACCGGGCTTGGCCTTCCGATCGTGCAGGGCCTGCTCGCCATGCATGGCGGCGAATTCGAACTCCATTCCAAACTGCGCGAAGGTACCGAGGCGATCGCCATCTTCCCGCTGAGCCGGGTGATGGAGGAATTGCCGGCGCTGCCGACCAAGGCGGTTGCCGCACGCCGGCGTTGAGGGCTACTGCATCGGCCGGAAAATCGGATCGATTTTCCGGCCGATGCAGCAAATTTAAAGTGTTAGAGCGTCCTTTGTGCGTCCAATTGGACGCACGGCGCTCTAAACGCGAACTGCCGCCGCCATGCCCGAGCTGGTGAGGGCCGCCGCCTTGACCAGGCCCGCGGCAAGTGCGGCCCCTGCCCCCTCGTCGTGGCTCATGCCCAGATTGAGGAGCGGACGAAGGCCGAGCCGCTCGGCAGCCCTTATATATGCAGGCTCCGGCGACAGGCCGGCAAGAAGGCAATGCTCCAGCGCGGCAGGGTTGGCGGCATGAAGCACGGCGGCCGCCGCGATCGCCGCAACGCCATCGAGCAGCACCGGGATCTTCTGCATCCGGGCGGCGAGGATGGCCCCAGTGATGGCCGCGAACTCGCGCCCGCCGACCCGGCGCAATGCTTCCAGTGGATCCCTGAGGCTTCTGCCGTGGAAGGCGATCGCGGCATCGACCGCTTCCGCCTTGCGCGCCTGCATCATAGCATCGGCGCCCGATCCGGGTCCGACCCAGTCGGCGCCCTTGCCGCCAAACAGCGCCGCAAACAGAGCCGCGGCAATGGTCGAATTGCCGACGCCGAGATCGCCAAGGCAAAGCAGATCGGTGCCGCCGGCGATCGCTTCCATGCCGAAGGCCATGGTGGCAGCACAACCGCGCTCGTCAAGCGCTGCCTCCTCGGTTATGTCGGCGGTCGGAATGTGCAGCGCAAGATCGAACACTTTCAACCCGAGATCATTGGCGATGCAGATCTGGTTGACTGCCGCACCGCCCGCCGCGCAAAGCTCGACCGCGTTTGCCGTTGCGGCGACGGGACGTGGCGAAATGCCGTGGCGGGTGACGCCGTGATTGCCGGCGAAGATCGCCACCAACGGCCGTGTCACCGCCGGCGGCGCCCGCCCGCTCCAGGCGGCGAGCCACGCGGCAATGTCCTCGATGCGACCGAGCGAATTCCTGGGCTTGTCGGCCTTGGCAAACAGTGCGCGTACTTTGGTCTCGGCCGCCGCGTCGGCCGGCGGCAAGGCAGCCAGAAGGTTGCGAAAATCGTCGAAGGGCAGCGCGCTGGTCATTTCGTTGAGGATCTTCCCCTAGGTTTGACGAGCGGCATAGCCGCGTTGCGCGACCGGCACAACCTTTCGGCCGATGCCGCGAAAGCGCTTGCCCGCGGCGCATTCCGGAGGGCTTGCATTGGCCTTGCCGTTACACCATGTGGAGCAGGACAAGGGATTCCTGACGGAACCTCCAAGAGAACATCATGACGGCCATAGAATCCCCGTGCATCCTGGTCTGCTCGATCGATATGAAAACCGGCTTCTGCTTCGGTTGCGGCCGCACGCGCGAAGAAATCGGCGCCTGGATCGACATGACGCCGCAAACACGCCGAAGCGTGATGGCCGAGTTGCCGGCCCGGCTGGAAGCGGTCGAACGCAGGCCGCGTCGGGAAACGCGCCGCACCCGCCTCTCTCGCGAACGCGACGCTCTATCGTGAGCCATCCATGAACCGACTTTTCTGGACCTTGATGATCGTGATCGGGGTGGGCGTGGCCCTGCTTGTGTTCAACGATTCCGCCGGCAGCACGTTCGGCGTCGAGAACAACGATTTCGGCCGGCTGATCTGGCTTGGCGCATTGGTCGCGCTTATCGGCGCCGGCCTGCTCAGATCCGGCAGACCCTTGGGCACCATGGCGCGCAGCCTCGTCACCTGGGGCGTCATCGTGCTGGCGCTGATCGCCGGCTATCAGTATCGCTACGAATTGCAGGATTTCGCCAGCCGGGTCACCGCCGGGCTCGTTCCCGGCAGTCCGCTGGCGCTGGGTGTGGAGGACGGCCACGCAACGGTCACCCTGGACAAGGCCGACAACGGCCATTTCGAAGCGCGCATCATGATCAATGGCGCGCCGGTTCGGGCAGTGGTCGACACCGGCGCGACCAGCACCGTGCTGACAGCGGAAGACGCGCAGGCGGCTGGCTTCAATCCAGCAACTCTCAATTTTACGATCCCGGTCTCGACCGCCAATGGCATGGCGCGCGCCGCAGGCGTGAGAACCGATGAATTGGCGATCGGCGGCATCATTCGCAAGGACATGCCGGTCATGATCGCCGCACCCGGCATGCTGAGCCAGAGCCTGCTCGGCATGAATTTCATCGGATCGCTGTCGGGCTTCGACGTGCGCGGCGATCGCATGATTTTGCGCGACTAAACTCAGGCGGCTTCCGCGTCCGCTCCAGAAAAATCGATCGCGGCGAAGGCGGTTTTCAGCACGTCCGGTCCTGCGCCGGGCCGTGTCGCGTCGGTGGACAGGATTTGCCGGTAGCGGCGTGCGCCAGGCAGGCCGTGGAACAGGCCGACCATGTGACGGGTGACATGGCCAAGCCGGCCACCCCGCTCGATGTGGCGCGTCGCGTAAGCCGCCATGGTACCGATCAGCGCGGCGAAGTCGAATGCTTCGGATTTGCCGCCGTAGCATGCGGCGTCGACGTCCGCCAGGATGCCCGGCGTGTGATAGGCGGCGCGGCCGAGCATGGCCCCGTCGACATGATCAATGTGCTTAAGGGCCTCTTCGAGCGATTGAATGCCGCCATTGATGCCGATGAATTCATTCGGCTTTCTTGTCTTCAGGCGATAGACCCTGCCATAATCGAGCGGCGGGATGTCACGGTTTTCCCTTGGGCTCAGCCCCTCCAGCCAAGCCTTGCGGGCATGCACCCACAATGCGTCGGCGCCGGCCGAAAAAACGCCGTCCGCCAGCGCATCGAGCGCCGGTTCCGTATCCTGTTCGTCGACGCCGATGCGGCATTTGACTGTGACGGGGATTTTCACGGCGGCCTTCATCGCCGCAACGCAATCGGCGACAAGAACCGGCGTCTTCATCAGGCAGGCGCCAAAAGTCCCGGACTGGACACGGTCTGACGGGCAGCCGACATTGAGGTTGATCTCGTCATAGCCGAAGGCTTCGCCTACGCACGCCGCCTCGGCAAGCTTGCTCGGATCGGAGCCGCCAAGCTGCAACGCGACCGGATGTTCCGCGTCGTCGAAGCCAAGCAGCCGCTCGCGCGCGCCCTGGATGATCGCGTCGGCCACCACCATCTCGGTGTAGAGCAGCGCCTGGCGCGTCAATTGACGATGGAAGAACCGGCAATGCCGGTCGGTCCAATCCATCATGGGCGCGATCGCTAGTCTATGTAGCTGATATTCCGTCATTTTCTGCATCTTCGCTACGGTATGCTGGGTCGCGCTGTCGAGCGGATTGTCCGCCGTGGAGGAATTACGACGCAGCTTGAATCTCCTGGCGGAACCGATGCGATCTATGCACGACCTGCCTTTCTGTATACCACCCAGTTCCACGTCACCAGATGGTGTAGCCGCAATCGACGGGCAGTGTAACGCCGGTGATGGCGCTGGACGCATCGCTTGCGAGGAATAGGATCGCGGAGGCGATCTCTTCAGGCTGAGCGACACGCTTCATAGGCGTGAAGCTCATCCAGATCGGAAAGCGGGCCGGATCGGTGAAACTCGAGTTCGCCCATTCGCCCGCCAGTGACTTGGCAATGTGATGGATTCCCGCCTTCGATACGCTTGACCGACAGTCGTGCCGATTGCCTGGAACTCAGGGATCGCAACGAACTGGATACCCGTATACGGCACCGGGTGCTTGTTCGGATGGCTGGGATCGGCCTTCTGCAGAGCCTGCAGCGCCATTTGGGCGAACGGGGCGGCCTTCTTGTAATTCTCGTTGGCATAGGTGGATTTACGGGTGCCTGGAGGCGCGGCGATGAACTGGCAAAAAATTGAAGTCAGGCTGGCAACCGCGACAGCAAAGGGCGCCTCGGGTAGAACAATCTACCGGTGCGTCGCGGGTTGCCTGCGGTTTCGATACCGCCCGCATACGATGGTCCTGCGTCTCATCGGCCGGATTACGATGTTCCTGCAATGGGTTAACAGACCAAGGATGCCGCCGGACGAAGCCTGTGCGGCAGTAGTCAAAGTGTCATTGCGTCACGGTAAAGTAGCTCGCGTCAAAGTTGCTGCCTGGAGGCCATCGATGCATACGTATCTTGTTGAGCGAATGGAGGGCGATGATGTGATAGCGGGTCGTATCATCAACGCACCAAGCCCATTCAGGGCTGCGTCTATGTTGACGGATCGACACATTACGCTGCGAACGTGGGAGAAGGATTGGGTCCGTGTGACGGATGAAAATCGGGGGCAAATCTTTGCATATTGCTTTGTCTCTGGCGGATACGCCGCTGATAGCGTGTGGCCTGACAATGAACGGGATAAGCCGAAGTCCGCGGCGCGGCAGTCCGGCGCTCTATTCCCTGCCCAGATCCATACGTCCAAAACAGCACCCCAGCTCTTTTGCCGACAAAAGAAAATGACCTGATGCATGTCGCGCAAGAGCATGCCCTTGGCTTGACCCGAGGGTGCGCAGCGGCTTTGCGAGTACGACATGCATAAACAAGAACTCAAAGCGCGTCCCCTGAATCCGTTCAAACGCGACGCGCTTTAACGCGAGGGTCACACTGGCCGGAAGACAGGCGCGATTGCCCATATCGGGTATGAGCCTCCTGTCGGATGCGGTCAGCCGAAGGTTGCCCTGTGGACATCGCGGCATCATCAGAATGATCGATGAAAAGGTTTCGACGGAGCGCGATAAGTGACCCTAACCTCAGCGTGGGCCACTCATGTCTCCAGTGTATTTGGCATCAGAAAGGACGGATCAGGATCTACAGGCGGATCGTCAACCAGCGGCCCCCGGTAGATGGTCCAACGTCCCGGAATACGCACTTGATCAGGGCGGCCCTGTGCTGCGCCCCTATCAACGCATGGGCGTCGACTTTGCGAACATTACCGTCTTCGATCACCTGAAAGACATCACCAAGCAATATCCCAGCAAACTCGCCATCAGCGACGGCACCACTCGTCTGACGTATTCCCAGCTTTTACAAGCCGTCGAGATGCTGTCCCACCGAATTGCTGCCGTCGTTCCCAGCGGACAGGCGATCGGGATCCTTCAGGCCAACTCGGCCTGGTACCCTGTGGCCATCTTGGCGAGCATGGCGGTCGGGCGGCCTTCGGTGCCGCTCAACACGAGAGATCCGGACTCGCGAACCAATGATATTGTAGTTGCGGCGCGACTTTCGGCGGTCATAGGCGACGGCGATGTCCGCCCCGCCGGTTTGGCTCAGGATGTCCACTGGATCGATGCGACCACCAGCATCACGCCGCAAGTCCAGCCGATACCCCAGTCCTGTTCCGTCTCGGTCGACGCGCCCGCGATGGTGCTCTACACCTCGGGCAGCACCGGCCATCCCAAAGGCATCGTCAACAGCCAGCGCAGCCTGCTTTGGCGGGTTCAGCAATATGTCGACGCATGCCACATCAACTCGGATGATGTCTTCCTGCCCTTGACCGGGCCTGCCACGATCGCCGGTTGCCGGGAGGTTCTGGCTACCGTCCTGACCGGCGCCACCTTGCATCTCGCCGAACTTGGAGCCGTCGGCTTGCGGGCGGTCCAGCGACTGGTGGAATCGGAAGGTGTGACGGTCACCTACCTGGTGCCGGCCCTGCTCCGCGCACTCATGGCGGACAAGCCTGCTGACGCCTTCCGTTCGCTCCGAGTGGCTCGGATCGGAGGAGAAAAGGTGTCGTGGACCGACATTGCCCTGCTGCGCAAAGTCGTTCCGGGCACTTGCCTCATTCAGATCGGCTACTCGTCAACCGAGACTACAGGGTCGCAATGGTTCCTGCCGCAAGACTGGCCGGAGGAAGGCCCCTCGGTTCCGGTTGGCTGGCTGCTCCCGGGAATGATGTTCGCGATTGTCGATGAAGAGGGGCGCCGCGTTCAGCCCGGCAAGGTTGGCGAGCTCCTGATAAGAAGCCCGTATACCTTGCTTGGCCATTGGGAGAACGGCGCTGTCGTGCCCGTGGCATCGGATCCGGACGATGGTCATCTTCGGGTATTCGCGACGGGTGACCTCGTCCAGATCGACAGTCACGGCCTGCTGCACGTTGTCGGCCGCAAGGGGCGCCAGGTCAAGATCAATGGCCGGCGTATCGAGCCGGCGGAACTCGAACTTGTATTGCGTAGTTCGCCTGATGTGGAGGATGCCGTTGCAATCGTGGCGGCGGCAAATGAGCTTGTTGCATTCGCCATTCCCCAGCCATGGGCGGGGCCTGCCTTTTCGGACGACCTTCGCCAGCTTGTCAGAACGAAGCTGCCGCCGCCGCTGTGTCCCGTGCGGCTTCACACGGTTTCCGGGATTCCGCGTCTGCCGGGCGGCAAGGTCGACACGGCCACGCTTGCGGAGATCGATCTTTCAGCCACGAAGATCGCCCCGGCCGCACAGCCGTCCGATACGAGCGAGCTCAACGTCCATCGGATAGTGCAGCATGCCTGGAACAATATCCTCGACACACGCGTCGCCGCAGGACGCTGGGATGATGCAGGCGGAGATTCGCTGAAGCTGCTGCAATGCGTGATGGAACTCGAAAGCGCCATCGGCCAGGAACTCAGTCTCGATGGGTTCACGGTCGCCATGAGCATGAACGAAATGGTCAAGACGGTCATGTCGGTACAAGCAGGCGCCTTGCGCGCGCAAGTAAAAAAGCACGAACTCCCAATTCTTTTCCTGCTCCCGGGATCCGTCGGCTATGGCCCGAGCTTTGCCGCCTTTGCGTCTTCGATGGGCAAGATCGCACGAGTAGTCCCCATCAGATATCCCCCGCTATCTGTGATATTGCGCGGGGCAAACACTGTCGCAAACATGTCCGAGAGCGCGGTCGAGCAGATCCGTCGCGCTCAGCCAACGGGTTCCATAAGACTTCTCGGCCATTCGCTCGGCGGCGCCGTCGCGTTCGAGGTAGCGGAGCGACTGCTGGCCGCGGGGCGGACTGTAAAGTTCCTGGGAATCCTCGACACGAGCCTCCTCGGCGAACGCAGCACCTATTGGGAGATGTTTGTCCGCACATACCAGCGGATTCGGACCAATCGCGTGAGCGCTGACCGGATGGTTTGCCGCTTCTTTGCAAAAGTCGCTGTCAAAATGGGCTTCGAGGCGAAGCTCGCCCGCATCCTCGATCGCTATGCCAAGGACGAGTTCAACGCAACCAGCTTCAGAACCAAACTGGAACTGCAGGGGCAGTTGCGGGGGCGAGCCTTCTATCAGTGGTTGGCGAGACCCAGACCGACGCTGCCGATCACTGCAACCCTCTTCCGCTGCGCTCGGCCCAAAATGCCTCTGGCCATAGGGTGGGATGGCGCTTTCGCGCGTCTGGATGTGATTCCGGTCGTTGGCAGTCATTTCGATATGATCACAGAGCCTCATCTCGCCACCAACCGCCCACTCATCGAGAACGCGGTGGAGCAAACCTATTCTGCGGCCGAGCTTCGCAAACGGGAGTACTGACCATCGACCTGATTTCGGAATTCAGCAGAAGCACGCTGGTGCTCGATGCTCGCGCGGAGGTCGATCGCATCGTCGAAATCCTGCGTGAGCAGGTTTTTGGCACTCTGCGGCGTCGTGGCGTGGTTGTCGGCCTCTCCGGGGGCATAGACAGCTCCGTTGTCGCTGCCTTGTGCGCGCGCGCGTTCGGGAAAGACAAGGTTCTGGGGATATTCATGCCGGAGCACCATTCCTCCGGCGACTCGCTAAGACTGGGCCGCGTTGTCGCAGCGCAGCTTGGCATCGACACGATCCTGGAAGACATAGCGCCGGCCCTGGAGGCCATCGGCGCCTATCGTCGACAGATCGAAGCGATACAGACCGTCGTTCCACAATATGCCGAAGGCTGGAAATGCAAGCTGGTGCTTGCGTCGGTTCTCGAGAGCAACGGCCTGAACATAACACGCCTCACGGTTGAAGACCCGCAAGGCAAGACCGACACAGTACGTCTGTCGCCGGCAGCCTATCTGCAGATCGTCGCTGCAACCAACTACAAGCAACGCCTGCGCAAGATGACCGAGTACTACCACGCGGACCGCCTCAATTATGCGGTGGCAGGTACGCCAAACCGCCTTGAGTACGACCAGGGCTTTTTCGTCAAGCAGGGTGACGGAACCGCCGACCTGATGCCTATCGTTCACCTCTACAAAACCCAGGTATACCAACTGGCCGAATATCTTGGAATTGATGAAGAGATTCGGCGGCGGCCGCCCACCACGGACACTTTCTCCATGGCGCAGAGCCAGGAGGAATTCTATTTCGCGCTGCCCTATCATCTCATGGATCTGTGCCTCTACGGTGTGAACCACGGGCTTTCGGCTGATGAGGTCGCAGCCGCTGCCGATCTCACTGCAGCCCAGGTTCAAAAAGTCTTCAAGGACATCGACAGCAAACGGCGTGCCGCGCGCTATCTTCACGCCCGGCCCATGCTGCCAGCTTCAATGGGCGAGGACTGACCGGATGTGCGGTATCGCCGGAATTGTGTCGCTAGGCGCCGCCGCCGCGCCTCCTTCGCGAGACGCACTGATGCGCATGGCGGGCGCACTCACGCATCGCGGCCCGGACGAGCGCGGCCTTTACCGGGATAGACGTGCGGGCCTGGCGCATGCCCGCCTGTCCGTCGTCGATCTTTCCAGCGGCCAGCAGCCGCTCGCGGATACCGGCGACAAGACATGGATCGTCTTCAACGGCGAGATATTCAACTATGTCGAACTACGTGAAAAGCTGGTTGCCCTCGGTCACCGCTTCCGCACACGCAGCGACACCGAGGTTGTCATCCACGCCTATCGTGAGTGGGGCGAGGCCGCCTTCGAGCGGATGAATGGGCAATGGGCGATCGCAATATGGGACTCCGTGGCGGGTCGTCTCGTATTGTCGCGCGACCGGTTCGGCATCTGCCCCCTGCACTATTGCGAACACGGCGGCCGGCTTTACTTCGCCAGCGAAGTGAAGGCCATCTTCGCCGCCGATACCGGCATATCCCGCGCCTTCGATCCGGTTGGCCTCGATCAGACCTTCACGCTCTGGACAATCGTGCCGCCGCAAAGCGTATTTCGGGGAATCAAGGAACTAAAGCCGGGCCACGTCCGCATCTATGAAAATGGCACCGTTCGCGAGCGGGCGTTCTGGAAGCCTAGCTATCCCGAAATTTCCGGCCCGAACCATGGTGGATTCGCCGGATCGCTCGATGACGCGGTGGACGAAGTGCGCAGCGCCCTCGAGGCGGCCACGGCGCTCAGAATAGTAAGCGCCGACGTTCCGGTCGGCTGCTACCTGTCCGGCGGGCTCGACAGTTCGCTTGTCGCCACGCTGGGCAGGCGCTTCGCGGGCGAGCGCTTCCAGACCTTCTCGCTGCGTTTTGCCGACGCCGAATATGATGAGACCCGCTTCCAGCGCCTGGTCGCCGGCGCGACCGGAAGCGAGCATCATGAAGTGGTGGTTTCGCGCAACGATATCGCCGAAATCTTTCCCGAGGTGATCTACCACACCGAACGTCCAATCCTCAGGACCGCACCAGCGCCGCTGTTCCTTCTCTCAAGACTGGTGCGCGAGCACGGCATCAAGGTCGTGCTGACCGGCGAAGGGGCCGACGAGATGTTCGCCGGCTACGATCTGTTCCGCGAAGGCAAGGTGCGCCGCTTCTGGGGGCGCCAGCCCGCTTCGACACGACGCCCACGGCTGCTCGAGCGCCTCTATCCCTATCTCAGCCGCTCGCCGGTGCACCAGCAGGCGATGGCGCGCCAGTTCTTCGGCCGCAACATCCAGTCCCATGACGCGCCAGGTTTTGCGCATGACACGCGCTGGCACACCACCGGCGCCGTCAAGCGGCTGTTCTCGGCCGACATGCGCGCCGAAACCGGGCAGCGCGATGCCGTGTCCGAACTGCTTGGCCGCCTGCCGGCGGAGTTTTCGCGATGGGGTTCCCTCGCCCAGGACCAGTATATCGAGATCGAGACTCTGATGTCGGGATACCTGCTTTCCTCGCAAGGCGACAGGATGCTCATGGCTCACTCGATCGAGGGACGCTTCCCCTTCCTGGACGATGAACTCGTGAAGCTCGCGAATTCGCTGCCGGCAGCCTACAAGCTGGCCATTCTCGATGAAAAGCACGTGCTGAAGCGTGTGGCGCAACCGATCGTGCCGCCGGAAATCGTGGCCCGCAAGAAGCAGCCATACCGGGCGCCCAACGGGCTTTGCTTCGTCGCCGACGATGCCCCGGCCTATGTTCAGGAAGCGCTGTCGGAGACGGCGCTGCGCGCGGCGAACGTCTTCGATCCGAAATCGGTCACGCGCCTGCTGGACAAGTGTCGGGCCAGAACGGGCGATGGCGATCTGTCCAATTCCGACAATATGGCGCTGGTCGGCGTGCTGTCGACGCAACTGCTTCACCAGCAGTTCGTCGCCAACTGTCCCGGTGGGGCCCGCACCGGCACGCTCAGCGTCGACGTCGACCGCGAGCAACGCGAAGAGGTTCCGGCATGATGCATGGTGCGGTACCTCTCCTGCATGACTACCTCGCTTATTCCGCCAGCCGCCTCGGCGAGAAAGTGGCGCTGGTGTGCGGTACGCAACGTGTCACCTATGGTGAGATCGAGGCGCGCGCCAACGCCATCGCGCATCATCTAACCGCGGCTGGGGTCGCGCGCGGCGATCGCGTGATGATCTTCGCCGACAACACCGTCGAGACGGTCGTCTCCTTCTGGGGCGTACTCAAGGCGAATGCCGTTGTCAGCATCGTCAACCCGCTCACCAAAAGCGACAAGCTTGACTATCTCCTCAACGATTGCCTTCCGGCGGCGCTGATCACCGACGAGCACCTGCACTCGGTATTCAGCGAGCCGGCACGCAAGTGCCCGTCACTGCGCCGGGTGATCGTGTCCGGACCGGTCGACGACGCCGAGCTGGCTGGGTTGCCGCATGCCGTGCGCTGGGATAGCGCCGTCGCCGGCGGCCACAGCAAAGCGCCTGCGCGCCGCTGCATCGATATCGATCTTGCCGCCATCATCTATACGTCGGGGTCGACGGGCGAGCCCAAGGGCGTGATGCTGACGCACAGGAACATGATCACCGCGTGCACGTCGATCGCCTCCTACCTCGAGCTTGGCGAAGACGAGGTGATCCTCAACGTCCTGCCGCTCGCCTTCGATTACGGCCTGTACCAGATGATCATGGCGTTTCGCACCGGCGCCCGGCTGGTGCTTGAGCGCTCGTTTGCTTTCCCGGCCCAGATCCTCGGGGTGATCAAGCAAGAGAAGGTTACCGGCTTTCCCGGCGTACCGACCATCTTCGCCTCGCTCTCCGAGCTCAAATCCCTCAAAAGTCATGACTTTTCGAGCATTCGCTACGTTACGAACACTGCAGCCGCGCTGCCGCTCAAGCACATTCTCATGCTCCAGGATCTGTTCCCGGGCGCGCGTGTCTATTCAATGTACGGCCTCACCGAATGCAAGCGCTGCACTTATTTGCCACCTGAAGATCTGGAACGAAAGCCGTTGAGCGTCGGCATCGCCATCCCGAACACGGAAATGTGGATTGTCGACGAGGATGACAGGCGCGTCGGCCCCGATGTCGTCGGCCAGCTGGTCATCCGCGGAGCCACGGTGATGAAGGGCTATTGGGGCAAGCCGGAGGCGACGGCCAGGAAGCTCAAGCCCGGCCCGTTGCCCGGCGAGCAGGTCTTGTACACCGGCGACTACTGCCGGATCGACACGGAGGGTTACCTCTATTTCGTCGGACGCGGCGACGAGATCATAAAATCCAGGGGAGAAAAAGTAGCACCCAAGGAGGTGGAAAACGTGCTGATGGACATTCCGGGAGTACGGGAAGCGGCCGTGATCGGCGTCCCGGACGAGCTTCTTGGGCAAGCGGTCAAGGCCTTTGTCGTAATGGAGCAAGGGAGCATCATCGGCGAAAAGCAGCTTCAGAAAGAGTGCCAGAGGCGGCTGGAGAACTTCATGGTTCCGAAGTCCATCGTTGTCGTAGCGAGTCTGCCGATGACAGACACCGGCAAGCTCAAAAAAACGGCACTGTCCTAGGGCTACTGTTCTGGAATGAGATTGATTTGATTTTTGTTGTTGCTCAGGAGGGCGAATTCAATGTTGACAACCAAGGACCGGGTCGAAACCTACAAGGAACAAATTCGTGCGTTCCTGGCGTCGAATTTCTACATAGCCGACGCAGACGCCTTGCAGAGCGAGACCTCTCTTCTCGACCAGGGCGTCGTCGACTCGACGGGGGTGCTTGAGGTCATTGGTTTCATCGAGGAAACCTATGGCATCACGGTCGAGGACAGCGAGCTTCTGCCTGAGAACCTCGATTCCATCCAGGGCATAGCGCAGTACATCATCAGCAAGAAAAACTGATTACAAGCTTATTGCGCGGCGGGCGGTCCATGCTCCGCCAACAGCGAGCGCACCTGCATCCGCGGCAACGCTGACGCCTACCGCGGCAAGGCTTACTTACGCGTGCGCCTTCACATGTCCCACTACCACCCTGCCCTCGCCGGCGTCGTTGGTGACGGCACGGATGTTCTCGTAGGCCTTGGAACGCTCCAGCAGACTCATGACCTGCCGGTCCTGGCCGAGGCCAACCTCGAAGAGCAGAATACCTCCGCGCCGCAAGTAACGCGGCGCGTCCTTGATCACCCGCATATGAATGCTCAGGCCATAAGGGCCGGCTGCGAATGCTTCACGCGGCTCAAGCTCGGTCAGATGCGCGCGGTCGCCTTCGAGCCGCTTGTCCGAAATGTAGGGTGGGTTGCAGACGATCACGTCGATCGTGCCCTCAAGCCCAAGGCCTGAGAAGGCATCGAACAAATCGCCCTGCAGCACCGACACGCGCTCCGCCATGCCGTGGTGGATGACATTGCGGCGCGCGACTTCGACGCATCCATCGGTGAGATCGCTGGCCCAGACCTGCGCGGTGGGGGTGTAATGCGCTATGCCGCATGCCAGATTGCCCGCTCCGCAGCACATGTCGACGAGGCGTGGCGCCGGCAGGTCCAGTTGACGCAGCACGTCAACGGCCGTCTTGCCAAGCAATTCCGTCTCGGGCCTGGGAACGAGCGCACCAGCTGCGACGAGCAGCTCAAGTCCCATGAAGACGGTGCGGCCCTTGCTGTAGGCCTCGGCGACACTGATTTCTTCACTCACTACAAGCCCTCCCCGATTCTCCGGATGTTCAACAATCGCTTACTAAAGAAATATATCTTGAAGTCGTCGGATTCTCGACGGGCAAATTGAAAACCTTCGTCTCTCGATACGCTATGAAGACATGGTGCAACAAAAGATGATCATAAGTGTCTCATCTGTGTCATGGTTGGGAAACAGTCGCTTTTGCAGACTCAGTTTGTCCCCAGCTTCCGAAGCGAATTTACGAATTCTCCGTCGTGCGTCACGATTTCGCTGCATTTTGACCAAAAGCACGTATGTAAGCAAACCATAATGTTCCGATAATGAAGCAGCTGCCTTCCGCCAGGCAAGAGGTTATCCCCATCACCGACAGAACCGACAAGATAGCGCGGCGATTTCGCGCGAAAGAGTGCAACCCATGAAGCCGACGGAAGGGCGCTCGTTCGATCTACGCTCCGCCATGTTCGGCTCAATGCATGGGCTTATTGGTGTCGGCATTTTTTCGGCAGTGATAAACGTTCTCGCCTTGACCGGCTCCGTTTACATGCTCCAGGTCTACGATCGCGTTCTGCCTTCGCAGAGCGTGCCGACGCTTGTCGGATTCACAATCGGGATGCTGGGCCTGTACGCGGTCTACGGTCTCCTCGATTTCGTCAGGCTCCGGCTGCTGGTCCGCATAGGCAGCCGCCTGCATAGAAATCTGCAGCATAAGGCGTTCGCGGCTTCGCTTTCTCTACCGCTCGTTGCTGGGCCTGACGCAAACCGGGTGCAGCCGCTTCGCGATCTGGATCAGTTGCGCGGCTTTCTTTCCGGCCTGGGGCCGACCGTCGTCTTCGACGTGCCCTGGATACCGTTTTACATGGTCGTCATCTACCTGCTGCACCCTTCGCTTGGTGTGCTTGCGACGCTCGGCGCCTTAGCTGTTGTGTTTGTGACGGTGGTCGCCGAAGTCGTCAGCCGTAGACCCGCGGCGCGTGCATCTGAAACCCTCGTAGCGCAGCGGCTTCTCGCTGATTCCGGTCGCCGCAACGCAGAGGTCGTTCAGGCAATGGGCCTTTCCGCCCGGCTCGGCCGACGCTGGGGCGAGATCAGCCATCTCTATCTCAGGAATCAGGAACGGCTATCCGACATCGTCGGGGCAACGAGTTCATTGTCAAAGACACTCCGGATGGCCCTGCAGTCGTGCGTGCTGGGGCTTGGGGCCTACCTTGTGATCGGCGGCGAGGCTTCACCAGGCGTGATCATCGCGTCATCCATATTGCTGGGCCGCTCATTGGCGCCGGTCGACGTGGCGATCGCGAACTGGAGAGGGTTTCTGGCCACCCGCCGAAGCTATTCCGACCTGGCGAAGGCGCTCGATGCTTTCGACAGCCAGCAAGAGGTCATGGAACTGCCGCGTCCACAGACGCAGCTTGTCGTCGAGGAACTGACGGTCGCACCGCCAAGCCTGCAGAAGCCAACGGTCATCAATGTCAGCTTCCGCCTGTCGAAGGGCGCCGGGCTGGCGATCGTCGGCCCGAGCGGCTCCGGCAAGACCACGCTTGTGCGCGCGTTGGTCGGGGCCTGGAAGCCACTTCGCGGAACGGTAAGGTTGGACGGCGCCTCGCTCGATCAATGGAATTCGGAGCTGCTCGGCACGCATATTGGTTACCTGCCGCAGGACGTCGAGCTATTCGACGGAACGATCGCAGACAACATTTCGAGGTTTGGCGGTCAGGGTGACGCAAGGGGCGTGCTGGCAGCCGCCAGGACAGCTGGCGTCGACAAGATGATCATGCGCCTGCCAGACGGTTTTCAAACCCGCATCGGGGAAGGAGGAGCGAACCTCTCAGCCGGGCAGAGGCAGCTCGTCGGGCTCGCCAGGGCACTTTATGGCGATCCGTTCCTTGTCGTTCTCGACGAACCCAATTCCAACCTGGATGCAGATGGCGACGTCGCGTTGGCCGGGGCGATCCTGGCGGTGCGCGAGCGTGGCGGCATCGCGATCGTCGTTGCGCATCGCCCCTCGGCTCTCGTCAACATCGATCAGGTACTCGTCCTGTCGAACGGGATGCTTCATTCGTTTGGTTCGCGCGAAGACGTTCTGGCAAATGTGATCCGGCCCTTCCCGCGTCCGGAGAGGCCAGGTGCCATCGTACCGATGCAGAAAGGTGCAGGCGGACATGCATGAGGTCTTTCCGTGTCTGACGTGACCATGTCCTCCTTTGCCCCGGCGGCTGGCCCAAGCGAGTGGATCGGAACGAACCCGGTCGATGAGCCGGATGGGATTCGCGCCAACCTTATCCTCGGCCTGGCAACCACTGCCATGCTGGTCGTCGGCGGAGGGTTATGGCTGGGGTTGACCAAGATTGCCGGCGCCGTGATTGCGCCCGCCACCGTGGTGGTCGAAAGCAGCATAAAGAAAGTCCAGCATCAAACCGGCGGCACTGTCGCCGGCATTTTTGCCCGGGACGGAGATCACGTGCGGGCCGGCGACGTGCTGGTCAGGCTTGACGACACGGTGACACGGTCAAACCTGCAGATAGTCAGTGAAGATCTCGATCGCGCCAACGTTCGTCTGGCGCGTCTTGAGGCCGAACGACGGGGTCTGCCGGAGATGCAGCTTCCACCCAGCCTTCGGGTCCGGATGGACGACCCGCAACTGGCGGCGCTTGTCAGTGGCGAGCGCGCCGTGTTCGAAAGCCGTGCCACCGCGCTGGCTGGCCAGAGGGCGCAATTGCAAAGCCGCTCGAAGCAATTGGAGCGTCAGATCGATGGCCTCAAGGCGCAGCAGTCGGCGATGGACGAGTCGCTGGCTCTGTTGACCAAGAGCCGTGCTGACGTCGAGGGTCTCTATGCAAAGAAATTGGTGTCGAAGGAGAGGCTGAGCAATGTCCAGTTGGAGGAGACGCGGACTCGCGGCGAGTCGGGACGCCTCCTCGCGGCCATCGCGGAGGTGCAGGCGAAAATCAGTGAAACCGACCTGCAGGTGCTTCAACTCGACGAACAAATGCGCAAAGAAGTAACAGGCGAACTCCGCGAAACGGAAGCCAAGGAAACCGAGCTCAGCGAGCGTAAGGTGGTGGCGCAGGACGAACTCTCCAGGACCGATATCCGCGCCCCGCAATCGGGAACGGTGCAAGAATCCTCAGTCCACACTGTCGGAGGTGTGATTGCTCCCGGGGAATCGATCATGATGATTGTGCCCGACGCCGACAATCTTGTCGTGGACGCACTCATTCCTCCCCAGCGTATAGATGACGTTCGTCCCGGACAAAGGGTTTCAATCCGTTTCCCGGCTTTCGACACCGGAACCACGCCAGCTTGCGAAGGCTCGGTCAACCGCGTCTCCGCGGATCTGATCAAGGATCCGCAACGTGAGCTCTCGTATTTTTCGGCGCGCATCGACGTCGAAAACGAGGCAGCCTGCCTGACGGGAGAAAAAATACTCAAACCGGGCATGCCCGCCGAAGTCCACATCAGCACCGACGAGCGCAACGTCTGGTCCTATCTGCTGAAACCCTTTACCGACCAGGTTTCCCGGGCCTTCAGGCAATAGGTGGTCGGCGATGCCCAACCAAGGTTTTGCAGCCGGTCACGGTCGGACCAAAGTCCGTATCGGCGAAAAACTGGCTCGTAGAAGATTGCGGTCAAAAGAACCTCCGTCCCGATTCCTCCGGGACGGAGGCAGGTTCTATTGGATCGCTGAGGTTTCGAGGGCTCCGCCGAACCTTACCTCGATCGTATCTCCCGGCATTACCTCTGTGTCTTCTTCGGCCGGCTGTGTGCGCCATTCCTCGCCGAGCTTGCGGACGATCGTGACCTGAGCCTGAACCCTTTCGCCGGCGACCGCCAGCGGCTGGGCGGACGTGCCCGTCAGCTGCAACTTCTGGCTGGCGGCGCGTAGTCTTGCGGTTGTGTCGGCAAGGCGCACATTGGTATCTTTCAGCTCGGTCAGAAGGCCAATCCGTCTCAGATTTTCATTGCGCTCGAGCTGTCTGGCAACATCATCCTGCTGACGTCGTGTTCTCATGAGTTCGACCGACGTTTCGAGTGCCCGGCTGGACGAGAGAAGCACACCGCGCCGGACGTCGGCCAGCCTGTCGTTGGTTAGATTGCCTGCCTGAAACACTTTCGTTATCCGCGCCAGATCGGCCTCGTCGGCTTTGACTGCGGCCGCTTCGGCTTGCTCGCGCTTGAGCAGCATCTCTATCTGTTCAGCAGCATCCTTGGCGCTTTTTTCGAGATAGCTTTGCTCTTGCTGGAAGTTGTCCAGGGAGAGCTTCAGTCCTTCTGCTTCGGCCTGGGCGATTGCCGACACGAAAGTCGCTGACAAGGGTGACCCTTGTGGTGCCTGCATGTCGAATTTCGCCTGATTCTGAAGTTCGGCGCGCAGACGAGCACTATGAAAATAGTCTCTGGTATATTCCCCCCAAGCCCCTTCGAAGTCGCGCTGCAGATCCGCCGGATCGGGGCCGGCCTGGTTTGCCCGTGACCGCAAAAGGCTGAAGCCGCCGGACACTGCAACCGCCTGCCGCACGGTCATGAGCGGTCGGTAGACCTGCTGCCCGGGCGTGAGCACGTCGCCGGTTACGTAAATCGGCCGATATTCGGCGATCACGGCCGTCACGTCACTTGGCTTGATGACGATCATTTGCTCTCGGCCGTCAGCCAGGCGCTGGCGAAATATCTTGGTCGGCAGGATCGTCTCCATGCGCGTTTGCAATTCGGCCGCAGTCAGGCCGGCGACCGAAATCATCCCGACTTCGGGAAGCGCAATCGTGCCGTCCATCTGCACCACGGCACGTTGTGTTCGTTCCGAAGCGGAAGCAATTCCTATCTCGACGGTATCGCCGGCGGAAATTCGGTAAGCGACCCGTGCGTCCGCTGCGGCAGCCACGTTGATGACGGACAGTATGCCAAGCACGGCAAGAAGCGTTCGATTAATGAAGACCATTGGTTACAATCTCCTTCCGGTTCGAGCTCGGCTCTTCCGGCCAGTCGAGGCGAGAGACGAAGTCGTAGACTGGCCCGCCGGGCACGCCCCAGTTGCTGGACCAAATTACCTGCGAGCCGTCAGGCGATGGTGAGGCTTGAGTCTCGCTTCGATAGTCGAGCTGAGTGCTTCTCGATTGCGCAATGCGTCGAACCTCACCGCTGCCGTCGATGCGCAGCGCGATCACTTCCTGTGCATATGGCGCCCAGTCTGGTTGAGCTGCTATCTCATTCGGATCGCCGCCATAGGTCAGGAACACCCAGCCAGGCCTGGCCAGCGCACGCAGGGATGCATGCATGGCTTCGCCGTACTTCGTAAGCGGAGTGACCTTGCCGTCGGACAATCTACGTTTGATCACCTGATACTTGTCCGGATCGGATTTGCTGATGCCTACGTAGACTTCGCTGCCATCTTCATCGACCGTCATGTCGCCGTGGCCTGGCCGGTGATGTTCAATCCACTTCTGACGCAAAGTGCCATCGACTGCGAAAATAAAGGCCTGTTGGAAGCCGCTCACTATCTCCTGAAGGCATAGAATGCTGGTTCCGAGCGGAGAGATGGAACAGGCGCCGTTGGTTCCGCCAAGCTGATCGAGCTGGATGTCCGGGAATTTCTTCCGTTCCCTGAGATCATAGGCAAAAACCACCGTTTCGCCATTCTCACGGAGCGCGCGCACCGCTATGCGATTACCGTCGCGGCTTGGATTGCCCTTGCCCGGCCCGAAACGCAGATCGCGATAGTCATTCGAAACGAACAGGACGTCTTCGCGATTGGTCCGTGGCGCCCAGGTCGATACTTGCCGGCCAGCAACGCAGATCATCAGCTCCGCGTTTTGAGGGTGCCACTCGCATTCAATTGATCGAGCGCGACGAAACAGCGGGGCATATGTATGCCCATCCAGAAAGCACATGCCGTTGCACCCGTTGGTGATGACGAGAAGGCTCTGATCCGAATTCCAGGCTTGAGCGCTTGAATAACGGTGGCGGCAGTATTCGTTGCCGCATACGACCCCGTTGCCGAGGACGCCGGGCTTGGTGATGCGCACGAACTCTGTCCCGAACGCCGGATCGGTCGTTGGCTGCAAATAATCGGGCAGCTCCATGGTCACCGGTGCGGTAAATTGTGTCGGCTCGGTGTTCAGTAGACTTCCGGCCGCCGGCAGATCCATAGACAGGCCGGCCACAAAGAACAGCAGAGCCAACGCACGCCGGCGAAGAATCATGTCATGTAATCCATTTCCCGCCTTACGCGGCCTTCGCTGAGGCGCCCCTTCCACCATCCGATGGTTCGCTCCACCCCGTCGCGCAGGCTGGTCTGTGCTCGCCATCCGGTCTTGCTTTCAAGGCGCGAAGGATCGGCCAGCAGGGCGCGGACCTCGGAATTCTGCGGCCGCAGGCGGCGCTCGTCACGATGGACCGGCTTTTTGGTGCCGCTTAACTCGAGCACCAGATCCAATACGTCCGAGACCGTCACGGCACGCTGGGTGCCGGCATTGTAGGCATGGCCGAATTCGAGCTCGGCCGAACCTGCGGCCATGAATGCCGCCGCCGTGTCTTCCACGAAAGTAAGGTCTCGTATCGGACTTGTATCTCCGACCATGATCGCCTGACAATTTGGGTCGAGGGCTTGCCTTATGATGGTCGGGATGATGGCTCGCTCACTCTGGCGCGGGCCGTATGTGTTGAATGGCCGCATGATGACCACGGGGACGTCGAACGACCTGGCGTAGGATTCCGCCATCATGTCCGCGCCGATCTTGGACGCCGAATATGGCGATTGGCCCTGCAACGGGTGGGATTCACTGATTGGCATGGTCAGCGCGGTGCCATAGACCTCGCTGGTCGAGGTGTGCACCACGCGCTCCGTCTCCCATTGCCGCGCCGCCTCGAGGACGTTCACCGTGCCCAGGATGTTGGTGTCCACATAGGATTGGGCCGCGGCATATGAATATGGTATCGCGATGAGGGCGGCCAGATGAAACACCGCCGCCTGGCCGCGCATGACCCGGTTGACGAAGGCACTGTCGCGAACATCGCCGCGGATGAGGTTCAGCTGGCTTCGAATATTATCCGGCAAATCATCCAGCCAACCGTGGCTGTCGAAGGAATTGTAGAGGGCCATCGCCGTGACATCCGCCCCGCTTCGGACGAGCGCTTCGGTGAGATGCGAGCCGATGAACCCATCGGCTCCGGTGACCAGAACTTTCCTGCCCTTGTAGTTCATGACGAGGTGCCCCCTGAATGCGTGATACGCTAACCTTGCTCTTGGATGCTGGTTTGCGGCGGCGACGAGGCCCGACCGACAACCGCAAGAAAGCCACGCACCATCCAGACAATGTCCGAGATGATGGTGCGCTGTGGGTAATAGGAAAGGTCGAGCTTGGCCTTGGCCGGAAACAGGACCTCACGGTAGAACAGCAGCGGATCGCCGGACTGCGGATAACAGTGGGCTTCGTTGCGATAGACAACTTGCGCCGGGCCGAGCAAGCCCGGCTTGTATTGCAGGATGTCCTCAAAGCCGCCGTGGAAACAATCGGCGAAGACGAGGCTCTCGGGGCGTGGTCCGATGATCGCCATCTCACCCTTCAAGACGTTCCACAATTGTGGCAACTCGTCGAATTTGGTGGCGGCGAGGATTCGCCCTATCGTCGTCATGCGATCGTCGCCGGCCATCGTCAGCGCGAAGCCATGAGAATCGCATCGCACGTCGAATTTGCGGAACTTGTACATGCGAAAGGGCCGACCGCCCGCGCCCACCCGGGTCTGGGCAAAGAAGATGGGGCGGCCGCCTTCCAGCAATAGCGCCAAGGCAATCACCAGCATCAGCGGGGCGAAGATTATGGCTGCGGCCGCAGCCAGGACAACGTCGATTGCTCGCCTTACGAACCCGTGGCTGGCCCTTGAGATACCGGATCGGTGGAGAGAAAGGTCCAGAGCATTCATGCGGCGGTTCCTGCTTGGGCGCGGCCATTGACGGCGGCGGCAAGAGCCACCACGACCGCTTCCACGACAGGCGCAGTGATCTGGGGATGCAGTGGCAATGTCAGCTCGCGCTGAGCAAAGTCCTCTGTCCGCGGCAAATGGATTCCGGGGAAAAGCTCGCGATAGAGCGTCATCTCGTGCAGGGGCGGATAATGGATGGTGGTTTGTATCCCCTCCGTACGCAGTGCATCGACAACATCTTGCCTGTTGACGTAGCGCGGCAAGAGGACAGGCATGATGTGGTAGGCCGACGTCCGTGGTTCGTGGAACGGGATCGTCACAGCCGGGCAATGTTTTGCCACGAGACGCCGATAGAGCATGACCAGGATACGCCTGATCTCGTTCCATTCCTGTAAGTTCTGCAGTTGGACCAGTCCGATTGCGGCCCGCATTTCATCCATGCGGTAGTTGAAGCCGAGCATGGTGACATCGTACTGCGCCGTACGGCTGTTCAGCCTTTGGCGCGTCCCGGTGGTCATTCCGTGTCCGCGGGCCTGGCGGATTTTCTCGCGCAATTCGGGGTCTCGGGCAATCACCGCTCCGCCTTCCGCCGTGGTCATGTTCTTGTTGCCGTAAAAGCTGAAGGCGGCTGCGGCGCCGTACGTTCCCACCTCTTTCAAGCCCGGCGCATGCGCGGCATCCTCGATGATATGCAGTCCTCGGGCCTGGGCGAACCTCTGCCATTCTTCCCGATTGGCCAGGTAGCCGGCAAAATGCACGAGAATAACCGCCTTGGTGCGCTCCGTGCATCGGGCCTCAGCTTCGGCGATCGACATCAGCGGAACGTCGACCGATTCAATGTCGACAAAGACCGGGGTCGCGCCGACATAGAGAACCGCGTTTGCTGTCGCCACGAAAGTCATCGACGGCACCAGCACCTCGTCGCCCGGACCGATGCCGAGTCCGTGCAAAATGAGATGAAGCGCTGCGGTGCAGGAACTGACCGCGACGCAATCCTCCGCATCGTGCGCCTTGGCGAAAGCCTCTTCAAAGGCTTGCACCTGCTCGCCCATGGTCAGCCAACTGCTGTCGATGACCTTGGACAAAGCTGTTTTCTCCGGCACACCCAAAATCGGGGCACTCACCAAGAGCATTATGACCTCCTAGACTGTTGACTGCGGGACTGGGCTTGGTGATTTCGTCACGCAGCCGTGGCAGTGACCTCGATCGAGGCCGACTGGTCTTCCCAGGAAATGGCCTGTGCACTTTGAAAGTCGTCGACGCGCCCGATATCGAGCCAGAGCCCATCGTGCTTGTACACGTGGACAGGTGTACCGTTCTGCATCATCTGCAGCATGAGGTCGTCGAACCCAAACGGTATGCCGGACGGAATGAACTGCAGAACATCTGGGTTCATGGCGTAGATTCCCATGCTGACCAGATGCGAAAGCGTCGGCTTTTCGCGAAAGACCTGCACAGTGTTGTCGACTTCGTCTATGACGCCGAAGTCCATCTTGTGCAGGCGGGAAGCTGTGGCGATCGTCACCGGATCGTTGTGCTTGCGATGCGCTGCCACAAAGCGGCTGATGCTTAGATCGGTAAGGACATCGCCGTTGAGAACGATAAAGGGTTCGTTCAACTCATCCCTGATCAAGGAGAGCGGTCCGATGGTGCCGAGCGGCTCCATCTCCTGAGTATATCGGATTTTCAGGTTCCATTGCGAGCCATCTCCGCAGACGGTGCGGATCAGATGCCCGAGATACCCGGTGGTGATGTAGACTTCCTGGATACCGTTGCGTCGTAGCCATTTCAGCAGCATCTCAAGGACCGGCCGAGCACCGATCGGCATGAGCGGCTTCGGCAAGACCGACGTGAAGGGGCGGAGGCGTGTCCCCATGCCACCACATTGAATCACCGCTTTCATTTGCTTCTCCCGTGTTCGTTAGGCCTGATCACCATTGTCATGAGCCGGCCACCCTACCCCTGTTCTGTCCAGCATCCGGAAAGTCGCGTTCTTGGTCCCCGGGGAGACCTGTGGGAAATCCCACAGACGCTTTGGTCCGGACATCGTAGACAGGATGGTAAGTGGCGGTCGGGGTGGATGTCGTCGTGCATTCGAATGGTAACGATCCAGCCGTTCTGGTGTTCTATGGCTGAAGCTGTTCTGACAGCGAAATCGACGCCTCTCGAGGCACCTGTCACAAGGTAGGCGTAGGGTGCTGCGGCCGGGGTTCCTGGGCTCAGAACGGATGTCTGACAAGGTCAGGTGGTCCTGTTAACGGCGGTTCAAAAAAAAGAAGCGTTTTCCGTTATCTAGGATTATATTAGCAATCTGGCGTTTGCGGTGTTGGGGCACCGCTGGCGTTGACTGGATGAATTGACGAGCGGATGGGCACCTTTCCAAGTCCGTCGCCGTTCAATTTATCCAGAGTGCGTTGGGGTAGTTCAAATGTACCGAATCGTTATCGCCGACGATCATGGCTTGTATCGTCGTGGCCTGCGGTTGGCATTGACCGCAGGCATTCCCGGTGTCGAGATATTCGAGGCGTCGTGTTTCGACGCCGTGCTCAGCTTGTTAGCCGAGCAGGCTTTCGTCGATCTTGCCGTTCTGGACCTGAACATGCCGGGACTGTTCAACCAGGAAGTGCTCAGCGGCATCCTGTCGGCCTATCCCGATACGCGATTTGCGATCGTTTCCGGGAATGATTCACGCTCGGAGATACTGACGGCTCTTTCGATCGGACTTCACGGTTATATCGTTAAGTCGCAGAGAGACGAGGAAGTCGTGCTGGCCGTCAACGAAATCCTTGCGGGCCGCATCTACGTCCCAGCACTTCTGTCACGCCCAGGTGCGGGGCAAGCAACTCTTGCACCCGTGCCCGCGGAGCAAATCCCGCCCCGACGTACCGCCAGTGCCAACCTTGGCAGGTTGACTTCGAGGCAGCAGGAAGTGCTCAAGCTGATGGCGGAAGGATACTCGAACAAGGAAATTGCACGCGATCTGGAAATAGCCGAAGCGACGACCAAAATCCATGCCGCTGCGGTGCTGCGTGAGCTAGGGGTTCGGAATAGGACGGAAGCTGCCGTTTTGCTGAAGACCTGGCTTACGAAGAACGCCAATTAAAGCGCCACGCCCTTGTCGGACGCACGAATGACGCTCCGGGACTCCAAATCCACGCATTCTGCCTTCCAAAGTCGATTCCGAGCCGACGCGTTAAGGGCCGATTTCCTTGCGCGACAGCTTTAGCGAATATCGCAGCCCGTGATCCGACATCTCCAGCTTGGGAGAATGACCGACAAGCGGCGCTCCATCCACTCCGAGTATCATCGAACCGAAACCGTGACGAATAACATTTGAAGTTCGCCGCCGCCCCGATTCCACCCATTCGAAGACGATGTCACTGCCAGCGTCCTCGGATGCAAAGGTCCAATTCACCTCGATCCGGCCCTTTGAATCGCCAAGTGCTCCATGTTTCATGGAATTGGTCGTGAGCTCGTGCGCAATCATCGCAAAACTCTCGGCGGCGCCTCCCGACATTGCGACGGAAGGACCGCTGACGGATATGTCACGTGTTCCCATATACGGTTGCAATTCCTGTACGACGAGATCGTGGAGCATCGCCGAATGGTTCCCCTTGCCTGAAAGGAGCAGATGGGTTGCCTCAAGCGCACGAATCCGGTCGATCAGCGTCTCCTTGTATTTGGCGATATTGTTGTCGGGAGCATTGACCATCTTCACGAGCGCGGTGATCACCGGGAACAGGTTGCTGAATCTGTGGCGTTGTTCGAGCATGATGCGCTCCCGCTTCTTTGCCGCGGCGCGCAGCAGTGTGGTTTGCCGTCGTTCGGTCAGGTCTGCGGCCACTCCAAGCCGCTGCGCATGATCATCGTGTTTGTCCTCCCTTCCGCGCAGAGCTACCCAGCGGATATGTCCGTCCGGCCGCCGGACGCGTATCTCGACGTCGTAGTTCGTGGCCAGCGCGAGCTTTCCCGACGCTGCCAGCTTTGGCCAGTCCGCCGGATGAACGACAGCTGCAAGTTCCTCCAGGGGGCGGCTAGCGACTGGGGACAGGCCGAGAATGTCCCAGAAAGTGCCCGACCCTGTTACGGTCCCCTCCTTAAGGTCGATCCGCCATGTGGCCAAGCGTCCGGCGGACAAAGCAAGATCCAGCCACTCCTTTTGAGCCCGGAGCGCTTCGTGCGCGGCTCGCCGCTCCGAAATATCGTCGACGACGACAAAGATGCTCTCGGAGAGAACCCCATCGGGCACGGATGAAGACAGGGTCAGCCGGGCCCAGAATGCCGTACTGTCCTTTCTTGACAGACGGACCTCCGAACCGAACGAGGCAAATTCATTACCAAGGCCGGCCAACAATCGTGCCAAGGCGTCGCGGTCGTCCGGATGGACGAGTGTCGTGAGCCGCAACTGGGCAAGCTCTTCCTCCTTGTAGCCTGTCATCTCACAAAGGCGTCTGTTGGACTGTAGAAGCTCGCCCTTCTCGTTGGAGTTTGCGAATCCCATGGCGGCACGTTCGAAGGCCCAGCGGTAGCGGCTCTCGGTTGCTTCGACGGCAGCCAGCCTGGCTTCAGCTACTCCCAGCACCTCATGCAAGTCCTGTCGCAGCCGATGGAACGTCATGGCGATCACCCCGCCCGAGACCAGAAGCAGGATGGCGCGCGCCCAATCCTCGTTGGAAATTTGATCTAGCCCCCGCGCCCATAGGCCGACAGCCACCATCAGAATCGTCGCCGCAAGCGCAGGGGCACGGTTTTCAAGATAGGCAATAATAATAATAGCGGGAATAAATTCCAAAAAAACTCGCGTTTTCTCCAATATATACTGATGATTTTATTGAAAATACCAGTGTAACGATCAATACCAGGAGAGAGGCAAGATGAGTCAGCATTCCGCCTGACGGGTTCGAATTTGACCGAGGCGGACGCGAATTCATAGGCATAGACTACAACCTTCGGACTAGCCCGTCGAGACTAGAGCAAGAAACGTACAACCTAGTACGACTGCCGGATTGCCACATCACTATCGTGGAGCGCATTTTATCAAGGGCGGGGGGAGCATGACTTCGGTCAGAACTCCTCAGAAGATACAGGATTTCTAAATGGCGGGCGACATTTTTGTCAACCGGCATGCAGGAAACTGTTTTGTAAATCCCGAACAAATTACTTCGGGCTGGCGAAACTTTTTGGCAGGGGGTTAAAATGACATTTATTGATAGGCATACCGAGGCCGCTAGCGGCCGATACATTGTGATGAGGACTAAGTATGACCGTGAAGCGAATGCGAGACGGCCATCTTATACTTATTCTTCGGACCGCACATCAAATCGATCGGACGCAGAGGTCGGCGAGCCAAAGGTACGCAGTCTGGAATCCATAACCGGCATGCTTGATCGCATCGGCTGCGGCTATCTCATCCTGAACCGCGAAAGGAAAGTGGTCGAATGGAACGCAGCCGCTCAAACCACGCTGGAGCGTCAGGGCGAAGCCGCTGAAACAGCAGGCGAGCTTTCGGCCGCGTTAAGGCGTCTGATCGCGAATGTTCCGGCTAATTTCGTGCCGGGCTCACTGTCCTGGGTTGTGATCCGCAGCGCGGGCGACAGGCCGGTGATATTGAACGAGACGGGGGCTATCGCTCCTGATGGTACGAGCATTGTGGCATTGCTCGACCGCGAGAGCAGGTCCGGGCCAAATCCGCAAACACTTCAAAAGATGTTTGGCCTGACGGGCGCGGAAACGAATCTCGCTTTGCGCTTGGCCCAGGGTGATGCGCCCTTGGAGATTGCCCGCAGTTGGCGGCTCAGCCGCACTACCATTCGTTCCCAGCTTGCCTCGCTCTTCGCCAAGACCGAAACGAAACGTCAGGCTGAATTGGTCGCTCTTCTGGGGCGCATTTCCGTTCTGCCCTAGAGCGCCGTTTTGAGCCCGTCGCCGGGCGGTGTCATCCGCCCGGGACAAAGGCAACCG
The DNA here is from genome assembly GCF_000350085.1 of Mesorhizobium metallidurans STM 2683. Classification (GTDB taxonomy): domain Bacteria; phylum Pseudomonadota; class Alphaproteobacteria; order Rhizobiales; family Rhizobiaceae; genus Mesorhizobium; species Mesorhizobium metallidurans. The sequence goes on from NZ_CAUM01000111.1 coordinate 78,174, forward strand.
GAATCAGGTCCGTTTCAACACAGTTGAGCATCTGGCGGCGCCAACCGCGCCCGCCCCGGTAAGCCGGCGTACGATTTCAGCGACGGGATCTCGGGAGACGAATCCGAAAGGCGACAATTCGAAAGGCCGACAAGTTGGGCAATGATCCATATAACAAATCCGCTCGATCGCAATCAGATCGCTCCGTGATGAGCCTGGCCCGAAACGGACCAATCGTCGTCACCGGCGCGGCCGGCTTCATCGGGTTTCACGTGGCCTCGCGGCTCTTGCATCTCGGTGTGGAAGTCGTGGGCGTCGATAATTTCACACCCTATTACGATCCGAGACTCAAGGAAGCGCGATTTGCGCGTCTCTGTGCCGAACCGGGGTTCATTCCATTGCGAATGGATCTGGCGGACCAGGCGGGCGTAAAGTCGCTTTTTTCAGACTTTCGGCCGTCGCACTTTGTGCATCTCGCGGCTCAAGCCGGCGTGCGTTATTCGCTGCTTGACCCGCACGCCTATGTGCAATCGAACATTGTGGCCTTTCTCAATGTGCTCGAAGGTTGCCGGCACGTCGGCGTCAGCCACCTCGTCTACGCCTCGTCGAGCTCCGTCTACGGCGCTAATCGAACGATACCTTTTTCTGAACACCATGGCGCCGACCATCCCGTCAGCTTCTACGCCGCAACCAAGCGTTCAAACGAATTCATGGCACATTCCTACAGCCATCTGTTCGGCCTGCCCGCGACCGGATTGCGCTTCTTCACCGTTTACGGCCCCTGGGGGCGACCCGACATGGCAGTCTACATATTCACGCGCGCCATCATCGAGGGGAAGACAATCGAAGTGGCCAATGCCGGACGCGTCTGGCGAGACTTCACCTATGTCGACGACATCGTCGAGGGCGTGGTTCGAACGCTCGCCTCACCGCCAGGGGCCGATCCGATTTGGGATGCTTATGCGGCTGATCCTGCTACAAGTTCCGCGCCGCATCGCGTCTACAATATTGGCAATGACCGGCCCGAGGAGATCAATCGGCTGATTTCGATCATCGAAACGACCGTTGGCCGTCGTGCACTGCGCAAAGATGTACCTTTGCCACCAGGCGACGTTCTGGAGACTCGCGCCGACGTCAGTGATCTTCGCAATGCCGTCGGTTTCACACCGGCAACGGCGCTCGAGGACGGCGTCCAGCGATTTGTCGAATGGTATCGAGACTTTCATGGGATCGATGCTGAGGCGCGCACACAGCAACAAACCCTGCTGCATGTGTGAGAACACGAATGCATGTTGTCTAAAAGTGTGCAACGGTTTTGGGGCACCGGCATGCATAAAAACAAAGACTTAAGCGCGTTGCGTGGATCCCATCACGCGACGCGCTTTAATCGCGTCGGCCGCATCTGTCGAGACAGCGACGCCCGAGCGTAGCGAATACGAAATTGAGATCCAGGGCCACACTGGCCGCAGCTTCGGAGTTGCCAGGTCGGTGAAAGGTTTTCAGCTTGAGGCCCTGCCCTCGCGATCGCCCACAGAGTAGACGTCCTCTGGCGCATTCCGCTCAAGGCGGCCAAAGCCCGATCGGCAAACCCTTCGAATAGGCCACGCTGTAAAAGTCCCCTGCCCCGGCGGGTGAAAGTATCGAATCTGACCGATCAGAGCAGCTGCGACAGCTCGCGGTCAGTGTAAGAACCAGTATCGCAGCTGGCGGTTAACCGTGCCCGTTTTGAGCGAGGTCAGCGCAAAGAGCAGCCCCGGCATGATCTTCAATCGTTTGCTGATGAAGATCGCCATGGCCACGTTCCAGACAGCCAGGGCAAGCGCGAGGCCTATTGCGGCGCCCATTGGACCGTAGAGCTCGATTCCCACCGCACAGCCTATGAGGCCGGCGGCCGCGCCGACGATCATGGCTACGGCCGCCGCCCATTCGTTGCCGGTCATCGTCAACAGGTTCAGCTGCGGTCCGCACAGTGCGACAGCGACATATCCGAGCATCAGCACCCGGGCGATGGGCGCTCCCGAGCTGAAATCATCACCGAACCAGCTCATGAGAGGCTTGACGATCACAACCAGCGGAACAGCCATGGCAATGGCGCCGCAGGCCGAAAGTATCGAGGCGCGTGAAAATAGCTGCTGCAGACCCTTGCGGTCGCCTTGGGCATGAAGGGCCGCCGCCGCCGGCGAAAACATCACCCCGACAGCAGCCACCGAAAGACCCACAAGCAACGCGACGTTCAATCCCAAGGCGAAGATTCCTGCATCTTTGATATGACCTGTCCAGCCCAGCACCATGACGCCGGCGCGGTTGATGAAAACATCAAGTCCGGCCATGAGCATGATTGGCGGAACCACGGCCCACCATTCTTGCGATGCGTCGCTGGGCTCGGTTTGCCGCAGGCCGGTCGGCTGAAATCTCGTTGCGAGGATATACACCAGTGCGACTGTAATGCCCGAGCTTATCAGCACCGTCTTCATCACCAAGGTGGCGTCAAGGGTCCACGATCCCGACAAGGCCGCCACTCCCAGCAACGTCAACAGCAGGCCGTCACGCACGATGCGTTCCGGCAAAAGGGCCGAGACACCGCCGCCGAAAGAGCGAACAAGCGATGCGCCCAAGGCGTAGGCGGTGACCAGTGGCACCGCCGCCATACCTAGAAGTTGGCTGATTTCCATTTCCTTCTGAGAAGGATCTGAGAAGTAAAGGATCAAGGCGGCGCCTGTGACGCCGAACAGTGTTGCCGCCGCCAGCGCCCTTTGCAGGGCGAACCTGATGACGCCGTGCGCCAGGTCAAGCCGTCCTTTGGCTCTGTAGGCGGACACGAAGCGCAACAGGGAGATATTGAAACCAAGTGTTGCAAGATAGGCAAGCACGGAGGTCCAGGACAGGACGTAGGAATAGATACCGTAACTGGTGGAACCGACGAGGCGCGCAATCAACAATTGCGCCAGGCTGGTCAATCCCGCGCCACCGACGTAGATCATAAGAGCGAAGACGGTAGCGTAGCCGAGGCTTCGGCCCATGTCTTGGCTGGGGCGGTCTTGGCTGGGGCGCGAAACGACATCTGCCGCGGCAACAGGGACAGCAGGATTTCGTGCCGTCTTCACAACTCCATAGTCGTCGAAGCTGTCATCGAATACCTCATGATCCTCGCTGCCTTGAACTCCGGGTCGACCTCCGGCTTGCAGGATTTTCGAGATTATCTTGTGCCCGACACACTCAATGCCTTCCAACGAAGACCGATTGTTGAGAGTATGGACCGGAATGATTTTCCGGTCGGAATCGGCCAGAATATCATTCAGGCTTTCAAACACCCCAAAAGCGCGCATGCTGGTGTCAAAATCAGCTTCGAACAGGCGCTCCGCAGGCGCCTCATGCCCCAACCGCTGCTGCAGGCGTGTCTCCACGATCGAGCGTGGCGCAACAACTCTGAGTGTGAAATCGGCCGTGGGCGCGAGGCTGAGGGCCTTTGTGAGAGCGACTTTGTCCGCGGCCCCATTGAGCATTGCCAGCGATGCAACCGCCTGGACATAACCCTGATCGAATATGACCACGTCCCTGGATTGCTTCGCCTCATCCCAGCGGCGCGACAGTTTCAATATGTGCTGCCAGAGCCGGGCCCGCCATATTCGATTTTTTGGCGGGATCGTTCTCGTCATGGAAAGCGACGTCGAAAGGTCTTTGATCCTGCCTCTCGGAGAGAGCAATATTTTCAATGTTGAAAATATTGCCAATAAAATCCTGAAAATAGCCAGAAAGATTCCAAGATCGACGCTCGATCCCCTTTCGCGAGGCACATGACCGGGTGCGACCCTGGCGTTGTAGCCCTGGTCGCGCAGTCGCCGTGCAAGAGCGTGAGCAAAGGTCCTCTTGCCGGATCCAGGCGGCCCGAAGAGTTCGATGATCATGGGGTCAAATCCGATCGATTTTCGTGACTATCGTTGCTTGGAGGCCGCTTGTGACGCTCATCACGCTTTCTCGAGCAAAAGATCAGCGCTGTCCCCGAAATGATAGCCGGCGTGCTTCTTGAGATTGACCTGCGTGAGAACGCTCCCCACTGGGACCGAAACCGACGCATCGCTCGCAAGCGGTTCCAGAACACCACGCGCGATGCTGCGTCGTGTCTTGCCCCAGCGGATGGCGAAAAGAACCATGTCCGCCCAGCCTGTCAGAAGCCCCGCCTCCGGTCCTCCAAGTCCCAGCGGTCCATTTATGATGACGATGCTATAGATCGACTGCAGCTCATCCGCGAACATGGCACTGTCGGCCGTGGACAGCAGCGCCAGCAGATCCTCCGATGGCGCAAGAGCCATGAAGTCGATTCCGATTTCAGGCATTCCGGTAGTTGCATCGTGCAAGGCACAGCGGTCACTCACATAGTCTCCGAAGAAATTGTGTGGCCTGCGCGCTGTGAACTCGTCCAGAAATTCCTTGGTGAGGGGCGAGCTCGTGCCGTCGAGATCGAGGAAAAGCACCCTGCCGCCCAGTCGTGTGGCGGCCAAGGCCAGGCTCCATGCAAGCTCCGTCTTGCCATCATCCCGTACGCTGGACGTGACGAGAATGACATGCGACGAGCGATCCCTCGCCGGCTTGGGCGCCGCCGCGACAAGCAGGGACGTTACGGCGCGGCTGTATCTGGACTTCTGCTGGCCTAGAACCAGCTGCTGCAGTCGCTTGGCGTGCATTGTGGGAGCTTGGGGTATCAGCCCCAGGCACGGAATCCCGAGCGCGGCTTCTGCTTCGGCTTCGCCGCGCAAAGTCTGATCGAGACGGTTGCGAAGAACGACGAAGACCCCGCCGATGAGGCCAAACACGACCATGCCGGGTGGAATAAGAAAGATTGGCGATAGGGTCCTTGGATTCGTCGGCGGCCATGCGGCTGAAAGGACCGAGACTCCGGCCGAGGGCGATGCAATGCGCTGTTTCAACTGCTGCTGTTGCGTCAGGAGTTGATTGTATCGCTGCGTCAGGATACTGACCTGCGGCTCCAGGGCACGCAGCCCGGACAGCCGGCCGGCTGTTTCGGCGCCAACCGCGTCGAGCACGCTCTTGCGTGTGTCTAGAGTGGTGACCTGGGCACGATAGATCTCCGCTTCCGCCGCGATACGGGCCGTGCCCTGTTCTATCTCGAGGTTGATCGAATTGGTCAGATCGTCATTTGCCTCGCCATTGGCTTGCCGAGCCGCCAGGTCGATCAGCACCTGTGACCCCATCGCTTCGGCGAGCGCGGTGACCGGCGCCCCTTTCTTCCGCAGGTCCTGAATATGTTGAAGGCGGGCTTCCGTGGCGGACAGATCCGCTTTCGACAAGGAAATCTGCTGGCTGAGTTCGGCCGTCTCCCTGGCGGCACTGTCCGCCGCACCTTGGTCAACGGCGCCATGGCTCAGCCGATACTTCTCCAGACGATCGGTCGCCGCCGCCAGATCGCTTTGCACAGCCGGCAAGGCGGCGACGATCGAGTCGAGCTCCAGCTTGTCCGATGCCTGGTGTCTCTTTGCGAGATCATCGATGTACAGTTGGGCGAAGGTATTAGCCACCATGGCGGCTCGCGCCGGATCGTTGTCGGTGAAACCTACGGTGATGACTCTCGATCGCAGTTCCTGCCCGACCCTCACGTCCTTTCGCAGCGCCTTCAGTTCAGCCGCATCCAGATCTTCCGGCTTGCTCTGCGGCCAAATTCTGCTCCACAGACCACCTCCAAACGAGTGCGAATTGGATTGACCGTCGCGAGCAAGGGCGGGGGAGGAATCCCGAGTTGCCGGATCACCTTGTTCGGTAGTGCTTCCCGCGTCCATCTTGCGCAGCGCTGCCACCACACGACGCAGATGCCCCTGCGACGAGAGCATGGTTATATGATCGTCAATACTGGCTTCCAGCATCTCTGGAGCAATTTCCGTGCCGTTAGGTCCGCTCCTGGTGGGAGCATCGAGAATGATTTGCGTGGTCGCTTCGTACTCGACAGGGCGAATAAAGCCGGCAAGCCCGGCCAGGACACCGCCCAGTACGACCATGGTTAGCAGGAACCATTTTCGCCTCGCCATGGTGGTGAGAAGTTGCTGCAAGGGGTTCTCGGTTTCCACCTGCTCACGTAGCGGCCGCCTCATACGCGGCTTGGCCTCACGCGCGGTTACATGCATCTCAGTCGCACGCGGAAGTTGAATGCGGCTGATTATGGAACCTTCCATCTTACACTCCTGCCAGTTCGAAAATGCGAGACAGATCCTTGGCTGGCGCCGATGGCCGACCGGCCTCGTTACGCCATGCCTGGAACATCAACGCCGCCCATAAATCACGAGAATGATCCTGCCTGCCGTCCATGTGATCTCGCCAGCACGTCTCGACCTTTGTGAAGTCGAAGATACCGTCTCCGGAGAGCCGCATATCGGCGATAAGATCGCTGGCCCAGATGCGCAGCGGCCCTCTCAGCCACACGGCTATAGGGACGTCGAAACCATGCTTTGGTCGATCGATCAGCCGCTCCGGAACATAGCGATGCAGCAACTGACGAAGGATCCATTTGCCTCTGCCATGGCGAACCATCACATCCGCCGGCAGGCGCCAGGCGAATTCGACAACCCGATGATCGAGAAGCGGGCATCGTCCCTCGAGGCTGTTGGCCATGCTGGCGCGGTCCAGCTTCACCAGTATGTCGCCAGGCAGATAGCCGACCATGTCGTCGTACAGGAGACGCGACAGCAGGCCATCAAGCTGTGCCGTGCCATTGATCGATATCGGTGGTCTATGGTGAGTGAGGTTTTCGGTCGATGATCCCGTCAGTCGCTGATACAGTTCATCCTCATCCGCCGCCGAGAGCAGCCGCGCCAGGCGATCCAGCCGGTCGCTGCGCAGTGCATGCCGGGCATGGGCCGAAAGCGGCAGCTTGCTGACGAGATCGTGACGGGCTGCACGAGCAAGCAATCCAATACCTGTCGCAAGCGTCTGACGCATCGGCAACGGCAGCCCATGCTGCCGGTTCACTCGGGCCGCCATGAGGTGGCGAGCGTAGCCGGCAAAGCATTCGTCGCCGCCGTCGCCCGACAGAGCCACCGTGACGTGCTGGCGGGCGAGCCGCGCCACGAGCAGCGTTGGTATCTGCGATTCGTCGGCGAACGGCTCGTCCCAGGTCTGTGGCAGTTCTGGAATGATGTCGCGCGCGGAGGCGGGCGACAGGTGAAGTTCGGTATGGTCGGTGCCCAGATGTCGGGCGACCTCAGCGGCGTGTGGCGCCTCATCGAATCCGCCTTCTCCGAAAGCAATCGTGAACGTGCGCACCGGTTTTTGCGATTGAGCCTGCATCAGCGCGACAACGGCAGAACTGTCGACGCCGCCGGATAGAAAGCCGCCCAGCGGCACATCGGCGACCATGCGTTCCCGGACGGCAAGTCTCAGCAGCTCGTCGAGCTGATTTGTCAGCTCTTCGTCGGTGCCGGCGATTGGTTCCCGCCGACCTTTCTCGGCGACATCGGCCAGCGACCACCACTGCCGGATGTGGTGCGAAAGGGACGCGGCACTGCGTCCGCCAGCAAAATCCGCCGCCGTAATAGACAGAACGGAACCTGGCGGCAGCTTGAACACGCCCTGCCAGATGCAACTGTTGTCCGGTACCCATCCCCTCGACAGCATCGCCGCCGCAGCATTGAGATCGAGCTCCTGACGGAAACCTGGAAAACGGTTGATTGCCTTTAACTCGGAGGCAAAAACCAATGCATCGCGTGTTGAGGCGACGTAGAGTGGCTTTTTGCCCATTCGGTCGCGGGCGAGATGAAGGGTTCTCGTCTTCCGGTCCCACAATCCAAATGCAAACATGCCGGCAAAGCGCTTGAGCGCTGCGTCGAGCCCCCAATTTTCGATCGCGCACAGCATGACTTCAGTATCGCTGGTGCCGCGGAAACAATGGCCCGCACTTTCAAGTTCGTGGCGAAGATCTCGGAAATTATAGACCTCGCCATTGAACGTAAGGACATATCGGCCACTTGCCGAACGCATCGGCTGATGTCCAGCCTCCGACAAATCGACAATGGCCAGACGCCTGTGACCGAACGCGACGCCGGCTTCACGATCGGACCAGAATCCTTCGCCGTCGGGCCCACGGTGACGAAGCGCAGTCGTCATTCCCGCTATGGCCTTCAGCGGCTTCGCGTCGGCCGCCCCCGGTGCTAGGAGAATTCCGGCAATCCCACACATCCCGTTACCCCGCGTAGCTATAAGGTCGATTGGGGGTCACTGAAGCTGCTCGCGACGTTGGAACTGTTCGCGTCGTTCCAACGACCAGGCATAGGGTGACCGCAAACCACACGATCGGGTGTCGGACGATCAGGTGCGGAAACCCGTAAAAAAGGATCGACAACATCAACGCCAACAGGGCATCGTGCTTCGCACGCCAGGCGGCCAGGGTGGCTGAGCCAAGTATCCAGAACAGTGCCAGGACCGCAATCAGACCACCTTGAGTATAAGTATCGAGATAGGTGTTGTGGGCCTCGAAAGGTTCGCGCTTAAACTGTTTATAGACCGCGAGGGGGCGGTCCACATGCGGGCCGGGTCCAAGGCCCAGAGACCCTGAAGTCACGCCCTTGTAGAGTGCATCGGTCCAGAGGCTGAAGCGAAGTCCAGCAGTCTCCGTTGTCTCCTCGCCGCCCCCACCTCGGCTGAGGCCCTTGGCGATATCTTCGACGTTGCCAAACTCCGAGACGACATAGGGTGCCATCGACATCCCCAGGGGAAGAAAGCCGATCGCCAACAGCAGGGTCACCTGGCGGAAAACAGTGACTTTGTTGCCGGACGCGAACCATGTCCGAACACGCAACCCAAGAAATATCAGGAGGGTAAGGATGCTTGTAAGAAGAAAGGTATCACTCTTTGTCAACTTCCCGACAAGGAAGGTCACACCAATGCTGCTGATCCCAAATAGCCTTGCCCATGGATTGCGGGCGGTCGTTGCAAGATACAACGCCAGCGGACCAAAGAGCGCGCAATAGAGCGCCAGTTGGTTCGGATTTTCGGACCAGCCGACGAAGCGATCCCAGAACCATGGGTCGACACCGGGTTGGTGGATAAAACCCCACCCGAGCGCCAGCTGAAAGAGAAAGCACGCATTCGCTATGCCTATCACCCACCAGGCGGTGCGACGTAGATGAAGTTCGGCCTCGGGCTCGGCCGCGGAGAGGCAGGTGACGCAGGCCAACAGCACATAGGCTGTCATATCGTGGACGGGCGCCGCAAGTAGTTCAACCGAGGTCAACAATCCAGTGATGAGACCGACCCCCCAGGCAAACGTCATGATCACCCAGAAGGTCACAAGGCGGTACAGGGCCGGCGTGGCCTCCAGGCGACCACCCATGACTATTCGGCCGATCGACAGCATGATCCAAAGCGACAGCAGCAATTCGGTATATCCGAAAGGCATTCCTGGAATGCTGAGCTGCGCGGCGTAGGCCATCGCAATGCCGCCGGCCAGCAAGGCGTCCCGGATCATCGGCGCACCCCACCCATTTCGGGCTCTGCGGCGTCCTTTTCGAGCAAGATCGGGGACACAGGTCGAGCGAGATCGCCATGGGATTTGGCGCTAAGGACGTTTTTGTACAGATCGCTATACTGGTCGACGACCCACGGCAGCGAGAACTGCTCCCGCACAAGTTCAACGGAACGACTGCCCATGAGCTTTCCGCGTTCGCGGTCGGACAGGACGTCTATTATCCGAGACGCCAGGCCATCGGCGTCGTGCGGCGGAACGAGGTAGCCGTTCCATCCGTCTTGAACCACGTCGTTGCAGCCGGGCATTCTCGAAGCGACGATCGGCAAACCTGCCAGTCCTGCTTCCAGCAGCACGCGCGGGATCCCCTCCCGATACTCTGTGGGAAAGGCGAACATATCGGCCATGCCAAGAAGGGCGGGAACGTCGCGTCGCGGACCCAAGGCGATGACATTGGGGGCATAGCGATCGATCTCCGCCTTATCGACGGCAAACGGGCCCTCGGATTCCCATGGACCGACGAGCACGACACGCGCATTCGGCCTCTTGGACAGGATGCGTGGAATTGCTTTGAGGAGTGTTGGGATACCCTTCTGACGGGTCAGCCGACCGACAAAAACGATGACTTCGGCGGACTGGTCGAGCCCGAGATCTTCGCGCATTTTCATCGCCGGCGGTGCAAGATGCCTTGCCATGGCGAACGCATCGACATCGATTCCTGAACCGCGGATCAGCCCTCCACTGCCGCGTCGGATTAACCTGTAGCGCTCAAAGAAGGCCTGATCGTCCCGATTTTGGAAAACCGTCGCGGCAGTCCAGAAGGACACAAGTCCTTGCAGTCCGCAAAAGATTGGACGCAGAGCCAGAGCCCGCGGCTCCAGCGACGAGAACGTCCAGCCCAGGCCATTGATCGTGCGGATGACGGGAAACTTTCCGCGCGCCGCAAGCGGCGTCAACAGGTTCGGCTTGGTGTCGAAGCTTTGCACAACGTCCGGCCGGAGTTCCGACATCAATTTTCTGATCGTTTTGACCGTGGCCCATTGTCCAGTGCCGCTGGAGAATCGGTCGAAACCGTACTGGCGATGCGGAATGCCATGCCGCAAAAACGCGGCTTCACTGCCACTCGAAACCGCAGTGACCCGAAAACCCTTTTCGCGCAGCGACATCAGGAACGGGATTCTCAGGGCGTGGTCCTCGCCTCCCACACATACGAGATGCGGATTCATCCTGCCTCCCCTGACCCTGCGCCATACCCTGATGGCGGGCAGTGGCCTGCTTTCGATTCTGCTTGCATGCTCTTGGTTTCGCCATTTGTGCGCGTATGTCGCCAAGGTCACGGTAGGGGCAGGCTGGTCTACTGTCCTCGTCTGTTTAGATGAGGCAAACCGGGTTTGGATCGCGCTGCGGCTCACAGGTCCGAAAGCTTTGGCGTGGATCAACGCTCCGAGCCGGCAAACTCAACCGCCTGGCGCTCGCAACAGCCATGTGGCTGGGCCTTCGCAACACGCATACCGTGACGGTGGAAGAACCATTCGCGCCCCGAAACCGCACTTCGGTCAGAACCTTGCATCGAGAGAAGGTGCCTCCTGACGAGCGGCTGATAGGCCGAACTCAGCCACATGCGACTCGGTAACCCTCGGCTGCCGAAGAGACCGAGCGGCAGCCAGCGCCTGCCATCCATGTCCACAACAAATTCGGTCGCGATGGTGAGCATACAAATCTGGTTCACACCCTGCTTTAGTCTCCGCCAACCTTACCGGCGGCCTCACAGATTTTGCGAGGCACTAGCAAAGATTCTGTATATTAAATGCGCCTTAAACATAAATTACCGATCTGGTTGGCACTAGCTTAGTATATTGGTGAAAAACCGTGGTTTAATTAAGTGACGATCAAGAATGTTATCCGCGAAGGAAGCGTATTTTTTGCTGCAGTTTTATGTTGGGTCGCGACAATCCGCTTTCCGACGCTCAGAAATCCATCGGCGATCAATGATTCTATCAAAGGGTGTCGGTATGTGATTTGTCGCTAATATATGCCTCTAGTAGGCAGGCAGCAGCGGGGCGCTACCGAATCAGACAAAGGATTGTAGATGGCTCTCCACTTTACCGCTGGCGGTTCCGCCAGCGAAGTCGCAACCGCCGGCTTCAACCTGGTTGATGTTCAAACCGTCGAGCAGCTCAACGAATTGCCAGAGGGATCGAAAGGCCTGATCTGGCTCAACGAGGGCGAAGGGGTAACCCAGTCCTTTATCGACAAAGTCACCCCCTTCATCGGCAATCCGAAGCTGTATGGGTTTTTTCTCGTCGATGAGCCGGATCCCACCGGCAAGTACCACACCAAGGTGGATGCGGCCGATCTGAAGGCGGAATCGGACTATATCCATTCCCAGGTGCCTGGCGCCAAGACCTTCATCACCCTGATGGACATGGGCTCTGCCGCAAACCCGAACTATTCCAACACCTACAACCAGGCCAACACAGGTATCGATCTGTTCGGCTTGGACCCTTATCCGGTGCGCACGGGCTCAAGCACCGTCGACTACGACATGATCGACAGATCCGTGGCGGCCGCGGTGGCCTCTGGCATCCCGATCAGCCAGATCGTTCCGGTCTATCAGACGTTCGGCGGCGGCAATTGGACGACCAATACGGGCGGCAAATATGTCATGCCCTCGACGGACCAGTTGCAGACCATGATGGACCATTGGGAGAAGCTGGTCCCCAATCCCGCCTTTGATTTCGCCTACGCCTGGGGCCAGCAAGAAGGCGACACCGCGCTTGAGAACTCTCCGACCCTGCAGGCCTTCTTCAGGGAACACAATCTGAGTGATGCCGGGACATCGACTGACCCCACAACGCCAACTGTTCCCACCACGCCGACTGACCCCACAACGCCAACTGCTCCCACTGCGCCGACCGACCACACGACGCCAACTGCCCCCACCGAGCCAACTGCCCCCACCGAGCCGACTGCTCCCGCCGAGCCGACTGCTCCCACCACCCCCACTACGCCCACTACCTCGCCTGCCAATGATATTTCGGAT
>NZ_CAUM01000110.1 GCF_000350085.1 Mesorhizobium metallidurans STM 2683
TGTCCGGTACAAATCGTCACCTATCTCTCAGGTCGCTCAACCGATCGCCGCACGAACCAATCTCCGCCGATTGCCGCATGTAAATGGCGTCAGGAAATCGCCGCGCTATCCAACCACAGCGAGGTATGCGCTGGTCGTTACACGCCCCAAACGTCTGGATTTCGTGCGAAGCATTCGATCAGCATTTCGATGAGGACCCGCACTTTCCGCGTGGGATGCTGACCCGGCGGGCGTACGACATATGCGGCCCCCGGCGGTACCGGATAGCGTGTCATCACCGGAACGAGCGCGCCGGAGGCCACATATTCGTGTGTGATGCAATCGGGGAGCCAGGCGATGCCGAGCCCTGCCGCCGCGGCAGCGGCAAGCGCCGTAGCGTTGTCGGCCTTGAACCTGCCCTGCGGCTGAGCCGTGACGATCTTGTCGCCATCCATGAACTGCCAGGCTTCCGTTCCTTGCATGAGGGCCTGATGGTTGACGAGCTGCTCTACCGTCTCGGGTGAACCGTGCGCTTTGATATAATCCGGGCTTGCGACAAGCTTTCCATAGATCGGCCCGACGCGCTTCGCGATCAGGTTGGAGTCCTGAAGGTAACCAACCCGGATCGCGCAATCGAAACCTTCGGCGATCAGATCGACGAAGCGATCGCTGTAGGAGGTATGGATGTGGAGCTGCGGGTGGTGTCGTGCCATTTCCGCAAGCACGGGGGCAAAGTGGGTTGGGCCAAAAGAAAGCGGCATGGCAACCCTCAGGCGGCCACGCAGTTCCCCGGTGGGGAGGATCGTTTCCCTGGCGGCATCGATCTCGGCGCTGGCTCGGGCCGCATGGTCTCTGAACGTGATTCCCGCTTCTGTGAGCGCGGCGCCGCGGGTCGTTCGTGCAAGAAGCTGGACGCCAAGCTCCGCTTCAACCCGAAAGAGCCGCCGACTGACGATCGATTTGGAGATGCCGAGCCGGCGCGCGCCGGCCGATACGCCCCCTGCATCGGCCACCGCGACGAATGTCTGTAGATCTTCGATGTCCAATTCGGCGTTCCTCTTTTCGCGACACAGCTTGCCTGATTATGGCACTACCGCATCGCCGAAAGGAACAGCAAATTGCGTCCAGGCAACGTCGCCCGCTGGCGCATGTCTCCCATGAACCATTGCCGTCCATGGCGGCAGAGAAAGGAAGTCTTGATGACCCCTCGTAACGGCCTTGATTCACTTCTTCGCCCCGAAGACTCGGTCCTCGTGCTGATCGATCACCAACCTTATCAGCTCGCAAACCTGAACAGCCACGATCCGCACATGGTGGTCAACAACACGACCGCGCTGGCGAAGCTGGCAAAAGCCTTCAATGTTCCGACCATACTCACCAGCGTGATCGCGGCGCGCGGTGGACTTCTCTTTAAGCAGATCACCGACGTATTTCCGGACCAGGAAGTCATCGATCGCACCTGGGTGAACACCTGGCAGGACGAGAATGTGGTGAACGTCGTCAAGGCGACCGGCCGCAAGCAGCTGATCATCGCCGGCCTGTGGACCGAGGTCTGCGTCGCAATGCCTGTGATCCAGGCCGCCGGCGAAGGCTGGGACGTGACCGTGATCACCGACGCGTCGGGCGGGATTTCGAAGGAGTCTCACGAAGTTGCCATCCAGCGAATGATCGCGGCCGGCGCTAACGTGATGACCGTGATGGCGCTCGCTGGCGAATGGCAACGCGATTGGGCGCGCACCGAGCATGTCGAGGAGCTGACCGAGATTCTCATCCAGCACTTCGGCGGCAGCGGCATCGCGTATCTTTGGGAGCAGCAGCTTCTCAACACGCCAGTAACCGGCTGATCCCGGCCGGAGCATTTCGGTGAGGGTCGGAATCGATCCGTTTGCCGGCCCTCGCCGCCCTCACCTCACAGGGAAGCCTTCTACCGAAACAAATCCGCTCATGTGTGATCCCACCCGCCGCCTTTTGAATAACTCGCGGAGTTCCTCGATGCCTCCCACCTTCACCCTTGGCCCGCCGCTCAACCGCCGCGATGTCCTGATCTCGGTCTCGGCGCTTACCGCAAGCTTGGCCTTTTCCATTGGGTACCGCGCGTGCCGCGGCGCCCGCCACCCGCGATACTCCAGAAGGAGAACACACCATGGGCTTTGTCACCACCGACGACGGCGTACAGATTTTCTACAAGGACTGGGGTCCCAAGGACGCCCAGCCGATCGTTTTTCACCATGGCTGGCCGCTCAGCTCCGACGACTGGGACGCGCAGATGCTGTTCTTCCTGTCGAAGGGCTATCGCGTCGTCGCCCATGACCGGCGCGGCCACGGACGCTCGGAGCAGGTCGCCGACGGCCACGACATCGATCATTACGCCGCCGACGCGTTTGCTGTCGCCAGGGCGCTGGACCTGAAGAACGCGGTTCATATCGGCCATTCCACCGGTGGCGGCGAAGTCGCGCGCTACGTGGCGCGGCACGGCGAACCTGCGGGCCGGGTGGCCAAGGCCGTCCTTGTCGCTGCCATTCCGCCGCTGATGCTGAAGACCGACGACAACCCCAAAGGAACACCCATGAAGGTCTTCGACGGCTTTCGGTCGGCACTGGCCAGCAGCCGTGCACAGTTCTTTCGCGACGTCCCGTCAGGCCCGTTCTACGGCTTCAACCGCGAGGGCGCGACAGTCCATGAAGGGGTGATCCAGAACTGGTGGCGGCAGGGCATGATGGGTAGCGCCAAGGCGCACTATGATGGCATCAAGGCCTTCTCGGAAACCGACCAGACCGATGACCTCAAGGCGATCACCGTGCCGACGCTGGTGTTGCACGGTGAGGACGATCAGGTCGTTCCGATCGCCGCCTCGGCTTTGAAGGCGGTCAAGCTGCTGTCGAAGGGCACGCTGAAGACCCATCCCGGTTTCTCGCACGGGATGCTGACGGTGAATGCTGACGTGCTAAACGCCGACCTTCTGGAGTTCGTCGCCAGCTAAGGTGCCTGTGGGAGCGGGGCTTCTGGCCCTCTCCCGCAGTTCGAGTCGGGCGACAGTCTCTCAATCCCCGCCTGTCCACCAACGTCTGCCTCCCGGGTAGCGCGCCTAAAAGTGGACTGAAGGGTTTCTCACCCAATTCGAGCCATTCGCTTGCAACTCCATTTAGGAGGGCTATGGAGGGGAATAGGGTAGATATAGTTCTCCGTTTCGTCGTTCTCTGTCCGCCAGATACGTATAACTGCTTGTTTTAAATGCTATTTCTAATCCGCGCGATTTCGCTTCCTGCGGCAAGTTTGCCGGTTGATCAGTGCCGACCCTTCGGTGCCTCCAGGAACTCGACAAAGCTCTCCGTCGCCTTGTCGAGTGGCGTTCCTTCCGTATTGCAGCCTCGCACGATAGCGGCAGCGATTTGCAGCATGTCGGCTCGGCTCCCGACAAGTTTCGCCACCACGGCGTTCTCTGCGCCGTCACTTTCCCCGTCGTAGCTAAAGCGCTGCGCCACAAACAAGGTCAGCCTGAGATTGTCGCCCATGAACTGGAGTGGGCCGGCGCCGGTGACAAAGGTGTCAGAGACGCAGAAGGGTTCGACTGTCGGCACGTTGCTCATGAAGCTGTTCCTTCGAGTGCCTTGTAACAGGCATTCCTCGCCTTATGGGTCATACCTGCTGCGACGTTTGCAGTGAAGTCGCGTCCGGTCATCACCTGATTGGAGGAGGCAAAGCCGGTTTGATCGAACAGATTTCGCTCAATTGCCCGACGGCGAAGCCGGCACCATCGAAAACAGTAGATGTAGGGGATCTATGCAAGCTCAATCCGCCCGAAAGGTCGGCGGAACGAAAAAGTTGATTTTTCGAACTGGGGATATGGCGTTAGTCTGCAATGCACTCTCACAAAGCTAGGAGCCATAGGATGAAGACCACCATCTTAGTCGCTGCCGCTCTAGGCCTTTCAGTGTCCGGCGCCGCGGCGGAATGTGTTGGCCACACCAAAACGACGGCTTCCGTCGATCAGCAATCCAAAGTGGCAAGCATCGCGAACAGCAATACGCCAACAACTGCCGACACCGCGACAACTGCCGACCCGCCGATCCTCAAAAAGGAAGACGCGAAAGAGGCGGAATAGGCTCTTCAACACGAGCAAGCCCCGACTGACCGCCCACCCAGGTGGCGGAGCGTTTGGCGTCGGCCGAGACATGTTTGGCTGCGACCCAAGAGCGTCATAAGTCTCGATAGCCCGTCCAGACCGTTCGAAAGAGACGCCGGACCCTGCCCGGCGCCTCTTTCGTCTTTTCAATCTTCCGACCACACCGCCACTCATAGCCGTCCGGATTGGAGAAATAGAAGCGGCCGCGCGGGAATGATAAGCCGGCTTGGCGATCCTACTGCCGGCCTCCTTGACGCCGCGCTGGATCTCCTCGTTCTCGCCGTGCTCGTCCCGTTTTGGCACGGTCGAATTGGCATCTGAATTGCTCTGTGAGACTCGCCAGAGTTGGGCTCGCTGATTGCGGGGCAGCGAGCTTCTTCGGTCATTGTGTGAGCGCTTTCATATCAGTTTCACACACGAAGGCTTTGAATGGGTGTCGCCAAGCGCTGCGAAGGAGATGGAAAATGGGTTTAGCCGAAAACTTATCCGATATCGCGCTCACATTCGGTTGTCCGGATTGCTCGCATCCGACGGTAAGGAAGGGCTCCGCGCTGAGAACGATCGCCCACATCAGATGCGACGGGTGCAACGCCAAGGTGCGGATCACTTATCCGCACAAGCTGGCAATCTTCGAAAAGCACAAGCAACTGGCCGCCCAAGGCGCTTTTTGATTGGCTGTTGCCAGGCATGGGGCAGCGGCTAACAGGATCTCGACACGCGTTGCTTTCTCGCCGAGCGCCACTTTGGCTTGTCCTTGATTTTTCCAGCGCCAATTCCAATTTCATGCCGCACTGACTTGTCGGCTCCCATCCTGCCGGACATCCAGAAGGAAAATCAATGGGGCGCCGGCCTCGGCCCGGCGCCCCGCACCATCCTGTTCACCTCTCCGACCACACCGCCAGCACGTAACCGTCCGGGTCGGAAAAATGGAAGCGGCGGCCGCCCGGGAAGGAGTAGGCCGGCTTGACGATATTGCCGCCGGCCTCCTCGACGCGGCGCTGGATCTCGTCAAGCTTTTCGGCATAGAGAATCACCAGCGGGCCGCCGGCCGCTTTGCCCTGGCCACCGAGAGCGAAGCCGCCGGTCAGGCGGCCGTCGTTGAACTCGCAATAGCCCGGTCCATAGTCCTTGAAGGACCAGTCGAAAGCCTTGCCGTAGAAGTCGCGCGAGCGCGCGATCTCGGCGACGGAAAACTCGACATAGTCGATGCGCTTGTCGTTGCTGGATTTGGCCATGATCTTCTCCTTTCGTGGTTTTGAAATTCAGCGTTCGAGCAATGCTTTCAGGGCTTTGAGGTCGCGATCGACCGCTGTGGCATCGGCGGCGAACACCTTCTCTGTCATTTCAGGCGCCTTCAGAAGCGTGAACATCACTTCCGCGCCGGTCCCGTTAGGAACCACGCGCACCGCATTGCGGGTTTCCGTGTCCTCGGCAAAGACGATGTGGTCGAGGACGCCGAATTCGTTGGGCCGGGAGAAACGGATGCGGATAAGCCGGCCGTCCGGATCCTCCGCCGTCCACCCCCTGCCCGATTGCTCGAAGCGCCTGCCGAGGCCTGCCGCCCAACGCTGGAAGTTCTCCGGGATGAAGGCGAAGTCGTAGACTTCGCGCCAGTCCCGGTCGATGGACACGGTGATGATGCGGGATTTGTAGATGGTCATATCTGCCTCCTTTCGATGAGGCAGACTAGGCGGACGTCGCGCTGGCGTATTGAACAAAACGGCCAGTCAGGCGCCGAGTTGCCGCAGAACCGCCGCGGGCGAAAAGCCCGCCAGGCGCCGCACCTCGCGGGTGAGGTGCGCCTGGTCGCTATAGCCTGCTTCGAAGGCGAGACCGGCAAGACGCTCGCCACCGGAGCGCCGCGCCAGGCTCAGGAACCGCTGGAAGCGGAGAATGCGGTCAAGCGTCTTCGGGCCATAGCCGAAAGCCTCCTGGCAGCGGCGGCGGAGCGTTCGCGGGCTGACGTCCAGCCGGTCGAGAATCACCGCCATGCCCGGACCGGCGGATTCAGTCTTCAGCGCGTTGAAGGCAAATCCCATGTCCGGAGGCGGCGGCTCGACATCGGGCGCGAGCCTGGAGAGTGCCGCTTCCATCACCCGCATCCGCTCCGCCGTGGAGGACGCATCACCAATTCTGCGGGCAATTTCGCGCGCCGGCTTTCCCCAGAAGTGGCTGAGCTCCACCCGGTCGCCGACGATCTCCGACATTGGCAGGCCGAGCCACCGGCTTGCCGCACCTGGGCGGAAGCGGGCGCCGATCACGGTACAGCCCGGTGTCAGTGCGGAGAGGGCAACGGCAACGTCAGGACCCGCTACGACCAGTTCGCCGTCGATCCAGGTGATGTCGACGCAGCCGTCCGGAACCACGGCCGACAGGCTCCCTCGATCCGGCCGCACCGCATTGGACCAGACACACTGGATATGTCCTTCGAGTGCGGCCGCGGGATCGAATTCGCGGTAGTCCCCGATCGCTCCGGAAAGGATGGCTGTGTTGGCGTCGGACATCATGAGCCTCTCCCGTGAGGAATACTTTCGGCAGGCATTCTTCGACGCCCGCATCTAATCTATTGCCGTGGCGGCTTGCATCAACCCTGCCCCGGCCGGATCCGCCATTTGCGGTCGATTCCCCGCCATCCCGCGACATGGCAGCCGATTGCCGCATGGCATGGTTTTTACTATCCCTGTGCCTGCGGAGGACCGCTTGGCATGAGCATTTTCGACAGGTTTTCCCTCAAGGGGCGCGTGGCGCTCGTTACCGGAGGCGGGCGTGGTCTCGGCTTCGAGATCGCGCGCGCCTTTACTGAGGCGGGAGCCCATGTGGTTTTAACCGGCCGCACGGCCGCAACGCTCGACAGTGCCGTCGCCACTATCGCGAAGAGCGGCGGCAGTGCCGAGGCGGCGACCTTCGACATAGCGGATGTGACGGCCGGCCGCGCCGCGATCGCGGACATCCGCCAAACCTGCGGCCGCTTGGACATCCTCGTCAACAATGTCGGCGCCCGCGACAGGAGGCCGCTCGCGGCGTTCGGGGATGACGATATCCTTGAGTTGATCCGGACGGATCTGCTCTCGGCGATCTCGCTGTCGCGGGATGCTGCTGAGATCATGAAGGCGCAAGGTCATGGCCGGCTGATCGCGGTTACCTCGATCGTCGGCGAGATGGCGCGTCCCGGTGACGCCATCTATCCCGCCGCCAAGCAGGGGCTGACCGGCTTGATGCGCAGCATGGCCGTCGAATATGGCGCCCACGGGGTGACCAGCAACGCCATTGCCCCAGGGATGTTTGCAACCGAGACCAACGCGGCGCTGGCGGAAAATCCCGATATGCTTTCCTTCGCCCGCCAGCGGGTTCCGCTGCAACGCTGGGGACGGCCGGAGGAAATCGCCGGCGCCGCACTTTTCCTGGCCAGCGACGCGGCCACCTTCGTCAACGGCCATGTTTTGACCGTCGATGGCGGAATGTCCGTGCAGATGTGACGATTGCGCGGCGCTGAAAATTTGCCGGGATTCAAATCCCGTTCACAGTATCTTCATCGTTCACGGCCTCGTCTCCGGAACGGCTCGCGGTTGATTTTCCCGCCGAAGTATGGTGCTTCTCCCGGCCATGAAGAAGCTGTGTCTAACCGTCCTGGCATCAGCAACGCTGGCTTTGCCGGCTAATGCCATGGACAGCGCCTTGCGCGCCGGCCTGTTGAAACTCGACCCGCAAACCCGGCTCGAACAGCGATGCGACGCTGAAGTGCTCGACCGGATCAGCCACGACGATCACAAATACAAGGCCGATCGCGTCGTCGCTTACGCGTTTGCGACACCCGAAATGGGTCCCGATGCAATCAGGAGTCCCGGGGCTGCCTTTCGCAGCAAGGGGCAGTGGTACCGGCTGAAGTTCAAGTGCCAGACTGCGCCGGATCATATGCAGGTGCTGGATTTCCGCTACCGGATCGGCGACGAGATTCCGGAAACCGATTGGGCGAAGTACAATCTCTACGATTAGCGTGCCGCGCACCTGGACGCGCAAGGAGCTCTAACAATTTGAATCTATGCATCGTGCTTGCCGAAAATCGATTCCGATTTTCGGGCTAAGG
>NZ_CAUM01000109.1 GCF_000350085.1 Mesorhizobium metallidurans STM 2683
GATGCCTGCCGTCCAAAAGTGGCCCCCGGGTTTGGGGCGCCGGCATGCATCGAAAAAATCGTCACATTCGCATTACAGAATTCACGCGGTCTATCATTGTCAAGGCGTGCTGCTTCTTGTCGAGATTGTAAGTATCGGTCTCAGATATAGCGTTCAGAGCCTCGTGCCAAGTATCCGACAGTGTTTTGGCCCGCGCCAGATCGCCGGCAAGGGCTGCTTCGCTGGCGCCTGTTGCGAGCAGGTCGAGCGCACGGCGGTTGAAGATGTCGAACTGGATCGCCTGATCGCGACCGGCAACCGCCTCCGCCAGGCGGTAGGCGCCGGCGACGTCGCCTTTTCTCGCTGTCACCAGGGCATCGAGCGCTTCGGCAATCTCCAGCCCGCCATATTGCGTCAAGAGGATCGCGGCGCGCGCGCTGCCTCCTGCCCGAACGGCCAGTGCCGCGCGCGCCGCGGGATTGTCGGGTGGCGGCGGCTCGACCCCATCCAGAACCGTCATCAGGCTTTCGGCATCGAGCGGCGTCAGCCGCACCATCTGGCAGCGCGACCGGATCGTCGGCAGCAAGCTGCCCGGCGCATGCACGATGAGAATGAACAACGTTCGCGCCGGCGGCTCTTCAAGGTTTTTCAATAAGGCATTGGCGGCATTGATATTCATGTCGTCGGCCGGATCGACGATCACCACACGGTAGCTGCCGTCATGCGAAGTCAGCGACAGGAAGCGGCTGACCTTGCGGATCTCGTCGACGGTGACGACCGTCTTGAAGCTCTTGGTCTTGTCGTTCGCCGGGCGCGTCAGATGCAGCACCGAAGGATGCGCGCCGGTGGCGATCTGGCGAAACAGCGATGACGCCGGATCGGGAACGGCAAGAGCCTCCGGCGCCTGCTCGGAGGCTGGGTGCTTCAGAAGATGGTGAGCCAGATGGAAGGCAAGCGTCGCCTTGCCGATGCCGACCGGGCCGGCAAAGATCAGCGCATGGGGCAGCTTGCCCGAGCGATAGGCCGACACGAGCATGTTCGCCGCCTGGCCATGTCCGACCAGGCGCGGGGTCTCGGACGGCTCCGGTACGCCGTCCAGCGTGTCATGCTGCTCAGGGGCGATGCGTTCGAAGATCATGCCGGCGACACCTGCTTGCGGTGTGTCGGCGTCAATGCCTCCAGAGCTGCGAACACTGTGGCGGTGACGACATTCTCCACCGCGTCGGGATCGGCGGAAGCGTCGATGACGATGCAGCGCTCCGGCTCGGCAGCCGCGATCGCCAGAAAGGCTTCGCGCCGACGCTGGTGGATAGCAAGCGTCTCCTTTTCGAAACGGTCGGCATCGGCATCGCTGCCCCGCCGTGCCGTGGCGCGACGCAGGCCCTCGCTCGGGTCGATATCGAAGATCAGCGTCATGTCGGGCACCATGCCGTTGATGGCAACCTGTTCCAGCGCGTCCATGAACGCCGGATCAAGGCCGCCGGTGACGCCTTGGTAGACGCGCGAGGAATCCATGAAGCGGTCGCAGAGCACGATCGAACCACGCTCCACTGCCGGGCGGATGACCTGCTCGACATGGTCGGAACGCGCGGCTGCGAAAAGCAGCGCCTCCATCTTGGGGCCGAACGGTTCGGCGGCGCCCGAAAGCAGGACATGCCTGACCGCTTCCGCGCCCGGCGAGCCGCCCGGCTCACGCGTGACGAGGACATTGTATTTCTTGGCGCGCATCTTCCCGGCCAGCCGCTCGATCTGCGTCGACTTGCCTGCTCCTTCGCCGCCTTCGAAGGTGATGAAAAATCCGCGCGCCAATCGTAACGCCTCTGTCCGTGCCTGGGACGGTAATAGTCCCGGCCGGGAAAAAGGTCCACCGTAACGCTGCTAACGCAACCAGCCGACGGCCAGTTCCCTGGCGGCATCGAACGCGCGCTGCGGCAACGAGCCCACACCGACCGACTCGCCCGCGAAAAGCGGCGTCTCCTGGCTCAGCGTGTCGCCGATCCAGACGCGCAGCACACCCACCTTCTGCCCCTCCTCCACGGGTGCCGCAACCGGTCCGTCATAGACGATGCTGGCGGTAACCTTGTCGCGGTTGGCGGTGGGCAGGAAGATCGTCACCGGGCCCTTTGCCTTCAGCGCCACGCCGGATTTCGCGCCGCCGAATACCTGGGCCTCGCCGACCGCCTCATCGCCAGCGAAAATCTCGGTCTTCTGGAAGGAGCGGATGCCCCAGTCGAGCAGCTTTCGCGCCTCCTCGGCGCGCTCGCGGTCGCTGGCCAGGCCGCTCATCGCCGCGATCAACCGCCTGCCGTTCTGGTTGATCGAGCCGACGATGCCGAAACCGCCGGCCTCGCTGGCGCCGACCGCCAGGCCGTCGGCGCCGATATCCATCGCCAGCAGCGGGTTGCGGTTCCTCTGGAGGATCTTGTTCCAGGTGAAGTCCTTCTGGCCATAGTAGCGATAGAGATCCGGGTAATTGCGCCAGATATGCAGCGCCAGCAGCGCAAGCTCGCGAACCGTCGTTTGCTGACCGTCGGCCGGCAGGCCGGTCGAATTGACGAATGTCGATTTGGTGAGGCCGATCTGCCTGGCGCGTTCAGTCATCTGCGCCGCGAAATTCGCCTCCGATCCGGCGACGCCTTCGGCGATGACGATGCAGCCGTCATTGGCTGCCTGTACCGTCACACCCTGGATGAGATCCTCCAGTCGGATGGCCGATTTGAGCTTGGCGAACATGGTCGAGGTTCCGGACGGGGCGCCGCCCGTGCGCCAGGCGTGTTCGCTGACCACGAATGAATCGTCGAGCGTCATGCGTCCCGACTTGATGGCGTTGAACACCACTTCCATCGTCATCAGCTTGGCCAGCGAAGCTGGTGGCATCGGCCTGTCGGCATCCTTGGCAAACAGCACCGTGCCGGTTTCTGCATCGATCATGAACGCCTGCGCGGCCTTGGTCTCGAAAAGCTGCGCCGCCGCCGGCGTCAGCGAAACCAGCAGCAGGCCAAGACCCAAAAGCACGGCAAATGGGAGACCGGCAAAAGGGAGCCGAGCAAAAGGCCAAGCGCAGCGAAATTTCATAAGAGGTTCGACCCGTGAGCCGGCATTTCTGGGCAGGCTCTACAAGCTATCAGGCTTTTTCCGCGCGGAACAACCGCACCACGGAAAACCGTCAAAACTTCCGGCCTTGCCGGTCAGTTCCGCACGGCGAGCGCGTCAGGCGCACCATGCGACCACGCCGCTTGCAGCATCTCGTCCAGGCTGCCATGGCCGTCGGGGTAGAGATTGACCGAATACCAGTCCTCGCCGTCGAGTTCGGAGCGCTGGATTTCGGTCTTGCCGAAGCCGGAAAGCTCTGCCGCCACGCGCTTCGCCTCGGCGGCATCCTCGAACGAACCCGCCGCGACATACTCCGTCGGCGAACTGGCGGACGGCGCTTCCTGGTTGGCCCGCTGCCACGACCGGAGAATTTCTGCGGGCGACATGCCGTTGCCATCCAGCGCGGCAAAGGCGTTGGAGGCGCGCTCCACGCGCTCATCCGCATAAGACAGCGACGCCACGGTGAATGGCGATTGCGGCGGCGGATTGATGTCCGGGCGCTCCGGCACGATCGGCCCGAAGTCGGGCAGCGTCACATCGACGAGGGCCGGCGCCTGCGCCGACACGACAGGCTGTGGCCCCGAATTGGTCAACTGACCAGGAAACGGCGTGGCCGCGGCGCCTGCCGGCAGGCTCGGCGACGGTCCATTCATGGCGATCATGACGCCGGAAGGCAGGCCGTCGGACGGATCCGGCGCCTTGTTGCCAGGATGGTAGGAGGCCATCAGATACCGGTCGTCATTACCGTCGAGCGGCGCCCGTCCGACATACTCCACCTTCACCTTGGCTGTGCCGATATTGGCATAGTCGAGCATTTCGGCGGCACGCTTCGACACATCGATGATGCGTCCGTCATGATAGGGGCCGCGATCGTTGACCCGCACGATGACCGAGCTGCCGGTCTTCATGTTGGTGACGCGCGCGTAGCTCGGCAGCGGCATGGTCGGATGCGCCCCAGTCAGACGCGTCATGTCGTAGACTTCGCCATTGGCGGTCAGCCGGCCGTGGAAGGCTTCGCCATACCAGGAGGCGAGACCCGCCTTGGCATAGCCCCTGTCCTCCTTCGGATAGTACCACTTGCC
This sequence comes from Mesorhizobium metallidurans STM 2683, assembly GCF_000350085.1. Lineage (GTDB taxonomy): Bacteria > Pseudomonadota > Alphaproteobacteria > Rhizobiales > Rhizobiaceae > Mesorhizobium > Mesorhizobium metallidurans. Next base: position 4,155 of record NZ_CAUM01000109.1, read on the forward strand.
GCGCACCTGGTAGGGCTTGCCGAGCTGGTCGCGTCCGCCGCCACGCTGCAGGCCCGACATCTTGAAGGTGACGCGCGGGCTGGCCTTCACGCCATATTCGGCTTCGGAAAAATATTCCTTTGAGCGGGGCTTCTTGTTGACCATCGCCTGCGGCTGCGGCTGCGTAGCACACGCCGCCAGCAAGGCGGCCGACAAAGCCAACAACACGAAAGCGGAAGCGCGACGGAAATGTGGGCGCGCCACAGGCTGCATTTTTCTGATGTCCCCTACAGTCTCGACAGGCGCACTACGACCTGAACCCCAGGAGCCAAAGCACCCGCTCGACAAATGCCAGCGACGCCCTGATTCCAATCCCCTTGTGCGCAGGAATTCTTTATCAGCGTATTAACCGATTGTGGTCGGAACCGGGCAAGATTGTGGCGCGGGCCGGCCAGTGACCGGTATGAAAAATCACGGCTTTTCGAGCACCCGCGCCACGCTGGTCAAGTCACAGCGCGCTGTCCGTTGTCGGTGCGAAAAAAGTTGAAAACCGATCTCGGATGCCAGGCGTCGGTCACTCCGCCTTCGACTCCTGCGACGGAACCACCTGCGCCGTTACATGTGACAGCTTCTCGCGCTTTGTCAGAACCGGCTTCTCGTAGGCCTTCTTCATGGATTCCCCCGAAAGTTGAAAACGCGCCGCAAGTTGGCCAGTCTTGCGCCATATTGTCAATTCGCTGGCCATGCTTTGCCGTTGGCGGAAAGGCCACAGCCGGTTGACAGGGCTTTGCTGGGCGCACTAGAGCAATGACGCGCGAAATTGTCTCTGGGTGCGGCAGCGCCAAGCAAACACCGGAACAGATCAGCACGCGCATTCAAGTGATTGAAAAATCACGATGGAGGGATGGCCGAGCGGTTTAAGGCACCGGTCTTGAAAACCGGCGTGGGTGCAAGCCCACCGTGGGTTCGAATCCCACTCCCTCCGCCAAACGCTCACCTGTCCGACCCGGAGACATAGTGAAGTGCACCCCTCGGGTGAGACAGAGATCAGTAACAGTTCTCCGTTTCTGAGATTGCCGCA
>NZ_CAUM01000108.1 GCF_000350085.1 Mesorhizobium metallidurans STM 2683
GACACCACCGCCGCGACCCCACCCCGGCCGGAAGGCCGGCCGACCCTCCCCACAAGGGGAGGGTGAAGGGCGCACCTTCGCCTCGCCGCTGGCCCGCCGCATCGCCCGGGAAGCCGGCGTCGACGTCTCTGATGTGACCGGCTCCGGCCCGCATGGCCGTGTCGTCAAGGCCGATGTCGACGCGGCGATTTCTTCCGGCGGCGCCAAGGCGGCGCCAGCCGCGAAGGCCGCGCCCGCTGGCGCTCCGGCTGCTTCTTCTGCCGCGCCGAAAGCGATGTCGGACGAGCAGGTGCTGAAACTGTTCGCCGAAGGCTCCTACGACCTTGTCCCGCATGACAATATGCGCAAGACGATTGCGCGGCGGCTGGTCGAGGCCAAGAGCACCATCCCGCATTTCTACCTGACGCTCGACTGCGAACTCGACGCGCTTCTGGCGCTGCGCACGCAGATCAACGCCGCGGCACCGGTGAAGAAGACCGAGAAGGGCGAGGCGCCTGCCTACAAGCTCTCCGTCAACGACATGGTGATCAAGGCGATGGCGATGGCCTTGATGGCGGTGCCCGACGCCAATGCGTCCTGGACCGACAGCGCCATGGTCAAGCACAAGCATGCCGACGTCGGCGTCGCCGTGTCGATCCCCGGCGGGCTGATCACGCCGATCATCCGGCGCGCCGACGAAAAGACGCTGTCGGTGATCTCCAATGAGATGAAGGATCTCGCCAGCCGCGCCCGCAGCCGCAAGCTGAAGCCGGAAGAATACCAGGGCGGCACCACCGCTGTGTCCAATCTCGGCATGTTCGGCGTCAAGGACTTTGCCGCCGTCATCAACCCGCCGCATGCGACGATCCTGGCGGTAGGCGCCGGCGAGGAGCGAGCTGTCGTCAAGAATGGCGAGATCAGAATAGCGACAATCATGTCGGTGACGTTGTCGACCGATCACCGCGCCGTCGACGGTGCGCTCGGCGCCGAGCTGTTGGTCGCCTTCAAGCGCATGATCGAAAACCCGATGGGCATGCTGGTCTAGAAAGGAAAAAGGCGGTGCGGGAATTCTTCACCAGCCTTTTTGCCTTCTTCCTTTCCGGTTTGGCCGGCGCATTCGTGTGCTGGCGGGTAAAGCGCGCGCAGGCAGGTTTTGGCAGGAGCGGGGCAAACGCATGAAAACGGTCCTCTGCTATGGCGATTCGCTGACCTGGGGCTATGACGCGGCAAGTCTCGACCGCCACCCGCTCGAAGATCGCTGGCCGAGCGTGCTGGGGAAGGCGCTGGGTGGCGGTGTGGAAATCATCGCCGAGGGCCTCAATGGCCGCACCACGGCTTTCGACGACCATCTGGCGGGAGCCGACCGAAACGGGGCAAGAATGCTGCCGACGATCCTGATGACGCATGCGCCGATCGACCTCATCGTCATAATGCTCGGCGCAAACGACATGAAGCCGTGGATTCACGGCAATCCGGTCGCGGCCAAGCAAGGCATCCGGCGCCTGATCGATATCGTGCGTGGCCACGATTACCCCTTCGATTGGCCGGCGCCTCAGATCCTGATCGTCGCGCCGCCCGCTGTCAGCCGCACGGAGAATGCCGAATTCAAGGAGATGTTCGCCGGCGGCGATGACGCCTCGCAGCGATTGGCGGCGCTATATTCCGCCCTTGCCGACGAGGCCGGCTGCGGCTTCTTCGACGCCGGCACGGTGGCCAAAACCACGCCGCTCGACGGCGTCCATCTCGACGCCGAGAACACGCGCAAAATAGGCGCGGCGCTGGCGCCGCTCGTGCGCGTCATGCTGGAACTCTAGGCAGATGACGCGCCAACCAACACGCGACGAACGGGTGGCCGGTAGTTGGTTGCTGGCTTGCGGCGTGTTCAGTTTGTTTACGACAGGGGTCGCAATAGGACTGATAGCGTTTGGCGGCAGTGGAATGTGGTACTTGTTCCTCTGGCCGCTTATCCCAGCACCAATTTTGTTTGTTCCGTATGCTTTTTTCAAAAGAAAGCATCCTGAGCATTTGCGAAGGTTCGCCGCCGCTCTTGGGTTCGTTTCTGCAGGTGTATGGACGGTGATCGCAGTGGTGGTCAGCGCAGCGTTTGTGCTGGTGGCGATGCTTGGTGAAGAAAAAGGACGTCCGCTCATGGCAATAGGAGCAGTATTGCTGCCAGTTGCTTCTTGGCCGGCAGCGCTCTGGAGCGCTTGGGTGGGCTATCTGTCGCTACGGTTTTTGAAGGTTTGAACAATGTCTGATCAAAGTTACGACGTCATCATCATCGGCTCCGGCCCCGGCGGCTATGTCACGGCGGTGCGTTCCGCCCAGCTCGGCTTCAAGACGGCAATCGTCGAGCGCGAGCATCTCGGCGGCATCTGCCTCAACTGGGGCTGCATCCCGACCAAGGCGCTGCTGCGCTCGGCCGAGATCATGCACTATTCCGATCACCTCAAGGACTATGGCCTGAAGCTCGACGGCAAGGTCAGCGTCGACACGTCAGCCGTGGTCGACCGCTCGCGCAAGGTTTCGCTGCGGCTCAATGGCGGCGTTGCCTTCCTGATGAAGAAGAACAAGGTCGACGTCATCTGGGGCGAGGCCAAGCTGTCAAAGGCTCCTTCCGGTGACAAACTGGGCGAGATCGTGGTTTCCAAGACGGCCAAGAAGCCGATGGAGCCGCAGCCGCCAGCACCGAAGGGCGTCAAGGGCGAGGGCACCTACACGGCCAAGCATATCATCCTCGCCACTGGCGCCAGGCCGCGCGCGCTGCCCGGCATCGAGCCGGACGGCAAACTGATCTGGACCTATTTCGAGGCGATGGTGCCGAAGGAGATGCCGAAATCGCTGCTGGTGATGGGCTCGGGCGCCATCGGCATCGAATTCGCCTCATTCTACCGCACCATGGGCGCCGAGGTGACCGTCGTCGAGCTGTTGCCGGCGGTGATGCCGGTCGAGGATGCCGAGGTCTCGAAATTCGCGCAGAAGCAGTTCGAGAAGCAAGGCATGAAGATCATCCTCGAGGCCAAGGTGACCAAGGTCGAGAAATCAGCCAACTCGATCACCGCGCATGTCGAGATGAAGGACGGCAAGGTCGAGAAGATCACCGCCGACCGGATGATTTCCGCCGTCGGCGTGCAGGGCAACATCGAAAATCTCGGCCTCGAAGCGCTCGGCGTGAAGACCGAGCGCGGCTGCATCGTCGTCGACGGCTACGGCAAGACCAATGTCCCCGGCATCTATGCCATCGGCGATGTCGCTGGCCCGCCCATGCTCGCCCACAAGGCCGAGCACGAGGGCGTTGTCTGCGTCGAAAAGATCGCCAATTTCCCCGGCGTGCATGCCACAGACAAGCTGAAGATCCCGGGCTGCACCTACTGCAACCCGCAAGTCGCCTCCGTCGGTCTGACCGAAGCCAAGGCCAAGGCCGAGGGCAAGGATATCCGCGTCGGCCGCTTCCAGTTCGCCGCCAACGGCAAGGCCATCGCGCTCGGCGAGGACCAGGGCTTCGTCAAGACCATCTTCGACGGGAAGACCGGCCAGTTGCTCGGCGCGCACATGGTCGGCGCCGAAGTGACCGAGCTGATCCAGGGCTTCGTCGTTGCGATGAACCTCGAAACGACAGAGGAAGAGCTGATGCACACCATCTTCCCGCATCCGACGCTGTCGGAAATGATGAAGGAAAGCGTGCTCGACGCCTATGGCCGTGCGCTGAACGCATGATAAATTGGCTGCGCGAGACTCACACCCAAGACCGGAGAGATTTCGACGGCGAGGCAATTCGTTTCCTGATGCATTCATCATACGAGGAGAGGGCATATGGACGTGAACGGCGTGGGCTGGATAGCAGCCATCATCATCGGAGGTCTGGCGGGATGGCTCGCCGAGATGTTCATGAAGAGCGATACCGGCATCTTCATGAACATCGTTCTCGGCATTGTCGGCGCGATCGTGCTGAATGCCATCCTGCAAGCACTCAACATCGGCGCCTTCGGTGTCGGCTGGTTCGCCTATCTGATCACCGGCTTTATCGGCGCCTGCCTGTTGATCTGGGTGGGACGCCTGGTTCGCCGTTAGTCGATCTCAACTCTTGCCATGCGAAAACGGCTGTGGCGGCATGCAGAGCTACGGCCTTTTTCTTTCCGTCAAAAAGTCCTAGATGACGCTGAAAGGCGAACGCCGGGAAGGCGCTCGCGAATGAACCGGGTTTCAGATGGTCACCGTCCTCGACACGATCGCCAACGCGCCGCGCCTGCGGCACCCCGAAAAGGCGCACAAGCCTGACCAGGAGGTGCTGCGCAAGCCCGACTGGATCCGCGTCAAGGCGCCGGTGTCGAAAGGCTACGCCGAGACGCGCGAGATCGTGAAATCGCACAAGCTGGTGACCGTCTGTGAAGAAGCCGGTTGTCCCAATATCGGCGAGTGCTGGGAAAAGAAGCACGCCACCTTCATGATCATGGGCGAGATCTGCACGCGCGCCTGTGCGTTCTGCAATGTGGCTACCGGTATACCGACCGCACTCGATCCCGATGAGCCGGCGCGCGTCGCGCATGCGGTCAAGCAGATGGGCCTGAGTCACGTGGTCATCACTTCCGTCGACCGCGACGATCTCGCCGATGGCGGTGCGCGGCATTTCGCCGAGGTTATCCGCGCCATCCGCGCGGCGACGCCGTCGACGACGATCGAGATCCTGACGCCAGATTTTCTGCGCAAGGAAGGCGCGCTGGAGATCGTGGTGGCGGCCAAGCCCGATGTGTTCAACCACAATCTCGAGACCGTGCCGTCGAACTATCTGACGGTGCGGCCGGGCGCCCGCTACTTCCACTCGATCAGGCTCTTGCAGCGGGTCAAGGAACTCGATCCGTCGATCTTCACCAAGTCCGGCATTATGGTCGGGCTGGGCGAGGAGCGGAACGAAATCCTGCAACTGATGGACGATTTGCGGTCGGCCAATGTCGACTTCATGACCATCGGCCAGTATTTGCAGCCGTCGAAGAAGCACCACCCAGTCATCCGCTTCGTCACGCCGGAGGAATTCAAATCCTTCGAGACGATCGGCAGGACCAAGGGCTTCCTGCTGGTGGCGTCGAGCCCGCTGACGCGTTCGTCGCATCATGCCGGCGACGATTTCGCCAGGCTGCGCGCGGCGCGTGAAGCGCAGCTCAGAAAATCAGCATAACTCGCTGGTTTCATGCCGAAATTCGAAGCCATCCGCCGCGTCGCCCATACGCCGGAACAGATGTTCGCATTGGTCGCCGACGTCGAAACCTATCCGCAATTCCTGCCGCTGTGCGAGGCGCTGACGGTGCGCTCGCGCAAGGAGCGCGATGGCCGGACGATTCTCGTTGCCGACATGAGCATCGGCTACAAGGCGATCCGCGAAACCTTTACCACGCAAGTGTTGTTGAAGCCGGAGGAGAACACCATCGACGTCAAATACATCGACGGCCCGTTCAAATATCTCAGCAATGTCTGGCGCTTCGATCCGGCCGATGGCGGCTGCGAGGTCCACTTCTTCATCGACTATGAGTTCAAGAGCCGCATTCTCGGCGCGGTGATGGGAACCATGTTCGACCGCGCCTTCCGCATGTTCGCCGAGGCTTTCGAGAAGCGCGCCGGCGTTGTCTATGGCGCGGCATCAGCCTGAGTTTCAGGCGAGCGCGCGCAGGCCGAGTTCCAGCGCGTGCCTGACGGTCTCACGGCGGATGAAGTCGCGACCGTTGTCGGCAAACAGCTGGCGTTCGGCGACAACAGGCCGGCCGGTAATTGCAATGCCGAACCAGACAAGGCCGACGGGTTTTTCCGCCGAGCCACCGCCGGGGCCGGCTATGCCGGTGACGGCAAGCGCCAGCCCGGCCTGCGAGCGGACCAGCGCGCCCGCAGCCATCTCAAGCACCGTTTCGCGTGAGACGGCGCCGTGCGCATCAAGCGTGGCGGCCGAGACACCGAGCATCTCCATCTTGGCTTCATTGGAATAGGTGATGAAACCGCGGTCGACCATGGCGGAAGAGCCGGCGATGTCGGTGAGTGCCGCGATGATCATGCCGCCGGTGCAGCTTTCGGCCGTCGCCAGCATGATGCCGCGCCGCTGACAGGCCTGGAGCAGGGCGTTTGCGAGGTCGCTGTTGTTCATTCGGGGACATCGCCGGGAAATACGACGCTGGCCGTTGCGATCGCCGCTATGCCTTCCTCACGTCCGACAAAGCCAAGCTTTTCATTGGTTGTGGCCTTGATCGAGATGCGGTCCGGCGAGATTCCCAGCATCGCCGAAAGCGCAGCGGTCATCGCCTCGCGATGCGGGCCGACGCGCGGCGCCTCGCAGATCAGCGTGATGTCGGCATTGGCGATGCGCCCGCCGCCGCCGCGCACCAGCTTCGCCGCATGTTCGACGAAGATCCGCGAGGCAGCACCTTTCCATTGCGGATCGGAGGGCGGGAAATGCGTGCCGATGTCGCCGGCGCCGCAAGTGGCGAGCAGCGCGTCGGTCAGCGCGTGCAAGCCGACATCGGCATCCGAATGGCCGGACAGTTTCCTGTCATGCGGAATGGCGACGCCACAGAGCGTGACATGGTCGCCGGGCTCGAAGGCGTGGACGTCGTAGCCATTGCCGGTGCGGATATCAGGAAAGCGCGGCCGTTCGCCGGAGAGCCGCTGATCGGCCATTGCAATATCCCGTGCCCAGGTGAGTTTGACATTGTCCGGCGAGCCCGCAACGATCTTCACCGGAATATGCGCCCATTCGGCGATCGCGGCATCGTCGGTGAAGTCCGCCTTGCCCAGATGATGGGCCTTCTCGTGGGCGGCAAGCAGCGGCCAGAACGGAAAACCTTGCGGCGTCTGCGCGGCGTGCAGTCCGGTCCTGGAGACGGTCTCTTCGATCATGCCGGCGGCCGACTCGCGTTTCAGCGTATCGGCGACAGGCAAAGCGGGCAGCGAGCCCTGGCGCTCGCCGATCGCTTCGATCGTGCGGTCGATTAGGGCCGCGTCGACGAAGGGGCGCACCGCGTCATGGACGAGCACCCGGCCCGGCGCATGCTCGCGTAGCGCCAGCAGCCCGAGACGGACCGAGGCCTGGCGCGACACGCCGCCGATCACGGCGATGACCCGGTCGGCATTGGCGCCCGCTGCCTGCCGAAAGAGGTCGCGGTCGTCGGCATGAATGGCGACGGCGACAGCGCCTGTTTTCGGGTGCGACAGGAACGCCTCCAGCGTGCGTGCGATGACGGCGCGGCCACCGATGCGCTGATACTGCTTCGGTCCGTCGGCCTGCCCGGCGCGCGCACCGCGCCCGGCGGCGACGATGACTACACCCACCTTGTCGTTTGCTGCGTCGGCTGGTTTTTCGCTTGTGTCTGTCATGGCCAGAGGCTTAACGCACGATCCCGAAAAGTGTAATCGGTTTTCGGAAAAGATCGTGCGCTAGATATCAGTTCCAAAGCGGCTTGCTGCGAAGACCAGCATTTTCCCAAATACGCCTTAATGTGACGTCATTGCGCGTTGCACATTGCCGCCGTTCTGGCTAGAGAATGTGCAGCAATCGAAAATGCTTGGTTTTTGTGCATGCCTGATTTGACCAAATTGGCTTCGCCGCTCGACATCGGGGGCATGAGAATCCGCAATCGCGTCTTTCTCGCACCCATGTCCGGTATATCAGACGAGCCGTTCCGGCAACGCGCCCACGCGCATGGCGCCGGGCTGGTCGTGTCCGAGATGGTGGCGAGCGGAGAGTTGGCCAAGGGCAGGGCAGGCTACGATTTGCGCATCCGTCATTCCGGGCTGCCCGTCCACATGGTCCAACTTGCCGGCCGTGAGGCGGCGCATATGGCCGAGGGCGCGCGAATCGTCGCCGGCGAGGGTGCCGACATCATCGATATCAACATGGGCTGCCCGGCCAAGAAGGTGACCGGCGGCTACGCCGGTTCGGCGCTTATGCGCGATCTCGACCATGCGCTGTCGCTGATCGAGGCGGTTGTCGGCGCTGTCGAGGTGCCGGTCACGGTCAAGATGCGGCTCGGCTGGGACGAAGGCGCGCTCAACGCACCTCTTTTGGCGCGTCGCGCCGAGCAGGCTGGCGTCAGCATGGTGACGGTGCATGGCCGCACCCGCTGTCAGTTCTATCAGGGCAAGGCCGACTGGCGCGCCATCGCCCGCATCAAGCAGGCCGTATCGATCCCGGTGGTCGCCAATGGCGATGTCGGCTCGCCGGCAGAGGCAGCCATGATCCTCGACCAGTCGGGCGCCGATGCGGTGATGATCGGCCGCGCGCATTACGGCGCGCCCTGGACGGCAGGCAGCATCGCGGCGACGGCGGCTGGTGAAACGGCATCCGGCATTCCCGCAAGCCCGCAAACGCTCGCCGACTACGTCATTGCGCATTACGAAGACATGCTGGCGCTTTATGGCGTGGAAAGTGGCCTGCGCCAGGCGCGCAAGCACCTTGGCTGGTATCTCGACCGCCATGCCGCCAGCGCCGCCCTTGACCAGCGCAAGGTGATCCTCACCTCTTTCGAGCCCGTACAGGTCATTACTCAGTTGCGCGCCGTGTTCCAAAGCGTTGCGGAGCCGGTCAAGCTGCGGAGCGCGGCATGAGCGCGACGGTTGCACAGAACACGGACATGGCGGACGCCGCCCACATCGTGCTGAACACCATCCGCCGGCCGGTGATCATGGTCGACCAGCAAGGCTTCATCACCTTCGCCAATGCCGATGCCGAGGATTTCTTCCGCTCGAGCGCGACGATGCTCGCTCGCAACACATTGTCCAAGCTCATTCCTTTCGGCAGCCCGTTGCTGACGCTTGTCGACCAGGTCCGCGAACGGCGGGCGCCGGTCAACGAATACCGGGTCGACGTATCGTCGCCGCGCCTCGGCATCGAGAAGGTCGTGGACCTCTATGTCGCGCCGGTGCCGGAATTTCCGGGCTCCGTCGTCGTCATGTTCCAGGAACGGTCGATGGCCGACAAGATCGACCGGCAGATGACGCATCGCGGCGCCGCGCGCTCGGTGACCGGCCTTGCCGCCATGCTCGCCCACGAGATCAAGAACCCGCTGTCCGGCATCAGGGGCGCTGCCCAGCTGCTCGAACTGTCGGCTTCCGACGAGGATCGCGCGCTGACCCGGCTGATCACCGACGAGACCGATCGGATCGTCTCGCTGGTCGATCGCATGGAGGTGTTCTCCGACGAGCGGCCGATCGACCGTTATCCCGTCAACATCCATGTCGTGCTTGACCATGTTAAGGCGATCGCCAAAAACGGTTTTGCCAAGAAAATCAAAATATTGGAGGACTATGATCCTTCCTTGCCTCCGGTTTTCGCCAATCGCGACCAGCTCATTCAGGTGTTCCTCAACCTGGTCAAGAATGCTGCGGAAGCCATCGGCAGCGATCCGCAAGGCGAGATCAGCCTGTCAACCGCGTTTCGGCCGGGCATCCGCGTCTCCGTTCCGGGATCGCAGGGCCGCGTGTCGCTGCCGCTGGAATTTTGCGTGCGCGACAACGGCTCCGGTGTTTCCGAAGATATCCTGCCAATCCTGTTCGACCCGTTTATCACCACCAAACCGAACGGGTCGGGGCTCGGTCTTGCGCTGGTCGCGAAAATCGTCGGCGAGCATGGCGGCATCATCGAATGCGATTCGACGCCGCGCGGCACGACGTTCCGCATTCTGATGCCGGCCTGGAAAGAAACGTCGCTTGGCACCGACGATGACGGCGAAGGAGACCGCAAATGACGGTTCGCGGTAATATTCTGGTCGCCGACGACGATGCGGCCATCCGCACGGTCCTCAATCAGGCGCTTTCGCGAGTCGGCCATGAGGTGCGTGTGACCTCCAACGCCTCCACGTTGTGGCGCTGGGTCGCGGCCGGCGAGGGCGATCTCGTCATCACCGATGTCGTGATGCCGGACGAGAATGCCTTCGACATGCTGCCGCGCATCAAGAAGGCTCGGCCGGAACTGCCCGTCATCGTCATGAGCGCCCAGAACACCTTCATGACCGCGATCCGCGCCTCCGAGACCGGCGCCTATGAATATCTGCCCAAGCCGTTCGACCTGACCGAACTCCTCAACATCGTCAACCGGGCGCTTTCCGAGCCCAGGCGGCCGAAGATCGATGCGCGGGCGGACGAGCCGCCGGAAACGATGCCGCTGGTCGGCCGCTCGGCCGCCATGCAGGACATCTACCGCATGCTGGCGCGCATGATGCAGACCGACCTGACGGTGATGATTTCAGGCGAGTCGGGCACCGGCAAGGAACTCGTGGCCCGCGCACTGCACGAATATGGCCGCCGTCGCGGCGGTCCCTTCGTCGCCATCAACATGGCGGCGATCCCGCGCGACCTGATCGAATCGGAGCTGTTCGGACACGAGAAGGGCGCCTTCACCGGCGCGCAGAACCGCTCCACCGGCCGTTTCGAGCAGGCCGAAGGCGGCACGCTGTTCCTGGACGAGATCGGCGACATGCCGATGGAGGCGCAGACGCGCCTGTTGCGCGTGCTCCAGCAGGGCGAATACACCACCGTCGGCGGCCGCACGCCGATCAAGACCGATGTGCGCATCGTCGCCGCCACCAACAAGGATCTGCGCACGCTGATCAATCAGGGTCTGTTTCGCGAGGACCTGTTCTACCGGCTGAATGTCGTACCGCTCAGGCTGCCGGCGCTGCGCGAGCGTTCCGAGGACATTCCCGACCTCGTCCGGCACTTCTTCAAGATCGGCGCCAGCGAAGGCCTGCAGACCAAGCGCATTTCCACCGGCGGCATCGAACTGATGAAGCGCTATCCCTGGCCCGGCAATGTGCGCGAGCTCGAAAATCTCGTCCGCAGGCTGGCCGCGCTCTACTCGCAGGACGAGATTTCCGCCGAGATCATCGAGGCGGAGCTGAAGACCGGCGAGAGGCCGGTCGTTCCCGGTAGCGGTAACCTCATTCCCGACGATCTGTCCATCGGCCAGGCGGTGGAACATTTCCTGCAGCGCTATTTTGCCTCGTTTGCCGGTGAATTGCCGCCCGCCGGCCTCTATCAGCGCATTCTCTCCGAAGTCGAATACCCACTGGTTCTGGCCTCGATGACGGCGACCCGCGGCAATCAGATCAAGGCCGCGGAATTGCTGGGGTTGAACCGCAACACGCTGCGCAAGAAGATCCGTGAACTCGGCGTCAACGTCTACAAATCGTCCAGGCAATCTTAACCGGGCAACCTTGGAAAGACGTCGAAATCGAGTCCCATTTTCGGGGCCGATGCGATAGCGTCACCCCTTTTTCCGGGGATCAATCGCCGAAAGATTTCCGTCCAGGTCACACTTGTTGCATAATCGCCACAATGCGTTGCATAGATCCGACGCAATCAATGGCTCCGCACGGCGACATGGCTTCACAGGCACCGACACTGAGCGAACGGCTTTTCAGCAAGCCCGGCCCGAGGGACGGGCGCCGGCTGCTTGCGCTGCCCGGCGTGGTTGCGATCGCCGGGGCGCTGATTACGGCGGCGATCTCCTTCGCCATTCTCGTCGGCGCCACGCCGATCGTCCCGAACGAGAGGACGACGCTGGCGCTCATCGCGCTCAACGCCGCCTTCGTCCTGTTCCTGATCGCGCTGGTCGGCCGCGAAGTGCATCGCATTCTGATGGCGCGCCGGCACGGCAAGGCGGCGTCGCGGCTGCATGTGCGTATCGTGGCGATGTTTGCGCTGGTCGCCGCGATTCCCGCAATCATGGTGGCGATCATCGCCTCGATCACCCTCGACATCGGCCTCGACCGCTGGTTCGAAATCCGCACCAAGACGATCGTCAACTCGTCGCTGTCGATCGCGGACGCCTATGTGCAGGAAAACGCGCGCAATCTTCAGGGGACGACGCTGTCGATGGCCTACGACCTCGATGCGTCGCGCACGCTTTACGGCCTCGACCGGACAGGTTTCCTCGATCTCATGAACAAGGAAGCCGTTGGCCGTTCGCTGGCCCATGCAGCACTCATCAAGCCCGACGGGTCTTTCGTCATGAGCGCCAAGACCGATGCCGACTTTGCCATGCCGGAGCCACCGGAAGGCGCCGTCGCCAGTGCCGCCGATGGCAAGCCGGTACTGATCGAGCCGAAGACGCGCAACATCATGGGCGCCATCGTCAAGCTGCGTGAGATCGAAGGGCTCTATCTCTACACCATCCGCCTCGTCGATCCCGAAGTGATCAAGGCGCGGCAGATCGTCAGGTCCAACACCGACGAATACCGCGGCCTCGAAGACAATCGCCGCACCTCGCAGGTGGCGTTCGCGCTTCCCTATTTGTCGCTGACGCTGATCATCATCCTGTCCGCCATCTGGACCGGTATTGCCGTCGCCGACCGCCTGGTGCGGCCGATCCGTCAGCTTATCGGCGCGGCCGACGAGGTCGCGACCGGCAATCTTGACGTTGCCGTGCCCGTTCGGCCGTCCGATGGCGATGTCGCCTCGCTCGGCGACACTTTCAACAAGATGCTCTTGGAGCTGAAATCGCAGCGCAACGAGATTCTGTCCGCCAAGGATCTGATCGACGAGCGGCGGCGGTTCTCGGAAGCGGTGCTTGCCGGCGTCACCGCCGGCGTCATCGGTGTCGATCCCTATGGCATCGTCACCATCGTCAACCGCTCGGCCGAGACGATGCTGGCCATATCGGCCACCGCCGCACTAGGCCAGAACCTTTCCGCGGTGCTGCCGCATGTCGGCCGCGTCTTCGAGATCGGACGCAAGTCGGGAAAACCGGTCTATCGCGAGCAGGTGACGTTCTACCGCGCCGGCACGGAGCGGACCTTCAACGTGCAGATCACGATCGAGGCCGGCGACGACGGGTCGGAGGAAAAATCCTACGTCGTGACGGTCGACGACATCACCGATCTGGTCCAGGCACAGCGCTCGTCGGCCTGGGCCGATGTGGCGCGGCGCATCGCCCACGAGATCAAGAACCCGCTGACGCCGATCCAGCTTTCCGCCGAGCGCATCAAGCGCCGCTACGGCAAGGTCATCACCGAGGATCGCGAGGTTTTCGATCAGTGCACCGACACGATCATCCGGCAGGTCGAGGATATCGGCCGCATGGTCGACGAGTTCTCCGCCTTCGCACGCATGCCCAAGCCTGAAATGAAGTCCCTCGACTTGCGCGAATCATTGCGCGAGGCCTCGTTCCTCGTCGAAGTGAGCCGCGCCGACATCACTTTCGAGCGCGTGTTCGGCAACGAACCGCTGAAAGGCACCTTCGACAGCCGGCTGATGGCGCAGGCTTTCGGCAATGTCATCAAGAACGCGGCCGAGGCCATAGACGGACTTGATCAAAAGGATCGTTCGGACGGCATAATCCGGATTCAGGCCGGGCGCCAGAATGGTGCGATTCGTATCGATGTCATCGACAATGGCAAAGGCTTGCCGCGCGAGAATCGCCAGCGGCTGCTCGAGCCCTATATGACGACGCGCGAGAAAGGCACAGGGCTCGGCCTCGCTATCGTCAAGAAGATAGTGGAGGACCATGGCGGCCGGCTCGAACTGCATGACGCGCCGGCGGACTTCCACGGTGGGCGGGGCGCGATGATCAGCATCATCCTGCCGCCTGCGGCCGTTACCGCGCCACCGCGCGGCGAGGGCAGGACGGAAAACGAGAGAGAAACTGAAAAGGTCGGTAATGGCGTCTGACATTCTCATCGTCGATGACGAGGAAGACATCCGCGAGCTTGTCGCCGGTATTTTGAGCGACGAAGGTCACGAAACCCGCACGGCATTCGATGCCGACAGCGCGCTGGCGGCGATCGCCGACCGGGCGCCGAGGCTGATTTTCCTCGACATCTGGCTGCAGGGCTCGCGGCTGGACGGGCTGGCGTTGCTGGACGAAATCAAGACGATGCACCCCAACCTGCCGGTGGTGATGATCTCCGGCCACGGCAATATCGAAACGGCGGTCTCCGCCATCCGCCGCGGCGCCTATGACTTCATCGAAAAGCCGTTCAAGGCTGACAGGCTGATCCTGATTGCCGAGCGTGCGCTGGAGACATCGAAGCTGAGGCGGGAGGTTTCGGACCTCAAGCAGCGCAGCGGCGAGACCTTCGACCTGATCGGCATGTCGTCGGCGATGAGCCAGCTGCGCCAGACCATCGAACGCGTCGCGCCGACCAACAGCCGCGTCATGATCATTGGCCCCTCCGGGTCGGGGAAGGAGCTCGCGGCCCGCGCCATCCATACGCTATCGACGCGCAAGGGCGCGCCTTTCGTCACCTTGAGCGCCGCCAACATCACGCCCGAGCGCATGGAGATCGAGCTGTTCGGCACCGAATCGAACGGCGTCGAACGCAAGGTCGGCGCATTGGAGGAAGCCCATCGCGGCATTCTTTATATCGACGAAGTGGCCGACATGCCGCGTGAGACGCAGAACAAGATCCTGCGCGTGCTGGTCGAACAGCAGTTCGAACGGGTAGGGGGCACCAAGCGGGTCAGGGTCGATGTCCGCATCATCTCGTCGACCGCGCAGAACCTGGAGGCGATGATCGCCGATGGTCGTTTCCGCGAGGATCTCTACCACCGCCTGGCGGTGGTTCCGGTCATGGTACCGGGCCTGGCCGAGCGGCGGGAGGACATTCCCTATCTGGTCGACAATTTCATGAAGCAGATCGCTCGTCAGGCCGGTATCCGGCCGCGGCGCATCGGCGACGACGCACTGGCCGTGCTGCAGGCTCACAACTGGCCGGGCAATGTCCGCCAGTTGCGCAACAACGTCGAGCGCCTGATGATCCTGGCGCGCGGCGACGATGTCGATACGCCGATCACCGCCGACCTGCTGCCTGCCGAGATCGGCGATGTCATGCCGCGCACGCCAAACCAGTCCGACCAGCACATCATGGCGCTGCCATTGCGCGAAGCGCGCGAACAATTCGAGAAGGACTATTTGATCGCCCAGATCAACCGTTTTGGCGGCAACATCTCGAAGACCGCCGAATTCATCGGAATGGAGCGCTCGGCGCTGCATCGCAAGCTGAAGTCGCTCGGCGTCTGAACGCCGGGCTTGCCGCACTGGCCCATGTATTTGTCGGTTACGCCAGCGGCGGAATCGCCTAGGAAAGCCTGAAATATCCAGGGGACTGCAGATGCCGCGCATTGCCTATGTGAACGGGCGCTATGTCGCTCACGCCGATGCCTGCGTGCACATCGAGGATCGTGGCTACCAGTTTGCCGACGGCGTCTACGAGGTCTGCGAGGTGGCGCGCGGCTTCATCGTCGACATGCCACACCATCTTGCCCGGTTGGACCGTTCCTTGCGCGAGCTCTCGATCGACTGGCCGGTCACGCAGCGCGTGTTGCCGCTCATCCTGCGCGAAGTAGTGCGCCGCAACCATGTCGCCAACGGCCTGGTCTATCTCCAGGTGACGCGCGGCGTTGCCAGCCGCGACTTTGTCTTCCCGGCGGCCGGCACTAAGCCATCGCTGGTGGTGACGGCCAGGAAAGCCGACCCCGCCATGGCCTCCAAGCGGGCCGAGAACGGGATCAAGGTCATCACCGTGCCGGAGAATCGCTGGGACCGGGTCGACATCAAGTCCGTCGGCCTGCTGCCCAACGTGCTTGCCAAGCAGAAAGCCAGGGAAGCGGGCGCTCAGGAGGCCTGGTTCGTCGATGCCGACGGCACCGTCAAGGAAGGCGGGTCGTCGAACGCCTGGATCATCACCAGGAATGGTGTGCTGGTGACGCGGCCGGCCGAGCACGGCATCCTGCGCGGCATCACCCGTACCACGCTGTTCGAAGTGGCCGCCAAGCTGGGGCTGACGATCGAGGAGCGGGGGTTTTCGGTCGCCGAAGCCAAGGCCGCGCGCGAGGCTTTCATCAGTTCGGCGACGACGATCGCCATGCCGATCGTGGCGATCGACGGCGTTCCCGTGGCCAACGGCCATCCCGGCTCAATAACACTTTCCTTGCGGCAGGCCTTTTTTGACGTTGCGGAAAAAAGTCCGGCCTGATAACCGCACAGGTGGAATGCACATCAATATATCTCGTTCTGCTTGTCGTTACTGACGGCAAGAGGGTGTTTGCAAGCTTGACATGGGCCGGTTAATTTGGCGCATTGGCCTGCAAACCGAAGGGGATCGGCGGAAAGACAAGAACAATGGCGGAACGATCGCAAAACCTTCAGGACCTGTTCCTGAACTCAGTTCGCAAGAGCAAGAACCCGCTCACCATCTTCCTTATCAACGGCGTGAAACTGACCGGCGTGGTCACTTCATTCGATAATTTCTGTGTTTTGCTGCGTCGTGACGGCCATTCCCAGCTCGTCTACAAGCACGCCATTTCCACGATCATGCCGAGCCAGCCGGTTCAGATGTTCGATGGCGAGGAAAGCCAGGGCGCCTGATTGGCACGTGAGAAAGACGCGGACCACAGCGTCCGCGGAAAAAAATCGTCACATCAGCCCGGGACAGAGGCCAAGGGGCCAACCCGGGCTGTCGTCATCGTGCCGGTGCTCACCCGCCAGCCGCGTGGTGACGACGAGACGAATCGCCCGCGCCTGACGCGTTCAGCCGAGGCTCGTCACGACGAGGCGGTCGGCCTTGCCAGCGCCATCGACCTCGACCCGATCCACACGGCAGTCGTGACCGTCAACGATCCGCGTCCGGCGACCTTGCTCGGCAGCGGCAAGGTGGCGGAATTTGCGGAGATCGTCAAAGAGGGCCATGCCGAGCTGGTTATCGTCGATCATCCGCTGACGCCGGTACAGCAGCGCAATCTCGAAAAGGAATTGAACGCCAAGGTGCTGGATCGCACCGGGCTGATCCTGGAGATCTTCGGCGAGCGCGCGCGCACCAAGGAAGGCACGCTGCAAGTCGAGCTTGCCCATCTCAACTACCAGAAGGGCCGGCTCGTCCGCAGCTGGACCCACCTTGAGCGCCAGCGCGGCGGCGCCGGCTTTCTCGGCGGTCCCGGCGAAACGCAGATCGAATCGGACCGGCGTGTCCTGCAGGACAAAATCATCAAGCTGAAGCACGAGCTGGAAACCGTTCGGCGAACCCGCGATCTCCATCGCGCCAAGCGCAAGAAGGTGCCGTTCCCGGTGGTGGCGATCGTCGGTTACACCAATGCCGGCAAGTCGACGCTGTTCAACAGGCTGACCGGAGCAGGGGTTCTGGCCGAGGACATGCTGTTCGCCACGCTCGATCCGACGCTGCGCCGGGTGCGCCTGCCGCACGGCACGCCGGTCATCCTGTCGGATACGGTCGGCTTCATTTCGGATCTGCCGACACATCTGATCGCGGCCTTCCGGGCGACGCTGGAAGAGGTGGTCGAAGCCGACCTCGTCATCCATTTGCGCGATATTTCGGACCCTGACACCGCCGCACAGGCCGAGGATGTCGAGCGCATCCTTGCCGATCTCGGCGTCGATGCCGACGACACCAAGCGCGTCATCGAAGTGTGGAACAAGATCGACCGGCTCGACGAGGGCAACCAGGTGCGGTTGCTTGCAGACGGGGCCGACGGCAAAAAGGCGCCGCCGATCGCCATATCGGCCGTCACCGGCGAGGGCATCGATGCGCTGAAGGCGATCATCGAGACAAGGGTGTCGGGCGAGCTGGCAACGCTGACAATCACGCTCACGCCGGCTCAACTAGGCCTTGTCGACTGGCTCTACCGCAATGGCGACATCGTTTCGCGGGCCGACAACGAGGATGGCAGCGTGACCGTCTCGCTCAAGGCGACGCAAAGCGCGCGTGAAGAGATCGAAAGCCGATTACACCGTAAAAACAACGGGTAAATCAGGTTATCTCGCGCTTTTGGCTTGCTGCCAAAGCACCTCCATCTCACCGAGCGTCGCCTTTTCAAGCGTGTTCCCCGAGGCTTCCAGCATCCGCTCTACATAGTGGAAGCGCGAGCGGAATTTCTCGTTGGTGCCGCTGAGCGCCGCTTCGGAATCGAGCTTGAGATGGCGGCCGAGATTGACGACGGCAAACAGCATGTCGCCAAACTCGTCCTTGATCGACGCCATGTCGCCCTTGGACAGCGCCTCGCGCAATTCGCCGATCTCTTCCTCGATCTTGTCGAGGATCGGCGTGGCCTCGCTCCAGTCGAAGCCGACGCGGGCCGCCTTTTCCTGCAGTTTCAGCGCCCGGGTCAGCGCGGGCAGGGCGACCGGCACGCTATCGAGAAAGCCTTTGCCGTTATCTTCAGGGTCGAGCCCACGGGCGAGGCGGGCGCTTCGCTTTTCCGCCTTCTCCACGGCCTTGATCTTCTCCCACATGCCCTTGGCCATGCCGGCGTTGCGCGCCTTCTCGTCGCCGAAGACATGTGGATGACGACGGATCATTTTGGTGGTGATGGCCTGGACCACGTCGCCGAAGGCGAATTCACCGGCTTCCTCGGCCATCTGCGCATGGTAGACGACCTGCAGCAGGAGATCGCCGAGCTCGTCACGCAAATCGTCGAGATCGCCGCGCGCGATCGCATCCGCCACCTCGTAGGCTTCCTCGATCGTGTAAGGCGCGATGGTCGAAAAATCCTGCTCTATGTCCCAGGGACAGCCGGTTTTCGGCGCCCGCAGCGCTGCCATGATCTCGATCAGCCGGGAGATGTCTTTCGAAGGTTTCATCGGGCGGATGCTATCGTGCGCCCGGCCGCGCGGCCAACGCTGTCGGCCGGCGCGGGCGCCTTGTCCACAGCTGCGCGGAACAGTCTCCTCAGTCGAGGACGGAAACGATCGCCTTGGCGAGTGCTTCCATCCCATCCTCGGGCAGGCCGGCGACGTTGATGCGGCTGTCACCGACCATGTAGACGCCGTGCTCGGCGCGCAGCCGCTCGACCTGCGCCTCGGACAGGCCAAGGCGGGAAAACATGCCGCGATGGCTGGCGACGAAATCGAAGCGGTCGGAATTGGACTGCCGCCGCAGCGCCTCAGCGAACTGGACCCGAAGCCTGAGCATGCGCAGCCGCATCTCCTCGAGCTCTGCTTCCCAGTCGGCGCGCAGCGCTGCATCTTCCAGCACGATGCGTACGGCAGCGGCGCCGTGGTCCGGCGGCATCGAATACATGGCGCGCGCCGCCGACAGCATCTGGCCCATCGCCACATCCGCCTGGGCGCCGTCCTTGGCCAGGATCATCGCCGCGCCGACGCGGTCACGATAGACGGCGAAATTCTTGGAGCAGCTCGAGGCGACGACCATTTCCGGGACTTTTGCGGCCATGATGCGCAGGCCTGCGGCGTCCGCGTCGAGGCCTTCGCCAAAGCCCTGATAGGCGATGTCGACGAAAGGCAGCAGGCCGCGCTCGACGACAAGATCGGTGATTTCGGCCCATTGCGCGGTGTCGAGATTGGCGCCGGTCGGGTTATGGCAGCAGCCATGCAGCAGCACCACGTCGCCGCTTTTTGCGGCGCTTAACGCCGCCAGCATGTCAGCGAAGCGCACCGTGCCGGAAGCCGCGTCGAAATAGGGATATTCGCGGATCTGCAAGCCGGCGCCACGCATCACCGGCATGTGGTTCGGCCAGGTAGGATCGGACAGCCAGATCGTCGCGTCGGATCGCGTCCGCTTGAGCAGCTCGGCCACCAGCCGCAGCGCGCCGGAGCCGCCGGGCGCCTGCGCGGCGCGGATGCGCGTCATGTCGGCCGCTTGGCCGAAGGTGAGCCACGCCATCGCTGCATTGAAGCCGGTATCGCCGGCAAGACCGAGATAGGTCTTGGTATCCTGGCTCTGCAGCAGGCGCTTTTCGGCTTCGCGCACCGCGCGCATCACCGGCGTCTTGCCGTCACGGTCCTTGTAGACGCCGACCCCGAGGTCGACCTTGTCGGGGCGCGGATCGGCGCGATAGAGGCCGATCAGGGCAATGATCTTGTCGGCGGGGGCGGGCTGCAGGTTTTCGAACATCAATATCGTCCCAATGGCGGCGGAGTGATACGCAAATCGGCGGCCTTGTGCCAGCGCTTTCACATGCGCCAGACCGAATGCTGTGCGATCGGCAAGACGGAAGTGAGCCCTACACGTTCCTGTCACATCGGCGTAGTTTGAATAAGCATTTCCGGGACAAGCGCGAGAATGACGGCGTGAGATAATGATAAGCCGGCAAGAACAGTTCGACCTTGCGATTGTTGGCGCCGGCATTGTCGGTCTGGCACATGCGCTCGCCGCCGTCCGGCGTGGCCTTTCCGTGGTCGTCATCGATCGCGACGCGCAGGCCAATGGCGCGTCGGTGCGCAATTTCGGCTTCATCACGGTCAGCGGCCAGGAGCGCGGCCAGGTGTGGCGCCGGGCGATGCGCTCCCGCGACATCTGGCTGGAGGTGGCGAAGCCAGCCGGCATCGATGTCATCCAGCGCGGCGCGGTCGTTGTCGCCCGCCGCCCGGAGGCTCGGGCGGTGGCCGAGGCGTTCTTGCGGACCGAAATGGGCGAGGGCTGTCTGCTGCTCGAACCCGACGAGCTTCGGGGCCGGTATCCCCAACTTGCCGGACAGGATTTCGCCGGCGGCCTGTGGAGCCCGCACGAGGTGCGTGTCGAATCGCACGAAGCGATCCCGCGGCTTGCGGCCTGGCTGGCCGAACGGCATGGCGTCGCGTTCCGCCGCGAAACGGCGGCGCGCTCGATCGCACCGCCCGACATCGAGACCAGCCGCGGTGTTGTCCATGCCGGCAAGGTGATCGTCTGTCCGGGCGACGATCTGGCGACGCTTTATCCCGAGCGCATCGCGCAATATGCCGTCACCCGCTGCAAATTGCAGATGATGCGTCTTGCCGATCCTGGTTTCCGGCTGCCGGTATCGGTGATGTCCGATCTGGGGCTCGCCCGCTATGCCGGCTACGCCGCCTTGCCGGAAGCCGCGGCCCTGCGGCGCAAGCTTCAGGTCGATCAGCGCGACGCGCTCGACAATGGCGTGCATCTGATCGTCGTGCAGAGCGCCGACGGCACGCTGGTGATCGGCGATTCACATCATTATGCAACGACGCCCGACCCGTTCGCTTCGGAGCGGGTCGACGAAATCATTCTCGACGAATTCAGCGCCGTCTTTGGCGGACCGACGCCACGCGCCCTGGAACGCTGGACCGGGATCTACGCCTCGGCGTCCGATCGCACCATGTTCGTCGACGCGCCGCAGGAAAATGTGCGTCTCGTCATGATCACCAGCGGTATCGGCGCCAGCACCTCTTTCGCGATCGCCGAAGAGGTGATCGACGAGCTTTTCGGTTCCACCGCGGCAGATGCCAGGAAGATCGCATGATGGCCACCCAGGGTTTGCTCCGCGCCGTTGTTTTCGATTGGGCCGGTACTGTCGTCGATCACGGCTCGCTGGCGCCGATGGGCGTATTCATCGAGGCTTTCGCCGATTTTGGCGTGGCGATCAGCGTGGACGAGGCCAGAGGCCCGATGGGAATGGCCAAGCGTCCGCACATTGCGGCGCTGCTGGCGCTGCCGCGGATCGCGGCGGCCTGGACAAAGCAGCACGGCCATGCTCCGACCGACGCCGACATCGATGCCGTCTATAACGTCTTCGTGCCGAAGAACCGTGCGGTGGCGGCGCACTACTCCGATGTCATCCCGGGCGTTGCCGAGGTCGTCACGGCGCTGCGCACGCGGGGTCTCAAGATCGGCTCGACGACCGGCTACACGCGCGACATCATGGCCGAAATCCTACCGGTGGCCGCCGGGCAGGGGTTTTCGCCGGATTGCCTGGTGTGCACCGGCGATACGCCCGACGGGCGGCCGACGCCGTTCATGCTGTGGAAGGCGCTGACCGAGCTTGGCGTCTATCCGCCATGGCTGAGCGTGAAGGTCGACGACACCGAGGTCGGCATTGCCGAGGGCACCAATGCCGGCGCCTGGACGATCGGTGTGTCGGTGACTGGCAATGTCTTCGGCCTGACGCTGGCGGAGACGCAGGCGCTCGCGCCTGATATCTTCAGGAAGAAGCGCGCCGAAGCCTCGGCCAGGCTCACCGCCGCCGGCGCCCACTACGTCGTCAGCGGCGTCGCCGACCTGATGCCGGTCATCGCGGCGATCGAAGGAAGGCTTCAGCGCGGCGAGAGGTCTTGAGCGCCTGAAGGCGACTGGGCGGGGAAGGGGCCGGCGCGAGCCATTTGCGATTATGGGGCTTAAAACACTCTATCCGGCTGCAGCCTTGCCAGACCATAACCGGCGAGAGCCAGCGCGATGCCTGACGCAATGGTTCGCATTTCGCGCGGTCGCGGCATCGTTGGGAACGACAGTTGCGGCCAGTGCCCTCGTTCATCGGCACGTTCACTGTCAGCGTGAGAACAAGGCCAAAAGCAAGATAAACGGCCTCGCGGAAGCGAACCGGAACGCAGGCGGCTTGTGACCGTTGAAACGCATTACGCCCGCCGTCACAGACGCCGGCCATTAAGAAAATTTCATTATGACGGGATTAAAATACTTATGTGCTCCGTAAACAGGACATGAAACGGTCGGTGCCACGCTTCGATATCATGGGTCAGCTTGGTTCGCTGCGCCGCTACGCGCGCTCGTTGACGCGCGACAGCGCCGATGCCGAGGATCTGGTTCATGATGCATTGGTGCGGGCCTATGAGCGGCGCGGCACCTTCCGCTCCGGCGGAAACCTGCGCGCATGGCTTCTGTCGATCGTTCACAATGCCTTCATTGACGGAATGCGGTCCCGCAAATCCGAAGCGGCGCGCATCGAGCAGGCCGAATACCTTGCCGACGCCAATATGGACGCCCCCCAGGAGCATTCGATCCGCCTGGCGCAGGTGCGTCAAGCCTTTTTTAAATTGCCCGAAGAGCAGCGTTCCGCGCTGCATCTCGTCGCCATCGAGGGACTTACCTACAGCCAGGCGGCCGAGGTCAGCGGCGTGCCGCTTGGAACGTTGATGTCACGCATCGGTCGTGCGCGGGCAACTCTCCGTGAGATGGAAGGCACATCGCCGGCCCGTGCAACAGGCCACCTCAGGATCGTGGGAGATCAGTGATGAACGAACTGCGCGATCCGGTAATCGATGCCGATCTTGACGCCTATGTCGACGATCAGCTGGACGTTGCACGCCGCATTGAGGTTGGGGCGTTTCTTTCGACCCGTCCGGAGGCGGCGGCGCGGGTGATGGCAGACCTCAGGACGCGCGACGAACTGCGCATGGCGCTTGCCGGATCCGAGAGCATGGCGCGGCCGGCAACGGCCGATGCGGCACGCCGGCTGGAGCGGGGCCTGGCCCGGGACCGCGTCTTTGGCGCGTTGCAGCGAGTGGCTGCGGTTGCTGTCTTTGTCGCTGCGGGTTGGCTGGCGAACAGCATCCTCGGACCGATATCGGTGACTAAAGTCGTCGCCTCGACCCAGCCGCCTGTCTATCTGAAGGATGCGGTCCAGGCGCACCGGACGACGATCGTGCGCGAGACCATGTCGTCCCAGCTAGAAGCGCCGAATTACAACGCGGACGAAATCCGCGCCGCCACGGCGATCGTCATGCCGTCGCTGCCGCAGGACTGGAAGGTCCGCGACGTTCAGATCTATCCATCGCAGTTCGGCCCGAGCGTCGAAATGGCTATCGAAACAAAAGATATGGGATTGGTCTCGCTCTTCGCGATCAGACCCGGAACGTTTGACGTGGTCAAGCCGACAGTCGCGCCTTCGGGTGACATCTCCTCGGCTTATTTCCAGGTCGGCGAAGTCGCCTACGCAGTCGTTGCTCGAAGCGGTGTGCGCGACCTCGATCGTGCCGCCGAAACCCTTGCGAGTACGCTTTACTGATCCCGCCTCACCAGGAGAATCCGCATGAACATTCCTAATCTAAGATATAGCTCGGGTGCTGGCGCCCGAACCGGAGCCGACTATGACCAGGGCCTGCGCCAGCACATGCTGCGCGTCTACAACTACATGGGGCTCGGCCTCGTCGTCACCGGTATCATCGCCTATGCGGTGGCCTCGACGCCCGCGCTCTATGTGCCGATCTTTTCCAGCCCGCTGAAGTGGGTGGTGATGTTGGCGCCGCTCGCGTTCATACTCTTGTTCTCGTTCCGGATGCAGACCATGTCCGCGGCCGGCGCCCAGGCCATGTTCTGGGCATTTTGCGCGGTCATGGGCCTGTCGCTCGCTTCCGTGTTCCTGGTCTTCACCGGCACCAGCATCGCGCGCACCTTCTTCATCGCCGCCACCATGTTTGGCGCCACCAGCCTTTACGGCTACACGACCAGGCGCGACCTGACCCAGTTCTCGTCGTTCCTGATCATGGGTCTGATCGGCGTGGTGATCGCGAGCCTGGTGAACATCTTCCTCGGCTCGACCGCGCTGCAGTTCGCGATCTCGGTGATCGGCATCGCCGTCTTCGTCGGCCTCACCGCCTGGGACACGCAGACGATCAAGGAGCAGTACGCGGAGAACTTCGACGCGGAATCGCAACAGAAGCTCGCCGTCTTCGGGGCACTTTCGCTCTATCTGAACTTCGTCAACATCTTCCAGTTGCTGCTGAATTTCACCGGCGAGCGCGAATAGTCGGACCGACGGTAGCAGGCAACATTTCGAACCTTGCCGTGGCCGAAGGGAAACCTCCGGCCACGGTTTTCATTTGAGGCAGTGCGCAACACGCCATCTCGCCTGTGGCGTGGATGCGTTCGTGGCGGCTGTGTGAGGGGTGCGGCGTAGCCTGCCGCTCTTGAGTTCACGTGGGGCCTTTTGCTAGCCTGCCGGCCAAACCAGCCACCCGTGAGGATAAATGGAACAGGATAGTCTGACACTTCACGGCAACGGCATCTCGGCGACCATCGTCGGGCAGGGCGCTGAACTGGTCTCCTTGCGCGACGCGGAGGGGACCGAGCTTCTGTGGCAGGCCGGGCCGGCCTGGCGGCGGCATTCGCCGGTACTGTTTCCGATCGTCGGCCGGCTGAAGGGCGATCAATTACGCCATCGAGGGCAGTCCTACCCGATGACGCAGCACGGATTCGCGCGCGACAAGCCGTTTGCCTGGGCGGAGAGGGGGCCTCGATCCTGTACGCTGGTTCTCACCGACGATGCCGACACCCGCGCGCACTACCCATTCGCCTTTCGCCTGGCTGTGACCTACAGGCTGGACCGCCGGGAGCTTGGTGTGACCTTCGACATCACCAACACCGGCGACGAGCCGCTTCCGGCATCGATCGGGGCGCATCCGGCCTTCAATTGGCCGTTGCTGCCGGACCTGGCCAAGACGGATTATCGGCTGACCTTTGCCGACGACGAGCGGGCGCCGATCCGTCGGCTTAAGGGCGGCCTGCTGCTGGCAACGCCACAGCCGACGCCTGTCGACGGTAAAATTCTCGCCCTGTCCGAGCGCTTGTTTGACGACGACGCCGTGATTTTGGATCGGCCGGCCAGCGCCAGCGTGCGTTATGGCGCCGAGCGTGGTCCGGCGATCGAGATGTCCTGGCAGGGCTTCGAGGAATTGGGCATATGGTCCAAGCCGGGCGGCGCGCCGTTCCTTTGCATCGAACCCTGGCATGGCCTCGCAAGCCCGGTGGACTTCGACGGTGAATTCACGAACAAGCCCGGCGTGATGTTGATCGCGCCTGCGGCAAAGCGTGTTCTGACCTACCAGATCGATCTGGGATGATAGCGGTTTGAACGCAGGGAAAAGCATGGCGTACGCGATCAAGGCCGCGATCCGCGATCCGCAGGCAAAAACCTTCGCATTCACGGCGCAGAAAACCATGTATGGCGGCAAGCATATCGCCAAAGGCGACACGGTTTTCGTGTTCGCGAGCGAGAACGAGGGCGGGCAGGGCCTTATTGCGCGCGGCGTCGTCACATCAGTCGAAGCGATTGCGAAGAAGCACGGCATCGCCCGGCAAACGCCGCGAGTGAGCCGCTCGATCGAACGCACCGCGCTCGCCAAGCGACCGCTGGGGCGGCGCGAACTCAAACATTTCGCCAATTGGAATGACGGCTGGCCCGAGACGGAACTCAATTTCAAATTCTATCGCCAGGCAACGAACAAGATCGTCGGCATCTCGGATGAGGCGGCGGCGTTCCTCGGCGAATTCTTTTAGCGCGACCGGATCGATCCAGCAGGGCGACCCTTCACTGCTGCGTCAGATGTCAAAACAGTTTAGAGAGTGAGCCCAATGAATTCTAAAACAATCGAGATCTATCATCCACGTAGTATCTCAAATTTGGGCCAATGGGACATTGGCGGTCTCCAGCTTAAAGTCTATGGCCTCGTCGCAGACAACAAAAAAGTCGACGGGTCCATGGTGACCCTGGCGCAGTCATTCGTTCACAGGACGTTCTGCCGCGTGTGACGGACGAGGGTGACGACAATGGCATGGGCTTTGTGATCATTCATCCTGGCGAGCTTGGTGTTTCCATCTCGGCTCACTGGTGGATACAAGGTTCGGTGCTTTGTCAGCATATCTATCGGAGGCTATATTCTGCTACCGAACCTATGGATACAGTAAAGAGGCCTGTTATTGCCTGTGTTTGGGAATTGGCTCTGATAAACGCCGAGCAAGAGGCTTGGCGAAAAACGATGATGAAAAGCGAGCCAAGTCCGTCAGCATACATGGATGATCGAGCTGGCTTCGAAGCGGCATAAAGATCTGATGCGGCAGAGCTACCTGCTACATCTGATGTTGCAACCAAGCTGGCATCGGCCTCATGCACGTGCCGATTACCGGTTCAAACCTGCCTGGCGATCCGCCCGATCACATTGACGAGGAGGCGAGCAGCGGTAATCGCCGTGATGCCGTCGATATCAGCGGGCGTTTGGAATTCAATGAGGTCGAAGCCGGCAAGGCGTCCGCGCTGGCTCACCCCCTCGATCAGTCCGATTGCCTGCTGATAGGTCAGCCCGCCGGGCGTGCGACCGGCGACCGCCGGCATCACGCTGGGATCGAGCCCGTCGCAGTCGAGGGTTACGACGACGCGCGCGCCCGCGGGTATGTGCCTGAGGGCGGCTTCAATGCCCTCGGCGTGGATCTCCCGCGCCGTGACGAGGTGCCGCGCCCCAGCGCCGCCAGCAAGTTAGAAATGCGACACCGGCTGGGTAATGGGCGCGGAAATCCTGATGTTACGGGCTGCCGCTTAGTGTCGGTGCGACGAGTTTCGTGAATCGGCGCGCAGCGGAAACTGAGTCCGCGCAAAGGCTTGGCGACATAGATATTGTCCCATGTTTGTGAACTGACCCCAAGATGTGCGATGTTTGCGTACTGAGTCGTTTGAAGGTGGAGGCCGATGCGGCGGCGCATTCCCCTCAGCCGGCGATCGCATGTGACCGGCTTCCAGGCCCTCGCGACGGGGGTGGCAGAGCACGAAAGCGCGCTCGAACGAGACTTCGTGACGCTCGTGAACTGGACGGATGCGGGCGCGTTGGTGACCGAGCAGCCGGTCACGATCCGGTTCCGGCAGGGGCAGCGGTCGCGGCGATACACGCCTGACTTCCGCGTCGACTGGAGCGCCGGGGGCTCCGATATCGTCGAGATCAAATATCGCGCCGACCTCGGATCGGACTGGCACCGGCTGAGGCCGGCGTTCGCCGCCGCCCGGGCCTGGGCCGGCGAGCATGGCGCTCGCTTCAGGATCGCCACCGAGCGCGGCATCCGCGGTCCGCGCCTCGATGCGGCGAAGAGGTTGCTGCCGCTCAGGAACGTGCCGATCGACACGGCGCTGGCGGAGTTGGCCGTGGGGCGCGCGCGCGCCGACGCCATCGACTTCATCGGGCTGGTCGACGCCTTGCCAACGACGCGCGAAGCCGGACTGGCCGTGGTCTGGCGCCTGATCGCGCGGGGCGCCCTTGTCGTCGATCTGTCGGCGCCAATCGTGCCGAGCACGCGCGTGGGTGCGGCGTGAGCGTGCCCGACATCGCGACCGTGAGCGCCGCCGCGTGGGATGAAGCCCGCCGCTTCCTGCCGATCATCCGGCGCCTGGCGGACGATCCGACCCGAACCCGAGCGGACGTGGAAGCTGGCGCGGCGGAGCTGGGCTGTGGGCCGACCCACGTCTATGCCCTGATCCGCCGCTACATCGCCGATCCGCGACTGACGAGCCTGTTGCCGCGCAAGCGAGGGCCGAGCGCCGGCTTCTCTCGGCTCGAAAACGAGGTGGATGCGCTGGTCGACGAGGCGATCGACGGCGTCTATCTCACGCGCCAGAAGCCCAAGATCATGCATCTGGTCGAGGACGTGCAGCGCCAGTGCGCGGCGCGCGGCCTCACCGCGCCGAGCCGGCGAACCATCACAGCCCGGCTTCGCGCCCGTCCGGGTAGGGACGTGATCGCCAAGCGCCAGGGCGCCAAGGCGGCGCGCGACCGCTACGCTCCTGTCGTCGGTTCGCTGGAGGCCCGCTGGCCGTTGTCGTTGATCCAGATCGACCACACGCTGGTCGACGTGATCGTGGTGGACAGGGAGACGCGCGCACCAATCCAGCGCCCCTGGCTGACCCTGGCGATCGACGTCTGCACGCGCTGCGTCGCCGGCTTCCACCTGTCGCTGGAGCCGCCCTCGGCGACGTCCGTGGCGCTCTGCCTGACCCATGCAGCGCTCGCCAAGGAGAGCTGGCTGGCCGAGCGTGACATCGATGCAGAGTGGCCTGTGCGCGGCATCCCCGAGCGACTGCACCTCGACAACGCCAAGGAGTTCCGGTCTGAGGCGCTGAAGCGCGGTTGCGAGCAATATGGCATTGCCGTCGACTACCGTCCCGTGCGCACCCCGCACTATGGCGGGCACATCGAGCGGCTGATCGGCACGATGATGGGCAAGGTCCATCTGCTGCCGGGCACGACCTTCTCCAATGTTCAGGAGAAGGGCGACCTGAGGCCCGATCAGACCGCGGCCATGACCATCGACGAGGTGGAGCGGTGGCTCGGCCACGCAATCGCCGGCGTCTATCACCGCGAACTGCATCGCGGCATTGGCATGACGCCGCTCGCCGCCTGGGAGCGTGGCATCACCGGCGAGGGCGCCACGCTCGGCCGTGGCGAGCCGGTCGCCGTGCCTGATCCTCGCCGCTTCCTGATCGACTTCCTGCCGATCGAGCGTCGCAGGGTCCGGCGCGACGGCGTGGCGCTGCACTCGATCGCCTACTGGGCTGACGTGCTCAGCACCTGGATCGGCCATCCCGAGCGAATGATCGTCCGCTACGACCCGCGCGATCTCAGCCGCATCTATCTGCTCGGACCCGACGGCACCTATTACGATCTGGCCTACCGCGACCTGCGGCGGCCGCCGATCAGCCTGTGGGAGCACCGCCTGGCGCTGAAGCGCCTGCGGGATGAGGGACGGTCGCTGGTCGACGAATCGGCGATCTTCCGCACGATCGAGGCGATGCGCACCATCGCCGACGATGCGGTGCGCACGACCAAGACGGCCCGCCGACAGCGGGAGCGCCGCCTTCGGGTCGTGGCAGGTGGTGCAGCCGAACCCGCGGCCGTCCCGGATCGGAGTGCGGCAGTCGGACCGGTCGAGGCCGACGCCCCACTGGAGGACCGCATCTTCCCGTTCGAGGAATGGTCGTGAGCGAGGATTACCGGCATCTGCACCCTGCAGTGCGACCGCTGGCCGACGAGGCCGCGGAGGCACGGGTGCGGCGCATCCGCACGGATCGCTGGATCGCCTATGCACGGGCGGACGCCGCCCTGGCGGCTATGGAAGATCTGCTGACCTTCCCGAAGCGGATGCGGATGCCGAACCTGCTGCTGGTCGGCCCGACGAACAACGGCAAGACCATGATCGTCGAGAAGTTCCGGCGGGTGCATCCACCCATCACCGCCGTCGAGACAGCGGACGGCGTGGCGGTCCTGCCGGTGCTGAGCGTGCAGATGCCGCCGGGGCCGGACGAGGGCCGGCTGTTCGGCGCGATCCTCGACGGGCTCGGAGTGCCGTTCGGCCCCCGCGACCGTATCGCCGCCAAGCAGGACATGGCGGTGCGCATGATGCGTGCGACGGGCACACGCCTGCTGGTGATCGACGAGCTGCACAACCTGCTGTCGGGCACCACGATGCAGCAACGGCGGCTGCTCAACCTGCTGCGCTGGCTGGGTAATGAGCTGCAAATACCGCTCGTCGGCGTCGGCACGGCCGAGGCGTTGCGCGCGATCCGCAGCGACGACCAGCTCGTCAATCGGTTCGAGCCGTTCGCCTTGCCGCTGTGGCAGAACGGCGAGGAATATCGGCGGCTTCTCGCGACGCTCGAAGCGGCCTTGCCGCTGCGCAAGCCGTCGCACCTCAACGATCCGGTCATGGCCGGCCGTATCCTCGCGGCGGCGGAAGGCGTGCTGGGCGAGATCATCGCCGTCGTCGTGCGGGCTGCCGTGCTGGCGGTCGAGACCGGGACGGAGGCAATCCCGGCACGCATGATCGAGGATGCGGGCTTCATCCGGCCCTCCGAGCGTCGGCGTGTTGCGGTCTGATCTGTTCGCCGTCTCGGCCATGCCCGAGGCGTTCCCGGCACGGGCGATGCTGCCCGTTCACATCGAGCCGGCGGCGGATGAGGCGCTCGTATCCTGGCTCGTCCAAGTGAGCTGGGCGCTCCGGCAGTCTCCGCTCATGTTTAGCCGGCACGGCTTCAACGTGGATGCCGTGGGTGATCCCGAGTGGTGGCGGCGTCCGTCGGCAGGCCAGCTCGCAACGATCGCCGAACGGACCGGAGTCGAGCAGGCCCGGCTGAGAGCCATGACGTTCCTGGGCTGGTCCATCGCACGTGATGATGAGGACGCGCAGCGCTTCTCCAGCCGGCGCTGGACAAATCCGAAGCTGGGCCGCCGGAAAGGCCGGCGTATCGATGTCTGCGGGCAATGTCTGGCGGAAGACGAGCGACCCTATCTGAGGCGGCTCTGGCTGCTGGGCTGGATCGGTGTCTGCCCGCGGCACCGGACCCGGCTGATCGGGGAATGCCCGGGATGCCGGTGTCCGATCCGGTTCAAAGGGCTGAACGCGAAGGCGCCAGTCGACCTGCTTGCGTGCCAGAGGTGCGGCGGAGGGCTGGCCCGCTTGCAGGGGCAACCGGCGAATGATCGGTCGGTCGATCTGCAATCGCTGCTTGTTGCGGGGAAGAAGACCGGCGTCGTGCTCCTGCCCAGCGTGGGCGACGTCGAGTGGGCCACGATGATGGCGGTTGCAGACATGCTGCTCGGCATGATCTGGACCGGTGTCGCCACCCAGCACCGAGAGCAACTGTTCAACCGGATCGCCCGCGAACTTGATCTGGGCTGGGAAGATCGGCTCTCGCTCTCGCTTGGCTCGAACTATGGAAGCTTGCTGATGCTCGACTGGCTGATGGCGGACCTGCCGCACCGCCTGCCTGCGGCGATCGGCATCCTGAAATCTGTCCGCTTCGAAGGTCTCCTGGGCCGCCACGACGACATCGACGACGATATGGCCGCACGCCTGCGCACGATCCTGGCGGCGGCAATAGCCACGCCGCCGGTCGGACGAGGTGTGTGGCATCCCTGGATCGAAAGCTTGCCTGAAAGCGCATCCGAACTGCGGGAGCGAGCCGCCCGCGAACGCTACAAGCACCGGCGTCAGCGGCTGACGGCCTTTGCCGCACTCAAGGCGGGGGCGACCGTCGGGGAGGCGGCAGCGATAGCCCGTGTCCAGCCGATGAGCGTTTATCGCTGGCTCGACCGCGGGATCGAACATGGGCTCGAAGCGGCGCTCGAACGCCCGACCGGGAGGCCCGCTCTGACGTCGGCTCAATCCGAAGCGCTCGCGCAATGGATCCGTGGCGACCGCGCACACCAGAACCGTCGCGCCATCGTTGCTCAGGCGCAGGCGCGGTTCGGGGTCGAGCTCAGCCTCGACGTCGCGTCGAACCTCCTGAGGAAGCATCGCGACCGAAAGCCAGGCAGCGTCCGCCGTCGCCGGCGTCTGTGGGGGCCGATGAAGCCAAGGGGACCACGCGCCAAGCCTACTCATGACCTGGCTCCCGGTTCGTGAATCGAGTCCGCGAAACTTCGCCCCGGTACACGAAACTCTGCGCCGGTTCGCGAAACTCGTCGCACCGACACTTAGGTGCGAACGAAAGGGTGCGAACCTTTAGTCGCATAAGATAGATTATGGAACTGGTGTTGGCCAAGAGCTGGAAATTGCCGCTGATTTTCATGGGCTTGAGCCGACTACGGCGTGTTGCCTTGAGCCGATGGCCAACGCTAGGCTGTCGAAATGACGAGAGCAAGCAGCGAGATCGAAGCGGCCGTCGAAGTGTTCGTGCATGGGCACAGCGCCGTCAGGAGCCGTACCTTTCCTTACGAGGTCAATCGCTTCGGGCCGTTGTGGGTGATGCGCGATGCTCAACGCAACAATCCTCGCAATTATCGCACCGAGGAATGGATCGCCCGTGACGTCGCCGCTCATGAGGTAGACGCGATCGTGCGGCAGCATGCGCGAGCTGGCTTCGTCATTTGCGCCATAACCTCTAGCGGCGAACCGGATCAGCCATTACGGACCGCCTATAAGGCACTGGGATATCGGCTGTTGCGGACGGAAGGCTTCTTCGTTCACCGCTTGAGCCGGATACCAAAGCCGCCGGCTGTCGTTTCGATCGAACACGTGCATACGGCCGAGCGTGCGGCGCAATTGGGAAAGATCACGCGTACGCGGCCGATCGGCGACAATCTGCTCGGCGATGACGCGCCATTCCGCCAGTATGTGGCAATCGATGGAGACGACATCGTTGGGCGGGTGCGCAGCGTCGATGCCGTAGGAGCCACTTGGTGCGCGGACATGTATGTCGACACCTCGCATCGGCGTCGTGGCTTCGGCCAGGCGCTGCTGTCGAAAATGCTGCACGACGATCGGGCCCGCGGCTCGAAATGGTCGGTGCTGACCGCGACCCATGCAGGAGCTCTGCTTTATCCCCGCATGGGCTATGAACGGATTGGAACGCTGCTGATGTTTGCACCAAAGAGCGCAACGCGCTCTTGAAGCGCCATTCGTATCACGCTGACTCGTAAGGGATTTCCAGGATCATGCCGTCATAGGCCGGTTCGACGTTGGCTGGCGTCTCGGCCATCAGCGTGGCGTAATCGAGCGGCACATGCATATGCGTCAGCACGGCCGTCTTTGGCGCCAGTTTTTCGATCCAGCCGAGCGCCTGTTCAAGCGACAGATGGCTTGGATGCCTCGTGTATTGCAACGCGTCGATGACCAGCATCTCCAGGCCCCGCAGCCGCTCGACCGTAGCATGCGGAAAATCGCTGATATCGGGACAATAGGCGAGCCCGCCGATGCGAAAACCAAGCGAGATGATGTCGCCATGGAACTGCGGCAGCGGCTGGAGGGTGAGGGCACCCCCCTCTCCTTCGATCACCACCGGCCTGGCGTGGTCGATGATATGGGCGTTGACGATGGGCGGATAGGAACTGCCTTGCGGCGTTTCGAAACAATAGCCGAACGCCTGCCGCATACGCAGCATGGTGGTTTGGTCGGCATGGATATCGATCAGCTGACGCTGTTCGAGCACGAAGCCGCGCAAATCGTCGATGCCGTGGATATGGTCGGCATGCGGATGCGTGTAGACGACGGCATCGATGCGCCTGACCGATGCCAGCAGCATCTGCTCGCGGAAATCCGGCCCGGTGTCGATGACGACGGTGGTTCGGCCGCCATTCGCCGCGATCCGCTCGACGAGGGCTGCGGTGCGCATGCGCCGGTTCCTGGGATTGGCGGGGTCGCAATTGCCCCAATCGCCGGTGATGCGCGGCGTGCCCGGCGACGAGCCGCAGCCGAGGACGGTGAAACGCAGCCGGTCGCTCATGCGCCCAGTGCCTGCGTGTCCAGGCCCTGTGTGTCGGGGCGGGGCATCTTCCTGAACAGCCGAAAGAAATTGTCCGTCGTGATATCAGCGATCTCGGCCTCGCCAACGCCGATCGTCTCCGCCAGAACCTTGGCCGTGTGCGCGACATAGGCGGGTTCGTTGCGCTTGCCGCGAAACGGCACCGGCGCCAGATATGGCGCGTCGGTTTCGACCAGCAGGCGCTCATGTGGCACATCGGCGGCAATCGCCCGCAGTTCGGTTGAATTCTTGAACGTCAGGATGCCGGAAAACGAAACATAACCGCCAAGCGCCACACCGACTTCGGCGAGCCTGCGTCCCGACGAAAAACAGTGCAGGATGAAGGGGAAGGCGCCCTTCCCTGTTTCGTCCTCGAGGATATCCGCCATGTCGTCGTCGGCGTCGCGCGAATGGATGACCAGCGGCAGACCCGTCTCGCGAGCGGCGGCGATGTGGGTGCGAAACCCCTGGGCCTGCGCGTTGCGCGGCGCGTGATCGTAGAAGTAATCGAGCCCGGCCTCGCCGATCGCCACCACCTTGGGATGCACGGACAGGCGCACAAGCTCGTCAGCCGTCACATCAAGCTCTTCGGCCGCATTGTGCGGATGGGTGCCAACCGAGCAATAGACATCGTCGAAAGACTCGGCAATCTCAAGCACTTGCTGAAACCGCTTCACACGCGTTGAGATCGTCACCATGCGGCCGATTCCGGCCGCTTGGGCGCGGGCGACGATGGCCACCCGCTCCTCCGCGAAATCCGGAAAGTCGAGATGGCAGTGACTGTCGACCAGCATCAGGCGTTCGCGTCCGGCTGCTCGACATAGCGTGGAAACACCGGTTGCGGCGCCGGCAGAGCCGCGCCGGGCACCAGTGCACGATCTTCCGCGACATGCGCGAAATCACGGCTGTCCGCCGGGACCGCCAGGATGTCGAGCAGTTTGGCGGCCGAGCCTGGAATGAAGGGCTGACACAACAGCCCTACCCGCCGGAGCACCTCGGCCGTCGTCCACAGCACCGTCTCCATGCGCGCCGGATCGGTCTTCTTCAGCGCCCACGGCTCCTGACCCGCGAAATAGCGGTTGGCTTCAGCCACCACGCCGAAGATCGCCGCCAGCGCCAGATGAATGCCCTGCTCCGCCATCGTCCGGCGCGCCGTGACCAGGGCGGCGCTGGCCTGACCGAGGATCGCCTTGTCGGCGTCGCTCAATTCGCCGCGCTTCGGCACCACGCCATCGCAGTTCTTGGCGATCATCGACAAAGAGCGCTGCGCCAGATTGCCGAGGTCGTTGGCGAGATCGGCATTGGTGCGGTTGACGATCGCCTCATGGCTGTAGCTGCCGTCCTGGCCGAATGGCACTTCGCGCAGGAAGAAGTAGCGCACCTGGTCGAGACCGTAATGCTCGACCATGGTGAACGGGTCGACGACGTTGCCGACCGATTTCGACATCTTCTCGCCGCGGTTGAACAGAAACCCGTGGCCGAAGACACGCTTCGGCAACGGGATGCCGGCCGACATCAGGAACGCCGGCCAGTAGACCGCATGGAAGCGAACGATGTCCTTGCCGATGATATGCGCATCGGCCGGCCAAAAGCGCCAATCATCAGCATTTTCATTTGGATAGCCGACGCCGGTGATGTAGTTTGTCAGCGCGTCTACCCAGACATACATCACATGCTTGTCGTCGCCCGGCACCGGGACGCCCCAGTCGAAGGTCGTGCGCGAGATCGACAGGTCCTTCAGCCCCGACCTGACGAAACTCATCACTTCGTTGCGCCGCTCGGTCGGGCCGATGAAGTCCGGCTGGCCTTCGTAAAGCGCCAGCAGCCTGTCCTGATAGGCCGACAGACGGAAAAAGTAGCTTTCCTCCTCGACCCATTCGACTGGCGTCCCTTGCGGGCCGTAGCGGACATTGTCGGGGCGGACCTCGGTTTCCTCTTCGCCGTAATAGGCCTCGTCGCGCACCGAGTACCAGCCGGCATAGCCGCCCTTGTAGATATCGCCATTGCCGGCCATCGCCTTCCAGATCGCCTGGGAGGCGGCGTAGTGCCGCTTTTCGGTGGTACGGATGAAATCATCATTGGAGGCATTGAGCGCAACGGCCATGCGCTTGAAGTCCGCCGAATTGCGGTCGGCCAACTCGCGCGGCGAAATGCCTTCCTTCTTCGCCGTCTGCAGCATCTTGATGCCGTGCTCGTCGGTGCCGGTGAGAAAGAAGACTTGCCTGCCGTCGAGCCGCTGAAAACGGGCGAGCGCGTCGGTGGCGATCAGCTCATAGGCATGGCCGATATGCGGTTTGCCGTTCGGATAGGAAATCGCGGTCGTGATGTAGAATGTGTCGCGTGCCATGAATGGACCGTCATGAATGTCTGAATGCAAGGTGTGGCGGTGAGATATCGCATCGGAACAGCGATTGCCATCCCGGGGCCGATGCCTG
>NZ_CAUM01000107.1 GCF_000350085.1 Mesorhizobium metallidurans STM 2683
GCGGTGAAGAAATCGAATGGAAAGAGCGCTTTTCGCGACAAGGTTTATATCGACGCCGATCGCGGCATCTGGCTTGAGGGAAATTGCAGTGCCCGAAATGCGACTGGACCAGACAAATTCTTGCCTTGAAACCGGAGCTGCGGGTTTCTAGGGTCTCGCCGCACGCATAAAGGAACCTGTATGGCCCGTTCTGTGATCGAAGCGATCGGCAACACGCCCCTGATCCGCCTCAACAAGGCCTCGGAAGCAACCGGCTGCGAGATTCTGGGCAAGGCCGAATTCATGAATCCGGGCCAGTCGGTCAAGGACCGCGCCGGCCTGTTCATCATCCGCGACGCCGAGCAACGCGGGCTTTTGCGGCCGGGCGGCATCATCGTCGAGGGGACGGCCGGCAATACCGGCATCGGTTTGACGCTGGTCGCCAAGGCGCTCGGTTACCGCACCGTGATCGTCATTCCCGATACGCAGAGCCAGGAGAAGAAGGACACGATCAAACTGCTCGGCGCCGAGCTGATCGAGGTGCCCGCGGTTCCCTACAAGAACCCCAACAATTATGTGAAGCTGTCGGGGCGCCTGGCCGAACAGATGGCGCGGTCCGAGCCGAATGGTGCGATCTGGGCCAACCAATTCGACAATGTCGCCAACCGCGACGGCCATATCCGTACCACCGCGCAGGAAATCTGGGCCCAGACCGGCGGTAAGGTCGATGGTTTCGTCTCCGCCGTGGGGTCTGGCGGAACGCTGGCCGGCGTCGCCTTCGGGCTGAAGGCCAAAAGCAAGGACGTCAAGGTCGCGCTCGCCGATCCGTTGGGCGCCGCGCTCTACAGTTTCTACACCAGCGGCGAATTGAAATCCGAGGGCAGCTCGATCACCGAAGGCATCGGGCAGGGACGGATCACCGCCAACCTCGAAGGCTTCACACCGGATTTTTCGTTTCAGATTCCGGACGAGGAGGCGCTGCCGATCGTCTTCGATCTGATCCAGGAGGAAGGGCTCTGCGTCGGCGGCTCGACCGGCATCAACATTGCCGGTGCGATCCGGCTGGCGCGTGAACTGGGTCCCGGCCACACTATCGTGACCATCCTTTGCGACTACGGCACGCGCTATCAATCGAAGCTGTTCAACCCGGAGTTCCTCCGCGAAAAGCAGCTGCCTGTGCCAGGCTGGATGGATGAGAAAGCCGAGATTTCGGTGCCGTTCGAAAAGGTCGCGTGATGGGCTATAGGACGCAGGCGCTGTTTCGTGACGACGCTTATCTCCGCACGGCCGACGCTACCATAGTCGCCATCAACGATCGCGGCGGCTTCATTCTCGACCGTACGATCTTCTATGCCACGTCGGGCGGACAGCCGGGCGATACGGGTACGCTCGAGCGCGCCGACGGCAGCGTGATCGCTGTAGCCGCCACCATCACCGGCGAGACCAAGGACGAGATCATTCATGTGCCGGCGCCTGAACAGGCGGCTCCGGCTGTTGGTGAGCGGGTGAAACTCGCCATCGACTGGCAGCGGCGGCATCTTCTGATGCGCATGCATGCGGCCTGCCATCTGCTCACCGTCGTCTGCCCGTTCCCGATCACCGGTGCCGCGGTTTCCGCGGACGACAGCCGCGTCGACTTCGACATCCCGGATGCCGGCTTCACCAGGGAAGATGTGACGGCAAGGGTGATGGAACTGGTGCGGGCCGACCATCCGGTCTTCGTCAGGCTGATATCGGACGAGGAACTGGCCGCTAATCCCGGCCTGGTCAAATCCAAGAATGTGCGGCCGCCCGTCGGCACCGGTCAGATCCGCCTTGTCTGTATAGGCGAGAATGCCTCGATCGACAGCCAGCCTTGCGGCGGCACCCATGTGAAGAGCACCGGCGAAGTCGGCGAGATCCATATCGGCAAGATCGAGAAGAAGGGCCGCGAGAACCGGCGCTTCCGCATACGCTTTGGACCGATGCCGGCGGCTTGATAAATACAGAGGCTCCGCGCGAGGCGAAGCAGGAGAACGAGAATGGCCGAAGACAGCCCTTTCACCGTCGATGCGGACTGGTTGCAGGCGCGCCTCGGCGAACCCGGCCTGACCATCGTCGATGCGTCCTGGTATCTGCCGGCGCAGGGCAGGGATGCACGCGCCGAATATGAGGCGGCGCATATTCCGGGCGCCCGCTTCCTCGATCAGGATGCGGTATCGGACCCCGATTCAGCCTTGCCGCACACGCTGCCGTCGCCGCGGCATTTCGCGCAATATGTCGGCGCGATGGGCATTTCGGCCGACGACACCATCGTCATCTATGACGGTCCGGGCTTCTTCGCTGCACCGCGCGGCTGGTGGATGTTCCGCATCATGGGCGTGTTCCAGGTCTACATATTGGACGGCGGCTTCGACCGCTGGAAAGCGGCGGGACGGCCGGTGACGGCGGAGCCGACCAAGACAGCGCCCTGCGTGTTTCACGCCGACTTCGACGCTACGCGTGTCGCCAGCCTTGCCGACATGCGCCGCATCGTCGAGACGAAGGAAAGCCAGATCGCCGATGCCCGCTCCGCCGGCCGGTTTGCCGGCGCCGAGCCCGAGCCTCGCGCGGGCATCCGCTCCGGTCATATGCCTGGAGCGAACAATTTGCCGTCATCGGTGCTCGCCGAGAACGGCGAACTGTTGTCGAAGGACCGTTTGCGCAAGGTCATCGAGGATGCCGGCATCGATCTGTCGAAACCGGTCGTCACCTCTTGCGGTTCAGGCATCACCGCGGCTGCGATCACGCTGGCGTTGGAGACGCTTGGCCACGACGACAACAGGCTTTACGACGGCTCATGGACGGAGTGGGGCGGACTTTCCGACACGCCTGTCGTGACGGGCCCCGCCTTGACGGGCAAGGAATGACGGCCATGGCAAACGGAGTTCTGGAAGACATAGACGTCACGGTGACGTTTCTCGAAATGCATGTACCGCCGGCCTATTCGCCGCCGGTGCCGTACAACCGCCAGATCGCGCTGCTGAAGACCAAGGACATTCCGCTGCACTTCTACCGCTATCTGATGGATCGGGTGGGGCGCAAATGGCACTGGGTCAATGTTCTCAGGCTGAACGACGAGGAGCTTGCGGCTGGCATCCACCGCGAGGACCGCGACATCAGGGTGCTTTATCTCGACGGCGCGCCGGCCGGCTTCTTCGACCTCAAGCCGCATCTGCCGGAAGAAGTGGAGCTTGCCTATTTCGGCATGATGGAACACGCGACCGGGCAAGGCATCGGCCGCTGGTTCCTGGGCGCGGCGATCGCTGCCGCCTGGTCGCATGGGCCTAAGCGGGTGACGGTGCAGACCTGCACGCTCGATCATCCGGCGGCATTGCCGCTCTACCAGAAGCTCGGTTTTGCGCCGGTGGCACAGAAGAAGGAGATCGTGCATCCGATGGCTTTCGCCGAGCGCTCGGCCAGCGTCATGCGACCTTGATTCCTGTAAACCGAACTGTTCGTTCATCCAGGCTTCAGACTGTCTCTGGCATCTTGTCGGCACCATCAATGCGGCCATCAAGCAGGGCCCAAGGAGAAAGACATGCTGACCAGACGCACCTTTGCCGCCGTGCTGATTGCGGCGCTTGCCATGCCGACCCTTGCCGCCGCCCAGGCGACGACGCCTTCGGCCGCCACGATCGAGCGGCAGCTCGAAGCGGCGCCCAAGGTGAAGCTGCGCCCGAACCAGCGCGTCACCATCCGCGAGTTCAAGCGGCGGCCGGATCTCAGGCGCATGGCCCGTTCGATCGACATCCAGTCGATCAATTTCGCCTTCGGGTCGGCGGCCATTTCCGAGTCGCAGTACGGCAAGATCGAAAACATCGCCGACGCGCTTCAACGCATCCTGCGGCGCGATCGCGGCGCCCGTATTCTGATCGAGGGCCATACGGACGCCGTCGGTTCCTTCCAGTCGAACCAGATCCTTTCCGAGCAGCGCGCCGCCTCGCTGAAGCGCACGCTGGTGCGCGAATTCGGCGTGCCGGGCTATGCGCTTGAAACCGTCGGCTACGGCGAGGAGTTCCTGCTCGTCCAGACGCAGAACGAGAACTGGCGCAATCGCCGGGTGACGCTGCGCCGCTTCGACGATTTCATAAGATAGCCTGTTTGAAATCCAGTGATCCAACCGCTTGCGCGTTATCCGGCACGTGCGGGAAGTCACTGGGCTGGTGCGCGGTCTCGATGCGCTGATGGGTTAGCATGGAGCATGGCGGTCCGGCCTCGAGCGGTCGGCTGCCTCCGCTATCCGCCAACCATCAGCTTGACGACTTCGTCATGGTTGGTCTCGGAGATCTTGCGCTCGCCGGCCTGGACGCCGCGCCGCAGCACGACGATGCGGTCGGAGACGGCGAAGATGTCCTGCAGATTGTGCGAGATGAAGATCACGCCTCGTCCTTGCGCCTTGAGCTGGTGGATGAGCGAAATGACCTTGCGCTGTTCGGGTACGCCGAGGGCGGCGGTCGGTTCGTCCATGATCAGAATCTGCGCGTCCCAATAGACGGCGCGGCCGATGGCCACGGCCTGGCGCTGGCCGCCGGAGAAATTGCTGACCGGGGCCTCGAGCCGGCTGACATGGAAGTCCAGTCTTCCCATGGTCTGCTTGGCGGCGACGGCCATGGCCTTGCGGTCCAGCACCGGCAGGAAACCGAAAGCCTTGCGCATCGGTTCGCGGCCCAGGAAGATATTGGCGCCGATCGACAGATTGTCGGCGAGCGCGAGGTCCTGGTAGATGGTCTCGATGCCTTTTTCGCGCGCCTCCTGCGGCGTCGCGAAGCTCACCGGCTGCCCCCTGAGCAGGATCTCGCCGGCCGTCGGCTGAAAGACCCCCGATATCGCCTTGATCAGCGTGGTCTTGCCGGCACCGTTGTCGCCGGCCAGCGCCACCACTTCCCCCGGCTGTACGCTCATGGAAAAATCGTTGAGCGCCTGGACGGCACCAAAATGCTTGGAAAGGTGTCGGACCTCGAGAAGCGGTGTGGTTTGTTCGGAACTATTCATCCTGGCGAGCTCCACTGAACCGGCGCTGCGCCTGGTCGATAAGGACGGAGATGATGATGACGAGGCCGACGGCGATGAACTGCCAGAACGGCTCGACATTGACGAAAACCAGCCCGTATTGGATGACCGCGATCACCAATGCGCCGGCGACCGTGCCGAAGATCGTGCCGGACCCGCCGAACAGGCTGGCGCCGCCGATCACCACGGCTGCGACGCTGTCGAGCAGCAAGGGTTCGCCGGCTTGGGCAGCGCCCGCGGTGAAGCGCGCGGCGTAGAGTGCGCCGCCGAGGCCGGCGCACATTGCCGAGAGCACGTAGAGACGCAGTATGTGTCCCCTGATGTCGATGCCGGCACGACGTGCCGCCTGCACATTGGCGCCGATGGCGTAATTGTGCTGGCCGAACCGGGTCTGGCTCAGGATGTAATGCATCACGACGACAAAGATTGCGGTGATCATGACAAGATAGGGCACGCCGTGGAACTTGCCGTTGCCGAGCAGCGCGAACCAGGAATTCTGCACCGGCACCGTCGTGCCGCCGGCAAGGAGATAGGCGGCGCCGCGCGCCACGCCGAACATGCCGAGCGTGCCGATGAAGGGCGGGATTCTCAGCCGCGAGATCAGCAGGCCGTTAATCATGCCAGGCACGCCGGCAACAAGCACGGCAGCCAGAATACCTGCCAGCATTGCCAGCGGCAGCGGGATTGCGGCCCCCGCCATGTTCGTAGCGTGGGCGGCGACGACGGCCGCAAGGCCCATGATGAAGCCGAGCGACAGGTCGATGCCTCCCGAAATGATGACGAAGGTCTGTCCGGTCGCAAGCAGCAGCGGCGCCACCGCGAATATCGCTATGGACTGCAGGTTGAACGGGTTGAGCACGAATGTCGCGCCGAAGGCGAGCCTCGACCAGACCTCGAAACAGATGATCAGGCCGGCGAGGAACAGCCAGGCGCGCCCTTCGGCGATGCGCCCGATCCAGGTCCTGGCCGGATCACCGTGATCCGCCTGGGGAGCGACATGGGTTTCGCCTTGCTGGGTTGGTGATGTTGAAGTCATGAATGGTTCCGATCCGCCGGCATGGCCTCCGTCAGGCAGGGGTCCCAGGGACACCCGGCGCAGATCCCCTCCCGGCAGGCCGGAAGGAGACCCAACTCGCCTGGACTCATTCGGAGTAGAGATACTTCGAGATGTTCGGATCCGCGATGTTGGACTTGTCCATGATCGTGAAGCCGGTGCCGATCGCGACCGGGATCGAATTTCCGGTCAGACGGGCGTAAGCCGAAACAACACCGAAATAGCCGATCTCGGCGGGATGCTGGGCAATCGCAACGTCGACCAGGCCGGTGTTGATGTTGTCGACGATGCTGGTCGGCGCGTCGAACGCCACGACCTTGACGGTGCCGGTCTGCCCAGCTTGCTGGACGCCATTGGCAGCGCCAAGCGCGGAGAACAGGTTTGCGCCGAACACGCCAACGAGATCGGGATTGCGCGCGAAGACGGCCTGCAGCTGCGAGGCGGCCTTGTTGGCGTCGTTGTCGTTGAATTGAGTTTCGAGAACGGTGATGCCGGGATGGTTGGCCGCCATCTCCTTCTTGAAGCCCTCTTCACGCTGATCGGTGGTCGAAATGCCAGGCTTGACGTTCGAAACGTAGACCTTGCCCTTGTCGCCTAT
This sequence comes from Mesorhizobium metallidurans STM 2683, assembly GCF_000350085.1. Classification (GTDB taxonomy): domain Bacteria; phylum Pseudomonadota; class Alphaproteobacteria; order Rhizobiales; family Rhizobiaceae; genus Mesorhizobium; species Mesorhizobium metallidurans. The sequence goes on from NZ_CAUM01000107.1 coordinate 6,663, forward strand.
GGCGGTGGCCAATGCCCGCGCGGCGATCTCGCCGCCCAGAATGTTGTCCGAAGCAATATAGGATAGCGGGAAATCCGCGTCGCCGGCGCCGGTCTGGTAGACGCCGCTGCCGATAAACGTGTCCACGGTGATGACCGGGATGCCGGCGTCATTGGCCTTGCGTAGCGGCTCGACCAGTTGGACCTTGTCGGTCGGCGCGATCAGGATGGCGTCCGGCTTCTTGGCGATGACCGCGTCAAGGACGGGGACCTGCGTTACCGGATTGAAATCCGGGGCGCCCTGGAACACCAGGGTCACACCGAGAGCATCGGCTGCCGCCTGGGCGCCTTTGCGCATGGTGATGTAGAAACCATCGGTAGTGAGGCCGGGGATGAGCGCAATGGTGAACTTCTTGTCTTGCGCCAGGGCGGGCGTGACCAGCGCCGTCGCGCTGATGGCGAGAGCCGCGAGCGCGGCAACAATCTTCTTCATGACATCCTCCTCATTGTTGGCAGATTTGCCGTTGCAAGTGACATTGGAATGGCCGTCAATCGTTCAGGCATAAGCGTGCCCGACGGCCCGAGAATCGCCTGTTGCTGTCGCGGGCAGCTTTCCTCCCAAGCGCCCTCCGGTCGATATGTCAGCCGGTCGAACCCGACCGGAGCAAGAGCCGCGGCTCCCCTTTTACTCGCCTCCGCAAGCCTCCGGGAAGTGCGTTGCCCGGCGTTCTTACATGCCGGATCGTTCAGGTTGTAACACTTTGCAGAAATAAATTGCAACCCGGTTTTTCCGAGGTTGCGGCGTCGGACTTTTCAAACCGGACAGCATATGATGCGCTCCGCAGGGCCTCCCAAGGAGGACTATTGCCCCGACCTCTCGGCGACACAACCGATTTCCTCGCAGGGGACCGACGGTTCCGCTCGGAGCCGGCCAGCGGCATTTTTGGTAGATCTGCCTCTATCGAGGCGCGACAGCCTCGAGGATGGCCTGCGCCGTCTTGGTATCCGTAATCAGGGCATTGATGAGCTTGGCACGAGCGGCGCCGATGATTGCCGTCGCTTTCTCTGGCGACGCGGCAACGCCGATTACCAGCCGCACCGCGCGAAGTTGTGCCGGCGACATCGCGATCATCCGGCTCTCCCCTTCCCAGGGGATCAGCGCTCCTTCGGCATCGAAATAGTGCCGAAGAACATCTCCCGCCGCATGAACCAGGGCCTGCTCGCTTAATGTGGCCGCGCTCGCCTCGGGCGGATTGATGGCATGCGGCAGGCCGATGCCGACGATCGCGACGTCGGTCCGGTCCCATAGCGCCACGGCATCGCGGATGGCCGCGTCGCCAAGGAAGACCTCACGCAACTCGGTGGATGGCAGATAGGGCGCATGGATGAAATGCGGCGTTCCGCCCAATTCCTCGGCGGCAAGCCGTACGAACTCGTTGATCTGAAAATGCGGTGCATGCTGCTGCATGCCGCCGGTGGCAGCGACGGTGTGGACGCCGGGAATACGCGGCAGGCCTGTCCGGATCACCTCGCGGACGGCGCGTCCCCAGCCGATGGCGACCACGGACCCGGCCACCAGCTGCGCTTGCTTGAGCAACGCGCCAAGCGGAGCGGCAAGCGCCGTCAGCGTGCCCGCCGCCGGCGTCTCGATCACCGCCGCATCGGCAAGCCCCAGCCCATCGATCAACTGCCTGGTGATATCCTCGGGTGTCGCCAGATCGAGAACCTCGATCCGCACGATTCCCTCGGCCCGCGCACGGTGCAGCAGACGCGAAATCGTCGCCGTGGAGACGCCGAGCTGCCGTGCGATGTCGACCTGCGACATCTCAGCCTCGTAGTGCAGCTTGGCGACCGTATGCAGCATTGTACGCGATGCGGTCGCGTCCTGGATCGGAGGGACAGACAGCTTGCAATTCCTTTCAGCAACGTGTTACACGAGCATAGGCCGTCGGGAGTTATCGCGCAAATTCGGCAAACTCGCAACTTGAGGTCATTGCGGACCACAGTGTCGGCGAGGCCGCTTTCTTGCAATCGATAGCTATCAAAGCGGCAAAGATCTTCCCGCCGGCGGGCGGGCAAAACTGAACATTCTTGTTTCCACGGGATCCGCGCTCCGCGAGCGGGCGCCAACATCGGACAGAAGACCATGGCAAAGATGACCACCGCGGAATTGCGCGGCTACCAGCAGATATGCGGCAAGGACGGGGCCATGGTGGCCATCGCCTGCGACCAGCGCGGCGGCATGCGGACCTTGCTGGCATCGGATCCGGTCGAACAGGCCAGGATCACCAACGACATGCTCGGCGACACCAAATCGGACATCACGCGCTACCTCGCCAGCGCCGCGTCCTGCGTGTTGCTCGACCCGCTCTGCGCGGTGCCGAGGGTGGTCGACGAGGGCGTGCTGAACCGGGATACGGCGTTGCTCATCGGCCTTGACGCCTCCGGCTTCGACATCTCGCCCGACGGCTATCGCCTGTCGCGCCTGGTTCCTGGGATCGACGCGCGCCGCGTTCGCGAACTGGGCGGCACGGGCGGCAAGATCATGGTCTATCTCAGAGCCGACAAGCCTGAAGCCAACGCGCACAACATCGCCATCCTGCGCCAGTGCATCACCGACTTCGGGCAGGAGGACCTGCTGCTCGTCGTCGAGTTCCTGACCTATCAGCTCGAAGGGGAAAGCCTCGAGGACTATGCGGCCAAAACGCCCTGGCTTGTCGAAGAGGGCACCCGGATCTCACTGGAATGCGGCGCAAAGGTGCTGAAGCTTCCTTATCCTGGAACACCCGAAGCTTGCGCCAATATAACCAGAACGGCCGGCAACGTCCCATGGGCAGTGCTTTCCGCCGGCGTCAACCACGCGACCTTCCTCGGTCAGGTCGAGATCGCGATGCAAAACGGCGCGTCTGGCGTCATAGCCGGCCGTTCGCTGTGGAAAGACTGCATTTCGCTTGACCGTGACATTCAGCGCGAAAGGCTTAAGACCATCGCAGTGCCGCGATTGCGCGAAATCCAGGCTGTGATCGGACACTACCGGCAGAAAGCCGCCTGATATCCGCATTGATCACTGGCAGGAAATCATGCCTCTCAGCATAGGAATTGACATCGGCGGCACCAATCTGCGTGCCGCCCGCATTTCCGGCACGGGTGAAATCCTCGACCGTATTTCCGAGAAGAGCGCGCCGGACCCGGAGCTGGTGCTCTCCCGGATCGCCGACATGGTGCGCCGGTTCGAGTCCCCAGAGGTTGCGGCCATCGGCATCGGCGTTCCCGGACGCGTCGATGCGCGGCTTCGCACGGTCCTGTCCGGCGGCTATGTCAACCTTGCCTCGGTCTCGCTGGCTGAACGGCTTGAAGACATCGCCGGCAAGCCCGTCGTCGTGGACAATGACTGCAACATGGCGCTGGTCGCCGAGATGGCGCTCGGCGCCGGCCGGGGCCATGGCAATATCGTCATGTTCACGATCGGGACCGGCATCGGCGGCGCCGTCGCCCAGAACCGGCAGATCATGCGGGGCCGGGCAACGGCAGGCCAGCTCGGCCATATCACCGTCGATGTGAACGGCGAAACCTGCGCCTGCGGCCGGCGCGGCTGCGTTGAAACCACCAGCTCGGGAACGGCGCTCGGCCGTCACATCGCGCGGGCAGGCTTAGGCCCTGACGTTTCGATCGATCAGCTTTTTGACCGTGACGCGGCCGGCGACATCCAGGCGCTCGGCATACTGGAAGCCTGGGCCAGGCCGCTGCGTGCCGCAATCGATACGGCGGTTGCCGTGCTCGACCCCGATCTGGTTCTGCTCGGCGGCGGCCTCGGCCGGGCGGCGCACAGGGCGCTTGCCTGCGCGCCGGCATTGGCGCCCTGGTACCAATGCAAGGTGGAACCGGCACAGCTCGGCGACGACGCCGGCGTGATCGGCGCTGGCCTGCAGGCATTGGCGGGGGAGGCGGGCATAGCACCGGCGCTGCCGCTGCCGTCCGTCCAATTCGGCCGCGCCAGGCGGGCGGTGCTCGTCAACGGCATCCCTGCCAGCGGCAAGAGCACCGTCTCGCGCGGCATCGCCGACCGCATGGGATGGCCATTGCTTGCGCTCGATACGGTCAAGAACCCATTCCTCGAAGTACTCGGCGGCGGCGACCGCGAGTTCAACCGCACGCTCGGCCGCGCCAGCTACCAGGCGATCTGGTCGGTCGTCGGCGAGGCGCCTGCTGGCACAAACGTCATCGTCGACGCCTGGTTCGGCTTCCAGCCGCGCCAGCTTCTCGAGGACCATCTGCGAAAGGCGGGCGTCCAACAGACCGCCGAAATCTGGTGCCACGCGCCCGGCGAGGTTCTTGCCGAGCGCTATCGCGCCCGGCTCGGCCAGCGTCCCGCCGGCCATCCGGGTGCGGCCTATATCCCCGAGCTGATCGAATTGGCCAGGCGCGCCGAGCCGCTGCGGCGCGGACCGCTTTTCGACGTCGACACGACGAAGCCGATCGACTTTGGTGCGATCGCGGAATGGCTGAGGGCCGTCATTGGAGCCAGCAGCGCGTAATCTCGACTGATCCTAATGCGTTTGGCATGAATCGGGTGGGAAGCGCGGGTGTAGAAGCATAATTTCCGGTCAACGACACCGGAGATTTCATCATGACCATCCAGTTCAAAGCCTTGCCTACTGAAGAAGTAAGAGCCTTGCAGCGCGGCGGGCCGGATGCCTATGGCCAGACGCCTGAGCGGAGGATTTCCGATGGCGACGGCGTGCCTTGCCGCCACTGCCTGAAGAACGTTGCCGCCGGCGACGCCTATCTCATCCTCGCCTTCCGGCCGTTTCCGGAGCTGCAGCCCTACGCCGAGACCGGACCGATCTTCCTGCACGCCGAGGAATGCGAGCGTGCCGCCGCGGCCGATGCGCTTCCCGAAATGCTCGAAAGCACCGACTACATCGTGCGCGGCTATGGCAAGGACGACCGTATCGTCTATGGCAGCGGCGGCGTTATCCCGACAGGCGCCATCGCGGCACGGGCGAAGGCCTTGTTCGAGCGCGACGACATCGCCTATGTCCATGTCCGCTCGGCGCGCAACAATTGCTATCAATGCCGGATCGAGCGGGCGTGACGGCGTGCAAAAAAAGATGCCCGCCGATGGTCTGGCGGGCAGTTGGGAAAAAATAGACAGAAGCTGCGGCTGAAGCCGCCGACAAAACCCGGTATTCGCCGGCGTTTGGGAGGCGGCTTGAGCCATCAGGGAACGACACCTGTGTAGGCACGGTTTTCGAACGCCGAATGTGAAATGCTTCACACAGCGCGTGTTTGGTCATGGCGGCGGTGCGAAAAGCCGGCGACGATTGTCGCACAGCCGTCGCACAAGTGCGCTAGGAGGTAGCTGTCGATCGATTGCCGACCGCGGATGGACCGGCGGCACGTCTCGACTTCAGAGGAAGCGGGGCTTTGGCTCCGCTTTTTTGTTGCCCACTTCCGCCCAAAGAAAAAGCCCGCCGGAACGACCGACGGGCTTTGACCGCGGCCTGGACGTTTTAATTGAACTTGTACTTCGCACCGATGCGGACGGTGTGGAAGGAAGGCTTGGAGGTGAGGGTGTCGTCCGGCAGTCCGATATCCGACGAGAAGTCCTTTTCGGCAAACTGCGAATAGCGATATTCGAGACCGACGGTCATGTTGCTCGACAGGGCCGTTTCCACACCGCCGCCCACCGAGAAACCGCTTGAACCCCAGTCGATGATATCGCCGATGGGCGAAGACGCATTCAGATCGAAATGCTGCCAGGAATAACCGCCGAGCACATAGGCGAGCGTCGATTCGTTGACCTTCATACCGACGCGGCCGAGCACATCGAACCCATAGTCGGTATCGAGGTTGATCGATCCGCCCGGGATCTTCAGCTCCGAAGTCATGCCGGAGTAGCGAGCATCGACCATGACGCCTGCCACCCAGCTGCCGAAGTCGTGATCGTAGCCGGCGTTCAGCTCGCCGAAGACGCCTTCGCCGCCGAGCCCGTTGAATTCCAGGCCGCCGAGCGGCGGAACGTTGATCTGATGCACCGACGCACCCGCGCCGGCCGCGCCGCCGATGTAGAAGCCGGTCCAGTTGTAGGCAGGGGCCTCAAAAGACGCGACGCCACCGTTCTGGGCGCCAAAGCGATAATTGGCCGCGACCTGGAACGTATGCCGCGACGTGTCGAGATTGAGGGCGCCGTCCGGCGCACCGAGATCGGCAAGAAGATCGTCCGTGGTGCCGAAGCTTGTATAGCGATATTCGGTTTTGATCGTCCAATTGCTGTTGATGGCGGTCTCGACGCCGGCTCCAACGAAATATCCGCTCTGATCCCAATCGAAATCAAAGCCGGCGTTGGTGTCGAGCTTGTATTTCTGCCAGGAATAACCGCCGAGCACGTAGCCCAACGTGTTTGGCCTAAAGAGGTAGCCAGCGCGCAGACCAGCGTCGAAGCCGTAGGTCTCCTTGACCGAAGCATTGAACCCGGCGACGTCGAGCGAGGTTTCAATGTTGCCGACATGGGCGTCGAAAAGTCCACCGATCAGGAAGCGTGGCGACACCATATAGTCATAACCAGCGGTGAGCTCACCGTACACGCCTTCGCCGCCAATGCCGTTCAACGACAGGCCGGGAATGAAGTCGCTGCTGAGCTCGTGGACGTTGGCGCCGGCGCCAACGCCAAAGCCGACATAGATGCCGCTCCAGTTGAAGCCGGTCGCCTCTACCGGCGCGACCACATCGGCGGCATGAGCGACTGAGCCGAGCGCCAGAACAGACGCTGCGCCGAGAAGAAGAGATTTTGCGGATTTTCTGCTGATCATTGCCCTTGCCCTTGATGAAGCCCGGGAGCTACCTAGCATCGGTTCGCAAGGACCGCTGTAACAAAAAAGACACAGAAAAGCCTGATTGCACGTAAAACGGGAAATCCGGCGCGGCTGGCTGTAAACCCCTTAATTTGCTTGTGGAAAAAATGAGCCGCCGAGACAATCGGCGGCCCTACTGGAGGAATTGTGGCCTTCAGGCGGCGAGAACGGCCTTCGGCTCGACCAGTTCGTAGCCGAGCGCTTCGGCGACCGCGCGGTTGGTGATCTTGCCCTTGTGGACATTGAGGCCGTTACGCAAATGATGATCGTCGACCAGCGCCTTCAGGCCCTTGTCGGCGAGCTGCAGGCCGTAGTGCAGCGTCGCGTTGTTGAGCGCATGGGCCGAAGTGACCGGCACCGCGCCCGGCATATTGGCGACGCAGTAATGGATGACGCCGTCGACCTCGTAGGTCGGCTCGGCATGGGTGGTGGCATGCGAGGTCTCGAAGCAGCCGCCCTGGTCGATGGCGACGTCGACGAGCACCGAGCCCTTCTTCATGCCGGACAGCATTTCGCGCGAAACGAGTTTCGGTGCTGCCGCACCCGGGATCAGTACGGCGCCGATGACGATGTCGGCGGAGAAACATTCCTCTTCCAGCGCCTCGACGGTGGAATAGCGGGTGTGGACGCGGCCGGCGAAGAGATCGTCTAGCTGGCGCAGGCGCGGGATCGAGCGGTCGATGATGGTGACATCGGCGCCAAGCCCGGCCGCCATCCGGGCCGCATGCAGGCCGACAACGCCGCCGCCGAGCACGGTGACCTTGCCGGGCAGCACGCCGGGCACGCCGCCGAGCAGCACGCCGCGGCCGCCATTGGCCTTCTGCAGCGCGGTCGCCCCGGCCTGGATCGACAGGCGGCCGGCGACTTCAGACATCGGCGCCAGCAGCGGCAGGCCGCCGCGATCGTCGGTGACGGTCTCGTAGGCGATTGCGGTGACGCCGGAGGCCAGCAGGCCCTTGGTCTGCTCCGGATCGGGAGCCAGATGGAGATAGGTGTAAAGGATCTGGCCGTCGCGGAGCTGAACCCACTCGTTGGGCTGCGGTTCCTTGACCTTGACGATCATGTCGGACTTGGCGAACACGTCGGCGGCCGTCTTGGCGATGGTCGCGCCGGCGGCGCGGTAGGCGTTGTCGTCGGCGCCGATGCCGGCGCCGGCGCCGGTCTCGACCAGCACCTCATGGCCATGCGCGACATATTCGCGGACCGAGCCCGGCGTCAGGCCGACGCGATATTCGTGGTTCTTGATTTCCCGGGGGCAGCCGACGCGCATTTTTTATCTCCTGATCCGGCCCTTTGGGCTCGTTCCCTGTGTGAACACAGTGAACCACGAATCGTTGCGCAGGTGTTTGCGAATGAGCTTGCGCTAAGGTACACGTTTCGATAATCGTTGCGCAAAATGCCAAGATTTTCGCAGGAATCCCGAAAAATGCCGCTGGACAGGATCGATATTGCCATTCTCGAGACATTGCAGAAGGATGGCCGGATACCCAATGCGGCACTTGCCGAGAAGGTCGGGCTGTCGCAGTCGGCCTGCTCGCGGCGGCTGGACAATCTGGAGAAATCGGGAACCATTCGCGGCTACCACGCCCGGCTCTCCAATGCCGCCCTTGGCCACCAGATGACCGCGATCGTGCATATATCGCTGTCGGGGCAGTTCGAGAAGACGCTGTCGGACTTTGAGGCGGCGATAAAGCGCTGTCCGAACGTGCTGTCCTGCCACCTGATGTCCGGCGAATACGATTATATCCTGCGCATCGCCGCCAAGGACCTTGTCGACTACGAGCGCATCCACAAGGAATGGCTGTCGGCCATGCCGCATGTGACGAAAATCAATTCGTCCTTCGCCTTGCGCGAGATCGTCGACCGGACGGCCATGGGGCTGAAGCCGGAGATGGCCTAGGCTCGCTAAATTCCAGGCGCTTCCGTAACCAGCCGGTTCATCGGAATGTCGTGCGGCTGCGGGTAGATGGTGGCGATGCGCTGCAACTCGTAGCCGACGCCGATGACCAATGGCTTGAACGGCATCGCCGCCAGCGTGCGGTCGAAGAAGCCGCCGCCATAGCCCAGGCGATAGCAATTGGGATCGATGCCGACGATCGGCGAGATGACGATGTCGGGCAGCACCGGGTCGCCTTCCGCCGGGACGGGGATGTTCCAGACGCCTTTTTCCAGCGGGTCTCCGGGGACATAGGCGCGGAAGACCAGCGGCTGGGCTTTCTCGATGACCACAGGCAATGCCGTGCGGCCGCCGCGTGCGTTGATGGACGCCATCCACGGGCGCAAGTCCGGCTCGCCGCGGAACGGCCAGTAAAGACTGACCATACGGCCCGCAATGTCGCCGATCACGGCGTCGAGCCCTTCGGCGATACGCTGTGACATTGCCGCCCTTGCATCGGCGGCAACGGCAAGGCGGGCCGCGATCAGCCGCTCGCGCTCGGCCTTGCGCCAGCGTCTAACGTCGGTCCAGTCGGATAGGGGGGCGCGAAATTCCGGGTCAAGCTCATGCATGAAGCAAGGCGGCGAGGCATATTGCGCCGGACCTTCATCGTCGCGATCGTTGACCATGCTTCACCCTCGGCGTGCTGTTTCGATGAGGCTATCTCAGGAGAGCGGGCTGCGGCATGCGCATTGACGACATCAAGCGGCGAGTCCCGGGCAATCGTCCATGTCTGGCGTCCATATCGGGCGCCCATGTCTGGTGTTGTTGCGCTGCACAAAATGCCTATATCAACCACGGTGAATTGCTCACCATCGGTGAAACGGGATGAACCAGACCAACCATCATGTCGTCGTTGTCGGCGCGGGTTTCGGCGGCCTCGAATTCACCCGCGCGCTTGCCGGCGCGCCTGTGCGCGTCACCATGATCGACAAGCGCAACCACCATCTCTTCCAGCCGCTGCTCTACCAGGTGGCGACCACGGCGCTGGCGACCTCGGAGGTCGCCTGGCCGATCCGCCATCTCCTGCGCAAGCGCCAGGACGTGACGACGCTGCTCGCCAATGTCAGCAGCGTCGACCGCGCCGGCAGACGCGTGCTGCTCGATGATGGCGGCGCGGTCGACTACGACACGCTGGTGCTGGCCACCGGCGCCCGGCATGCCTATTTCGGCCATGACGAATGGGAGCCCTTCGCGCCAGGGCTGAAGACGCTGGAGGACGCCACCACAATTCGACGGCGCATGCTTCTGGCCTTCGAACAGGCCGAGCGCGAGACCGATCCGGCCAAGCGCCAGGCGTTGCTGACGCTGGCGATCGTCGGCGGCGGGCCGACCGGCGTGGAACTGGCCGGCACGATTGTCGAATTGGCGCACGACACGCTGCGCGGCGAGTTCCGCAACATCGATACACGGCAGACGCGCGTGGTGCTGATCGAGGCCGGCGAGCGCATCCTGCCCAATTTCGCACCCGAACTTTCCGACTACGCCAGGAAGGCGCTCGAGCGGCTCGGCGTCACGGTCGAACTCGGCCGGCCCGTCACGCGCTGCGATGCCGAGGGTGTCGTCTTCGGCGAAACGCAACTGCCGGCCAGGACAATCCTGTGGGCGGCGGGCGTCGCCGCTTCGCCGGCCGCCGAATGGCTGGGCGCGGCGGCGGACCGCGCGGGCAGGGTGCTGGTCGAACCCGACCTCACCGTGCCGGGGAGTCCTGAGATTTTCGTCATCGGCGACGCCGCACATGTCCTGCGGCCGGATGGCCGCATGGTGCCCGGCGTTGCTCCCGCCGCCAAGCAGCAGGGCAAGCATGTGGCCGCGACGATCAAGGCCCGGCTTGCCGGCGATACCGCCCCGCGTCCCTTCCGCTACCGGCATGACGGCGATCTGGCGACGATCGGCAAGCGTGCCGCCGCGATCGATTTCGGCTGGGTCAAGCTCACCGGCCGGCTGGCCTGGTGGCTGTGGGGTTTCGCGCATATCTATTTCCTGATCGGCTTTCGTAACCGGCTAGCGGTTTCGCTTAGCTGGCTGTGGATCTACTTCACCGGTCAGCGCAGCGCCCGACTGATCACCCAGGGCGACGACGACAAGGGTTGACCTCTCCGTGGCGGACATTCATCCGCCCGTCACCCTTTCTTGATGGACTGGACTTCTGGACTCGGCTGGATTTCGGCGCGAAGTTTTGCTTCGGGCAGGCCTTGTCAGATCATGGAAGCAGAAGAAAGCAATGTTTCGTCGGCTCCATCCCGTCTCTCGCCGCTCACTGCTTGCGGGCGCCGCCGCCACGGGAGCGCTGATCATGCTGCACCCGTTCTCCGCCCGTGCGCAGGCCAACCAGGCGCATCTCAGGATCATGGAGACGACCGACATCCATGTGAACGTGCTGCCCTATGATTACTACGCCGACAAAGCAAACGACACGCTGGGCCTGTCGCGGACGGCCTCGCTGGCGGCAAACGTCCGCTCGCACTACGCCCTATAAACCACCTGGCGGACATCGATGTAGCTGGCGCGGAAGCCGGCCTCGCAATAATGCAGATAAAACTCCCAGAGCTTCTTGAAGCGATCGTCGAAGCCGAGCGGGACGATCTTTTCCCATGACGCCCGGAAGCGGTGGCGCCATTCGGCGAGCGTGCGGGCATAGTCGTCGGGGAAGACGCGCTCGCGCAGATGAGCAAGGCCGTGGTCCTTGCCGAGCGCTTTCAGGATCGACGGCGTCGGCAGCATGCCGCCCGGGAAGACGTAGCGCTGAATGAAATCCGGACGGGCGCGATAGGTGTCGTAAGCAGCCTCATTGATGGTGATGATCTGCAGACCGGCCGTGCCGCCCGGCTTCAGGCAAGTCTTCATCTTGCCGAAAAACACCGGCCAGTATTTTTCGCCGACCGCCTCGAACATCTCGATCGAGGCGATACGGTCATAGGTGCCGGCCTCGTCGCGATAATCCTGCAGCTTGATGTCGACCTTGTCGGCAAGCCCGGCTTTCTGGATGCGCGCCTTGGCGAAATCGTGCTGCTCGCGGCTGATCGTCAAGCCGGTGACGCGGCAGCCGATCTCGCGCGCGGCGAATTCGGCAAAGCCGCCCCAGCCGCAGCCGATCTCCAGCACATGATCCTTCCTGCCGATTCCGGTATCCTTGGCCAGTGTGCGGTATTTGGCGGCCTGCGCGCTTTCCAGATTGTTGGCGCCGGTCGCATAGAGCGCCGACGAATAGGTCATGCTCGGATCCAGCCATTCCCTGTAGAACGCATTGCCGAGGTCGTAATGCGCCGAGATGTTGCGCTTCGAACCGGTGCGGGTGTTTTCGTTGAACCAGTGGCGGATGCGCTGGACGGTGTTGATCAGCCAACTGGCGCCGCCCGCGACACGTTCGCCGATGGCCGAGTTGACCACGAACAATTCGAGGAAACTGGTGACGTCCGGGCTTTCCCAATCGCCATCCATGTAGGATTCGGCAAGGCCGATAGTGCCGCCGGTGAAGGCACGGGAAGGCAAGCGCCAGTTCTTCAGCACCAGTTCGGCGTCCGGACCCGGACCCCTGCCGCCGACGAGGACGGCGCGGCCGTCCGGCATCCTCACCTTGAGCGAACCACGCGGCAGGTTCATCGCCGCCGACAGCACCATGCGCGCCTTGGCCGGCAGGCCTTTGACGATTTCGGCGAAATTGATTTCGTCCAGCCTGATCGCGTCGCCCAATGCAACGCCGCCCAAAGCAACGCTCTTTTGTTCCTTGTAAGCCATGTCACGCCCCCGGACTTCTGCGCAACCGGCGTAAAATGGCCGGTTCCCACACTCTCGCAGTTCATTCGCCAGGTTCGAATGTCGCCCCTGATGAATCCCGCAGCAATCTTTCACGTCATCAAAGGGAACTTCAAGAGGCAAGGCACATTCGCCAAAAGATGTTGGGAAGCGCGCCGGCCAGCGCATGACCCCGACAATCGGGATCGATTTTCGGGGTCATGCGCAAAATCAGAGTGCTACAGCGTCCTTTGCGCGTCCAAAGGACGCGCGGCGCTGTAGTGTCGGAATCACTCTGGCCGCGGCAGCCACTCTCATGCGATAGTTTTAGCCATGCGTTATGTCATCGTCATCGCCGCCGTCACCTTCTTCCTCATCTGGGACGGGATCTACAATCAGGGCCGCTATCTCGACTACACCGTCAGGGAGATAACGCGCGTCGTGAACTACGCCACCAGCTTCGTCTAGGGTTCCTTCCCCGCTCGATATAGTGCCGGCGCGACATCGTTGCCGGTTGACGCGATCGTTTTGCCCGCACAAAACAAGCCGGCACATCGATCGAGGAGGCTGGGTTGATCCGGCATATCGTTTTTTTCAGCGCGCGGCACAAGGAGGACGTGGAGGCCGTACGCACTGGCTTGCTGGCGCTGGGCAAGATACCCCATTCCCGCTTTTTCGAGGTAACGCTCAACACCAAGGTCGACCCGCTCTCGGACGAAATCGACGTGGTCGTCTACGCCGAGTTCGAGGATGGAGCCGCACTCGCCGCCTACAAGGCGCATCCTCTCTACGCCAAGACGACCAGCCAGGTCAGGCCATTGCGCGAATTGCGTTATTCGGCCGACGTGGTGGCGGCGGCAGGCGGCTGACACGCTTGAACCGTCTCCCGGAATGATGCACACCGCGCCGGTATGACCGAGACGACACCCGCTCATTCGCTTGACCATCTTGTGCTGCCGACAGCGAACCTTGATACGGCGCGGGCGCGGCTGGTCTCGCTTGGCTTTGTCGTGGCGCCGACCGGCATCCATCCGTTCGGAACGGCAAACTGCTGCGTCTTCCTGGGGGATGGCACCTATCTCGAGCCGCTGGCGGTAGGCGACGCACAAGCGGCGGCGCGAGCGACCGCAACTGGCAACGTCTTCGTCGCACGTGATCGTGCCTATCGCGACCGATGCGGCAACGAGGGATTTTCGGCCATGGTGCTGAGCACCGGCAATGCCGATGCCGACCATGCGCGCTATGTCGAAGCCGGCCTGTCGGCGGGCGACATGCTGAGCTTTTCGCGCGCCTTTGCCGACACCGCGGGAAAGAGCGACATGGCATCGTTCAAACTGGCCTTCGCCTCTGGAACCGGGGCGACGGACGCGTTCCTGTTTGCCTGCGAGCGGATCAACGCGCCCAAGGTAGACCGCACCGCGCTGCAAACCCATGCCAACGGCGCAACCGGCATCATCGAAGTCGTGGCGGTCAGCGACGGGCCATCCGAGCAGCGCCGATTGTTCGCGGTCGCGGCGGATACGGAAAAAGGCGCGGCGTTTCGCTTGCCGAACGCGAGTTTGACCCTGCTTGAGCCTGCTGCGTTCGCCACGCGTTTCGGCTTGCCGGCCGGTGCGCCGTCGGAACTCCGTTTCGCAGGGTTAGTCTTTTCGGTTCGCAGCACTGATACCGTCGCAAAGCTCCTTGCAGCCAATTGCGTCGCACACGACATAGACGGCAATGATATTGTCGTACGGCCGGCGCCCGGACAGGGTGCGGTTTTCATTTTCCGGGAGATTCCATGAGCAAACCCCTGGCCCCCAATTCGTCGGTAACCGTCGGCAATGTCGTCTTCGACAACAAAGCGGCTTTGTCGCTGATCGCCGGCCCGTGCCAGTTTGAATCGCGCCAGCATGCCTTCGACATGGCCGGTGCGCTGAAGGAGCTTACCGGCAAGCTTGGCATCGGGCTCGTCTACAAGACCAGCTACGACAAAGCCAACCGCACCTCGCTGGCGGCGACGCGCGGCGCAGGCATGGAGGCAGCCCTTCCCGTCTTCGACGAACTGCGCAAGAAATTTTCGCTCCCCGTGCTGACCGACGTCCACACCGAGGAACAGTGCGCGATCGTCGCGCCGCATGTCGACGTCCTGCAGATACCGGCTTTCCTGTCGCGCCAGACCGACATGCTGGTCGCAGCCGCCAGGACGGGCAAGGTGATCAATGTCAAGAAGGGACAGTTCCTGGCTCCCTGGGATATGAAGAATGTCGTCGCAAAGATCACCGGTTCGGGCAATGCCAACGTGTTGACGACCGAGCGCGGCGCGTCCTTCGGTTACAACACGCTGGTGTCCGACATGCGTTCGCTGCCGATCATGGCCGAGATCGGCGCGCCGGTGATTTTCGACGCCACCCATTCGGTGCAACAGCCGGGCGGGCAGGGCGGTTCTTCTGGTGGTGAGCGTCGCTTTGTCGAGACGCTGGCGCGCGCCGCGGTCGCGGTCGGTGTTGCCGGCGTCTTCATCGAGACCCACCAGGATCCGGATAATTCGACCTCTTCCGATGGCCCGAACATGGTGCCGCTGAAGGATATGCCGGCACTGCTCGAAAGGCTGATGGCGTTCGATCGAATCGCCAAGGGCTGAAACGCACGCGCTTGTCGTCGGCAAGAGCCGGCTGTACGCTTGCCCGGCAAATGAGCACCTTGGCAGGAGGAAGCCATGTCCGTCGCCCGCGTCACCGAAATCACGTCATCGTCAACGAAGAGCTTTCAGGACGCCATCGAACTGGGAATTGGGCGCGCCTCGAAGACCCTGAAAAATGTCGAAGGCGCATGGATCCAGGACCAGAAGATCGTCGTTGAGAACGGCAATATCACCGCCTACCGCGTCAACATGAAGGTCACCTTCATCCTCGAGGAGTAGCCGGCTGGAGATCAAAGAAAGTCTGGAACCTTCGTCTGTCCCCCTCATTGTCAGCGCATAGCGTCAACAACAGAGAGGAGCACGCCATGACGACTCAGACGGGACACACCGAAGCCATTGCCGCTTCGCGAGTCATCGGCACGTCGGTCTACAATACCGAAGGGAAGCACATCGGCAGCATCGAGGATGTTATGCTCGACAAGACGTCGAACGGCATCATGTTCGCGGTGATCGGCTTTGGTGGATTTCTTGGCATCAGCGAGAAGTATCACGCCATTCCGTGGGCGAGCCTCGACTATGACGAGGACAAGGGCGGCTATGTCGTGCCCTTCACCAGGGAGCAGCTGACAGCCGCGCCTGCCTATTCGATCAACGAACTGACAGGCGCCGACGGCGAGGCGGCACGTGACGCTTCGTATAGCTATTACAGGGTCGAGCCTTACTGGCACTGACCTGATCATGTCCGGATAAGCATCTGGAATCAGAAAGGCCCTCGTCAATCGGGGGCCTTTCCACATGCAACGAAAACTATTCCGCGATCTGCAGGGCCGGCAACGGTGACGATCCCTGCTGGGGTTGTTGATTGTCGCACGACGTCAGGAACGCAGCCGCAATCAGGAACAAACTCACGATACCGCTCAACTGGGACATGGCGAAACTCCTCCTGTTTCGCCCCGCGCAAGCAGAATCATAGACCAGAAACGCGCACGCCGCGTATGACTTATGATGACAGAAATTCGCGCTTCGTGAATCGCGCCGACGGCAATATTTGCGGGCGCCCCGATTGCCTTTTGCGGTGCTTTGGCTAAGAGGGGCGCAACGCTTTCAATCGATCAATCGGGGACATTGCAATGACCGCCATCATCGACATTGTCGGGCGTGAAATCCTGGACAGCCGCGGCAACCCGACCGTCGAGGTCGATGTCGTGCTCGAAGACGGCTCGATGGGCCGCGCCGCGGTGCCGTCCGGCGCCTCGACCGGCGCGCATGAGGCGGTCGAGCTGCGCGATGGCGGCGCCCGCTATCTCGGCAAGGGCGTGCTGAGGGCCGTCGAGGCCGTGAACGGCGAGCTGTTCGAAGCGATCGGCGGCATGGAAGCCGAGAACCAGATCCATATCGACCAGACGATGATCGAGCTCGACGGCACGCCCAACAAGAGCCGGCTCGGCGCCAATGCCATTCTCGGCGTGTCGCTGGCGGTGGCCAAGGCCGCGGCGGATGCTGCCGGCCTGCCGCTCTATCGCTATGTCGGCGGCACCAAGGCGCATGTGCTGCCGGTGCCGATGATGAACATCATCAATGGCGGGGCGCATGCCGACAACCCGATCGATTTCCAGGAATTCATGATCCTGCCGATCGGCGCGCCGACGCTGCGCGACGGAGTGCGCTGGGGCTCGGAGATCTTCCACACGCTGAGGAAGAAGCTGAAGGATGCCGGCCACAACACCAATGTCGGTGACGAGGGCGGCTTCGCTCCCAATCTGAAGAGCGCGCCCGCCGCGCTCGATTTCATCATGGAATCGATCGAAAAGGCCGGCTTCAAGCCTGGCGAGGAGGTCGCGCTCGGCCTCGATTGCGCCGCGACCGAATTCTTCAAGGACGGCAATTACGTCTATGAGGGCGAGAAGAAGACCCGCGATCCGAAGGCGCAGGCCAAATACCTGGCCAGGCTCGCCGCCGACTATCCGATCATCTCGATCGAGGACGGCCTGGCCGAGGATGACTGGGACGGCTGGAAAATGCTGACCGACCTCATCGGCAAGAAGACGCAGCTCGTTGGCGACGATCTGTTCGTCACCAACACGGCGCGGCTGCGCGACGGCATCCGCATGGGCGTCGCCAATTCGATCCTGGTCAAGGTCAACCAGATCGGCTCGCTGACCGAAACGCTCGACGCCGTCGAGACCGCGCACAAGGCCGGCTACACCGCCGTCATGTCGCACCGTTCAGGTGAGACCGAGGATTCGACCATCGCCGATCTCGCCGTCGCCACCAATTGCGGGCAGATCAAGACGGGCTCGCTGTCGCGCTCGGACCGCATGGCCAAGTACAACCAGCTCATCCGCATCGAGGAAGAGCTCGGCAAGCAGGCGCACTACGCCGGCAAGTCGATCGTCAAAGGCTGATCCGAAAAATATATCCGGAAACGAAAGGGCGGGACATTCCCGCCCTTTTTATTTGAAAACCGCCAAGTCTGGGCATTCGTAACCGTCCATTAAGCACAATCGGGCGAAAAAGGACGCTGCCGTTTGAGTTCGCGGCCATCGTATCGGCCCGAAAATCGATAACGATTTTCGGAAGGCACGATGCGAAGATTGAAGTGTTTAGAGCGTATTTTGTGCGTCCCGTTGGACGCACGTCGCTCTAAAGGATTGGACCATGTGGACACGTCAGCACAAGCAGAGAAACACCGGTCGGCTGATCATTCCCTCGCTTTGCGTGGCGTTCCTGGCCTATTTCGGTTTCCATGCCTATCACGGCGAATTCGGCATCTATTCCAAGTACCGGCTCGAGGCCCAGACCGTCGATCTGCAGGGCAAGCTCGACGCCGTCAAGGCTCGCCGGGTCGATCTGGAACGCCGCGTCCAGCTCATGCATGAGGGCACGCTGGAAAAGGACATGCTTGACGAGCAGTCGCGCAAGGCGCTCAATCTGTCCAATGCCGATGAAATCACCATCATGCTGCCGTCGCCGGCCAGATAACTTGATTCGAGTTAATCACCGATATTTTCAACGATTTTAATCGCTTAGATGCATGCCAGCCATGCATTTTTCAGCATGGCGAAACCTATTCTCGCATGTTAGCCTCCTCCAAATCGGTGGGGAGGACTGATCTCCCTCAGAGCGGATTTCATCTTGCTCTAATGTCCACAAAGAGACGCAACAGGGAGTGATGCATGGCCACCGCCGCCAGAAAAGCGCCTGCCAAATCGAGAGCCGACGGCAAATCGTCGGGACTTTCAGCCCCGAGGCCCGCTGACTTCAATAAGGACGAGGAGCTTGCCGCTTACCGGCACATGCTGCTCATCCGCCGCTTCGAGGAAAAGGCCGGCCAGCTCTACGGCATGGGCTTCATCGGCGGCTTCTGCCATCTCTATATCGGCCAGGAAGCCGTCGTCACCGGCATGAAGATGGCGCTGGTCGATGGCGACCAGATGATCACCGCTTACCGCGACCACGGCCATATGCTGGCGATGGAATTGTCGCCGCGCGGCGTCATGGCCGAACTGACCGGTCGCCGCGGCGGCCTGTCCAGGGGCAAGGGCGGCTCCATGCACATGTTCTCCAAGGAGAAGCATTTTTACGGTGGCCACGGCATTGTCGGCGCGCAGGTGTCGCTCGGCACGGGCTTGGCCTTCGCCAACCGTTATCGCGGCAACAACAATGTGACGCTGACCTATTTCGGCGACGGAGCCGCCAATCAGGGCCAGGTCTATGAAAGCTTCAACATGGCCTCGCTGTGGAAGCTGCCGGTGATCTACATCATCGAGAACAACCGCTACGCCATGGGCACTTCGGTCTCGCGGTCGTCGGCCGAGACCGACTTTTCACACCGTGGCGCCTCCTTCAAGATCCCCGGCATCCAGGTCGACGGCATGGATGTGCGTGCGGTCAAATCCGCCGGCGACCTCGCCACCGAATGGTGCCGCACCGGCAACGGGCCGCTGATCCTCGAAATGCAGACCTACCGCTATCGCGGCCATTCGATGTCGGATCCGGCAAAGTACCGCTCCAAGGAAGAAGTGCAGAAGATGCGCTCCGAGCATGACCCGATCGAGCAGGTCAAGGCGCGGCTGCTCGACAAGAAATGGGCCACCGAGGACGAGCTCAAGGCCGTCGACAAGGAGGTCCGCGACATCGTCGCCGACGCCGCCGAATTTGCCCAGAACGACGCGGAGCCGGATCCGTCCGAGCTCTGGACCGACATCGTATTGTAACGAGAGGGCAAGGACATGCCGATCGAAATTCTCATGCCCGCTCTCTCGCCGACGATGGAAGAGGGCAATGTTTCCAAATGGTTGAAGAAGGAAGGCGACAAGATTGTCGCCGGTGACGTCCTCGCCGAGATCGAGACCGACAAGGCGACGATGGAAGTCGAGGCCGTCGATGAAGGCACGCTGGCCAAGATCGTGGTCCCCGCCGGCACCGAAGGCGTCAAGGTTAACGCGGTGATCGCCGTGCTCGCGGTTGATGGCGAGGACATCGACGAGGCTGGCGAAGGCATCGGCGAAGAGGCTCCCGCAGCTGAAAAAGCCGCGCCTGCGCCCGCTGCGGCCAAGAGCGAGGCGGCGGCACCTGTTGCCGCTGCTCCAAAGACCGAAATCGCCGCCGATCCGGATATCCCGGCCGGCACCGAAATGGTCTCGACCACGGTGCGCGAGGCGTTGCGCGATGCGATGGCCGAGGAAATGCGCCGCGACGAAGACGTCTTCGTGATGGGCGAGGAGGTCGCCGAATACCAGGGCGCCTACAAGATCACGCAAGGGCTGCTCCAGGAATTCGGTGAACGCCGCGTCGTCGATACGCCGATCACCGAGCATGGCTTTGCCGGCGTCGGCGTCGGCGCGGCGATGGCCGGCCTGAAGCCGATCGTCGAGTTCATGACCTTCAACTTCGCCATGCAGGCGATCGACCAGATCATCAACTCCGCCGCCAAGACGCTCTATATGTCCGGCGGCCAGATGGGCGCGCCGATCGTCTTTCGTGGCCCGAACGGTGCGGCGGCCCGCGTTGCCGCCCAGCATTCGCAATGCTATGCCGCCTGGTACAGCCACATCCCCGGCCTGAAAGTGGTGATGCCTTACACCGCCGCCGACGCCAAGGGCTTGCTGAAGGCCGCGATCCGCGACCCGAACCCAATCATCTTCCTCGAAAACGAAATCCTCTACGGTCACTCCTTCGACGTGCCGAAGCTGGACGATTTCGTGCTGCCGATCGGCAAGGCACGCATCCACAAACCGGGCAAGGACGTCACCATCGTCTCCTTCGGCATCGGCATGACCTATGCGGTGAAGGCCGAGGCCGAACTGCGCGGCATGGGCATCGATGCCGAGATCATCGACCTCAGGACCATCCGGCCGCTCGATTTCGACACCATCATCGCCTCGGTCAAGAAGACCAACCGTCTGGTGGTGGTGGAGGAAGGGTATCCGCAGAACTCGGTCGGCGACCATATCGCCAACCAGGTGTCGCAGCGCGCCTTCGATTTTCTCGACGCCCCGGTCATCACCATTGCCGGCAAGGACGTGCCGATGCCTTATGCCGCGAACCTCGAAAAACTGGCGTTGCCCAATGTCGGCGAGGTTGTCGAGGCGGTCAAAGCCGTCACTTATCGCTGAGCAAGGCGGGAGGAAGATATGCCGATCAACATCACCATGCCGGCCCTCTCGCCCACGATGGAAGAGGGCAATCTGTCCAAATGGCTCGTCAAGGAGGGCGACAAGGTCTCGCCGGGCGACGTGATCGCCGAGATCGAGACCGACAAGGCGACGATGGAAGTCGAAGCCGTCGATGAGGGCACGGTTGCCAAACTGGTCGTTCCGGCCGGCACCGAAGGCATCAAGGTCAATGCGCTGATCGCCGTGCTCGCGGCCGAGGGCGAGGATGCCGGTGCTGCCGCGAAGAGCGGTGACGGCGCTGCCGCGCCGGCAAAAGCCGAGGCGCCCGCAAAAAAGGACGAAGCGACGAAGGCGGTGGCTCCCACCTCCCCCTCTGATGGGGGAGGTCGCGCCGCAGGCGCGGGTGGGGGCGACACCACCGCCG
>NZ_CAUM01000106.1 GCF_000350085.1 Mesorhizobium metallidurans STM 2683
AATTGCTTGATCGGCATACGAAAGGACAAGGTCGCCGGGCGTTGCACGGCGCATATTGTTGTAGAACTCACTTCGCGCGCCATTGCTCTCGGTCTTGGGGGACCAAAGGTGCTGCCCATCAATCTCTTGATGGGCGGTCTGATTATGATTCACCCGCCAGAACTGAGCCATCTATCGCCCAGGCTAGCCGGAAATTGGGCAGGAATCGAGTGGATGCCAGCGCTCACATCACACCGCCCGCAGCAGGGTGTGTGCAACACCGGTTGCTTGTCGATCGCGATGGCTTCTGGCTAATGCCTTTGCTGGGGCGGTGACGGTACTTTTCGAGACGGCTTGGGCGCTGGGGTCGAAGCAGCGCGAGTCAAGCCTGCTTCGGCTTGTCTCGACGTTCGACGACATAGATATGGTCAGCCGCCAGCACGACATCGCCATGCTGGTTGATCACTTCGCAGCGCTCGATCACCCGTCCCGAACCTGGCCGCTTGGGATCGTCTTCCTTGGCGGCAATAGTGGTGCGCGTACGGATCGTGTCGCCGATGAACACCGGCTTGATGAAGCGCAGCCGGTCGTAGCCATAGGAAAAGGCAACCGGGTTGACGACGCTTGCCGTCAGCCCGACGCCGACCGAGAACACCAGCGTGCCGTGAGCGATGCGCTGGCCGAACGGCGTCGTCTTCATGAACTCGGCATCCATATGGTGTGGGAAGAAATCGCCGGTATGGCCGGCATGGACGACGAAGTCCGTCTCGGTGATGGTGCGGCCGCTGGTCAGGCGTGACGAACCGATCTCGTAGTCCTCGAAATACTGGATCTGTTCCATCAGGGTCTTTCCGCGAGCGGCGTCGCCGGCGCCGCGCTCGACTGATAGGCCGCCTCGACCAGCGCCATAGTGCTCCAGGCATCCTCGACCGGGCTGATCAGCGTTGCATCTTCTCCGGCCGCAAAGCGCTGGACATTGGCCATGCGACCAACGAAGGCGTCGGGAAACCACTCGCCGGCCAATGGCACGGCGACCCAGTCCGTCCCGCCTTTCGGATAGATCTCCAGCACATCCGGCTCGCCGCGCGGATAGTCGAGATTGAGGCCGAGCTTGAGATAGGCAGCACCCTTAGTGCCGCAGATGCGGAACTCGCAGGCCTGGTGCCGGCGGCCGAACTTGTGGTCGTGGTTGATCGACAGCGCGCAACGCACGGTGCCGCCATAGTCGAGAATGGCGCTGGTGCGTGTCTGCGCCACGGCATGGTTGGGATGGCCGAGCGTCTTGGCGTGCACCCCTTTGGGATCGCCCAGCAATTGCCGGATCAGATCGAGATAGTGGATCGAATGCATGGCAATCTCGACACGCGGCGCCTTGAGCAGGAATTCCCAGAGCTCCCACGGTGTCGCCAGCGCCAGCCAGGCGTCGAAATCGACGATTTCGCCGAGCCAGCGCTTAGCGATGGCATCCTTGAGTGCCAGCATCATCGGGGCAAAGCGCAGCTGGAAGTTCACGGCCGCCTTGAGGTTCTTGGTCCGGCAGATCTCCAGGATTGCGGTCGCCTCGGCGAGGTTGCTGCCCATCGGCTTCTGGATCAACGCTACTGCGCCGTCAGGCAATGCCGTCAGCACATCGGGATGGCGGGAGGGCGGCGTGGCGAGGTCGAAGATCGCGTCGTCGACTGCGGCGGCCTCAGCTACCGAGCGAAAGGCTGACACGCCCCATCGCTCCGCCAGCCGCGTCGCCCTGGCATGATCTGGATCGTAGAGGCCGGCGACCGGAAAGCCGGCCTTCCTATAGGCCGGGAAATGCGCATCGCCGACGATCGACCCGGCGCCGAAGGTGACGATCGGACGGGGCGCCGAGGGTTTGGGCCAGGCCTGGACGAGTGAGGCAGGGTCAAAACCGCCTTCAGTCATGATGGAAGACCTCGTCCATCGCTGCCCACCATTCGCCTTCCTTGCGCGTCGCCAAGGGCTCCTGGCAAGGCATGCAGACGGCCCACCATTCCTGGGTTTTCGGGTCAGCCGCCATTTTAGCCATGTCGGCCGCGTAGTCGGCGCCATGGTATTCGAAATAGCTGAACAGCAGGTTCTCCGGCTGCTTCAGGTAGATCGAGTAGTTCTTGATGTTGCAGGCCGAAATCATGGTCAGCACATCAGGCCAGACGGCGGCGTGAAGGCGAACATATTCCTCGGCCTTTTCCGATTTCAGCCCCAGCACCATCCCCATCCGCTGCATGCCCGTCTCCCTATCTGGTGATCGCCGTGGTGAATTCGGCGATGCTCATGGCCTTCACCGCGTCCCAGTCCCAGTCGATGCCGATGCCCGGTTCGTCGGGCGCCAGCGCCTGGCCGTCCTCGATGCGCATATGCTTGCCGGTCAACTGGTCGAGTTGGGGAATGTACTCGACATATCTGCCGTTCTGAACAGCGCAGGTCAGGCTGACATGCAGCTCCATCAGAAAATGCGGGCAGACGGGAATGTCGAAGGCCGCCGCCGCATGGGCGATCTTGAGCCACGGGGTGACGCCGCCGATGCGGCCGACATCGACCTGCACGATCGAGCAGGCGCCTTTCTGCATATATTCGCGGAAATGGCGGATGGAGTAGAGCGACTCGCCAATGGCGATCGGCGTCGGCGTCGAGTTCGACAGCCGCACATGGCCGTCAACGTCGTCGGCCGGCAGCGGCTCCTCGATCCAGGCGAGGTCGAGCTCGCGCAGCCTTGCCGCGCGCCGGATCGCCTCGTCGACCGAAAAGCCCTGATTGGCGTCGGTCATGATCTCGTAGCCGTCGCCAACCGCCTTGCGCACCGCCGACAGGCGCGCCAGGTCCTCCGCGCCGTGCGGCTTGCCGATCTTCACCTTCGAGCCGCGAAACCCCTTGCCCTTGGCAGCCAGCGCGTCGTCGATCAGCGCCTGAGTCTCGATGTGCAGCCAGCCGCCTTCGGTTGTATAGAGCGGGCAGCGATCCTTGGCGCCGCCGGCCAGCTTCCACAGCGGCAGGCCTTGCTTCTTTGCCCGCAGATCCCAAAGTGCTGTGTCGATCGCCGCGATCGCTATGGCGGTGATCGCACCGATGGTGGTGGCATGCGTGGCAAATTCGAGATCGTGCCAGATCGCCTCGATCATGTCGGGATCGCGGCCGATCAGGCGCGGCGCCAGATGGTCCGAGAGCAGCCGCATCACCGACGAACCGCCAGTGCCGATCGTGTAGCTGTAACCGGTGCCGACCGCGCCGTCGGAATCGGTGATCGTCACGATTGGCGTTTCCTGGCTGACGAAACTCTGGATGGCGTCGGTGCGCTTGACCTTGGGCACAAGGTCCACCATCCGCAATTCGACTTTCTCGATTCTGGCCATGCCTTCAACTCCGCAATGTCGTTCCGGTCTCGGCGGCAAACAGATGCGCCTGCGACATGTCGAGGCTCATGGCAACCCGCTCGCCCGGCTTCAGCGGTCTGGGGTTCAGCATGCGCGAAACCCAGTCGCTGCCATTGAATTCGACGAACACCAGCGTCTCGTTGCCGAGCGGTTCGGTGACGGTGATCGGCAGTTCGATCTGATGGACGTCCGCCACACTGCCGGAGCTGATACCGTGGCCAGTCGGATAAATGTCGTCCGGCCGCAGCCCGAACACAACCTTGTCGCCGACGGCGACATTGGCCTTGAACTGCCCAGGCAGCGGCAATTTCTCGCCACTGGCGAAAACCATCTGGCCGTCATCGATCGTCGCCTCATGCAGGTTCATCGGCGGTGAGCCGATGAAGCCGGCGACGAAGCGCGTCGCTGGCCGCCGGAAGACCTCGTCGGGCGTGCCGACCTGCTCGATATAGCCGTCGCGCATGATGACGATGCGGTCGGCCAGCGTCATCGCCTCGACCTGATCATGGGTGACGTAGATCACCGTCGACTGCACCTTGGCATGCAGTTTCTTGATCTCGGTGCGCATCTGCGTGCGCAGCTTGGCGTCAAGATTGGAGAGCGGCTCGTCGAACAGGAACACATCCGGATCGCGCACGATGGCGCGGCCCATGGCGACGCGCTGGCGTTGGCCGCCGGACAATTGCGACGGGCGCCGGTCGAGCAGCGTATCGAGGCCGAGGATGGCCGACGCTTCGGCGACGCGACGATCCATGTCCTCCTTGGCGGCGCCGGCGATCTTCAGGGAGAAGCCGAGATTCTCGCGCACAGTCATGTGCGGATAGAGCGCGTATGACTGGAACACCATCGAGATGTTGCGCGAGCGCGGCGGCAGGTCGTTGACGATGCGTCCGCCGATTTCGATCGAGCCATCGCTGATCTCCTCCAGCCCGGCGATCATGCGCAGCGTCGTCGACTTGCCGCAGCCGGACGGGCCGACCAGCGCGATGAATTCGCGGTCGGTGATGTCGAGATCGATGCCGTGCACGATCTCTATATTGCCGTAGCGCTTGGTCAGCTTGGTGAGGGAAACGGTTGCCATTGGGTCAGCCTTTCACCGCGCCGGAGGTCAGGCCGCCGACAAGGTGCTTCTGGACGATATAGGTGAGGGTCAGCGCCGGGATGATCATCACCACGGCAAGCGCGCACATGCCGCGCCAGTCGATGGTGAACTCGGCCGTGTAATCAAGCAGGCCGACCGGCAGCGTCTTGGCGCTGACCGAGCGGGTCAGTTGCGAGGCCAGCGCGAATTCATTCCAGCAGGTCAGGAAGGCGAAGATCGCCGCGGAAGCGATGCCCGGCCCGGCAAGCGGGAACTCGACCTGCCAGAAGGCCTGCCAGCGCGTGCAGCCGTCGATCTGGGCTGCCTCCGCCAGGTCTTTTGGAACCTGACGGAAGAAGCCGTCGATCAGCCAGATCGTGAACGGCACATTGAGCGCGACATAGGCAAGGATCAGTCCGAAATGCGTGTCGATGATGCCAAGCCGCACATAGAGGAAGAACAGCGGCAGCGACAAGGCGATGCCAGGCACCGTGCGCGTCAGCATCAGGCCGAGGAAGACGCTCGATTTGCCGCGAAAGCGGTAGCGCGCGAAGGCGTAGCCGCCGGCCATGCCGATGGCGACCGCAATGACAGTCGAGGTCACCGAGATGATCAGCGAGTTGCGGAAATATTCGATCACCGGGATGCCGCCCTTGCCGATGCCGCTGAACATGGCGACATAGGCGTCGAATGAAATCTCCTGCGGGATCCACACCGGCGGCTTGGCCATGATCTCGACGGTTGGCCGCAAGGACGAGATAACGATCCACAGACCAGGCAGGCAGATCGTCAGCATCGCCAGGAACAGGCCGATGCGATAGACGATGCCCGTGAGCCGGCGCTTCAGGCGGGCGGAAGAATTCTCGTCCATTCTCACCACGCGCGCCTCACCACTCAGCACCGATCTGGGTGCGCGCCGCGGCGAGCTTGTTGAAGAAATAGACGGTGAAGGCGATCGACAGCAGGATCGAGAAATAGGCCATGGCGTTGGCCATGCCCATGCGCCCGTCGCTGTAGGCGGTGCGCGCCACCAAGGTCCACAGGAGTTCGGTGCGGCCCGCCGGTCCGCCATCGGTCATGATCTTCACGATGTCATAGGCGCGCGCCACGTCGAGCGAGCGGATGGTCATGGCGATGTAGGCGAAGGGCATCACGAACGGCCACGTTACATAGCGGAATGTCTGCCACGGCGTGCAGCCGTCGACCCGCGCCGCCTCGATCGGTTCCTTCGGCATGGCCAGAAGACCGGCGAGGATCAGGATCGCGAAGATCGCTGTCGACGACCAGGTCTCGGCAATTGAAATGGCGATGAAGGCAAGATGGCCTTCGATCAGCCACGGTATGGCGTCCTGGGTGATGCCGAGCGACTGCAAGGCATTGTTCACCAGGCCGATATTGTCGTTGAACATGAATTTGAACTGGAAGCCGACGAGGATCGGCGAGAACATCATCGGAAACATCATCAGCGTACGCAGGATGCGCTGGCCGCGCGTTGCCTTCTCGACCAGCATCGCCAGGCCGAGGCCGAGCAGCATTTCGAGATTGAGCGCGATCGTCAGCAGAAGAACGGTGCGCCCGAACGCCCACCAGAAATCGGCGTTGGACAGGATCGAAAGATAGTTCCTGAAGCCGACGAAGACGAAGAATGTCTCGGGCCGCGTCAAACGAAAAGGCGTGAAGCTGGAATAGAGCGACAACAGCAACGGCACCACGACAACCGCCGCCAGCACGATCATGGCTGGAAGCAGCAGCAGGAATGGCGCGGATGGCTTGAAGCCCTTCATCAGGATCCCGTGAGGTGTTGCATTCAACTATCGGTGCCTCTTGTTTTCGAGGACCGGGCCAGGAACTGAAAGGCCATCGTGGATTGGTCAGCGCCCGGCGACGCGCGATCGCCTCCCCCAATCGTCAGGGGGGAGGCGGCCTTGGTAGCGGTTTCTAGAGCTTGCCGGCGTCTTCGAGGATCTGCGTCGCCTTGGCGGCGGCTTCATCCAGCGCCTGCTTGGAGGTCTTGTCGCCGAGGATCGCCGCCTGCAACTCGGGGTAGACGGCGTTCGAGATTTCGATCCACTCAGGCGTCTGCGGCACGGCAAAAGCGTGCTTGGCTTCTTCCTGGAAGGCGGCAAGAACCTCCTTCTTGTAAGGATCGTTTTCGGCCTGCTTCAGGTCCCAGTCCCACACCGCGGTGCGGGTCGGCAGCGGACCCGCGGCGGCTTCGAGCTTCTGGCTGTCCTCGTTGGTCAGCCACCAAACGAGCGAGGCCGCCGCCTCCTTGTTCGGACAATTCTCGGTCACCGAGAAGCCGTGGAAACCGGACCAGCCGGTACGCTTGCCCGAGGAGCCTTTCGGTGCAACCTTGACGCCGACATTGCCGGCGACCTTCGACGACTTCGGATCGTTGAAGAAGCCTGCCCAGCCCGGCCAGTCGAGATTGATGGCGACGGTGCCGGAGGCAAAGCCCTGGCCGAGATCGTCCCACAGATAGTTGGTCGTTCCCGCCGGCACGGCCTTGGCCTTGTAGAGATTGACGAACCAGTCGAGCGCCCGGATGCCGGCCTCGGAATTGAAGACCGGCTTGCCGTCCTTGTCGAGATACTCGCCGCCTTCGGCGACGACCATCTCGTAGAAGCGGCCGTTGATGGCCTCTTCCTTGCCGGCGAACTGCGTGCCGTAGAAATTGGGCGGGTTGGCGAAGAACTCGGCCTGGTCGGCGACTTCCTTCCAGGTGTCCGGCGGCACCAGGTCATAACCGTATTTCGCCTTGAACTTGGTCTTGTTGTCGGCGTTCTCGTACAGGCTCTTCTGGTAGTAGAGCGCCGAAACGTCGAACTGGGCGCGCGGCAGCATCATCAGCTTGCCGTCGATGGTTGCCGCCTGGATCGTCGAGGGCACGAAGGCGTCGATCTCTTCCTTGGGCAAGAGCTTGCTGAGGTCGGTGTAGAGGCCCGTATACTGCGGCGCGAACGACGAATGGTTCCAGCCGACGCACCAGTTGGTGCTGCCCGAGGCGATGTCGGACTTGAGTTCCTTGTCGATGTCGAAGCCGTTCTTCTTGGTCAGGATATTGACCTTGGCGCCGGTCGCCTTTTCCCATTCGGGAATGCGCTCGTAGAGCTTTTCATATTGCTGGCCGCCGATCAGCTTCACGTCGACGGTGACGCCTTCGAATTTGCCGGGCAGGTCGCCGGCAAGGGCAGTGCCTGCACCGAATGCAAGCACCAATGCGCCGGCGGACACGCCGGAAAGCAGTCTGTTCATTGGTATCCTCCCTGGGTGCGCCTCAGCGGCGACCGCAACTCGTCTGATGACAAGAAGCGCTACATTCATATACAAACAAAACATTCACGGATACGTCAAGGCGAAATTTGTTTCCGTCGGCCTTGTTCCTGCGTATATGAAGAATCGAATTCACTGAGGGGGATGAGCCATGGACGACAGCGAAGACGAGCGTTATCGCGCGCCGGCGCTCGACAAGGGGCTCGACATCCTTGAGCTGCTGGCCGGCGTTGACGGTGGCCTGACCCAGGCGGAAATCGCCAAGAAACTCGATCGCAGCCCCAATGAGTTCTACCGCATGCTCGACCGGCTGGTGCGGCGCGGCTACGTCACCCGGCTGGACGGCGACCGTTATTCGTTGACGCTGAAGCTGTTCGGCCTGGCGCAATTGCACGCCCCGGTGCGGCGGCTGGTTTCCTACGCGACGCCGGTGATGCGCGAACTTGCCGAAACCTCGCAGCAGGCAAACCAACTTGTTGTTTTTGATCGCGGCTCCGCTGTCGTCATCGCTCAGCAGGAGGCGCCGAACTATTGGGGCATCTCGATCCGGGTCGGCTCCCATATCAGCCTGTTCGACACCGGTTCGGGACATGTCCTGCTGGCCTTCCGGTCACAGGAAGAACGGCAGATGATGATCTCCGAGCACGTCCGCAGCACCGACAAGGCGGCGCAGCCGGCCGAGTTCTTTGCCAGGCTCGACCAGGTTCGCGACCGCGGCTACGAGATGATGGCCTCGCTGCAGACGGCCGGCGTCTACAACCTTTCGACACCTGTGCTGGGACCGGATGGCCGCGCTATCGCGGCGCTGACAATTCCTTACATCACCCTCGTAAACGCGGCGAACGCACCTGACATCACGCTGACGATCCAGTTGCTGCAGGGCGCAGCGACTCGATTGTCGCGATTGGCCGGCTCGGACGTACCTCAATCGTCGTAATTTCCTATTTGAATAATGAATTTTTCAGCGAGATAGTGTTGGGGCGCTATGAGGGATACGCTGCCATGATCATCGACACCCATCTGCATCTCATCGATCGCTCGGCCTTGCGTTATCCCTGGCTGAGCGGTGTACCAGCGCTCAATCGCGATTTCTCTTACGAGGAATACGCCTTGGAGGCCCACCGTGTCGGCGTCGAGCGCGTGCTGCACATGGAAGTGGATGTCGATCCGGCCGACATCGAGGCCGAGACCGGTCGTGTCGAAGGGCTGTCACGGCAGCCTGGCAGCCTGCTGGTCGGGGCGATCGCCTCCTGCCGGCCGGAAGACGAGGATTTTCCGGCCTATCTCGAACGCCAGCAGGCAAATCCCTTCGTCAAGGGCTTCCGCCGTGTCCTCCATGTCATGCCCGACGAGCTATCGGAAGGCATGCTGTTCCGCGACAACATCAAGCGGCTCGGTGGCACCGGCCTGACCTTCGATCTCGTGGTGCTGCCGCATCAGATTCCGAAGGCGATTGCCCTTGCCGACCTGGCGCCCGACGTGCAGTTCGTCCTCGACCATTGCGGCGTCCCCGACATCAAGGGCAACGCCGAGCATCCATGGCGCGAGCATATGAGCGAGATCGCGCGACGCCCGAATGTCATGGCCAAGATCTCCGGCGTCGTTGCCTATGCCGATCCCGGCAGCTGGACGGCCGAGACATTGCGGCCTTTTGTTGAACACACCATCGGTGAATTCGGCTGGGAACGTGTCGTCTGGGGCAGCGATTGGCCCGTCTGCACGCTTGGTGGCGGCCTGTCGACCTGGGTGGCGGCGACCCATGCGCTGCTTTCGGGCTGTAGCATCGCCGAGCGCGACAGGCTCTTGTCGGCGAATGCCCGCAAGCTCTGGCGGCTCG
>NZ_CAUM01000105.1 GCF_000350085.1 Mesorhizobium metallidurans STM 2683
ACCAAAGTCATAATCCCAAGGTTGGTCTGCCGCCGGGCGGTACTTTCTGTCACTTTTTACACCGTTGGCTGCGCTGAGTCCGCGTTCGGAGGAGAACACGGACATTGATGCGCAGCATCGAGGACAGACGGGATCTCACGGGAGGACATATCAATGGCAATGGCATCGACCGCCGGCGGCGCAAGCCGCGGCATGACACGGGAGGAGAAGAAGGTCATCTTCGCTTCCTCGCTCGGCACCGTTTTTGAATGGTACGATTTCTATCTCTACGGTTCGCTGGCAGTGTTCATTGGTTCGACTTTCTTCAGTCCAACCATTCCGGAAGCGACGCGCAATATCTTCGCGCTGCTGGCTTTCGCCGCCGGCTTCCTCGTGCGACCGTTCGGCGCCCTGCTGTTCGGCCGCATCGGCGACCTTGTCGGCCGCAAATATACTTTCCTCGTCACCATGACGATCATGGGCCTGTCGACTTTCCTGGTCGGCTTGCTGCCTGGATATGCGACTTTGGGAATCGCCGCGCCCGTGATCCTCATCGTCCTGCGCATGCTGCAGGGCCTGGCGCTCGGCGGCGAATATGGCGGTGCCGCGACCTATGTCGCCGAGCATGCGCCGGACGACCGCCGCGGCTTCTACACGTCATGGATCCAGACGACGGCAACGCTCGGTCTGTTCCTGTCGCTGATCGTCATCCTGATCGTCCAGGGTTCGATGGCCAAGGAAACCTATGCCGCATGGGGCTGGCGCATCCCGTTCCTCGTCTCTTTCCTGCTGCTCGCCATTTCGATCTGGATTCGGCTGTCGCTGGCTGAATCGCCGACCTTCCAGCGCATGAAGGAAGAGGGCAAGGGTTCCAAGGCGCCGCTAACGGAAGCCTTCGGCCAATGGAAGAACGCCAAGATCGCGCTGCTGGCGCTGCTCGGCCTCACCGCCGGTCAGGCAGTGATCTGGTACAATGGCCAGTTCTACGCGCTGTTCTTCCTGACCAACGTGCTTAAGGTCGATGCGCAGTCGGTCAACATCATGATCGCGATTGCGCTGGCCATCGGGTCGATCTTCTTCGTCGTGTTCGGCTGGCTCTCCGACAAGATCGGCCGCAAGCCGATCATCATGGCCGGCCTCGCATTGGGAATTGTCTGTACCTTCCCGCTGTTCAAGGCCTTGACCTGGGCGGCCAACCCGGCGCTGGCCACAGCGCAGCAGAACACTCGCGCCACGGTGACGGCAGCGCCTGGGGATTGCAGGTTCCAGTTCAATCCGGTCGGCACCGCCAAGTTCACGACGTCCTGTGACATCGCTACCTCGTTCCTGACCAAGAATTCGGTGCCCTATGACGTCGTCGCGACAGCCGCACCCGGAACGGCTGCGTCGGTCAAGATCGGCAACGAGACGGTGGAGTCTTACGATGCCACCGCCGCTGGCGATCAGGCGAAAGCCAAGGACACTGCTTTCGTCAAGGCGGTCAATATGTCCTTGCAGGACGGTGGCTATCCGCTCAAGCGCGCAGCAATCAAGGTGCCGGACCAGAAGCTCGACGCCTTCATCGCGGCCAATCCCGAGCTGAAGCTCGATGCGGCAGCGATCCGCGGCGGCGAGAAGGCGACGGTTCCGACCGACCAGGCGATCAAGGACAAGTTGCTGACCGCCGATGAGGCAGCCGGCGCCCCCGAACTCACCGTTTACAATATACCGGGCGGCGGCCCTTTCGCCATGTTCGCTGATCCGGCGGCGGTCAACTGGCCGATGACGATCGCCATCCTGTTCGTCCTCGTCCTGTTCGTCACCATGGTCTATGGCCCGATCGCGGCGATCCTGGTCGAGATGTTCCCGACCCGCATCCGCTACACCGGCATGTCGCTGCCTTACCACATCGGCAATGGCTGGTTCGGCGGCCTGCTGCCGGCGACGGTGTTCGCGCTCAGTGCCTACAAGGGCGATATCTACTACGGTCTCTGGTATCCGGTGATTATCGCGGCGATGTCGCTGATCATCGGCATGATCTTCGTCAGGGATACGCTTGGCACCAACCTGCACACCAAGCAGTAGCCATTGGGTAGTAGGCATTAGCCCAGCGTTCAAAAGAAAACCCGGCGCGAGCAATCGCGCCGGGTTTTTCAATGACCCTGCGAAAAAGAACTTAGCTCTTCCGAGCCTGTTCCGCTTCCTCGATGGCAGCCTCGTGGTACCAGGCGTCGCCGAAATCCGTGCTGACATTGCGCATAGAGGCAAGCTCTGCCGCGAACTTAGCCTTTCCGCTTAAATTTGAGGCAGAAACGCGAGCTGCCACCGGGAACATCAGGATCTTGGCCGAGGGACGGGTCGGAGTGATTTCCATTGCCGATCTCCTTTCTTCTGCCGAACGATATCGATTCAAGTTTTTCTCAAGATAGGTGCTGCAATCCATTTAAGCAATATGCCTATCAAAAGATCAGTACTTGCCCAAGATTTATGCAATATCTGCTTTTGATTGATCTTGCCGCATTGCTTAGACGGCTTGGCGGGTTTGCCGGGTTGTCGCGTCATTTTTGCCGCACCTCTCAGGCCGAGAATGGCACACGATTTGCTTTTTAATGAACCGGCAGGTCGGCTGCTGGGTGGTTCGGCGCGCGCCGTCATTATCCAGAAGTTCGGTTTATCAAGCAACGAGAGGTCAGAATGACGAAGTATAAGCTCGAGTATATTTGGCTCGATGGATACACCCCGGTTCCCAACCTTCGGGGCAAGACCCAGATCAAGGAATTCGCCGAGTTCCCGACGCTCGAGCAGCTGCCCCTGTGGGGCTTCGACGGCTCTTCGACCATGCAGGCCGAAGGCCACAGCTCCGACTGCGTGCTGAAGCCGGTCGCCGTGTTCCCGGATCCGGCGCGCACCAACGGCGTGCTCGTCATGTGCGAGGTAATGATGCCGGATGGTGTTACGCCGCATGCGTCGAACAAGCGCGCCACCATCCTCGATGACGAGGGCGCCTGGTTCGGCTTCGAGCAGGAATACTTCTTCTACAAGGACGGCCGCCCGCTCGGCTTCCCCGAGAGCGGCTATCCCGCGCCGCAAGGCCCGTACTACACCGGCGTCGGCTACTCCAACGTCGGCTCCGTCGCGCGCCAGATCGTCGAGGAGCATCTCGACCAGTGCCTCGCGGCCGGCATCAACCACGAGGGCATCAACGCCGAAGTGGCCAAGGGCCAGTGGGAATTCCAGATCTTCGGCAAGGGGTCCAAGAAGGCCGCCGACCAGATGTGGATGGCCCGCTACCTGATGCAGCGCCTCACCGAGAAATACGGCATCGACATCGAGTACCATTGCAAGCCGCTCGGCGATACCGACTGGAACGGCTCCGGCATGCACGCCAATTTCTCGACCGCCTATATGCGCGAAGTCGGCGGCAAGGACTATTTCGAGGCGCTGATGGCGGCCTTCGACAAGAACCTGATGGACCACATCGCCGTCTACGGCCCGGACAATGACAAGCGCTTGACCGGCAAGCATGAGACCGCGCCGTGGAACAGGTTCAGCTACGGCATCGCCGACCGCGGCGCCTCGATCCGCGTGCCGCATTCCTTCATCAACAATGGCTACAAGGGCTATCTCGAGGATCGTCGTCCGAACTCGCAGGGCGACCCCTACCAGATCGCCTCGCAGATCCTGAAGACGATCGCCAGCGTGGACACGGCTGAGAAGAAGGCCGCGGCCTGATCACTTCTCACGGCGCAGGCGCCCGCGTCTGCGCCGTGATGTGGTTCTGTCATGTCGGCGGTGCCGGTGGCCTGGCTCTTACGACAAATGACATGAAAAACCCCGGCGTCTCCGCCGGGGTTTTTTGTTTCTGAACCGATCCGGCTCAGATCGAATAATACATGTCGTATTCGACCGGATGCGGCGTCATTTCGAAGCGCATCACTTCGGCCATCTTGAGCTCGATATAGCTGTCGATCTGGTCGTCGTCGAAGACGCCGCCGGCCTTCAGGAAGCCGCGATCCTTGTCGAGGCTCTGCAGGGCTTCGCGCAGCGAGCCGCAGACGGTCGGGATCTTCTTCAGTTCCTTCGGCGGCAGGTCGTAGAGATCCTTGTCCATCGGCTGTCCCGGATGGATCTTGTTCTTGATGCCGTCGAGGCCGGCCATCAGCATGGCGGCGAAGGCGAGGTAGGGGTTCGCGCCCGGATCGGGGAAGCGGACCTCGACACGTTTGGCCTTCGGCGACGAGCCGAACGGAATGCGGCACGAGGCCGAGCGGTTGCGCGCCGAATAGGCGAGCAGCACCGGCGCTTCATAGCCCGGCACCAGACGCTTGTAGGAGTTGGTCAGCGGATTGGTGAAGGCATTGATGGCCTTGGCGTGCTTGATGATGCCGCCGATATAGAACAGGCAGCTCTCCGACAGGCCGGCATATTCATTGCCGGCGAAGGTCGGCTTGCCGCCTTTCCAGATCGACTGGTGGACATGCATGCCCGAGCCGTTGTCGCCGAACACCGGCTTCGGCATGAAGGTGGCCGTCTTGCCATAGGCATTGGCGACCTGGTGGACGACATACTTGTAGATCAGCATCTTGTCGGCGTTGCGCACCAGCGTGTCGAACTTGATGCCGAGCTCGTGCTGTGCAGCGGCTACCTCATGGTGATGCTTTTCGACGCGCACGCCCATTTCGGCGAGCACGGTCAGCATTTCCGAGCGCATGTCCTGCGCGGAATCGATCGGCGGCACCGGGAAATAGCCGCCCTTGATGCGCGGGCGGTGGCCGAGATTACCGGTTTCGTAGTCGGTGTCGTCATTGGACGGCAATTCGGTGGAGTCGAGCCTGAAACCGGTATTGTAGGGGTCGGCCTTGTACTTGACGTCGTCGAACACGAAGAACTCGGCTTCCGGGCCGACGAAGATCTGATCGCCGATGCCTTCCGCCTTCATGTAGGCCTCGGCCTTCTTGGCGGTGCCGCGCGGGTCGCGATTGTAGGACTCGCCCGAGATCGGGTCGAGGATGTCGCACAGGATGACCATCGTCGACTGCGCGAAAAACGGGTCCATATGCACCGTATCGGCGTCGGGCATCAGCACCATGTCGGACTCGTTGATCGCCTTCCAGCCGGCGATCGAGGAGCCGTCGAACATGACGCCATCGGCAAACATGTCTTCCTCGACCTCGACGACATCCATTGTCACGTGTTGCAGCTTGCCCTTCGGATCGGTGAAGCGCAGATCGACGAATTTCACGTCGTTGTCCTTGATCTGCTTCATGATGTCTTTGGCTGTCGTCATGTCGTTTCTTCCCTGTGTGATGACGTTTCGAGAGACGGTAATCTGAAATCAGAAACCTCAGACGGCGTCCATCCCTGTTTCGCCAGTGCGGATGCGCACCACCTCCTCGATGTTGGAGACGAAGATCTTTCCGTCGCCGATACGGCCGGTCTGGGCCGCCTTGCGGATGGCTTCGATGGCGCCTTCGACCGCATCGTCGCCGAGCACGACCTCGATTTTCACCTTGGGCAGAAAATCGACGACATATTCGGCGCCGCGATAAAGTTCGGTATGGCCCTTCTGCCGGCCAAAGCCCTTGGCTTCGGTAACGGTGATGCCT
This sequence comes from Mesorhizobium metallidurans STM 2683, assembly GCF_000350085.1. Taxonomy (GTDB): domain Bacteria; phylum Pseudomonadota; class Alphaproteobacteria; order Rhizobiales; family Rhizobiaceae; genus Mesorhizobium; species Mesorhizobium metallidurans. The sequence continues at coordinate 5,565 of NZ_CAUM01000105.1, forward strand.
TGCAGCCCGGCCTCCTGAAGCGCTTCCTTCACTTCGTCTAGCTTGAACGGCTTGATGATCGCTTCGATCTTTTTCATGTAAAAAGTGGCCTCCACTGCCAAAAAAGACGGGTTATGAGCCCCGCTTGCGCCTCCTTCAAGCACGAACTGTGCCAATTGAGGGGGTTCGAAGCGGCATCACACGATTTCAATGCCATGCCGCGCCGGGATGCAAATTCGCGTCATCCGCTGCATCGGATGCGCCATGGGCGCTCAGAACCTACACATTGCCAATCTCTCCGTCCGCACAATAATAGGGCAGGAAGCACATTTCATAGGCACCTACGCATGGCGCTATCTCTTGAACGATGCGTTGTTGGATCGTGTCGTCTCTTCGATGTTTGCCTCAAACCGAAAACTGGACAATGTTCGACCGGAACAAGCTGGGGCTTGCGCACATGCGGGTCGGCAATCCATGAGCAATGAACTTTTGTCTCCGGCCGAGATGGCCGAGGCCGACCGGCTGGCGATTGCGGCCGGACCGTTCGACGGCATCGGCCTGATGCGGCGTGCCGGCGAAGCGGTCGCTGCCGTGGTCCTGGCCCGCTATCCCCAGGCGAATCGCGTTCATGTCCTGTGCGGTCCCGGCAACAATGGCGGCGACGGCTACGTCGTCGCCGGCATTCTGAGGGACAGTGCCGTCGACGTCCTGCTTTGGGTGTCCGGCCCGCCAAGGGCCGGCAGCGATGCGGCGCTCGCTGCTTCGCAATGCCCCGTCGAGCCTCGGCCGCTGGCCGAGTTTGTTGCCGAGACAGGCTCGATCGTGGTTGATGCGCTCTACGGGGCAGGGCTGTCCAAGCAACTCGCCGGCGATGCCGCGAGCGCGGTCGACAGGGCGACGGAATTGAACCTGCCCGTCGTCGCGGTCGATCTGCCCTCGGGCGTCTCCGGCGCAAGTGGCGAAGTCCTCGGCCGGGCATTCCTCGCGGAGGTCACGGTGACGTTCGCGCGCAAAAAGCCGGGGCATTTGCTGCTGCCGGGGCGCGCGATGTGCGGCGAGGTCGTGCTTGCGGACATCGGCATCGGCGACGAAACCATCGCGCAACTTGAACCGCGGACTTTCGAGAACCTGCCTGCGCTTTGGCTCAGGCATATCCCAATTCCCGCTATCGGCGCGCACAAATACAAGCGCGGCCATGTCGGCGTTTTTTTAGGCGGGCCTTCGGCAACAGGTGCCGCGCGGCTGTCGGCGCTTGCCGCGGCCAGAAGCGGGGCAGGGGCGGTGACGGTGCTTTCGCCGGCCAATGCCATGCAGGTGAATGCCGCGCATCTGACTTCGATCATGCTGCGCAAGGCAGGTGCGATTGAGGACGTGCACGACTTTGTCGGCGAGCGTCGGCCGTCGAGTTTCGTCCTCGGCCCCGGCTTCGGCATTGGCGACAAGGCGCGCGATTTTGCCCTCGCCGTGCTCGCCAGAAAGCGGCAGGACGGTGGCGTCGAGGGGCTCGTGCTCGATGCCGACGGCATCACGTCCTTTCGCAATGCGGCTTCGATGCTGTTTGAGGCAGCCGGCAGGCCGGATGCCCCGACGCTGACGATGACACCGCACGAGGGCGAATTCGGCCGATTGTTTCCCGATATCGTCGCGGACAAAGACCTGTCTAAGCTGGCCAGGGCGCGCGCGGCCGCTGTCCGCGCCAACGCTATCATCGTCTACAAGGGCGCGGATACGGTGATCGCCGCACCCGACGGCAGAGCGGCGATCAACGGCAACGGTGCGCCATGGCTTGCCACTGCCGGCTCCGGCGATGTGCTGGCAGGGATCATCGCAGGACTGCTGGCGCAAGGCATGCCGGCTTTCGAAGCGGCCTGCGCGGCGGTCTGGATTCATGCCGAGGCCGGCAGCCGTTTTGGGCCTGGGTTGATCGCCGAGGATCTGCCGCTGGCGCTGGTGCCGGTGCTGCGCGAGCTTGTCGACAGCCGTAACGAGACGGCCTCGCGATGAGCCTCCGGTTTGCGCTGCTCGCAGCGCTCGACGCCAAGGGTTTGACCTACTTCATCTTCCAGACGCGCATCGACAATGATGCGACACCAGGGGCGAGCGTTGCCCGCGCGGCGATGGGCGCCGGGTTGGTGCGGCTGAAGACGAGTAGGCCATTAGGCAGTTCGTGCCGCGGCCGGCGGAAGATGCCTCGGCAACGCCGCACGAGACAGCTTCAAAGCGGGATATTATCATGCTTCTTCCAGGGGTTCGGCATATCCTTGTTGCGCAGCATCCTGAGTGCGCGCGCGATGCGACGGCGGGTCGAATGCGGCATGATCACCTCGTCGACATAGCCGCGCTCGGCGGCGACGAAAGGGGACAGGAAGCGATCCTCGTAAGCCTTTGTATGCGCTGCAATCTTTTCCGCATCGCCAATGTCCTTGCGATAGATGATCTCGACCGCGCCCCTGGCGCCCATCACCGCGATCTGCGCCGTCGGCCAGGCATAGTTCATATCGCCGCGCAGATGTTTCGACGCCATGACGTCGTAGGCGCCGCCATAAGCCTTTCTGGTGATGACGGTGATCTTCGGTACGGTCGCCTCCGCATAGGCGAACAAGAGCTTGGCGCCGTGCTTGATCAGACCGCCATATTCCTGCGCGGTGCCGGGCAGGAAGCCGGGAACATCGACGAAGGTGACGATCGGGATCGAGAAGCAATCGCAGAAGCGCACAAAACGCGCCGCCTTGCGGCTGGCATCCGAATCGAGAACGCCGGCCAACACCATCGGCTGGTTGGCGACGAAGCCGACCGTGCGGCCCTCGACACGCCCGAAACCGGTGACGATGTTCTTGGCAAAGCTCTGCTGGATCTCGAAGAAGTCGCCCTCGTCGGCAATCTTGAGGATCAATTCCTTGATATCATAGGGCTTGTTGGCGTTGTCGGGGATCAGCCGGTCGAGCGACAGATCGTGATCGGTGACCGACTGGTAGCATTCGATCTCGGGAATCTCGGCCGTGTTGGAGGCGGGCAGCAGGTCGACCAGCCGGCGCATCTGTAGCAATGCCTCGACGTCGTTGTCATAGGCGCCGTCGGCGATCGAGGATTTCGTCGTGTGGACGGAGGCGCCGCCCAGGCTCTCGGCGGTCACCGTTTCGTTGGTGACGGTCTTCACCACATCCGGTCCGGTTACGAACATGTAGGAGGTGTCGCGCACCATGAAGATGAAGTCGGTCATGGCGGGCGAATAGACGTCGCCTCCGGCGCAGGGGCCCATGATCACCGAGATCTGCGGAATGACGCCGGAAGCTAGCACATTGCGCTGAAAAATCTCGGCATAGCCGCCGAGTGCGGCCACGCCTTCCTGGATGCGGGCGCCGCCGGCGTCATAGAGGCCGACGATCGGCGCGCGGTTGCGCAGCGCCATCTCCTGCACCTTGACCACTTTTTCGGCGTGCGCCTCCGACAGCGAGCCGCCGAATACGGTAAAATCCTTGGCGAAGAGGTAGACCGGGCGGCCATTGACGGTGCCCCAGCCGGTGACGACGCCATCGCCGGCGATCTTGGTCTTTTCCATGCCGAAGTCAGTGGAGCGATGCTCGACATACATGTCGAACTCCTCAAACGAGCCTTCGTCGAGAAAGACGTCGATGCGCTCGCGGGCGGTCAGCTTGCCCTTCTTGTGCTGGGCGTCGATGCGGGCCTGGCCACCGCCCATGCGCGCCATGTCGCGGCGGCGCTCGAGTTCCTTCAGCACGTCCTTCATCGGTCGATCCTCAAAATGGGAAAGCTGCGTTTCGTGGTAATCATGCCGGCAGGGGAGCGCAAGCGTGACTCTCCCGCGGCGAAACTTCTTGGCAGGCATTCGCCTGATGTGGCAGACTGAACCTATGAAGAACAACATTGAAATATCAGAGGATTTGAGCCGCCGGATCGACATCTTGGCCTCGCGCTCCTCTCTGACTCGCGATCAGATCATTGAGGATGCTCTGTCGCACGGCCGTTCCCTGGCGTGGCAGGAAAAGTGGATCGCCGGTGTTCAGGCTGGAATCGAGGCCGCCGATCGTGGGGACTTCGCAAACGAAGAAGAGATTGCCACGGTTCTGAACAAATTCAGTCAGGCATAAAGGTCTGTGCGAAGGTCTGGACCCTCCACTATCTGATCGAGCTTGCATCAATCGGCGACTATATCGGCCAGCACAATCCGCGGGCTGCCGCCCGAATCGTCAAGGACATTCATTCAAAGACTGCCCGGCTGTTGTCCGCCAATCCGTTCATTGGACGCATCGGTGAAATCGAAGGCACTCGTGAACTGGTGATTTCCGGCACACCTTTCATCGTCGCGTATCGGGTGAAGGACACTCAAATTGAAGTTCTGTTCGTCCAGCATGGGGCGAGAGAGTGGCCGGACGACGTTTGAGCACGGCAGCTCGCCCTGATTGTTTTTGCTGCATTGCAACATGACGCCCCTTGCATTCTGCGGCGAACTAGGCCATATGCGGCGTCATAGGCGCTTGGGCCGGGATAGTCCGGCCTTCTCGACGAATGAGACTGGTTGCGTCTGTTTTCCCTCTTTCCCGTTGATCGGCAAGGTGGCGAAAAAGCCCCGTGGCATGATGCCTGCGGGCACGACAGCGCAGCCGAGTGGACGATACCGTCCGCCCGCCTTGTCGTTTCATATCAATTTTTTTCGACGGCAGGTTGCGCCCTGCCGCCTTCGATGTTTGCGGCCAGGAGCCGCGTGAAAGAAGACTATTTTGACCAACGAAAACACTTCAACCGGTAAGGAAACCACTTTGATCGATAAGAACATTGGCGACCTTTCCGGTTTCGCAGCACTTGGAATTACGGGCGCGCTGCTCAAGGCGACCCATGGCGCCGGCTTCACCGATCCGAAGCCGATCCAGACGCAGGCGATCCCGCCGCAGATGGAAGGCCGTGACATTTTCGGCATCGCCCAGACTGGCTCGGGCAAGACGGCGGCCTTTGCGCTGCCGATCCTGTCGAAGATCATCGCGCTCGGCACCAAGCGCCGTGCGAAGACCACACGTGCCCTGATCCTGGCGCCGACGCGCGAGCTCGCCGTTCAGATCGAGGACACCATCAAGATTCTCGCCAAGGGCGCGCATGTCTCGACCGCGCTTGTGCTTGGCGGCGTCTCTCGCTTCAGCCAGGTCAAGAAGGTTGCACCCGGCGTCGACATACTGATCGCCACGCCGGGCCGGTTGACCGATCTGGTGCGCGAGGGTGACCTCATTCTCTCCGACACCAAATGGCTGGTGCTGGACGAGGGTGACCGCATGCTCGACATGGGCTTCATCAACGACGTCAAGCGCATCGCCAAGGCGACCGCGCCCGACCGTCAGACGGTGCTGTTCTCGGCCACCATGCCGAATGAAATCGCCGAGCTGGCGAAAGGCCTGCTGAAGAACCCGATCCGCGTCGAAGTCGCGCCGCAAAGCACCGCGGCGGCCGAGATCGTGCAAGGCGTCGTCCTTGCCCGCACCAAGCAGAAGCGCCAGGTCCTGTCGAAGATGCTCGCCGACGATGCGATGAAGTCCGTCATCGTCTTTTCGCGCACCAAGCATGGCGCCGACAGGGTGACCAAGGACCTCGATCGCGACGGCTTCAAGGCCGCCGTCATCCACGGCAACAAGTCGCAGAACGCCCGCCAAAAGGCGCTCAACGATTTCCGCGACGGTTCGGTGCGCATTCTTGTCGCCACCGATATCGCGGCGCGCGGCATCGATGTGCCGGGCATCAGCCATGTCGTCAATTTCGACCTGCCGGACGAAGCCGAAAGCTACGTCCACCGCATCGGCCGTACCGGCCGCAACGGCATGGACGGTATTGCCATCACGCTTTGCGATCCTTCCGAAAACAGCAAGCTGCGCCAGGTCGAGCGTATCATCCGCACCAAGCTGCCTGTCGTTGCCGACCATCTCGGCAGCCCGGATCCGCAGCGCAATCCGGCCGAAAGGAACGAGCGCTTCGAGCCGGCCAACGACCGCCCCGACCACAATGGCCGTCGCGATGGCAGGCGGCCCGGTGGTGGCAACAACGGCTTCGGCAAGAAGCGGTTCGGCGACAAGCCGGCCGGCGATCGGCCGTTCGCGGCCAAGCCGCAAGGCGAGCGCCCGGAAGGCCGCAAGCCGTTCAAGGGCAATAACAAGCGCCGCTTCGGCGGTAAGCGGCCAGCGACGCGGGCTGCCTGATCAAGATCACGTGGGCGGATTGAGCCCGGCTTGATCGCTCGTAAGTGAAAAAAGGGCGATCGGAGCAATGTTTCGATCGCCCTGTCGTTTCTACTTCGCCACGGCCTCCACCCACACCACGATGCGCTGCGCCAGGAAGGCCGTGGTCGACGGCGACAGCGCGTCGCCGGCAATGACGTGGTTGTCCTTGTCGCCGGTATCGTCGACCGGCACCAACTCATGTGCTGCACCCCAGCGCCCGGCGATTTCGCGGGTGCGGTCTTCCCGCACGACCTTGTCGGAGTCCGAGAAGATAAAGAGAGCCGGTATGATCGCCTTCTCCACCCTCGCGCCATAGGCGAGTTCCGTCAGCGCCGCCATCGGCAGCGTCGCCGCCGTCGGATACCGGTAGGTCCAGAATTTCGCGTGCAAGGCGTTGCGCGGCTCAAAGCTGCGTTGCTTGCCGATGACCAGTTCGGCGATCTGCTTGCCCCATGGCTTGGTGAGCAGTTCGGCGCCGGAAGCCTTGACGCCGAAATTCGGCGAGATGAACGCGATCGCGGCGACGCCGTCCGACGCGCCGGGCTGCGTCGCCGCCCACGCCGCCAGCGAGCCGCCGGTCGAGGTGCCGATGACGATCACCTTGTCGCCGATCGCCCGGCCGATGGCGAGCGCTTCCTCATAGTCGTTGATCCAGGCGTTGACGCTGCCTTCAGCCATCGCGGCGCCGTCCTGCCCGTGGCCGGTGAGGCGGGTGTAGAAGAGATTGGCGTCGAGCTGGTCGGCGATCTCGTCAGGCAGCGGACGAACTTCGCCTTTCGATGCCGAAAATCCGTGGATGTAGACGATTGCCAGCGGCGTTTTGGCGTGAACCATCGGGTTTGCCCAGATGATTTCCTTCCCCAGCCCGTCCCGAATATCAGGCACGGCGGCCTCCTCGCGCGCCAGATAGGCCTGCGGATCGTCGCCGATCACGGAAGGATCGAAACGGATCGTGGTATCGACAGGCACGCGCGGGCCAAGCACGACGGCCAGGACAAGGATGACGACAAAACCCAGCACCGCGAGCACGATCCGTCGCCCCATCGCAAACTCCAAACACCAATTCTCAACCTATGGCCGCGATTGCAGCCAGGCAATTCATGTCCTGTGGACAGTCTAATCGTTTGGCGGCTTGCGATCGAAATTCAGCGGTCGTGACTTCCAGCGGGTCGCTGTGCTGATGACCCACCGGCAGACCGGTCTGGGCAGGATGCTGAGCAATTTCAGCCCCCAGCTCAGGCGGCGCGGGAAAGTGACTTCGAAGCCGCCGGACCTGATGCCGCGCGCCATGCGCCGCGAGGCGCGGTTGACGGGCATCAGCCCGGGCATCGGCAGCAGGTTCTTCTCGGTCAGCGGCGTGTCGACAAAGCCCGGATTCATCACCTGGACGCGGACGTTCATCTTGTCGAAGTCATATTTGAGCGACTCCGCCAATATGTTGATCGCCGCCTTGGTGCCGCCATAGGCGGCCGTGGTCGGCCAGCCGAAATAGGCGGTGACGGAACCGACCAGCACGATGTGGCCGCGCCCACGCACGCGCATGCGTTCGACGACCGGCACCAGGCCGTTGATGATGCCGAAATAGTTGACGTCGAAGGACTGGCGAAACCCACGCACGGTGAGATCCTCGCCCGGTGTCGCGATATAGTTTCCGGCATTGAAGACGGCGAGCACGATCGGGCCGAGATCCTTCTCGATTGCCGCGACCGTCTTTGCCATGCGCTTCTCGTCGGTGACGTCGCAGGGATAGGCGGTGACGCGGCCCGGCATCTGTGCCGTCTCGACAACAAGCGTGTCGATCGGGTCGTCGTCGAGCGCCGACACCGCGACGGCATAGCCCTGGGCTGCAAGATCCTTGGCCAATGAGCGGCCGATGCCGCTGCTGCCGCCGGTGATCCAGGCGACGCCGTGCTTCGGGTTGGCCCGGTAGAGTGTCATGCCATGTCCTGCGACTCTTTTCTTAGCCTGTGCTC
>NZ_CAUM01000104.1 GCF_000350085.1 Mesorhizobium metallidurans STM 2683
ACTTAAACCGATCTGTCGCGGGCGCGGGATGCCCGCGCCGCGCCAGAACAAGGAATTGACGAATGAACGGTCAGAATATCCGCATCCGCCTCAAGGCGTTTGATCACCGGGTGCTTGACGCCTCGACGCGGGAAATCGTGTCGACGGCCAAGCGCACCGGCGCCAACGTCCGCGGCCCCATTCCGCTGCCGACGCGGATCGAAAAGTTCACGGTCAACCGGTCGCCCCACGTCGACAAGAAGAGCCGCGAGCAGTTCGAGATGCGCACGCACAAGCGTCTGCTCGACATCGTCGATCCGACCCCGCAGACGGTCGATGCTTTGATGAAGCTCGATCTGGCCGCCGGCGTCGACGTCGAGATCAAGCTCTAAGGGATTGAGAGCGCGGTAGGGGCGGTGCCCCGGCCCGGAACTCTAAAGGACAAGAGGCGTGAAGGGGCGGTGCCCCGACAGGGAACTCTAAAGGAATTGAACCGATGCGTTCAGGTGTGATTGCAAAGAAGGTGGGAATGACCCGCATCTACAACGATGCCGGGGAACATGTTCCCGTCACCGTTCTCCAGATGGAGAACTGCCAGGTCGTGGCGCAGCGCACGCAGGAGAAGAATGGCTACACGGCCGTTCAGCTCGGCGTTGGCCTTGCCAAGGTGAAGAACACGTCGAAGGCGATGCGCGGCCATTTCGCGACCGCTTCCGTCGAGCCGAAGGCCAAGGTTGCCGAGTTCCGCGTCTCCGCCGACAACATGATCGATGTCGGCGCCGAGATCACCGTCGAACACTTCGTCGCCGGCCAGAAGGTCGATGTGACGGGCACGACGATCGGCAAGGGTTTCCAGGGCGTCATCAAGCGCCACCACATGGGTGGTGGCCGTGCGACGCACGGTAACTCGGTGTCGCACCGTACGCACGGTTCGACCGGCCAGCGCCAGGACCCGGGCAAGGTGTTCAAGGGCAAGCATATGGCCGGCCACATGGGCGACACCCGCGTCACCACGCAGAATGTCGAGGTCGTCTCGACCGATGCCGACCGCGGCCTGATCCTGATCCGCGGCGCGGTTCCCGGTTCGAAGGGCGCCTGGATCCTGGTCCGCGACGCCGCCAAGGTTGCGCTGCCGGCCAACGCGCCCAAGCCTGCCGCGATCCGTGCAGTTGCTGCCGAAAGTGGCGCCAAGAACGATGCCCCGGCCACAGAGGGAGCGGAATAATGGACCTTAAGATCACAACGCTGGGCGGCAAGGACGCCGGCAAGGTGAAACTCTCCGAGGAGATTTTCGGCCTTGATCCACGAGAGGACATCCTGCAGCGCGTCGTGCGCTGGCAGTTGGCCAAGAAGCAGCAGGGCACGCACAAGGCCAAGGGTCGCGCCGAGATCGCGCGCACCGGCGCCAAGATGTACAAGCAGAAGGGTACGGGCCGCGCCCGTCACCATTCGGCACGCGCTCCGCAGTTCCGCGGCGGCGGCAAGGCCCACGGCCCGGTCGTTCGCAGCCACGAGCACGATCTGCCGAAGAAGGTGCGCGCTCTCGGCCTCAAGCATGCTCTTTCGGCCAAGGCCAAGAGCGCGTCGATCATCATCATCGACGAGCTGAAGCTGACCGAGGCCAAGACCAAGGCGCTGATCGCGAATTTCGCGACGCTGGGCCTGTCCAACGCCCTGGTGATCGGCGGCGCCGAGCTTGACAAGAATTTCAAGCTGGCGGCGACGAACATCCCCAACATCGACGTGCTGCCCATCCAGGGCATCAACGTCTACGACATTCTGCGCCGCGGCACGCTGGTCCTTTCGAAGGCCGCCGTCGAGGCTCTCGAGGAGCGCTTTAAATGACCGACCTTCGTCACTACGACGTGATCGTCTCGCCGGCGATCACCGAAAAGTCGACCATGGCTTCCGAGCAGAACCAGGTCGTCTTCAACGTCGCCAAGAAGGCGTCGAAGCCGGAAATCAAGGCCGCCGTCGAAGCGCTGTTCGGCGTCAAGGTGATGGCCGTGAACACGCTTGTCCGCAAGGGCAAGATCAAGCGCTTCCGCGGCACGATCGGCCGCCAGAGCGACGTCAAGAAGGCGGTTGTGACGCTGGCCGACGGCCAGTCGATCGACGTCGCGACGGGTCTCTGAGCAAGGCCGCGAGGACAGGACAATGGCACTTAAAAAATTCAACCCGGTAACGCCGAGCACCCGCCAGCTGGTCATCGTCGACCGCTCGGGCCTCTACAAGGGCAAGCCCGTCAAGGGTCTGACCGAAGGCCTGACCAAGTCGGGCGGCCGCAACAATTACGGCCGCATCACGGCCCGCTTCATCGGCGGCGGTCACAAGCGCACGTACCGCATCATCGACTTCAAGCGCCGCAAGTTCGACGTTGTCGGCACGGTCGAGCGCATCGAGTACGATCCGAACCGCAGCGCCTTCATCGCGCTGATCAAGTATGACGATGGCGAGCTGTCCTACATCATCGCCCCGCAGCGCCTTGCCGCCGGCGACAAGATCGTGGCCGGCGAAGCGGTCGACGTGAAGCCGGGCAATGCGATGCCGCTGGCCTCGATGCCGGTCGGCACGATCGTCCACAACATCGAGCTGAAGCCGGGCAAGGGCGCCCAGGTTGCCCGTTCGGCGGGCGGTTACGCCCAGCTCGTCGGCCGCGACCAGGGCATGGCGATCCTGCGCCTGAACTCGGGCGAGCAGCGGGTCGTGCACGGCTCCTGCATGGCCACCGTCGGCGCCGTGTCGAACCCCGACCACGGCAACATCAATGACGGCAAGGCAGGCCGCACGGTGTGGCGCGGCAAGCGTCCGCACAATCGCGGCGTGACCATGAACCCGGTCGACCATCCGCATGGCGGCGGCGAAGGCCGCACCTCGGGTGGCCGCCATCCGGTTTCGCCCTGGGGCAAGCCGACCAAGGGCAAGAAGACGCGGTCCAACAAGGCGACCGACAAGTTCATCCTGCGCTCGCGCCATCAGCGCAAGAGCTAAGAAGAGGTAACGCCAAGTGACTCGTTCTATTTGGAAAGGCCCCTTCATCGACGGCTACCTTCTCAAGAAGGTGGACAAGGTTCGTGAAGGCGGTCGCAATGAGGTGATCAAGATGTGGAGCCGTCGCTCCACCATCCTGCCGCAGTTCGTCGGCTTCACCTTCGGTGTCTACAACGGCCAGAAGCATGTTCCCGTTTCGGTGAACGAGGACATGGTCGGCCACAAGTTCGGTGAATTCGCTCCGACCCGGACCTACTACGGTCATGGCGCGGATAAGAAGGCGAAGAGGAAATAATCATGGGCAAGGCCAAAGCTCCGCGCAGGCTTGCTGACAACGAAGCGCGCGCCGTGTTGCGCACGATCCGTATCAGCCCGCAGAAGCTGAACCTGGTTGCCGCGCTGATCCGCGGCAAGAAGGTCGCGACAGCACTCTCCGACCTCGAATTCTCGGCCAAGCGGATTTCCGGCACGGTCAAGAAGACGCTGGAATCGGCGATCGCCAACGCGGAAAACAACCACGACCTCGACGTCGATGCGCTGATCGTGGCGGAAGCCTATGTCGGCAAGTCGATCGTCATGAAGCGGTTCCATGCCCGTGGCCGTGGCCGCGCCAGCCGTATCGAAAAGCCGTTCTCGCACCTCACGATCGTCGTTCGTGAAGTCGAAGAAAAAGGGGAGGCCGCATAATGGGCCAGAAAGTCAATCCGATCGGTCTGCGTCTCGGCATCAACCGCACCTGGGATTCGCGCTGGTTCGCGAACACCGGCGAGTACGGCAAGCTGCTGCACGAGGATATCAAGATCCGCAAATATCTTGAGAAGGAACTCAAGCAGGCTGCGATCTCGAAGGTCGTGATCGAGCGTCCGCACAAGAAGTGCCGCGTCACCATCCATGCGGCGCGCCCGGGCCTGATCATCGGCAAGAAGGGCGCCGACATCGAGAAGCTCCGCAAGAAGCTGATGGAGATGACGAAGTCCGAGACGCACCTCAACATCGTTGAAGTGCGCAAGCCCGAGATCGACGCGACCCTGGTCGCCCAGTCGATTGCCCAGCAGCTCGAGCGCCGCATCGCGTTTCGCCGCGCCATGAAGCGCGCCGTGCAGTCGGCGATGCGCCTCGGTGCCGAAGGCATCCGCATCAACTGCGCCGGCCGTCTCGGCGGCGCCGAGATCGCGCGCATGGAATGGTACCGCGAAGGTCGCGTGCCGCTGCACACGCTGCGCGCCGACGTCGACTACGGCACGGCTGAAGCGCATACGGCTTACGGCATCTGCGGCGTCAAGGTCTGGGTGTTCAAGGGCGAGATCCTCGAGCATGATCCGATGGCTTCGGAGCGCCGCGCGAGCGAAGGCGATGCGCATGGCGGTGGTGGTGAGCGCGAACGCGGTCGCCGTCGCGAAAACGCGTAAGACATTTGAGAATTTGGAGTTAGAACGATGCTGCAGCCAAAGCGCACAAAGTTCCGCAAGCAGTTCAAGGGCCGCATCCACGGTACCGCCAAGGGCGGCACCAACCTGGATTTCGGTGGTTTCGGGCTGAAGGCGCTTGAGCCGAACCGCGTCACCGCGCGCGAGATCGAGGCGGCCCGCCGCGCGATCACCCGCGAGATGAAGCGCGCCGGCCGCGTGTGGATCCGTATCTTCCCGGACGTGCCGGTGACGTCGAAGCCGACAGAAGTCCGCATGGGCAAGGGCAAGGGCGCGGTCGATTACTGGGCGGCGCGCGTCAAGCCCGGCCGCATCATGTTCGAGATCGACGGCGTCAACGAGGAAACCGCCCGTGAGGCGCTGCGTCTCGGCGCGGCCAAGCTCTCGGTCAGGACGCGCTTCGTACAGCGCATCGCAGAATAAGGACGGGCTGATCATGAAAGCCGAAGACATCCGGACCAAGACCCAGGACCAGCTGACCGACGATTTGGCCAGCCTCAAGAAGGAGCAGTTCAACCTGCGCTTCCAGAAAGCCACCGGCCAGCTCGAGAAGACCGCGCGCGTGAGGCAGGTCCGCAACGACATTGCGCGCATCAAGACCATCGCCGCGGAAAAATCCGCGGCCAAGAAGGCTTAAGGACGAAAACCATGCCAAAGCGCATTCTGCAGGGCACCGTCGTCAGCGACAAGAACGAGAAGACGGTTGTCGTCAAGGTCGAACGGCGCTTCACGCATCCCGTGATGAAGAAGACCGTGCGCATGACCAAGAAGTACAAGGCGCACGACGAGAACAACGCCCACAAGGTCGGCGATCAGGTGTTCATCCAGGAATCGAAGCCGATTTCCAAGGACAAGCGCTGGATCGTCGTGGCCTCGGACCAAGCCTGACCACTGGGCGTAACGAAACGAATTTTGGACAGACCGGGGAAGGGTTAAGAACCCGTCCCGTTAGAAAAGAAGAAGGCGGCCAGTCATGATTCAGATGCAAACAAACCTCGACGTCGCGGATAATTCCGGCGCCCGTCGTGTCATGTGCATCAAGGTGCTGGGCGGCTCGAAGCGGAAATACGCTTCCGTGGGCGACATCATCGTGGTGTCGATCAAGGAAGCCATCCCGCGCGGCCGCGTGAAGAAGGGCGATGTGATGAAGGCGGTCGTGGTTCGCACGGCCAAGGACATCCGCCGCCCGGACGGCAGCGTGATCCGTTTCGACAAGAACGCGGCCGTTCTCGTCGACAACAAGAAAGAGCCGATCGGCACCCGTATCTTCGGACCGGTTCCGCGCGAACTGCGCGCCAAGAACCATATGAAGATCATCTCGCTCGCGCCTGAAGTGCTGTAAGGAGCCGGACCAATGCAAAAGATTAGAAAAGGCGACAAGGTCGTCGTGCTGGCCGGCAAGGACAAGGGCCGTTCGGGCGAAGTCCTCTCGGTACAGCCGAAGGACGACACCGCGCTGGTGCGCGGCGTCAACATGATCCGTCGTCACCAGAAGCAGTCCCAGTCCCAAGAGGGCGGGATCATCACCAAGGAAGCGCCGATCCAGTTGTCGAACATCGCGCTGGCCGACCCCAAGGATGGCAAGCCGACCCGCGTCGGCTTCATCTTCCAGAAGGACGGCAAGAAGGTGCGCGTCGCCAAGCGCTCGGGAGAAGTCATCAATGGCTAAGGCTCAAACCAAGCAGGCGACTGCCCAGAACACGCCGCGACTCAAGCAGGTCTACAACGAGACCATCCGCAAGGCGCTGCAGGAGCAGTTCGGCTACGAGAACGAGATGCAGGTTCCGCGCATCGACAAGATCGTGCTGAACATGGGCGTTGGCGAAGCGACCGGCGATTCGAAGAAGCCTTCGATCGCGGCGGAAGATCTGGCGATGATCGCCGGCCAGAAGGCCGTCGTCACCCGCGCCCGCAATTCGATCGCCGGCTTCAAGGTCCGCGAAAAGATGCCGATCGGCGCCAAGGTCACGCTGCGCAAGGAACGTATGTACGAGTTCCTCGACCGCCTCGTGAACATCGCGCTGCCGCGCGTCCGCGACTTCCGCGGGCTTAATCCGAAGAGCTTCGATGGCCGTGGCAACTACGCCATGGGCATCAAGGAACACATCGTGTTCCCGGAGATCAACTACGACAAGGTTGATCAGATCTGGGGCATGGACGTCATCGTTTGTACGACTGCGAAGACGGACGACGAAGCCAGGGCATTGCTCAAGGCCTTCAACTTCCCCTTCCGCCAGTAACGGCAGCGAGAAAAGGAAAAATCTGAAATGGCAAAGACCAGCTCAGTCGAGAAGAACAACAGGCGCCGCAAGCTTGCGGACCAGTACGGCCCCAAGCGCAAGGCGCTCAAGGCGATCATCATGGATCAGTCCAAGCCGATGGAAGAGCGCTTCCGCGCCCAGCTCAAGCTTGCTGCCCTGCCGCGCAACTCGGCCAAGATCCGCATCCGCAACCGCTGCGAAGTCACGGGACGTCCGCGTGCCTATTATCGCAAGCTCAAAGTATCGCGCATCGCGCTTCGTGATCTCGGCAATAACGGCCAGATCCCGGGCCTGGTCAAGTCGAGCTGGTAAGGAGGACATAACATGTCATTGAGCGATCCTCTCGGCGATATGCTGACCCGCATCCGCAACGCCTATGGCCGCAAGAAGTCGAGCGTTTCGACGCCGGCCTCGCGCCTGCGTACCCGCGTCCTCGACGTGCTGAAGGCTGAAGGCTATATCCGCGACTACAGCCAGACCGACTTCGACAACGGCAAGTCCGAAATCGAGATCGAGCTGAAGTATTTCGACGGCGCGCCGGTCGTGCGCGAAATCGCGCGCGTCTCGAAGCCTGGCCGTCGCGTTTACGTTTCGGCAAAGTCGATCCCGCATGTCGCCAACGGCCTCGGCATCGCCATCCTTTCGACACCGAAGGGCGTGATGGCCGACCACGAAGCGCGCGAACAGAACGTCGGCGGCGAGATCCTCTGCCAGATTTTCTAAGGGTGAATGGTCAATGGTGAATAGTGAATGGTGAGACTGCACGAGATTTTGATCGCGCTATTCACCATTTTACCATTCACCATTCACAGCAGTTAAGGAAAGAGGAGACAACAATGTCTCGTATTGGAAAGAAACCCGTTTCGCTGCCGCAGGGCGTGACCGCGACCGTCAACGGCCAGACCGTGACGGCGAAAGGCCCCAAGGGCGAGCTGAAGTTCGTGGTGAACGACGAAGTGCTGGTCAAGATGGAAGGCTCGGAGATCGCTGTCCAGCCGCGCGACCAGACCAAGACCGCCCGCGCCAAATGGGGCATGTCGCGCACGCAGATCGTCAACATCCTGCAGGGCGTCAAGGACGGTTTCGAAAAGAAGCTCGAAATCACCGGCGTCGGCTACCGCGCCGCCATGCAGGGCAAGAACCTGCAGCTCGCGCTTGGCTTCAGCCATGACGTCGTCTATGAGACGCCGCAAGGCATCACGATCACCGTGCCGAAGCCGACGGAAATCACCGTGACCGGCATCGACAAGCAGATGGTCGGCCAGGTCGCCGCCGAGATCCGCGAGTATCGCGGCCCGGAGCCCTACAAGGGCAAGGGCGTGCGCTACGCCGGCGAGAAGATCGTCCGCAAGGAAGGCAAGAAGAAGTAGTTTCGTCAATGGTCAATGGTGAATGGTAAAATGGCAGTAGGATAGAGCAGGGGCCCGGTGGCACTTCGTTTCTACCATTCACCATTTTTCCATTCACCATTCACTGCAAATCAACGCCGCGGGGAGCGGTCGCGGGAGGCTTGTCCTACCGCATATGGTTGCCCCCGTTTTTTGAAGGCAAGGAACTGACATCATGGGCTCGAAAGAATCCACCCAGCGCCGCGCTCAGCGCGTCCGCCGCCAGATCAAGAAGGTCGCGGGCGAGCGTCCGCGTCTGTCCGTCCATCGCACGTCGAAGAACATCTACGTGCAGGTCATCGACGACGCCAAGGGTCACACCATCGCTGCCGCATCGACGCTGGAGAAGGACCTCAAGGGTTCGCTCAAGACCGGCGCCGACACCGCGGCAGCCGCCGCGATCGGCAAGCTGATCGCCGAGCGCGCCTCGAAGGCCGGCGTCAAGGAAGTCGTCTTCGACCGCGGCCCGTATATCTATCACGGCCGCGTCAAGGCGCTGGCCGAGGCCGCCCGTGAAGGTGGTTTGACGTTCTAGGAATTTCGCCCCCGGTGACCCACAGAGGCGCCGGATCTTATCAGCAACCGTGCTTCCGGAAAAAAACAAGGAACAGGATATGGCACAGGAACGTAGGGATGGCGGCCGCGGCCGCGATCGCGAAGAGCGCGACGATGGCATGGTGGACAAGCTCGTCCACATCAACCGCGTCGCCAAGGTCGTCAAGGGCGGCCGTCGCTTCGGCTTTGCGGCACTCGTCGTCGTCGGCGACCAGAAGGGCCGCGTCGGCTTCGGCCACGGCAAGGCGCGCGAAGTGCCGGAGGCGATCCGCAAGGCAACCGAATCGGCCAAGCGCGACATGATCTTCGTGCCGCTGCGCTCGGGCCGCACGCTGCACCACGACGTCGAGGGACGCTGGGGTGCCGGACGTGTGCTGCTGCGCGCTGCAAAGCAAGGTACCGGCATCATCGCCGGCGGCCCGATGCGCGCCGTCTTCGAGACGCTCGGCATGCATGACGTGGTCGCCAAGTCGATGGGTTCGTCGAACCCCTACAACATGGTCCGCGCCACCTTCGACGCGCTGAAGAGCCAGATGCATCCCAAGGATGTGGCTGCCGCGCGCGGCATCAAGTATTCGACCCTTCAGGCCCGCCGCGGCACCGCCGTTGCGGCCGAAGAATAGTCGATCTGACCAGGGATTTTGACCATGGCCAAGAAAGCAACAAAGACCATCACCGTCGAGCAGATCGGTTCGCCGATCCGCCGGCCGAAGGAGCAGCGCGCGACGCTGGTCGGCCTCGGCCTCAACAAGATGCACAAGCAGCGCACGCTGGAGGATACGCCCTCCGTGCGCGGCATGATCGCTGCCGTCCAGCATCTCGTCCGCGTCGTGGACGAGGGCTGAGCAAAAGCGCAGGAGAACGAAGATGAAACTCAACGATCTGCGTGACAAGGACGGCGCCACGCATTCCAGGAAGCGGCTCGGCCGCGGCATCGGCTCCGGTTCGGGCAAGACCGCCGGTCGCGGCGTCAAGGGCCAGAAGGCGCGTTCCGGCGTCGCCGTCAACGGCTTCGAGGGTGGCCAGATGCCGCTCTACCGGCGCCTGCCGAAGCGCGGTTTCAACAACATCTTCGCCAAGAGCTTTGTTGTCGTGTCGCTGGCCCGCATCCAGGCCGCGCTCGATGCCAAGAAGCTCGACGCGAAGGCGACCGTGACGGCCGACGCGCTGGTCGCGGCCGGCGTCATCCGCCGCGTCAAGGACGGCGTGCGCATCCTCTCCGATGGCGACATCAAGGCCAAGCTCGCCTTCGACGTGGCCGGCGCCTCCAAGGCGGCAATCGAGAAGATCGAAAAGGCCGGCGGTTCGGTGAAGCTGCCAGAAAAGGCAGCCGCCGAGTAACGGTGATTTGAAGCGCGATCGGCGAAGCTGCGACCCGGTTTTGCTTTCGATTGCGCTTTGATTTGACCAATATGGCGGCCGCGTCAACGCGGCCGCTTGCATGTTTACGGTCCGGAGCTTATCTCGTGAGTTTCGGTGATACGCGGCGCCTGTCCTGCGGGCCTTTGAGCGTGACCAAGCGGAGAATCAGGCATGGCTTCGGCTGCTGAACAACTGGCCTCGAATCTGAATTTCTCGGCCTTCGCCAAGGCGGAGGATCTGAAGAAACGCATCTGGTTCACCATCGGCGCGCTGCTCGTCTACCGCCTCGGCACCTATATCCCGCTTCCCGGCATCAATCCCGAGGCTTTCGCCCAGGCCTTTCAGTCGCAGAGCAAGGGCGTGCTCGGCATGTTCAACATGTTCGCCGGCGGCGCCGTGCAGCGCATGGCGATCTTTGCCCTCGGCATCATGCCTTACATCTCCGCTTCCATCATCATGCAGCTGATGACCTCGGTCATCCCGTCGCTGGAAGCGCTGAAGAAGGAAGGCGAGCAGGGCCGCAAGATCATCAACCAGTACACACGCTACGGCACCGTTCTTCTGGCGCTGGTGCAGGCCTACGGCATTTCGGTCGGGCTGGAGGGTGGCAACGGCATCGTCAGCGATCCTGGCATGTTCTTCCGCATCTCGACCGTCGTCACGCTGGTTGGCGGCACCATGTTCCTGATGTGGCTCGGCGAGCAGATCACCGCGCGTGGCATCGGCAACGGCATCTCGCTGATCATCTTCGCCGGCATCGTCGCCGGCCTGCCGCAAGCCATCTCCGGCACGCTGGAGCTCGGCCGCACCGGTGCGCTGTCGACCGGCCTGATCCTGGGGATCATCGTTCTTGCCATCGTCGTCATCGCCCTGATCGTGTTCTTCGAGCGCGCCCAGCGCCGCCTGCTGATCCAGTATCCGAAGCGCCAGGTCGGCAATCGCATGTTCCAGGGCGACACCTCGCACCTGCCGCTCAAGCTCAACACGGCCGGCGTCATTCCGCCGATCTTCGCCTCGTCGCTGCTGTTGCTGCCGGCGACAGTCGCGGGCTTCTCGCAGACGACTAACATGCCTGGCTGGGCCAACACCATCCTTGCGGCGCTCGGCAATGGCCAGCCGCTCTACATGGCCCTCTATGCCGCGATGATCGTGTTCTTCGCCTTCTTCTACACGGCGATCGTCTTCAACCCGAAGGACACCGCCGACCAGCTCAAGAAACATTCGGGCTTCATTCCGGGCTACCGTCCGGGCGAGCGCACCGCCGACTACATCGACTACGTTCTCACCCGCATCACCGTCGTCGGCGCCATCTATCTAGTGCTGGTGTGTCTGCTGCCCGAATTCCTGATTTCAGCGACTGGCGTACCATTCAACCTCGGTGGCACTTCGCTCCTGATCGTGGTCAGTGTAACGCTCGATACGGTGGCGCAGATTCAGGGTCACCTGATCGCGCACCAGTATGAGGGCCTGATCAAGAAGTCGAAGCTGCGGGGGGGGAAGAAGGCCAGATGAGATTGATATTGCTTGGGCCGCCAGGGGCGGGCAAGGGGACGCAAGCACAAAGACTGGTGGAAAAGCACGGCATACCCCAACTCTCGACGGGAGATATGCTGCGTGCTGCCGTCCAGGCCGGCACCGAAGTCGGCAAGCGCGCCAAGGCGGTGATGGATGCCGGCGAACTGGTTTCCGACGCGATCGTCAACGCCATCGTGGCCGAGCGCATCGACCAGGCCGATTGCGCCAAGGGCTTCATCCTCGACGGGTATCCGCGCACCCTGGTGCAGGCGGACGCAGTCGAATCGATGCTCAGGGAGCGCGGCCTCTCTCTCGACGTCGTTATCGAACTTGTCGTCGACGACAAGGCGCTGGTCGGTCGTATCGTCAAGCGCGCCGAAGAGACCAAGGCCGCCGGTCTGCCGGTGCGCAAGGACGACAATCCGGCGGTGTTCGAGGAACGCCTGCGGGAATACTACAAGAAGACGTCGCCGCTGATCGGCTACTATTATGCCAAGGGCAAGCTCAGAGGCGTCGATGGGATGACCGGCATCGATACGGTCACCGAGCAGATAGAAGCCGTGCTCGAATCGGCCACCCAAGAGGCTGCATAGAGAAAGTAGACGATTGCGCTTGACTGGAACGGTCCGCTGGGGTATGGCGGCCCGTCTTCCTATCAGGCATGAGCTTTGCTTGTCCGCAAGGGCAAGGCAGCCCGCTTTGAACTGGAAACTCCCGCAAGGGCCGGCCTCCACCGGACGCGGGGCAATTTGGATAGCGCCGGCTTGTCCGGCTCACATGGAGAAGAGAAGAATATGGCTCGTATAGCCGGCGTCAACATTCCGACCAACAAGCGCGTCGTCATCGCGCTTCAGTACATTCACGGCATTGGCAAGAAGTTCGCCCAGGAGATCGTCGACAAGGTCGGCATCCCGGCCGAGCGCCGCGTCAACCAGCTCACCGATGCCGAAGTCCTGCAGATCCGCGAGACGATCGACCGCGACTACCAGGTCGAAGGCGACCTGCGCCGCGAAGTGTCGATGAACATCAAGCGGCTCATGGATCTCGGCTGCTACCGCGGCCTGCGCCATCGTCGCTCGCTGCCGGTTCGTGGCCAGCGCACGCATACCAATGCACGCACCCGCAAGGGCCCGGCCAAGTCGATCGCCGGCAAGAAGAAGTAATTTAGGGCAGTAAGGGACTAGGGCAGTAAGGCAATAGGATCGGCAGACATACTGCCCTGCTGCCATATTCCCCTACTGCCTTCTCCCTGGTGGAGCCGCTGGCACTACGGCGGTGTAGAGATCAACTGAAAGGACTACCATGGCCAAGGAAGCCGCTCGTGTTCGCCGTCGCGAACGCAAGAACATCTCGTCGGGCGTTGCCCACGTCAATTCGACCTTCAACAACACGATGATCACCATCACCGACGCGCAGGGCAATTCGATTGCCTGGTCGTCGGCCGGTGCCCAGGGCTTCAAGGGTTCGCGCAAGTCGACCCCGTTCGCCGCCCAGATGGCCGCCGAGGACGTTGCCAAGAAGGCCCAGGAACACGGCATGCGCATGCTCGAAGTCGAGGTCTGCGGACCTGGCTCCGGTCGTGAATCGGCGCTGCGCGCCCTGCAGGCGGCCGGCTTCACCATCACCTCGATCCGTGATGTGACGCCGATCCCGCACAATGGCTGCCGCCCGCGCAAGAAGCGCCGCGTCTAAAAATTACCGAACGCCGCGTGAACGCCAAAGGCGTTCCTCCGCGGTATTCCAGGTCGCCCGCCACGATTGGATGGTGGCGGGTCAACGGAAGGAAAGCATCATGATCCAGAAAAATTGGCAGGAACTGATCAAGCCGAACAAGATCGAGTTCTCGTCGAAGAAGAAGACGCTGACCACGCTGGTCGCCGAGCCGCTCGAGCGGGGCTTTGGCCTCACGCTGGGCAACGCGCTGCGTCGCGTGCTTCTGTCTTCGCTGCGCGGTGCGGCTGTGACCGCCGTGCAGATCGACGGCGTCCTGCATGAATTCTCGTCCATCGCCGGCGTGCGCGAGGACGTGACCGACATCGTCTTGAACATCAAGGAAATCGCCATCCGCATGGAAGGCGACGGCCCCAAACGCATGGTCGTGCGCAAGCAGGGACCGGGCGCGGTTCTCGCCGGCGACATCCAGACGGTTGGCGACGTAGAAATCCTCAACCCCGACCACGTCATCTGCACGCTGGACGAAGGCGCTGAGATTCGAATGGAATTCACCGTCGACACCGGTAAGGGCTACGTGCCGGCCGAGCGCAACCGCGCCGAGGACGCGCCGATCGGCCTGATCCCGGTCGACAGCCTCTATTCGCCGGTCAAGAAGGTCTCCTACAAGGTCGAGAACACCCGCGAGGGCCAGGTTCTCGACTATGACAAGCTGACCATGACCATCGAGACCGACGGTTCGATCTCGGGCGAGGACGCGGTGGCTTTCGCTGCCCGCATCCTGCAGGACCAGCTCGGCCTGTTCGTCAATTTCGACGAGCCGCAGAAGGAAGTCGCCGCCGAACAGGTCACCGAGCTTGCCTTCAACCCGGCGCTGCTCAAGAAGGTCGACGAGCTCGAACTTTCGGTGCGTTCGGCCAACTGCCTGAAGAACGACAACATCGTCTATATCGGCGACCTGATCCAGAAGACGGAAGCCGAGATGCTGCGCACCCCGAACTTCGGCCGCAAGTCGCTGAACGAGATCAAGGAAGTCCTGGCGGCGATGGGCCTGCACCTCGGCATGGAAGTGCCGGACTGGCCGCCGGAAAACATCGAAGACCTCGCAAAGCGTTACGAAGATCAATATTGAGGCGTTTGCCTCTTGAACCCGGAATGAAGGAGAAGAGCCATGCGCCACGGATTTAAAGGCCGCCGGTTCGCCCGCAGCATAAGCCACCGCAAGTCGATGTTTGCCAACCTTGCCGTGTCGCTCATCGAGCACGAGCAGATCGTCACCACTCTGCCGAAGGCGAAGGATTTGCGTCCGATCGTCGAGAAGCTGGTGACGCTCGGCAAGCGCGGCGACCTGCATGCCCGCCGCCAGGTGATTGCCCAGATCGGCAATGAAGGTGTCGTCAAGCGTCTGTTCGACACCATCGCGCCGCGCTACGCCACCCGCAACGGCGGCTATCTGCGGATCATGAAGGCGGGCTTCCGCCACGGCGACAATGCCGCGATGGCGGTCATCGAGTTCGTCGACCGCGACACCTCGGCCAAGGGCGCCGGCGACCGTGCCCGCATCGAGGCCGAAGGCACCGACGAGGAAGCCGCGGCCGCATAGGTTTCGGTTTTCCCGAGTGAGTTCAAGGGGGCCTGCGGGCCCCTTTTGCTATCGCGAAGGCTCCCGACGAACGTTTACTTGCCCTTCGCGGCCGGTTTCGTCGTCGATTGCCCAAAATAATCAGATTTCAGCGCCTTAGCCTTTCATTCTGCACAATCGTCGGGACAATGCGCCCGAACTTGCCTCGGAGGATTCGGAATGCGCATCAAACGGCTGTCCCTTGTTCTGCTCTGCGCCATGCTGGCGTTCGCGGCCACGCCGGTGATCAGGCAGGCGCTGTCCGAGGAGACCAAGACCGATCCCGGCCTGTCCGACGTGCTGACCGACCTGCTGCGTGGCGTCGAGGGTGAGAACGCCACGTCCGGTCCCGACAAGCGCGTGCCGTTCGGTCGCGAGGAGGTGCAGCTGTCGTTCGCGCCGCTGGTCAAGCAGACGGCGCCGGCCGTGGTCAATGTCTACGCTTCGCAGACGGCCAAGGTGACCTCGCCCTTCGACGGCGATCCGTTCTTCGAGGAATTCTTCGGCCGTTCGCAGCCGCGCGCGCAGTCCTCGCTCGGCTC
The DNA here is from genome assembly GCF_000350085.1 of Mesorhizobium metallidurans STM 2683. Lineage (GTDB taxonomy): Bacteria > Pseudomonadota > Alphaproteobacteria > Rhizobiales > Rhizobiaceae > Mesorhizobium > Mesorhizobium metallidurans. The sequence continues at coordinate 15,313 of NZ_CAUM01000104.1, forward strand.
CGGCGTGCTGGTCGATCCGACGGGCGTGGTGGTCACCAATTTCCACGTTGTCAAGAACGCCGACCAGGTCAAGGTCGCGACCGCGGACGGGCGTGAATTCGACTCGAAAGTGCTGCTCAAGGACGAGACGCTCGATCTCGCCGTGCTCAAGATTTCCTCCGACAAGCCGTTTCCGGTGATCGCCATCGGCGATTCCGACGCGCTCGAGGTCGGCGACCTGTTGCTGGCCATCGGCAATCCCTTCGGTGTCGGTCAGACCACCACCAGCGGCATCGTTTCCGCACTTGCCCGCAGCCATATCGGCGTTTCCGATTCCAGCTTCTTCATCCAGACCGACGCCGCGATCAACCCCGGCAATTCCGGTGGCGCGCTGATCAACATGGGCGGTCAACTGGTCGGCATCAACACGGCGATCTACAGCCGCAGCGGTGGCTCGATCGGCATTGGCTTTGCCATCCCCTCCAACATGGTTCGCGCTTTCGTCGACGCCGCCAAGGCCGGGCTCGAATTCTTCGAGCGGCCCTATGTCGGCGCCGAATTCGAGCGTGTGACGCCGCAGATCGCCGAATCGCTCGGCATGGAAAAGCCGACCGGCGCGCTTGTTTCGACGGTTGAAGAGGCCGGGCCGGCCGCCAAGGCCGGGCTCAAGTCCGGTGACGTTGTGCTGTCGCTGAATGGCAAGCCGGTCGAGAGCATCGAGGCTTTGGACTACCGGATGGCGACGCTGTCGATCGGCACCAATGCCAGTTTCGCCGTCCTCAGCAAGGGCCAGCAGGCGACGATGGACATCGCGCTGGCGCGCGCGCCGGAGGGTGCAAAATCCTCGGAAGTGACGCTGCGCGGCCGCAGCCCGTTTTCCGGCGCCAAGGTTGCGGAACTGTCGCCGCGACTTGCCCAGCGGCTCGGCGTTCGCACCGATGTCAAGGGCGTCACCGTGGTCGACATCAACCGCGATTCACCGGCGGCCGATTTCGGCTTCCAGCCGGGCGATATCGTTCGCGAGGTCAATGGCACGACCATCGATACCGCCGCGACGCTGGCGCAGGTAGCCCAGCAGGATACGCGTTGGTGGCGCTTTACCGTCGAGCGCGGCGGGCAGATAATGCGCCAGGTGTTGCGTTACTGAGTTCGATCTCCGCCTCTCTGGACGAGATCGCGCTCCAACCAAAAGAAGTGCATGGCCGATCTGTTCAGCGTCGATGAACCTGAGAAAGCGCCGCCCGGCCGGCCGCTGGCCGACCGCTTGCGTCCGAAGAACCTCGGCGAAGTTGTCGGCCAGGAGCATCTGACCGGGCCTGACGGTGCGCTGACGCGTTTGATCGGTTCCGGCTCGCTCGGCTCGATGATCTTCTGGGGGCCGCCCGGTACCGGCAAGACGACGGTCGCGCGGCTGCTTGCTGGCGAAACCAGCCTTGCCTTTGAGCAGATATCGGCGGTGTTTTCCGGCGTCGCCGACCTGAAGAAAGTGTTCGAGACGGCAAAGCTGCGCCGTTCCAATGGCCGTCAGACATTACTCTTCGTCGACGAGATCCATCGTTTCAACCGCGCCCAGCAGGACAGTTTCCTGCCGGTCATGGAAGACGGCACCGTGGTGCTGGTCGGGGCCACCACCGAGAACCCGTCCTTCGAACTGAACGCTGCGCTTCTATCCCGCGCGCGCGTGCTGGTCTTTCATTCGCTCGGTGAGGATAGCATCGCCAAACTCCTGGCGCGGGCGGAGGAGACCGAGGGCAGGGCGCTGCCGCTCGACGACGAGGCACGGGCGATGCTCATCCGCATGAGCGACGGCGACGGCCGTGCATCGCTGACGCTGGCGGAGGAAGTCTGGCGGGCGGCCAAATCGGGCGAGGTGTTCGGCGCCGACGGTCTGCAGCGCGTCGTCCAGCGCCGCGCGCCGATCTACGACAAGGGCCAGGACGGCCACTACAATCTGATCTCGGCGCTGCATAAATCGGTGCGGGGTTCCGATCCGGATGCAGCGCTCTATTATCTCGCCCGCATGTTCGATGCCGGCGAGGATCCGCTCTATCTCGGCCGCCGGCTGGTGCGCATGGCGATGGAGGATATCGGGCTTGCCGACCCGCAGGCCCTGGTCATCGCCAACGCCGCCAAGGATGCCTACGACTATCTGGGCTCGCCGGAGGGCGAGCTTGCCTTCGCCGAAGCCACCGTCTATCTCGCCACCGCTCCCAAATCCAACGCCGTCTACACGGCCTTCAAGGCCGCCACCGGCGCGGCCAAGGAATTCGGCTCGCTGCTGCCGCCCAAGCACATCCTCAACGCGCCGACCAAGCTGATGAAGGAAGAGGACTATGGCGCGGGCTATCGCTATGACCATGACGAGCCCGAGGCCTTTTCCGGCCAGGATTACTTTCCCGAGAAGATGGGCCGGCGCACATTCTACGATCCGCCCGAGCGCGGCTTCGAGCGCGATATCAGGAAGCGCCTCGATTATTGGGCGAAGCTGAGAAGCGAGCGGGAAAAGTAGGCTTGGCGCGCGCGGCCGTCCTTGCGCCCGTCCTCGCGCGCCGGGGCGGAGACTTGCCTTGGGGCATTTCGGCTTCCGTCGTCCTGCACACGATGCTCGCCGCCATGCTGGCGCCGATGCCGGTCCCGAAGCGAAAGCGTCGTCGGTTACGCCATCCTGGTGGGCAATCCCGTAGCAAGAGAGAAGTGGAACGAACTCGGCCTGCCGGCGGTGCATTGAAGTGGAGTGCCGCACTCCAAATATTTTTGTCGGTAACGGCCGCCGGCCATTCGGGGACCATGCGATGGCATTGTGCCGGGAAACAAAAGACCCTATCAAGGCGCACGACCTCGGGGGTGGTCGTCGCCAGGACCCTTGGCGATATCATTCGGAATAGGAATCGCACCCGACGGCGCGAGAAAAAGATGACAAAATCCCTTCGCAAATCCCTTCGCCAGCTGGTCATAGCGGTCCCGCTGCTGGCAATCGGTTTCTACTTCATTCCAATCCTGACCACGATCTGGATCGTCTGCGGCCTGATCGACGTGCTGCGCAATGCCGACAAGAACCTGTCGCTGTTCCGCGGCTATTTCCTCGGCAACGGCATCTTCACCTGGCTGCTGTCGCCCTTCAACCTGCTGGTCGACCTGCTCTGCTACCGGAACCCGGGCGTCTGGAAGCTGGAACAGTTTCCGCCGGACTATCAGCGCGAGGTCAACGAGGTTCTCGACGTTTTCAAGGCGCGTAAGGATGAGATCATCGCCGACATCGACGCCAATTTCGGCACCGGCCGGCGCGGCATGTATGTCTACCAGTGGTACGGCAAGCACAGGATCGACAACGTCGCCGAATTCAACAAGGACTTCAAATACATCAAGACCATCGCCGTGTCGGTCTTCAGGGGCAAGGAATCGACCTCCTGGCATTTCGGACCACTGCGGCTCAGCCTGCGCATTCTCTACAATCTTCTCCCGGTGAAGGCCGAGGTTTTTGTCGAGTGCAACAACGCCAGGAACTACTGGCACGACAATCCGCTCTATATCTTCGACGACACGCTGCTGCACCGCTCGGTCAACGAATATGACGGGCGCCGCTACTGCGTCTTCATGGACATCATCCGGCCGTCGCCATTCCCCGGCCTGATATCAGCTCTTCTCGCCGTCGTCTCGGTCAGCGTCGAGCGGATCAATTCCATGTTCTACAAGAACTGGAAGATGATTGGCTCGAGCAAGTCGAAGAAGGTCGGGACGACCTGAGAGAATTCTAAGGGCAGCAGACGGGATGTTCAATTTGCTTCTCGTTGTCGTCGGCGGCGGCATTGGCGCCGGCATCCGCCATCTCACCAACATCGGCGCGCTGCGCCTCGTCGGTCCCAATTTTCCCTGGGGCACGATGGCGATCAACGTCGTCGGTTCATTCGTCATGGGTCTGTTCATAGCCATCATGATGCGGCGTGGCGGATCGGCCGAGCTCAGATTGTTTGTCGCCACCGGCATCCTTGGCGGCTTCACCACTTTCTCGGCTTTCTCGCTCGATTTCGCGACATTATGGGAACGTGGCGCGACGCTGCCGGCGTTCGGCTACGCGCTTGCCAGCGTCATTGGCGCGATCATCGCCCTGTTTCTGGGTCTTTGGCTCGCAAGAAGCCTGCCTTAGTGTTATTGCCTCCGCTTCCCAGACGGCAAAGCGAGAAAAATGGCAGGCGTTGAACAGATCACAGTGGAGGCCGGTGAGGCGGGCATGCGGCTCGATCGCTGGTTCAAGACCCATTTTCCGGGTCTCGGCTTCGGCCATCTGCAAAAGCTGCTGCGTTCCGGCCAGATCCGCGTCGACGGCGGCCGGGTGAAGGCCGACACCCGCGTCGAACCGGGCCAGATGGTCCGCGTGCCGCCGCTCGAAGTCGATAAGAAGGGCGAGAGCCCGCTCACCGGCCACTCGATCCGCAACCAGGGCGATGCCGACGTGCTCGCCAAAATGCTGATCCATGAGGACCCGAAGGTCTTCGTCTTCAACAAGCCGGCGGGCCTCGCCGTCCAGGGCGGCTCGGGCGTTACCCGCAATGTCGACGACATGCTTGAAGCCTGGCGTAATCAAAAGGGCGAAAAACCACGACTGGTGCACCGGCTCGACCGCGACACGTCGGGTGTGCTTGTCGTTGCCCGTACCAGGCTTGCCGCCATGAAGCTTTCCGAGGCGTTTCGGGCGCGAGAAACCAAGAAGACCTATTGGGCCTTGGTCAAGGGCGTGCCACCGAAGCGCGAGGACAAGATCTCGACCTGGCTGATCAAGGAGCCGACGCCTGACGGCGACCGCGTGCGCGTGGCCGCGCATGGTGAGAAGGGCGCCGACCACGCGGTGTCCTATTATCGCGTCATCGAGCAGGCGGCACAGACGATGACCTGGCTGGAAATGGAGCCCTATACCGGCCGCACCCACCAGCTTCGTGTTCATGCCGCCTATATCGGCTGCCCGATTATCGGTGACCCCAAATATTTCGAGGCCGATACCAACTGGGATTTTCCCGGCGGCATTCAAAACCGCCTGCATCTGCATGCGCGCCGCATCGTCATTCCGCACCCGGACAAGGGCGTCATCGATGTGACCGCGCCGATGCCGCCGCATATGCGCCAGAGTTGGAACCTGATCGGCTTCGACGACGCCAGCGCGGAGGACTGAGATTGGCTGTTGCGCCCGCATTGGATCGCCGCGACACTGTCGACCTGGCGGCAGCCGCGATCATGGTCGGGCTGACGCTGTCCTGGGGGCTGAACTACGTCGCCGCCAAGATCTCCTATGCCGGCTACGATCCTGTGTTCCTGTCGATCGCGCGCTCGATCATCGGCGGTCTTTGCGTTCTCGGCTGGTGCCGCTGGCGTGGTATCAGGCTGTTCACGCCCGACAAGACCCTTGTCGCGGGCCTTGTGGTGGGCGTGCTCTTCGGCATCGAGTTTCTGTTCCTCTATGTCGGCCTTGAACACACGACGGTTGCCCGCAACACGCTTCTGGTCAACACCATGCCGTTCTGGGTGCTGGTCGGCGGTCATTTCCTGCTGGACGAGCGCATAACCGCGCGCAAGCTCCTCGGCCTTCTCTTGGCTTTCGCCGGTCTGCTCGCCGTGTTCTCCGACAAGGTGAGCGCCGGCAACGGCGCGACGCTGACCGGCGACCTGCTCAGTCTTGGCGCCGGCATCCTCTGGGCGCTGACCAGCATCGTCATCAAGCGCTCGAAACTGGCCGAAACCAGTGCCGAGAAGTTGCTGCTCTATCAGCTTGCCGGCGCCATTCTGGTCGGCGTCGTGGTCATGCCTTTCGCCGGCCCGCCCGTCCGCGACTTTGCCGCCTTGCCGACCTTGGCCCTGCTTTTCCAGGCCGTCTACGTCGTCGCCTTTACCTATGTGCTGTGGTTCTGGCTGCTCAGGCGCTATCCGGCATCGGGCCTGTCGAGCTTCACCTTCCTGTCGCCGGTGTTCGGCGTGCTGTGCGGCGCCGTGATCTTGAACGAGCCGCTGACGGTCCGTATTTTCCTGGCGCTCGGCCTCATCGCCGCCGGCCTGATCATCGTCAACCGGCCGGCACGCAAGCTGGCGCCTGTGTAGGAGAGACCTTCCATGCGCGATATCCTCAACGACCTCGAAGCAGGAAAGCAGCTTTCCGACCCAGATCCGGTGCGCCGCGCCCAGATCCAGATGAAGACGCAGCTGCCGAAACGCTTCTACAAAACCGTCTCGGTCGCACCGCTCGACGATGGATTTGCTGTTCATCTCGACGGCAAGCCGGTGCGCACGCCGGGCAAGGCGCTGCTGGCGCTGCCGAACGAAAAGGCTGCCCGCCTGGTCGCCGACGAATTCGCCGCGCAGGGCGAGACCATCGACCCGGTGACGATGCCGGTCATGCGTCTGGTCAACACGGCCATCGACGGCGTCGCCAGCGACCCGCAAGCGGTGCTGGAAGACATCCTGCGCTTCGCCTCGTCCGACCTGCTCTGCTATCGCGCCGACGCGCCGCAGGGGTTGGTTGACCGGCAGAACGATCATTGGGATCCGGTCATCGACTGGGCGCGGACTGCGCTCGGCGCGCGGTTCCATCTCGCCGAAGGGGTAATCCATGTCGAGCAGCCGCGCGAGACGATCGCTGTGCTGGGCGTCCATCTTGCCCAGCGCAAGGATCCGCTGCGGCTGGCGTCGATCCACGTCATGACCTCGCTGACGGGATCGGCGCTGCTGGCGCTGGCGGTCGACTTCGGCGAACTCGACGTCGAGGCGGCCTGGACCGCCGGCCATGTCGACGAGGACTGGCAGGCCGAGCACTGGGGCCAGGATGCGGAAGCCGTCGCGCGCCGCTCGGCCCGCAAGCGCGACATGATGGCCGCCGTCAGTCTGCTTGAAGCGCTCAAGGGCTGAGGCGTTCACCGCGGCGCTGGTTTCCCACCGATGCATTAAGG
>NZ_CAUM01000103.1 GCF_000350085.1 Mesorhizobium metallidurans STM 2683
CGCCGGCCTTCGCCAGATCGAGAAGGAAAGGGCGGTCTTCGGGGCCGCCCTTTTTCGTTGAACCCTTGCGTTACAGCCTTGTCGAGCGGGCACGCCGTCATTTCAAAATCTGTTGCAAGCGCTGCAACCGTAACTAGTATAGGTTGCATCGAGGGGGCTTGCCCAAATGGGTCCGTGGCACCGTTTGAATGGCCAGACATGGTGGGCGCTTGGGCTGATCTGCCTGGTGTCGTTTTGTGTCATGGGCGACGCCGCCTTCGCGGCGAATACAAAGAAATCCATGCCCGATCTTGGTCCGCCGATGCGGTTTGTCGTTGTCCGCAGCAACGCGCCGGGTTGCGAGCCGACCTGCCCGGAATGGATATCGGCTGAAGGATCGATAGAGGCCGGAACGCCGGCGCTGCTCAGACGCACGCTCAAGACGCTCCGCGACCGAAAACTGCCTGTTGTCGTGGATTCTCCAGGCGGCAACGTCGAGGCGGCGCTGGCGCTTGGCCGGCTGATCCGCAAGAACAAGCTCGATATCGCGGTCGGCAAAACCCGGGTCACCGGCTGCCAGCCCGTGGCCAAGGGCTGCAAGGAAAACGACGGCGAGGGCCCCCGCTACTTCGGCAATGCCTATGCCAGCGGCGCCATCTGCAATTCCGCCTGTCCGTTGATGTTTGCCGGCGGCATCAGGCGCGTCGTCGGGCAATTGGCCTATCTCGGCGTCCATCAGATCACCACGACCTATATCCGGACGAAATTGCGGTACCGGACCACCTATCGCGTGGTGAAGGGCAAGAAGAAGATCATCGACAAGAAGGTCATCAGCCGCAAGAACGCCGGCAGCTACAAGACCTACGAGATGAGCAAGGCGTTGGAGAAGAAGCTGGCCGCCTATCTGAAGGAGATGGGCGTCGGCCCGGGCGTGCTCGAAACGATGAAGAGCACGCCGGCCAGCGGCATCCAGCAGTTGGTTCCGTACGACATGTTTCAGACGAAGCTCGTCACCAGTCTGGATGCTCTCGACCTGCTGACCGCGCCGACCATATGCAAGGTAGATCCGGTGCCGACGAATTGCCGGGAGATACCGGCGAACAAGGGCGCGAAGCCGGCCGACGTGCCGGCGGCCGAAGCCAAGCCCGATGTTCCTCCATCGGGTGAGACCGCGCCGAAGGAAGATGCGGAGATGCGCTTCGCCCTCGTTCGCGGCAGCAACCCGCTCTGCAATCCCGATTGCCCGGAGTGGATCTCGGCGGAAGGCACGATCACCGCCGGAACCCCCGACAGGCTGCGCCAGTTGCTCGATACCGTCGGCGGGCGAAGGCTGCCGGTGGTGATCAGTTCGCCGGGAGGCGACGTGCTCGGCGCTATTGCGGCCGGTCGGCTGATCCGGGAGCACAAACTCGACGTCGCCGTTGCCCGAACGGATTTCGTCGACTGTGATCCCGGGGCGGTGGGTTGCGTCGCCAAGGATGGCATCCATGCCGGACTTACCATCGATTCAGGCGGCGAATGCAATTCGGCCTGCCCGATCATGATCGCCGGCGGCGTCAGGCGCCTTGTCGGCCCCAGTGCGCGCCTCAGCATCCAGTCGGTGGGGCAAGCGCAGAAGGTTGAGGCCTATCTCGACGAGATGGCGATTGGCCGGGATCTGTTCACCGCAATTCAGCGCAATTCGGTCCGGCACCAACTCGAACCAGACATGATGCTGAAGAACGGGCTGACGACGGGACCTCAATCGGTGGACGAACTGACAGGCGCCACCATCTGCAGATCGGCGCCGAAGCCTGACAATTGCAGGGTCACGCCGTCAGCCAATGCCGAGGCCGCGGCGCCCCCGAAGCTGTAGCTTCGCGCCGGCCAGACTGGCCATCGAGGCAGGTTGAGCCACGCACGGTCCTTCCGCTATCGTCCCTGCCGATCACAATCGAGGATCGGCGATGAAAGAGAGCGTCCCGACATTGTTCGAATGGGCTGGCGGCACCGAGGCGCTGAACCGGCTGACGCAGACCTTTTACGACAAAGTGGCGTTGGACCGGTCGTCGGTCCGGTGTTCAAGACAATGTCGCCCGATCATCCTGCCCATGTCGCCGCCTTCATCGGCGAGGTCTTTGGCGGGCCGAAAACCTACACCGAAAGCCATGGCGGCCACCGCGAGATGGTGATGCATCATCTCGGCAAGCATCTGACCGAGGAACAGCGCCGCCGCTGGATCAATCTTTTGGCTGATGCCGCCGATGCGGTGGGTCTGCCGGGCGATCCGGAATTCCGCTCGGCTTTCATGGCCTATGTCGAATGGGGATCGCGGCTGGCCAGGATGAATTCCAATCTCGGCGAGACCTGCGATCCCGAGACCGAACCGATGCCGGCCTGGGGCTGGGGCGTGCCGGGCGGTCCGTATAAGGCGAGCGGCAAATAGCGAGGCAGGCTGGGGAACCCCTGTTTTCCACCGCCCTTCGCCGCACGCCACTCTTTACAGAGCGCGCGGAAGCTTTTAGGAAGCGCCTGCTGCGCCGACATGCGCACGATACGGGCATAGCTCAGTTGGTAGAGCGGCGGTCTCCAAAACCGCAGGTCGTAGGTTCGAGCCCTGCTGCCCGTGCCATTTTCGAAATGGCGATTTCTCGGAAAAAGCCCGGTTTCCAACGAGCCGGCCTTTGAAAATCGGCCGATGACTTGCCATATAGGCCGAGTTGGGGCATAAGAGCCCGATAGCCGGGACGGGACGACTGGATGGTTCCGAGGCGGCGTTTGGTCATAAAGCGGACACTTGCCACTTGCGTGGATCAAGAATCGGTTTTATGTAGACGAGACAGACACGCGACGCGTGGAGCTGGGAAGCCGGCTTTACGCGTCCGATTTGCATGGGCGAAATGATTGCGCTGATTCGGCGCGGCCATGAGGTTCAGGCGGCACGTCCCGGCCAGCGGGATCATCCAGGAGATCCGGTCAACGGGTCTTGAAGACAGGCGGCACATGGCTTCGAAAACCACAAATCCTTTCGTCTTTCTCCAGCAGGTTCGCTCGGAGACCGCCAAGGTGACTTGGCCGTCGCGCCGCGAAACGATGATCTCGACGGTGATGGTCCTGGCGTTCGCGCTGATCGCGATGATCTTTTTCTTCAGCGCCGATCAGCTCTTTGGCCTCGCGGTCGAGCAGATTCTGGGCATTGGACGCTAAGTCCGGCGATTACGGAGAAGTCTTGAGATGACTGCGCGGTGGTACATCGTCCACGCCTATTCGAACTTTGAAAAGAAGGTCGCCGAGGATATCGAGAACAAGGCCAAGCAGAAGGGCCTGTCCGCCGACATCGAGCAGATCGTGGTGCCGACCGAGAAGGTCGTCGAGATCCGCCGTGGCCGCAAGGTCGATGCCGAGCGCAAGTTCTTCCCGGGCTATGTGCTGCTGAAGGCAAATTTGACCGACGCGATCTTCTCGCTGGTGAAGAACACGCCGAAGGTCACCGGTTTCCTGGGCGACTCCAAGCCGGTGCCGATCACCGAGGCCGAGGCCCAGCGCATCCTGAACCAGGTGCAGGAAGGCGTCGAGCGGCCCAAGCCCTCGGTCACGTTCGAGATCGGCGAGGCGATCCGTGTTTCGGACGGTCCGTTCGCGTCGTTCAATGGTTTTGTCCAGGAAGTGGACGAGGAGCGGGCGCGGCTCAAGGTGGAAGTTTCGATCTTCGGGCGCGCCGTGCCCGTCGATCTCGAATTCGGACAGGTCGAAAAGGGCTGATCCGAAATCCTCGCCGCCGGTTGGCGGCAGGGGAGGCGGCGCGGAAAACCGCGCGGCCTGAACGGGTGGGAGGCGAATGCGGCTTAGCCGGCCGCGCGAACCGCACCACCAGACTGCAACCGCCGGTGTTTCCCCGATAGTGGGCCGGCATGAGAAAAGGCAGGAATAGAGATGGCTAAGAAAGTTGCAGGCCAGCTCAAGCTCCAGGTTGCCGCGGGCTCGGCTACGCCGTCGCCCCCGATCGGCCCGGCGCTTGGTCAGCGCGGCATCAACATCATGGAGTTCTGCAAGGCGTTCAACGCGCAGACCCAGGAAATGGAAAAAGGCTCGCCGATCCCGGTCGTCATCACCTACTACCAGGACAAGTCGTTCACCTTCGTCATGAAGACGCCGCCGGTGAGCTACTTCCTTAAGAAGGCCGCGAACCTGAAGTCGGGCTCGAAGGAGCCGGGCAAGGTCAAGGCCGGCACGATCGGCCGCGACAAGGTGCGCGCCATCGCCGAGCAGAAGATGAAGGATTTGAACGCCAACGACGTCGAGGCGGCCATGCGCATGGTCGAGGGTTCCGCCCGCTCGATGGGCCTGGAAGTGGTGGGCTGAGATCATGGCAAAGATTGCAAAACGCGTATCGAAGACCCGCGAAGGCATCGATCCCAACAAGGCTTACGCGCTGAATGAAGCGCTGAAGCTGCTCAAGGATCGTTCCTCGGTGAAATTCGACGAGACCATCGAAGTCGCCATGAATCTCGGCGTCGACCCGCGCCATGCCGACCAGATGGTCCGCGGCGTGGTGAACCTGCCGAACGGCACCGGCCGCTCGGTCCGCGTCGCCGTGTTCGCACGCGGCGATAAGGCCGAGGAAGCCAAGGCCGCCGGCGCCGATATCGTTGGCGCCGAGGATCTGGTCGAGATCGTCCAGAAGGGCACGATTGACTTCGATCGCTGTATCGCCACGCCGGACATGATGCCGCTGGTCGGCCGTCTGGGCAAGGTGCTCGGCCCGCGCGGCATGATGCCGAACCCGAAGGTCGGCACCGTCACCACCGACGTTGCCGCCGCCGTCAAGGCATCGAAGGGCGGCGCCGTCGAGTTCCGTGTCGAGAAGGCCGGCATCGTTCAGGCCGGCGTCGGCAAGGTTTCGTTCGACGTCAAGGCGCTGGAAGAAAACGTCCGCGCCTTCGCCGACGCGGTGACCAAGGCAAAGCCGGCTGGCGCCAAGGGCAACTACGTCAAGAAGGTGTCGGTCACCTCGACGATGGGCCCGGGCCTCAAGCTCGACGTCTCGACGCTCGCAGCGTCCTGACACGAATTACCCGGATCGGCCGCTAAAGGGCTGATCTGAAAAAGAATCCCGGGCCTCCGACCTGTCGGCGGCCCGGTGCCCGGAAGTCGAAAGGCTTCTGGACATCCTGTCCGAGATTGCGGGCGGCCCGAGCCTTGGTTTGAAAAGGGGGCCTTAATTCATGTGGGCCTGCATGAGACGGGTGAAGACCGGACAACGGAGCCGCAAGCTCCAATGAAAGGTTCGAACCGTGTTTGCCTTTTGTCTGCGCACCCTCCGGCTTGCCGGCTGGTGTGGCGAAAGGGGGCAGGATCCTCGAGCGTCGTTCGGGAGATCCGTTACTGGATGGCCCGGCCGGCAAAAGGCAACCCGACGCCTGTCCTCGTGAATGGGAATGTTCCCATTGAAAGGGCAGGGGTCAACTGGAGATAGGCAGTGGACAGAGCGGAAAAACGCGAACTCGTCACGGGCCTGAATGATGCGTTTTCAAGCGCTGGTTCAGTCGTCGTGGCCCACTACGCCGGTATCACCGTCGCGCAAATGAACGACCTTCGGTCGAAAATGCGCGCTGCCGGTGGCACCGTCAAAGTCGCGAAGAACCGTCTCGCCAAAATCGCTCTTCAGGGCACGGACTCCGCATCGATCATCGAGCTGTTCAAGGGACAGACGCTGATCGCCTATTCGGAGGATCCGATTGCGGCGCCGAAGGTCGCGTCCGATTTCGCCAAGGGAAATGACAAGCTCGTCATTCTCGGCGGCGCAATGGGCACCACCTCGCTCAACGCCGACGGTGTGAAGGCACTCGCCACACTTCCGTCGCTCGATGAGCTGCGCGCCAGGCTGGTTGGCATGATCGCCACGCCGGCAACCCGGATCGCCCAGATCGTCAATGCGCCCGCGGCTTCGGTCGCGCGCGTCATCGGCGCTTACGCCCGGAAGGACGAGGCGGCATGAGGCCGTTCCTCGCTATCACAAACACACGTTCGAACCTTATGAAGGAATACAACAATGGCTGATCTGGCAAAGATCGTAGACGACCTTTCGAAGCTGACCGTCCTCGAGGCGGCCGAGCTGTCGAAGCTTCTGGAAGAAAAGTGGGGCGTTTCCGCCGCTGCTCCGGTGGCGGTTGCCGCCGCTGGTGGTGCTGCGGCCGCTGCTGCTCCGGCTGAGGAAAAGACGGAATTCGACGTCGTCCTCACCGAGGCGGGCGCTCAGAAGATCAACGTCATCAAGGAAGTCCGCGCCATCACCGGTCTTGGCCTCAAGGAAGCCAAGGACCTGGTCGAGGCGGCTCCGAAGCCGGTCAAGGAAGGCGTTTCCAAGGCCGACGCCGACAAGTTCAAGGCCCAGCTCGAAGCAGCCGGCGCCAAGGTCGACTTGAAGTAAGCGTTGTCTAAAGCGGCGGGCGGCCTCGCGCCGTCCGCCACTCCCTTCGCGTGAAGGGAGGCCGCGTAACGCGAGACGTACGAAAACCTCTTTCCTGAGGGCCTCGGAATCGGCCTTCAGGAAACGGGTTTTCTCCCGTTTTAGCCGACCGCCGACAGGTGGCCGGAGAACCGATTGAAGGGCCACCGCCGAGGCGGCCGCGAATGCAAGGCGAACCGCGGCGAGGTTCGTCCCGAGTTTAGAGCTAAGGAGCGACGATGGCCCAGACCCAGACTTTCAATGGCCGCAGACGCGTACGCAAGTTCTTCGGAAAGATCCCGGAAGTTGCGGAGATGCCGAACCTGATCGAGGTTCAGAAAGCATCCTATGACCAGTTCCTGATGGTGGACGAGCCCAAGGGCGGGCGTCCGGACGAGGGACTGCAGGCCGTTTTCAAGTCGGTCTTCCCGATTCAGGACTTTTCCGGCTCCTCGATGCTGGAGTTCGTGAAGTACGAGTTCGAAGGACCGAAATTCGACGTTGACGAATGCCGTCAGCGCGACCTGACCTATGCCGCGCCACTGAAGGTGACGCTGCGCCTCATCGTGTTCGATATCGACGAGGATACCGGCGCCAAGTCGATCAAGGACATCAAGGAGCAGGACGTCTACATGGGCGACATGCCGCTCATGACCTTGAACGGCACCTTCATCGTCAACGGCACCGAGCGCGTCATCGTCTCGCAGATGCACCGTTCGCCGGGCGTCTTCTTCGACCACGACAAGGGCAAGTCGCACTCGTCGGGCAAGCTTTTGTTTGCCGCGCGCGTCATCCCCTATCGCGGCTCCTGGCTCGACATCGAGTTCGATTCGAAGGACGTCGTGCATGCCCGTATCGACCGCCGCCGCAAGATTCCGGTGACGTCGCTGCTGATGGCGCTCGGCATGGACGGCGAGGAGATCCTGTCGACCTTCTACAACAAGATCACCTACAAGCGCGCCGGCGACCATTGGCGCATCCCCTTCAATGTCGAGCGTTTCCGCGGCCTCAAGGCTGTCGGCGACCTGATTGATGCCGACACCGGCGAGGTCGTCGTCGAGGCCGGCAAGAAGATCACTGCACGCCAGGCCAGGGCGCTGGGCGAAAAGGGTCTCAAGGCGATCAAGGCGACCGATGAGGATCTGCTCGGCAACTATCTTGCCGAGGACATCGTCAACTACGCCACCGGCGAGATTTTCCTCGAAGCCGGCGACGAGATCGACGACAAGACGCTGAAGGTGCTGCTCGGCACCGGCGAGGACGAGATCAAGGTTCTCGACATCGACCACGTCAATGTCGGCGCCTATATCCGCAACACGCTCAACGTCGACAAGAACGAGAGCCGCCAGGACGCGCTGTTCGACATCTACCGCGTCATGCGCCCCGGCGAGCCGCCGACGCTGGAGACCGCCGAAGCCATGTTCAACTCGCTGTTCTTCGACAGCGAGCGCTATGATCTGTCGGCCGTCGGCCGCGTCAAGATGAACATGCGCCTTGAGCTCAAGGCCGAGGATACCGTGCGCGTGCTGCGCAAGGACGACATCCTGGCCGTGGTCAAGACGCTGGTTGAACTGCGCGACGGCAAGGGCGAGATCGACGACATCGACAATCTCGGCAACCGCCGCGTGCGTTCGGTCGGCGAGCTGATGGAAAACCAGTACCGCGTCGGCCTGCTGCGCATGGAGCGCGCGATCAAGGAGCGTATGTCCTCGATCGAGATCGACACGGTCATGCCGCAGGATCTGATCAACGCCAAACCGGCCGCCGCCGCCGTGCGCGAGTTCTTCGGCTCCTCGCAGCTGTCGCAGTTCATGGACCAGACCAACCCGCTGTCGGAGATCACCCACAAGCGCCGTCTTTCGGCGCTTGGACCGGGCGGTCTGACGCGCGAGCGCGCCGGCTTCGAGGTGCGCGACGTGCACCCGACGCATTACGGCCGCATCTGCCCGATCGAGACGCCGGAAGGCCCGAACATCGGTCTGATCAACTCGCTGGCCACATTTGCGCGCGTCAACAAGTACGGCTTCATCGAGAGCCCGTACCGCAAGATCGTCAACGGCAAGCTGACCAATGAAGTCGTCTATCTCTCGGCGATGGAAGAGGCCAAGCACCATGTCGCGCAGGCCAATGCCGAGCTCGACAAGAACGGCGGTTTCGTCGACGAATTCGTCATTTGCCGCAACGCCGGCGAAGTGATGATGGCGCCGCGCGAAAACGTCGATCTGATGGACGTGTCGCCGAAGCAGATGGTGTCGGTGGCAGCCGCCCTGATCCCGTTCCTCGAGAACGACGACGCCAACCGCGCTCTGATGGGCTCGAACATGCAGCGTCAGGCCGTGCCGCTGGTGCGCGCCGAGGCGCCGTTTGTCGGCACCGGCATGGAGCCGATCGTCGCCCGTGACTCAGGCGCTGCCATCGGTGCTCGTCGCGGCGGCGTCGTCGACCAGGTGGACGCGACGCGTATCGTCATCCGCGCCACGGAAGATCTCGATCCCGGCAAGTCGGGCGTCGACATCTACCGGCTGATGAAGTTCCAGCGTTCGAACCAGAACACCTGCATCAATCAGCGTCCGCTGGTGCGCATGGGCGATCGGGTCAACAAGGGCGACATCATCGCCGACGGTCCCTCGACCGAACTCGGCGATCTGGCGCTCGGCCGCAACGTGCTGGTCGCATTCATGCCGTGGAACGGCTACAACTACGAGGACTCCATCCTCTTGTCCGAGCGCATCGTCGCCGACGACGTCTTCACCTCGATCCACATCGAGGAGTTCGAGGTCATGGCGCGCGACACCAAGCTCGGTCCAGAGGAAATCACGCGCGATATTCCCAACGTCTCGGAAGAGGCGCTGAAGAACCTCGACGAAGCCGGCATCGTCTATATCGGCGCGGAAGTGCAGCCGGGCGACATCCTGGTCGGCAAGATCACGCCGAAGGGCGAAAGCCCGATGACGCCGGAAGAAAAGCTGCTGCGCGCCATCTTCGGCGAAAAGGCCTCTGACGTGCGCGATACCTCGATGCGCATGCCTCCGGGCACGTTCGGCACCGTCGTCGAAGTGCGCGTCTTCAACCGTCACGGCGTCGAGAAGGACGAGCGCGCCATGGCGATCGAGCGCGAGGAGATCGAACGCCTCGCCAAGGACCGCGACGACGAGCAGGCGATCCTCGACCGCAACGTCTATTCGCGCCTTTCCGACGTTCTCGTCGGCAAGGAAGCGATTGCCGGGCCGAAGGGGTTCAAGAAGGGCTCGAAGCTGTCGAAGGACACGCTCGACGAGTATCCGCGTTCGCAGTGGTGGCAGTTTGCCGTGGAGAACGAGAAGCTCCAGAGCGAACTTGAGGCGCTGCGTGGCCAGTACGACGATTCCAAGAAGGCGCTCGAACAGCGCTTCATGGACAAGGTCGAGAAGGTGCAGCGCGGCGACGAAATGCCTCCGGGCGTCATGAAGATGGTCAAGGTCTTCGTGGCCGTGAAGCGCAAGATGCAGCCCGGCGACAAGATGGCCGGCCGGCACGGCAACAAGGGTGTCGTGTCGCGCATCGTTCCGGTCGAGGACATGCCTTTCCTCGAGGACGGCACGCATGCCGATATCGTGCTCAACCCGCTGGGTGTGCCGAGCCGCATGAATGTCGGCCAGATCCTGGAAACGCATCTGGGCTGGGCTTGCGCCGGCATGGGCAGGAAGATCGGCGAGCTGATCGACGCGTACAAGACAGGCGGCGACATCAAGCCGCTGCGCAAGACGCTCGAGAGCTTCATGCCGGCCAACGACCGCAACGAGCCGATCCGCGAGTATGACGACGAGAGCGTCGTTCGCCTCAGCGAACAGATGCGCCGCGGCGTCTCTATCGCGACACCGGTGTTCGACGGCGCGCACGAAGCCGACATCAACATCATGCTGGAGCAGGCGGGCCTGCACACCAGCGGTCAGTCGCAGCTCTATGACGGACGCACCGGCGAGCCGTTCGATCGCAAAGTGACGATGGGCTACATATATATGCTCAAGCTTCACCACCTTGTGGACGACAAGATCCACGCGCGTTCGATCGGACCGTACTCGCTCGTTACCCAGCAGCCGCTGGGCGGCAAGGCGCAGTTCGGCGGCCAGCGCTTCGGCGAAATGGAGGTCTGGGCGCTCGAAGCATACGGCGCCGCCTACACGCTGCAGGAGATGCTGACGGTGAAGTCGGACGACGTCGCCGGCCGCACCAAGGTCTACGAGGCGATCGTCAGAGGCGACGACACGTTCGAGGCCGGCATTCCGGAGAGCTTCAACGTTCTGGTCAAGGAAATGCGGTCTCTCGGCCTCAATGTCGAGCTGGAGAACACCAAGCTCGACGACAACCCTGTCCGGCTGCCCGACGCGGCCGAGTAATGAAGACATCCGGTCGCGGAAACCCGCGACCGGATGCACCAATTCTACGGCCGGTGGGCCGACCACTCAGCGGGCATTCGGCTCGCGATAGATGCAAGGGGTTTTCGAGGACCCCGAAAAGGAGAACGGCATGAACCAAGAGGTCATGAATCTCTTCAATCCACAGGCGCCGGCGCAGGTGTTCGATTCCATCCGGATTTCGCTCGCCAGCCCTGAGAAGATTCTGTCCTGGTCGTTCGGCGAGATCAAGAAGCCGGAGACCATCAACTACCGCACCTTCAAGCCGGAGCGCGACGGCCTGTTCTGCGCGCGCATTTTCGGCCCGATCAAGGACTATGAGTGCCTGTGCGGCAAGTACAAGCGCATGAAGTACAAGGGCGTCATCTGCGAGAAGTGCGGCGTCGAGGTCACGCTGTCGCGCGTCCGGCGCGAGCGCATGGGCCATATCGAGCTCGCAGCACCTGTCGCCCATATCTGGTTCCTGAAGTCGCTGCCCTCGCGCATCGGCACGCTGCTCGACATGACGCTGAAGGACATTGAGCGCGTCCTCTACTTCGAGAACTACATCGTCACCGAGCCCGGCTTGACCGCGCTGAAGGAGCACCAGCTCCTCAGCGAGGAAGAGTACATGATCGCCGTCGACGAATATGGCGAGGACAGCTTCACCGCCATGATCGGCGCCGAGGCCATCCACGACCTCCTGGCCGGCATGGACCTGGAGAAGATCGCCGGCGACCTGCGCTCGGAGCTGGCTTCGACCACGTCCGAGCTGAAGCAGAAGAAGTATCTGAAGCGGCTCAAGGTCGTCGAGAACTTCATGGAGTCCGGCAATCGTCCGGAATGGATGATCATGAAGGTGGTTCCGGTGATCCCGCCGGACCTGCGCCCGCTTGTCCCGCTGGATGGCGGCCGTTTCGCCACGTCCGACCTCAACGATCTCTATCGCCGCGTCATCAACCGCAACAACCGCCTGAAGCGGCTGATCGAGCTGCGCGCGCCCGGCATCATCGTGCGCAATGAAAAGCGCATGCTGCAGGAAGCCGTCGACGCACTGTTCGACAATGGCCGCCGCGGCCGCGTCATCACCGGCGCCAACAAGCGTCCGCTGAAGTCGCTGTCCGACATGCTCAAGGGCAAGCAGGGCCGGTTCCGCCAGAACCTGCTCGGCAAGCGCGTCGACTATTCCGGCCGCTCGGTCATCGTCACCGGTCCGGAGCTCAAGCTGCACCAGTGCGGCCTGCCGAAGAAGATGGCGCTCGAACTGTTCAAGCCCTTCATCTACGCCCGCCTCGACGCCAAGGGTTATTCCTCGACCGTCAAGCAGGCCAAGAAGCTGGTCGAGAAGGAGCGTCCGGAGGTCTGGGATATCCTCGACGAGGTCATCCGCGAGCATCCGGTGCTGCTGAACCGCGCGCCGACGCTGCACCGCCTCGGCATCCAGGCGTTCGAGCCGATCCTGATCGAAGGCAAGGCGATCCAGCTTCACCCGCTGGTCTGCACGGCCTTCAACGCCGACTTCGACGGCGACCAGATGGCCGTTCACGTGCCGCTGTCGCTGGAAGCGCAGCTTGAAGCCCGCGTGCTGATGATGTCGACCAACAACATCCTGCACCCGGCTTCCGGCGCGCCGATCATCGTGCCGTCGCAGGACATGGTTCTCGGTCTCTACTATCTCTCGATCGTCAATCAGAACGAGCCGGGCGAAGGCATGGTGTTTGCCGATATGGGCGAACTCCAGCATGCGCTCGAGACCAAGGCGGTGACGCTGCATTCCAAGATCAAGGGTCGTTTCCGCACGGTCGACGCCGAAGGCAACGTCGTGTCGAAGATCCACGACACCACGCCTGGCCGCATGATCATCGGCGAACTGCTGCCGAAGAACGTCAACGTGCCTTACGAGACGGCCAACCAGGAGATGACCAAGAAGAACATCTCCAAGATGATCGACACCGTCTACCGCCATTGCGGTCAGAAGGAGACGGTCATTTTCTGTGACCGCATCATGGCGCTCGGCTTCAGCCACGCCTGCCGCGCCGGCATCTCGTTCGGCAAGGACGACATGCTGATCCCGGATGCCAAGATCAAGCTGGTCTCCGACACCGAGGCTTTGGCCAAGGAATACGAGCAGCAGTACAATGACGGCCTGATCACGCAGGGCGAGAAGTACAACAAGGTCGTCGACGCCTGGGCCAAGTGCTCGGAAAAGGTCGCCGACGAGATGATGGCCCGCATCAAGGCGGTCGAGTTCGAGGACAATGGCCGTCAGAAGCCGATGAACTCGATCTACATGATGTCGCACTCCGGTGCGCGCGGCTCGCCCACCCAGATGCGCCAGCTCGCCGGCATGCGCGGCCTGATGGCCAAGCCGTCGGGCGAGATCATCGAGACGCCGATCATCTCGAACTTCAAGGAAGGCCTGACCGTGCTCGAGTACTTCAACTCGACCCACGGCGCCCGCAAGGGTCTGGCCGACACCGCCTTGAAGACGGCGAACTCGGGCTACCTCACCCGTCGTCTGGTCGACGTGGCGCAGGACTGCATCGTCAACTCCGTCGACTGCGGCACCGACAAGGGCCTTACCATGCAGCCGATCGTCGATGCCGGCCAGGTCGTCGCTTCGGTCGGACAGCGCGTGCTGGGTCGTACGTCGCTCGACGACATCACCCATCCGGTGTCGGGCGAGGTTCTGGTCAAGGCCGGAACGCTGATGGACGAACGCGATGTGGAGCAGATCGAAAAGGCCGGCGTCCAGTCGGTCCGCATCCGCTCGGCGCTGACCTGCGAGGTCAGGGTCGGCGTCTGCGCGGTCTGCTACGGACGCGATCTGGCCCGCGGCACCCCGGTCAACCAGGGCGAAGCCGTCGGCGTCATCGCGGCGCAGTCGATCGGCGAGCCGGGCACCCAGCTCACCATGCGTACCTTCCACATGGGCGGCACGGCGCAGGTGGTGGATTCGTCGTTCCTTGAAGCCTCCTATGAGGGCAAGGTCGAGATCCGCAACCGCAACGTGGTGCGCAACTCCGACGGCCAGCAGATGGTCATGGGCCGCAACATGGCGGTGCTGATCCTCGACGAGGCCGGCAAGGAGCGCGCCACGCACCGCGTCACCTATGGTTCGCGCATCTTCGTTGACGATGGCGACAAGGTGAAGCGCGGCCAGCGCATCGCTGAGTGGGATCCCTATACCCGCCCGATCCTCACCGAAATCGAGGGCAGGGTGGCGTTCGAGGATCTGGTCGACGGCATTTCCGTTCAGGAAACGGCCGACGAATCGACCGGCATCACCAAGCGCGAGGTCATCGACTGGCGTTCGACGCCACGCGGCAACGACCTCAAGCCGGCGATCGTCGTCCAGGACGCCAAGGGTAAGGTCGGCAAGCTGTCGAAGGGCGGCGACGCCCGCTTCCTGCTCTCGGTCGAGGCCATTCTCTCGGTCGAGCCGGGCGCGCATGTGAAGCCCGGCGACGTGCTGGCGCGTATTCCGATGGAAAGCGCCAAGACCAAGGACATCACCGGCGGTCTGCCGCGTGTTGCCGAACTGTTCGAGGCACGCCGTCCGAAGGATCACGCCATCATCGCCGAGATCGACGGCACGATCCGCTTCGGCCGCGACTACAAGAACAAGCGCCGCATCATCATCGAGCCGCATGACTCGACGCTTGAGCCGGTCGAATACCTGATCCCGAAGGGCAAGCCGTTCCATCTCCAGGACGGCGACGTCATCGAGAAGGGCGACTACATCCTGGACGGCAATCCGGCGCCGCACGACATCCTGGCGATCAAGGGCGTGGAAGCGCTTGCCTCCTACCTGGTCAACGAGATCCAGGAGGTCTACCGCCTGCAGGGCGTGTCGATCAACGACAAGCACATCGAGGTGATCGTTCGCCAGATGCTGCAGAAGGTCGAGATCACCACGCAGGGCGACTCGACCTACATTCCGGGCGACCACGTCGACGTGATCGAGCTGGAAGAGGTCAACGAGCGGCTGATCGAGGACGGTAAAAAGCCGGCCGAAGGCCAGCCGGTGCTCCTGGGCATCACCAAGGCCTCGCTGCAGACGCCGTCCTTCATCTCGGCCGCCTCCTTCCAGGAGACGACCAGGGTGCTCACCGAAGCAGCGGTTGCCGGCAAGACCGACATGCTGCAGGGGCTGAAGGAAAACGTCATCGTCGGCCGGCTGATCCCGGCCGGCACCGGCGGCACGATGAGCCAGATCCGGCGCATCGCCACCTCGCGCGACGAGCTGATCATCGACGAGCGCCGCAAGGCCTCGGGCGTCGAGGTCGCCGACCCGATGCTGACCGACATGGTCAACGCCGCTCAGTAAGCGCGGAAGAAGAGAAGATGGAAAAGGGGCCCAAGCGGCCCCTTTTCGCATTTTGGCTTTCCCAAAGGATCGACAAGAACATGAGCAAGAAGATTTGGACCGCGGTCGACGACTACATCGTTTCCTCTCTCTTCGAAGCGGATCCCGTGCTTGACGCGGTGCTTGCGGCAAACCGCGACCAGGGTCTGCCGGCGATCGACGTCTCGGCCGCGCAAGGCAAGCTGTTGTCGCTGCTGGTGCGCATCGGCGGCGCGAAGAAGGTGCTGGAGATCGGCACGCTTGGCGGCTACTCGACCATCTGGATGGCAAGGGGATTGCCCGCCGACGGCAAGATCGTGACCCTCGAACTCGACCCGCATCATGCCAGTGTCGCGCGGTCGAACTTTGAACGGGCAGGGGTGTCGGACCGGGTGGACCTGCGGGTCGGGCCGGCGCTTCAGTCACTCGCAGCACTGGGGGCCGAGAATGCCGGGCCGTTCGACCTGATCTTCATCGACGCCGACAAGCCGAACAACCCGAATTATCTGTCATGGGCCATGCGCCTTTCGAGGCCGGGGACCGTCATCGTCTGCGATAACGTCATCCGCGACGGCGCGGTGCTGGATGAGGATGGCAGTGACGCCAATGTCGAAGGCGCACGCGCGGCATTCTCGTTCATCGGCGGCGACAAACGGCTCGACGGCACGGCCATCCAGACAGTCGGCGCCAAGGGCTATGACGGCTTTGCCATTGCGATCGTCAATTGAACCGGCCGACGCCCGCGGATCAATCAAAGAATGCTTCGACCACATTGCGCCTGCCGAGCATGAAGGCGTCGGCGACATGCTGGAGCGGGGCGAGGTCGACGTCCGACGTACCGGCGCGCACGATCTCGGCAAAGCGCTTGTAAAGCATCGGGTATTCGGCTTCCGGCTCGTCGTGGACGACGCGGCCGTCGACGGCGAGCTTCGTGCCGCCGCCCGAAAGCACCATCTGGCCCTTGTCCGTGTCAGCCAGAATGTCCCAGCTCTGCGGGCCGGTCTGCAGCCAGTCGAGCTCCATCGTCACCGGCAATCCATCAGACGTGCGAAAGGCGACATGTGCCGCGACCGGGGCCGCGCGGTTTTCAGGAAAATCCAGAACCGCCGAGGTGATGAACATCGCTGGCAGGATGTGGGTTGCGATCGACAGCGCATTGATGCCGGGATCGAAGACGCCGAAGCCGCCCGGCGCCCAGATCCATTCCTGGTTCGGGTGCCAGCGGCGCACGTCTTCTTTCCAGTTGATGGCGGCCGATTTGATTTTGGCCGAGCCGAGAAATGCACGCGCGGCTTCGACCGCCGGTGCATAGCGCGAGTGCCAGCTGGCAAACAGCGAAACTCCGTTTGCCGCCGCCAGTGACTTGAGGTCTTCGACCTCGCTGACCGTGGCGCCCGGCGGCTTCTCCAGGAAGACATGCTTCTTCGCCGCCAACGCCGCCCGCGCCGCGTCGTAGCGGAATTGCGGCGGCATGCAGAGCGATACAGCCTCAAGCTCAGGCACCGCCTCGAGCATAGCTTCTATGGTTGGAAAATTCGCAATGCCGTCGACCTTGCCATTCCGGCTGGCAGCAGCGGTCAGGCGATAGTCCCGGTCCTTCGCCAGGGCTGGAAGGTGCTGGTCGCGGACGATCTTGCCCACCCCGACAATGCCGATCTTGATGGGGTCGCTATTCCTGGACATGGGGGCTCCGACGATTGGAAAGGTGCTTGGCTAGCTGAGATTGGGTTCTTAGCAGAGAACCGATGCCGGGCAAGCCTCGGTGCAGATGGCGGCCGAGTCTAAGATAAGCTGCTGCGAGCTTGGCCCGCGACCGATCGGTCCTTGCGTCAGAGCGGCACGTCGAAGGTGACGATCGAGACTTCGCCTTCGAGCGCGCCTTGATAGGCCGACAGATGCGGCTCGTCGTCGGGCACGCCCTCCATGTCGCCGATCTGGTCGAGCTCGGCCTCGGCGTAGCCTTCGGCCGCCAGCGATTCGAGGGCGCGCCGCACCGCCGAATCATCGTCGGGCGCGACCAGCATGACGTGAACGCCTTCCGGCTTGCCGCCTTTCCTTTTCCACACCCGGCCGGTGATGATGGTGACCGGGCGTTCTTCGTTGTCGTTCACGGGGCCGATTCCTCTGTATAGGGTTTGGCGGGCAGGGGATTGCGCCGTTCATGCCGCCTTTTCGCATGAAGCATGGCCGCATGACAGCCAAAAGCCGGTCACTTTCTTCCCGGCTCTTGCAAAATGGCGAAAGAAAATTACATGCGTTTTTCGCATGGCTGCCAAGCCCCGGTTGGTGCGCAATATTTGGCGCTCCGGGGTTGACGGACAACAGGCTTGCGAGTAGAAGCCGCCCAGTCAGAACCGATGTGAGGCTCTCCCTTCCGAAGCGACACGCTTTGGAGTTTGCCTCAAACAGGGTTCGTTTTACGAGCGAAAAGACATTTCCGGCGTGCATGAAGCGGCTTCCGCTTCCTCTGCCATTTGTTCGGGCAAGACCGCGAGGCGCGTTTTGTGGCCCGAATTTGCGTATGGAAATGACGCTTTGAGCGGCCCTGACCGGGCGAGACACGGAATTGAGAGACAAGAGGGTTTAATGCCTACCGTCAACCAGCTGATCCGCAAGCCGCGCATTGCGCCGGTGAAGCGCAACAAGGTCCCGGCCATGCAGCAGAACCCGCAGAAGCGGGGCGTCTGCACGCGCGTCTATACCACGACGCCGAAGAAGCCGAACTCGGCGCTGCGCAAGGTGGCCAAGATCCGCCTGACCAATGGTTTTGAAGTGATCGGTTACATCCCCGGCGAAGGTCACAACCTTCAGGAACACTCCGTGGTGATGATCCGCGGCGGCCGCGTCAAGGATCTTCCGGGCGTGCGCTACCATATCATCCGCGGCGTGCTCGACACGCAAGGTGTGAAGAACCGCAAGCAGCGCCGTTCGAAATACGGCGCCAAGCGTCCGAAGTGACCGAAGCGTAGCCAAGGTCATCCCGGAGGCAGCGATGCCGAAAACCGGGATCCAGGCCACCACGCAGAATTGAGGCAGAGAAAAAATGTCCCGTCGTCACAGTGCAGAAAAGCGTGAGATCAATCCGGACCCCAAGTTCGGCGATCTGATCGTCACCAAGTTCATGAACGCCGTCATGTATGATGGCAAGAAGTCGGTTGCCGAGACCATCGTCTACGGTGCGCTCGACCAGGTCCAGTCGAAGACCAAGCAGGAGCCGGTCACCGTCTTCCATCAGGCGCTCGACAATGTCGCGCCGCATGTGGAAGTGCGTTCGCGCCGCGTCGGCGGCGCCACCTACCAGGTTCCGGTCGATGTGCGCCCCGAGCGCCGTCAGGCATTGGCCATTCGCTGGCTGATCGCCGCCGCCCGCAACCGCAATGAGACCACCATGGTCGATCGCCTCTCCGGCGAGCTGATGGACGCGGCCAACAACCGCGGAACCGCCGTCAAGAAGCGTGAAGACACCCACAAGATGGCAGAAGCCAACCGCGCCTTCGCGCACTACCGCTGGTAAAGCGCGAACGAGACTGAGAGGCAGCTACGATGGCCCGCGAATATAAAATCGAAGACTACCGCAATTTCGGTATCATGGCGCATATCGACGCCGGCAAGACGACGACCACCGAGCGCGTCCTCTATTACACGGGCAAGTCGCACAAGATCGGCGAAGTCCATGACGGCGCTGCCACCATGGACTGGATGGAGCAGGAGCAGGAACGCGGCATCACCATCACGTCGGCCGCGACCACGACCTTCTGGAAGGGTCGTGACGGCAAGATGCACCGCTTCAACATCATCGACACCCCCGGACACGTCGACTTCACCATCGAGGTCGAGCGTTCGCTGCGCGTGCTCGACGGCGCCATTGCGCTGCTCGATGCCAATGCTGGTGTCGAGCCGCAGACGGAAACCGTCTGGCGCCAGGCCGACAAGTACCGCGTGCCGCGCATGATCTTCTGCAACAAGATGGACAAGATCGGTGCCGACTTCTATCGCTCGGTCGAGATGATCGGTTCGCGCCTCGGCGCGCAGGCCGTCGTCATGCAGCTGCCGATCGGCGCCGAGACCGAGTTCAAGGGCGTCGTCGACCTCGTCGAGATGAATGCGCTGGTCTGGCGGGACGAGACACTGGGCGCTGCCTGGGACGTCGTCGAGATCCCGGCCGACCTTAGGGCACGTGCGGAAGAATACCGCGAGAAGATGATCGAAGCCGCCGTCGAAATGGACGAGACGGCGCTCGAAAACTACCTCGAAGGCAAGATGCCGTCGAATGACGAGATCCGTTCGCTGATCCGCAAGGGCACCATCGCGGTCAAATTCTACCCGATGTTCTGCGGCTCGGCCTTCAAGAACAAGGGCGTGCAGCCGCTGCTCGACGCCGTCGTCGAATATCTGCCGTCGCCGGCCGACGTTCCGGCCATCAAGGGCGTCGACGCCAAGACCGACGCCGAGATCGAGCGTCACGCCGACGACAACGAGCCGCTGTCGATGCTCGCCTTCAAGATCATGAACGACCCGTTCGTCGGTTCGCTGACCTTTGCCCGCATCTATTCGGGCAAGCTTACCAAGGGTATCTCGGTCGACAACACCGTCAAAGGCAAGAAAGAGCGCATTGGCCGCATGCTGCAGATGCATGCGAATTCGCGGGCCGACGTCGAAGAGGCGTTCGCCGGCGACATCGTCGCTCTGGCCGGCCTCAAGGACACGACCACCGGCGATACGCTGTGCGATCCGCTGCACCCGGTCATCCTCGAGCGCATGGAATTCCCCGACCCGGTCATCCAGATCGCCATCGAGCCGAAGACCAAGAACGACCAGGAAAAGATGGGTCTCGCCCTTCACCGCCTGGCAGCCGAGGATCCGTCCTTCCGCGTCAAGACCGACGAGGAATCGGGCCAGACCATCATCTCGGGCATGGGCGAGCTTCACCTCGACATCATCGTCGACCGCATGCGCCGCGAGTTCAAGGTCGAGGCCAATGTCGGCGCGCCGCAGGTGGCCTATCGTGAGACGATCACCCGCAAGCACGAGCAGGACTACACGCATAAGAAGCAGACCGGCGGTACCGGTCAGTTCGCCCGCGTCAAGCTCCTCTTCGAGCCGAATCCGGAAAGCAGCGAATTCGAGTTCGAATCGAAGATCGTTGGCGGTGCCGTGCCGAAAGAATACATCCCCGGCGTCGAAAAGGGCATCAACAGCGTCATGACGTCCGGCCCGTTCGCAGGCTTCCCGATGATCGGCGTCAAGGCGACGCTCATCGACGGCGCCTACCACGACGTCGACTCCTCGGTGCTCGCCTTCGAAATCGCCGGCCGCGCCTGCTTCCGTGAAGCTGCGCCCAAGCTCGGCGTTCAGTTGCTCGAGCCGATCATGAAGGTCGAGGTGGTGACGCCGGAAGACTACGTCGGCAGCGTCATCGGCGATCTGAACGGCCGTCGCGGCCAGATCCAGGGCCAGGAAGCCCGCGGCGTCGCCGTGGTCATCAACGCCATGGTGCCGCTCGCCAACATGTTCAAATACGTCGACAATTTGCGCTCGATGAGCCAGGGCCGCGCTGCCTACACCATGCAGTTCGACCATTACGAGCCGGTGCCGACCGCGGTCGCCCAGGAAGTCCAGAAGAAATACGCGTAACTCGCACGGGTTGCAGCGCTAACTTAATTCAAAGCCCGCACGGGCGAGCAGGAATGGAGACATCAC
>NZ_CAUM01000102.1 GCF_000350085.1 Mesorhizobium metallidurans STM 2683
GGGGGAGATCGGGTGTTACGTCGGCTTTCGCCAACCACCAACGCTGGAACGCAGGCGCAAGCGGCGCAAAGCTGAAGCGACTGTGTCCTATGGCGATCGGCCTTTGTCGGTGTACAGGGATTTCCCGACAGCTTAATCTGACGGCGAAGCCGGCAGAGGGGGAGAAGGCGTGGACGAGCAAGAACCCAAGGAAGAGTTGATCGAGACCCTTTTCCGCAACGGCACGGTCACCACCGTCGGCATCCTGCTGGCGTTTTCTCTGGGCTTCATCACGCATTGGGCCGCCAACCCGATACCGTGGCAACTCCACCACCTGCTCGCCGTGGCGCCGATCCTGGTCGGCATCGCGCTGCAGATGCGGGCGCTGTCCGTGCTGCTCGGCACAAGTTCCCTGCGCCGGCGCGTCTACGAGCGCGCCAACCGTGTCTTCATGACCGGCCTCGTCCTGACCGCCTGCGGCGTCGGGCTCGCGATCCTGCTCGACGTCTTCGAAGTGTCGGCCAGGAGTGCGTTGCCTGGAGCGTAGCCGCCAGTCATCGCTCGTCGCTGTCATCAGGCTGTGGCGGGTTCCGGCACGGCGTCCTGGCAGATGTCGCACCATTCGGCGCCGGTCAGCGCTGCCATGCGCTCGACGCCGATCTTTACCGCCGCATTGGTTGCGCCGGCCGCAGGCACGACGTGGTCATAGGCGCGCAGCGATACGTCGCAATAGACTGGCAGCGGCGAGGCGAGGCCGAAGGGGCAGACGCCACCAACCGGATGGCCGGTGATCTCGGCCACCTGCTCGGCGTCGAGCATGCGCGGCTTGCCGCCAAATGCATCACGCGATTTGCGGTTGTCGATGCGCGCGTCGCCGCGGGCGACGACCAGCATCACCCGGTCACCGACGCGCAGGCAGATGGTCTTGGCGATCTGCCCCGGCTCGACGCCGTGCGCCTCGGCTGCGAGCGTCACGGTCGCCGAACTCGTCGGCGTTTCGATCACCTCGATCTCGGGGGCATGTTCGGCGAAGAAGGCTTTGACGGACTGGAGGCTCATGCGTCTTTTCGGCTGGCGGAAGGTGGATGCAAACTTGGCCGTTGCCGGGCGGCTGTCAAGGTGAGCTTGCAGCGCCAATCTCGAAGAGTGAACCCGGTTCGCCGGCGCGGCTTTGTGAAGAAGGGGGCGGCAGGCCACCAATCATCCTGGTTATTTCCATTGCGGCCTCGCGCACCAGGGGGCCGATCTCGGCCAGCCGCTCCGGCGTCACCCGCACTGTCGGCCCCGAGACCGAAACGCCGCCGATCGGCTCGCCGAACTCGTTGAAGATGGCCGCCGCAACGCAGCGCATACCCGGATGCCGCTCCTCATCGTCGACCGACCAGCCGCGCAGCTTGATCCTCACCAGGTCGTGGGCCAGCGCCGAGATGTCGGATAGCGTGTTTTCGGTGAAGCGCTCCAGCCCGGCCTTGCGCAGGATGGCGGCGACACGTTCGGGGTCGAGATGCGCCAGCACCGCCTTGCCGATGCCCGACGCATGGAAGGAACTGCGCGTGCCCGGCCGGAAGAAGGCGCGGATCGCCTGATGCGTCTCGACCTGGCTGACGAAGACGACGCAATCGTCCTCGGCGACGCCGAGATTGGCGGTCTCGCCGGTCTTCTCCATCAGTTCCTGCATGACGATACGGGCGCGATCGACCAGCTTGCGGCGGCGCAGGAACGCCGCACCCATGCGGTAGGTCTCGACGCCTATCGACCAGAGCTGATCGATGCCGTCGAACTCGACCATGCCGTGGTTCTCCAGCGTCGTCAGCATGCGGTAGGCGGTGGAGGCGGCCAGGCCGGAACTGGCGGCGATCTCGCTCAGCGACAGGCCGCTGCCTTCGGCGACGATGGCAAGGATGCGCAACGCCCGGTCGAGCGACTGCACCGAAGCGGCCTCGGCGGGACCATTGAAGGAGCGGGGACGGCCACGCTGACGTTTTTCGGTTGTTTCCATGGCGTCATTGTCGCCAATTTCGCCAGATGGGCAATGAAAAAGTTTTTCATAAGCCGAAGATGCCGATTTCTGGAAAACGGATAATGTAATAAAATCAATTAGCAGAAGCTGTTTTTTAAAAATGAAAAAATATTCTGAAAAAATTGAAAAATGGTGGGAACGCTGCCATCCTTGGCCATCAACACATTGCGGAGGCTTGCTATGGCCAGGATGCGCGCTGTCGACGCTGCGGTTCTCGTTCTCGAAAAGGAAGGCATCTCTTGTGCCTTCGGTGTGCCGGGCGCGGCGATAAACCCGCTCTATTCGGCGCTGAAGGCGAGGGGCTCGATCCGCCACATCCTCGCCCGCCATGTCGAGGCGGCTTCGCACATGGCCGAAGGCTATACCCGTGCCAAATCGGGCAATATCGGGCTTTGCATCGGTACCTCCGGCCCGGCCGGCACCGACATGATCACCGGGCTCTATTCGGCGGCGGCGGATTCGATTCCCATCCTGTGCATCACCGGCCAGGCGCCGCGGGCGCGGCTGAACAAGGAGGATTTCCAGGCCGTCGATATCGCCGCGATCGCAGCACCGGTCGCCAAATGGGCGGTTACCGTCATGGAGCCATATCTGGTGCCGATGGCGCTGCAGAAGGCGTTTCATCTGATGCGCTCATCGCGTCCGGGACCGGTGCTGATCGACCTGCCGGTCGACGTGCAACTGGCCGAGATCAAGTTCGACATCGACGCCTATGAGCCGCTGGCGCCGTTCAAGCCGGCGATGACGCGCGCCCAGGCCGAGAAGGCGCTGGCGATGCTCAATGCGGCCAAGAAGCCGCTGATCGTGGCCGGTGGCGGCATCATCAATGCCGAAGCGTCCGATCTCCTGATCGAATTCGCCGAGATTACCGGCGTGCCTGTCATCCCGACGCTGATGGGCTGGGGCGCGATCCCCGACGACCACCGGCTGATGGCCGGCATGTGCGGCCTGCAGACCTCGCATCGCTATGGCAATGCGACCATGCTTGAGGCCGACTTGGTCTTCGGCATCGGCAACCGCTGGGCCAACCGTCACACCGGTTCGGTCGACGTCTACACCAAGGGCAAAAAATTCATCCATGTCGACATCGAGCCCACTCAAATTGGCCGTGTCTTCGCGCCGGATCTCGGCGTCGTCTCGGATGCGGGTGCTGCGCTGAAAATGCTGCTCGACGTCGCCACCGAATGGAAGATGGCCGGAAGGCTGCGCGACTGGTCGGGTTGGGCCAAAGAATGCCAGCAGCGCAAGAAGACGATGAAGCGCAAGACGCATTTCGACCAGGTGCCGCTGAAGCCGCAGCGTGTCTATGAGGAGATGAACAAGGCGTTCGGTCGCGACACCACCTATGTCACCACGATCGGCCTGTCGCAGATCGCCGGGGCGCAGTTCCTGCATGTCTACAAGCCGCGCAACTGGATCAATTGCGGCCAGGCCGGCCCGCTCGGCTGGACGCTGCCGGCAGCGCTCGGCGTTCGCGCCGCCGATCCGAACCGCACCATCGTGGCGCTGTCCGGCGACTATGATTTCCAGTTCATGATCGAGGAGCTGGCAGCCGGCGCGCAGCACAAATTGCCCTATATCCACGTCGTCGTGAACAATGCCTATCTCGGCCTGATCCGTCAGGCGCAGCGCGGCTTTTCGATGGATTTCGAGGTTAGCCTCGCCTTCGAGAACGTCAACCGGAAGGACGATCCCGAGGCCGGCTATGGCGTCGACCATGTCGCCGTCGCCGAGGCCATGGGCTGCAAGGCGGTCAGGGTGAGGAAGCCCGAAGAGTTCGCCGCCGCCTTCAAGCAGGCGCAGCGGCTGATGAAGGAACATCAGGTTCCGGTCGTGCTGGAATTCATCCTCGAACGCGTTACCAACATTTCCATGGGCACCGAAATCGACAAGATCACCGAATTCGAGGAGCTTGCCGAAAGCCATGAGGATGCGCCTACCGCGATTGTGATGTTGGACTAAGATCTGCGAAGAAAAGGAGAAAAAGAATGCCGCGTTTTTCAGCCAATCTTTCGATGCTCTTTGGCGAGCATGATTTCCTCGACCGCTTCGACGCGGCCGCCCGCGCCGGGTTCAAGGGAGTCGAATATATCGGCCCCTATGACCATGCGCCCGATGTCGTTGCCGCGCGGCTGAAGAAGAACGGTCTCAGCCAAGTGCTGTTCAACCTGCCGGCCGGCGACTGGGCCAAGGGCGAGCGCGGCATCGCCATGCTGCCGGAACGTGTGCCGGAATTCCGGCAAAGCGTCGCCAAGGCGATCACCTATGCCCATGCGCTCGGCTGCGAGCAGGTCAACTGCCTCGCCGGCATCGCGCCACAGGGCGCCGACCGTTTGGTGTTGGAAAACGTATTTGCCGAGAACCTCGCCTTTGCTGCCGAGAAGCTGGAGCAGGCCGGCATTCGCCTTCTGATCGAGCCGATCAACACCCGCGACATTCCGGGCTTTTTTCTCAACTATTCGGACCAGGCACTGGCGCTGATCGACCGCATCGGCTCGAAGAACCTGTTCCTGCAGTACGACATCTATCACATGCAGATCATGGAGGGGGATCTCGCCCGTACCATCGAGGCCAACCTTAACCGCATCGCCCATATCCAGCTTGCGGACAATCCCGGCCGTCACGAGCCGGGGACGGGCGAGATCAACTATCCCTTCCTCTACGACCATATCGACCGCATCGGCTACGCCGGTTGGGTCGGGGCCGAATACAAGCCGAAGGCCGGGACTGAGGCCGGGCTCGGGTGGTTCAAGGAATTGGCCGGGCAGGGGAGCGCGGCGGCTTAGCTGCTAAGAATTGCCGAACGTTAGCGCTGCCTTCACCCTTACCCTCTCCTCGTATAGAGACGGGGAGAGGGTAGGCCCGGCGTTGGAGCGCTTCCCTTCTCCCCGTCACTATACGGGGAGAAGGTGCCGGCAGGCGGATGAGGGGCGGCGCAGACCTCTGGATGAGTTCGAACAAAGATTTTCAGGAGACTAGACATGGAAACCATCGGCTTCATCGGCCTTGGCATCATGGGCGCGCCGATGGCGGGGCATTTGTTGGATGCCGGCTACAACGTCGTCACCAGCGGCCACCGTTCTAAGCCGCCGGCCGATCTCGTCGCCAAGGGTCTGAAAACCGTCACCGGCCACGATGCCGTGGCCAAAGCGGTCGACATCATCATCCTGATGGTCCCGGACACACCGCAGGTGGCCGATGTGCTATTCGGCGAGAACAGCGTCGCGTCAGGGCTGGCCAAGGGCAGGCTGGTCATCGACATGAGCTCGATCTCGCCGATCGCGACCAAGGAATTCGCCAGGAAGATCAACGATCTCGGCTGCGACTATCTCGATGCGCCGGTCTCGGGCGGCGAGGTCGGCGCCAGGGCGGCGTCGCTCACCATCATGGTCGGCGGCGAGGAGAAGGCCTTCGAACGCGCCAGGCCCGTCTTCGAAAAGATGGGCAAGAACATCACTCTGGTCGGGCCGAACGGCGTCGGCCAGACCACCAAGGTCGCCAACCAGATCGTCGTCGCGCTGACCATTGAAGCCGTCGCCGAAGCACTTGTTTTTGCGTCAAAAGCTGGCGCTGACCCGGCCAAGGTGCGGCAGGCACTGATGGGCGGTCTGGCGGCCTCGCGCATCCTTGAAGTGCATGGCGAGCGCATGGTCAAGCGCACATTCGCGCCGGGCTTCCGCATCGAACTGCACCAGAAGGATCTCAATCTCGCGCTGGAAGGGGCAAAGGCGCTTGGCGTGGCGCTACCCAACACCTCGACGACGCAGCAGCTATTCAATTCCTGTGCCGCCAATGGCGGCGCCAAGGAGGATCATTCGGCACTGGTAAGAGCGCTGGAGCGGATGGCGGGGCATGAAGTAGGGCAGTAGGGTGGATAAACTCCGAGCGAAACATACTGCCTTATTGCCCTATTCCCTTACTGCCCTAAGAATTTTCTTGCCGCATAAAGGCTTACCGCTGCCGCGTTCGACACGTTGAGCGAGCGGATGGCGCCGGGCATGTCGAGCCGGGCCAGCGTCGTCACCGTCTCGCGCGTCTTCTGGCGCAGGCCCTTGCCTTCGGCGCCGAGCACCAGCGCTATTCTGTCGCCCGAAAAACTCTTTTCGAGCTCCGCCGGTCCGTCCGAATCGAGGCCGATGGTCTGAAAGCCGGTCTCGTGAAGCTGCCCGAGCGCATCGGCGAGGTTCTTCACCTCGATCTGGTCGATATGCTCCAGCGCGCCGGAGGCTGATTTCGCCAGCACGCCGGATTCCTGCGGGCTGTGGCGCGCCGTGGTGATCAGCGCTCCGGCGCCGAAAGCGACAGCCGAGCGCAGGATCGCGCCGACATTGTGCGGGTCGGTGACCTGGTCGAGCACCAGCACCAGGCGGGTGTCGCCGAGCGCATCGAGGCGCTTCGGCCTCAGCGGCTCGGCCTCGACCAGCACGCCCTGATGCACGGCATCCGAACCGGTGATCTTGTCGATATCCCTGGGCTCGACCAGCTCGGCCGTGAAGGGCAGGGCGGCGAGGTCGGCGATCGCCAGACGCTCGGCCGCGTTGCGCGTCACCAGCATCTTCCTGATCTTGCGGCGGGGATTATCTAGCGCCGCCCGCACCGTGTGCAGGCCGTAGAGCCGCACCAGCCCATCGCCAACGCTTTCGCCCGGCGGCACCGGCTGGCGCGGCCGGAACGCCGGGGCGCCGGCCTTTTCGTCGCGATGGGCGCGGCGCAGCTTGGCGTAATGGGTGTCTTTCGGGGTGCCGGTCTTGTTGCTCATGGCTGGCTTCTATAACCGCCTCTTTCGGCTAAGGATATGGCACGTCGCCGCGGATGCCGGACAACAGCGAAAAAGCCTGGCTGCGCGGTTGACACCCAATGGCCTTGCCGCCATAAGGCGCTTCGCTGATTTCGGAGAAAACCAGAGATTTCCTCCCCGATCGGCGAGAATGCCTCGTTGCAAGGCTTCGACGGCAGGCTGGAGAGGTGCCCGAGTGGTTAAAGGGGACGGACTGTAAATCCGTTGGCTTAGCCTACGTTGGTTCGAATCCAACCCTCTCCACCACTGCCAGCCTGTAAGCCCTGAAGCGATGCGGGTATAGCTCAGTGGTAGAGCAGCAGCCTTCCAAGCTGAATATGCGGGTTCGATTCCCGCTACCCGCTCCAGTTTCCCATTGCAAAATCAAGGGAGTAGGGGAATAGGGCAGTACGGCAATATGTAGCGCGGCGCTCGCGACCACATACTCCCCTACTGCCCTATTCCCTACTCCCTCGACACGCGCCCTACCTATTGAAGATCGACGCGAGCTGGCCTTGCGAGGGCACCTGTCCATTCGGCGTCAACTGGTCGACGATGCCAGGCAGAGCCGCGGACAATTGCTTGAGCACGTCCTGTTCGCTCATCCCAGCCCTTTGCGCGATCTCGCGAATGACCTGCGGCCCCAGCGCATTGCCCAGATCGTTGGCATTGATCGGCTGGTTCTGCCCGGTGCCGACCCATGAGTCGGCGACATTGCCCTGGCCGGCATTCTTCAGCCTGTCGAGAAGACCGCCCAGCCCGCCGGCCAGACCGCCATCGGCGGACGTCGTCTCGGAGGGGGCAGGCGCAGGGCTCTGATCCTGGTCCGTCTGTTCGGCACTTTTGCCGCTCAGCATCTTTCCAACCAGCAGCGCGCCGAGCGCGATCAGCAGCGGCTTGGCTATGTTGCCGCCGGGAACGGCATTGTCAAACAGTCCCATTTTGGGTCTCCACGTTAAGATTGCATGTCAAACATTGCCCGTCCCATCCCCAACAATGGCGCATTCGGGCCGGATTTCAAGCTGGCTTGAGCTTTCCGTATCATGAATTTCAAGTTGGCTTGAGCTTTGCCCCGTGGTGTGGAAGTAATCGGGCGCGGGGAATGGAGAGGAACATGTCAATATTAAGCTGGATCATCCTCGGCGTCATCGCCGGTTTCCTGGGCAGCAAGATCGTCAACAAGAGCGGGCAAGGCCTGGTGCTCGATATCGTGCTGGGCATCGTCGGCGCCATCGTCGGCGGACTGATCTTCAGCGCCTTTGGCGCATCAGGCGTTACCGGCCTCAACCTCTATAGCCTGATCGTCGCCGTGGTCGGCGCGGTGGTCGTTCTGTGGGCCTATCACCAGTTCTCCGGCAGACGAGCCGTCTAGGAACAATCGATATTGTCAGCCGGGCGGATCTGCCTTTCACCTGGCTGCCGCCCGTCTACCTCATCCGTTTGAGGATCTCGCGCACCAGCGTGTTGAAGCCGGCGGCGAGGCCCCGGGCGAGGATCGGCCACAATTCATCGAGCAGGCGCCTGACGGCCGTTTCGAGTGCCGTGTCACGACCGGGTCTGACCGGCAGATTGGGC
Organism: Mesorhizobium metallidurans STM 2683; assembly: GCF_000350085.1. Lineage (GTDB taxonomy): Bacteria > Pseudomonadota > Alphaproteobacteria > Rhizobiales > Rhizobiaceae > Mesorhizobium > Mesorhizobium metallidurans. The sequence goes on from NZ_CAUM01000102.1 coordinate 8,352, forward strand.
ATCGCCCCCATCGCCGCCATCACGTCCTTTCGCAACCGGTTGCCGCAGGCCCCCGATCCGACGATCGACGGGTCGAACGGCAGGCGCGTAAAATCCCATTTTCCGCGTTGCTTGATGCCCAGAGTGCTCTCGACCTCAGCATGGGAGAGCACCGTCCTGGGCGTGACCTTGATGCGATAATATTTGCAGAGCTCGGCGACGACGACGACCAGCGCATCCCATTGTGTCCTCGTCATCGGGTAGCGGCCGGCATCGAATGGCCTTTCCTCCGCTCCGGCCATGCAGCAGAGCGAGACCCCGATCGAGCCGCTGTTGCAGTTGAGCGTGTGGGCAGCGTATCCCGATTTTACCCTGCCGGAATTTAGCGCGATGGAAGGCCGGCCCCTGACGAGGCCGCCATTGCCCTCGACCAGTATATGATAGGCATCCTTGTCGGTCTCGCCTGCCGAATGCGAGCCGGCCGTCAATGGCAAACGACCCGCTTCATCGGAACGTTGGGCATCCAGTCCGGCGGCACTGCCACAGAAAATCCCCGCAACAAATCAGGCGAATGGAATCACTATAATTTCTTTGAGGGAGAATGCGAAAACGAAACGATAATTTGGTTGAGCGTTTCTAACACTTGGCGGCCAGTGGCTACTCTATGGATGGCCTTGGGGAGGTCTTGGCTGTCAGGCGATCACCACACTAGGCGACGACGGCCAGCCGGCGCTTGCGCTCGTCGAGCGACACGATGGTCAGCCCGCTGGCCACCACCAGCAGGATGCCGCAGATCGCCAGCGCGTTCGGGAACTGGCCGAACACCACCAGGCCCGAAATGACCGCCCAGACGGTGAAGCTGTAATAGAATGGCGCCACCGCGCTCGTTGGTCCGACGCGATAGGCCATGAAGATGAAGAAGTGGCCGAAGATCAGGAACAGCCCGGCGCCGGCGATCAGCAGCAGATGACGTGCCTCAGGCACGACCCACTGCTCGGTCGCAAGATGCGCGATGCCCGAACCGGCCAGCACCACCACGACGGCGGAAATGGCGACAATCATGCCCGGCACCTCCGCTGCGACCTTGCGCCCGGCGAGATCGCGCGCGGCGGCGAGCGCCGCGTTGCCGAGCGCCAGCGCTGCGTAGATCGAAATGCCTTGCATCGTCGGTTGCGCCACCAAGAGCGCGCCGATGAAGCCGAGCCCGATCAACGCCATGCGCATGCCGCCGATCCGCTCGCCAAACAGGATCGAGGAGCCGACCAGCATGAGCAGGGGCGTGATCTGCCCAAGCGCGGTGGAATCGGCGATCTGCATGTTGGCGAGCGCCACCACGTAGCAAAGGATCGCCCCCAGCTCGAGCACGTTTCTGCGCAGGACTTTCCCGTCGAACATCAGCGGGATCTGCTTGCTGTAGCCGAGCATGAACAACAGTGGCATGCCCCACAGCGTGGCCGCCATGCCGCGCAGGAACAGTACCTCGTAGGGCGGCAGGCCAACGGTCGCGAGCTTCATCATCGTGTCGTTGACCAGATACGACCCGGTCGAGACGATCATGAACAGCGGGCCGCGAATGCTTGTGGGAATGAACTGCATCGGTCGAACAAATCAGACTGATGTTGCGCCGGCAATGGGCCAGGCTCGCCCTGTAAATCCGGCAAGGGCAGGGGAGAATGCGGCCTTCGGCGGGCCGTGCTTGCCTATTTCATTTCCCGGCTGGCGTTCCTATATCCGCGCCATATCCCCCGAAAATCGGATCATGGGTTCAGACCGAGCGGGAAAGCGTTCAGCCACAAGGCACTTGTGTTTTTCAGCCGTTGTCGCTAATCGCCCCGCATTCGACTGAACTGAAGGTCCAGGCCGTCCAAGGAAAGAGACT
>NZ_CAUM01000101.1 GCF_000350085.1 Mesorhizobium metallidurans STM 2683
CGGAGAGCATTGCCAACTGGTCAAAACCGCGCCGACTTGGCACAGTCGAGCAAACAGGAGTCTTTCATGGCAAAGAAGCCGTCCGCGACCAAACCCCGGCCCTGGCCCGAGATGGCGACGCATCTGGTCGATGTCGCGATGGGGCGCACGCCCGCCGACCTCGTCATCCGCAACGGGCGTTGGGTGAATGTCCATTCCGGCGAGATCATTGCGGGCACCGACATTGCCATCGCCGGCGGCCGCTTCGCCTATTGCGGGCCGAATGCCGGTCATGCCATCGGCCAGGGCACGAAAGTGGTTGATGCCGGCGGGCGCTATCTGGTGCCGGGCCTTTGCGACGCGCATATGCATGTCGAGAGCGGCATGGTGACGGTCACGGAGTTCTGCCGCGCCGTCATCCCGCATGGCACCACCTCGCTGTTCATCGATCCGCATGAGATCGCCAATGTGCTTGGCTTGCCGGGTGTGCGGCTGATGCATGACGAGGCGGTCGCCATGCCCGTCAACGTGCATGTGCAGATGCCGTCCTGCGTGCCTTCGGCGCCGGGGCTGGAACATGCCGGTGCCGAATTGACGGTCGCTGATGTCGTCGAGGCTATGACCTGGGAGAACATTATCGGACTCGGCGAAGTGATGAATTTCCCTGGCGTCGCCGCCAATGATCCGGTCATGTCCGGAGAGATCGCCGCGACGGTGAGGGCGGGCAAGACAGTCGGCGGACATTACGCCTCGCGCGATCTCGGCCTGCCGTTCCACGGCTATGTCGCCGGCGGGCCTGAGGACGATCATGAAGGCACGCGCGCCGAGGACGCCATTGCCCGGGTCCGCCAGGGCATGAAGGCGATGCTGCGGCTGGGCTCGGCCTGGTATGATGTTGCCTCGCAGATCAAGGCGGTGACGGAAGGTGGCATCGATCCACGCAATTTCATCCTCTGCACCGACGACAGCCATTCCGGCACGCTTGTCCACGAAGGCCATATGGACCGGGTGGTCCGCCATGCCATTCAACAAGGCTTGAAGCCGGTGACGGCGATCCAGATGGCGACGCTCAACACCGCCCAGCATTTCAGGCTGGAGCGCGAGATCGGTTCGATCGCGCCGGGACGGCTCGCCGACCTCCTGATCGTCTCAGATCTGGCGGCAATGACCATCGACGAGGTCTATGCTCGCGGCGTCAGGCTGGCCAAGGGCGGCAAGCTGGAAATCGACATTCCGGCCTATGACTATCCCAGAACGGCCAAGAACACAGTCAAACTCGGCAAGAAGCTCAAGGCAGACGATTTCGACATCGCCGCCCCCAAGGGTGCCAACGAGGTGCGGGTGCGCGTCATCGGCGTCATCGAGAACCAGGCGCCGACGCGGGCGCTGGAGGCCGATCTGCCGGTGGAGGACGGGCTGGTCGCCATGGATCGCCGCAACGATGTCTGCCAGATTGCGCTGGTCGAGCGCCACAGGGGCACAGGCGGCGTCACCAACGCGTTCGTCTCCGGCTTCGGCTATATGGGCGATTGCGCGATGGCCTCCAGTGTGGCGCATGATGCGCACCACATCATCGTCGTCGGCACCAACAAGCAGGACATGGCGCTGGCGGTCAATCGACTGGGTGAGGTCGGCGGCGGCGTGGTGCTGTTCTCCAGCGGTAAGGAGCTGGCGCTGGTCGAAATGCCGATCGCCGGGCTGATGTCGGACGAACGCGCGGAAATCGTCGCGGCCAAGGCGGAGAAACTCACCGAGGCGATGCGCAAGATGGGCTGCTCCCTCAACAACGCCTACATGCAGCATTCGCTGTTGGCGCTGGTCGTCATTCCGGAATTGAGGATTTCCGATGTCGGCCTGATCGACGTGACGACCTTCCAGAAAGTCGACCTGTTCGTCTGAAATCAGTGCCCTCGAAGGTCAGCCGGGGCGCGAGACGTTCTGCGCAAACATCACGCGATGGCCGTCCGGTGTCCGCACCCCCATCTCGCGCATGTCCCATGGCTGCGTCGTCGGCGGGAAGAGGATGTCGGCGCCGCGCTCGCTGATGTCCCGGTGGAACAGATCGATCGCGTCGACTTCGACATAGCCGAAATATTGGTGGTCGCCGAGGTCGCGGGGAGGGATCGCGTCCGGGCAACTGCCCAGGCGGATCAGGCATTCGTCGCGCTGAACGAAGACCCAGCCTTCGGGTTCGAGGACCCTGGCAAAGCCCATGACGTCCACCCACCACTTTGCCGTGGCACCTGCGTCCGGCACCGCCAGTACAAAACTCGTATGCTGAAGGGCCATGGCGTGGCTCCCTTGTTCAGCCCCCCGTGGCGATGGTCAACACCCTGAAAGGCGTGGTGATGACGACCTCGGCGACGGAACCGACGGCCTTGCCGAGGCCTTGGCCGATATTGTTGAGCTGTGCCGGGTCAGGTTCTTCCGATGCCAGGCCGGCCGGGGTGCGCAGGCGGTTGCCGAGCAACTGCACCAGGATCGGATTGTCGGCGAATTTGGCATGGTTCAACCGGTCGCCGCCCTTGGTCTGGCTGAGGTCGACCACAGACACGCCATAGCTGGCGAGGTCGGCCGCATCGCCATAGTCACCGACGCGCGGCTTGTCGCCCGAGATCAGCGACGAAAGCTTCAGAGCCCGATCGTCGGCGGAAAGCAGGATGGCGAACGGCCTGTCGGGCTTGCCGTAGCGGATCATCTGCTTCTTGAACACGTCGACATCGATGTCCGGCGAGGCCAGGATGACATAGCCGATCTTGCCGCCGAGATCGCGGTCGCCGGTGATGGCAAGCTGGCGCAGCGCCTCCATCGTCACCCAGGTTCCCATCGAATGGGCGATGATGTCGATGCTCTTGACCCGCGTTTTGGCCAACATTCGCAGCGTCGCCTCAAGATCGTCGCGCGCGGCGTTGGCGCTTTCCTTGTCATAGATATAGCCGGTGGTCTTGCCGCTCGACGCCCAGGAGAACAGCACCGGCGTTCCAGGATATTTCGTATCATGCACAATCTGCGTCAGCCTATAGATGCCGTCGTCGAAACCGTTGTTGAAACCATGCACGAAAACCAGCGCGCGGTCGCCGCGCATGGTGATGTTGGCGCCGACCGCCTTGGCGAATTGCGGAGCGCCCTCGTAATAGGTGACGCGGGTGGCGGTGAAATCCTTCGCCGGATTGCTCTCCGCGGATCCCTTGGCTCGCTCGATGGCGCCCACCTGATGGGTCTTGGGAACAGTCACATCGACGCTGGCATAGCTGGTGGTCAGCGAGCGATCGCCGTCAAACACCTGTCGCGGGTCTTTGGTCGCTTTCTGGCGGGTGGTGGCGACGAAAATCTCATGTGTGGCCGCGATGTCTGAGGCCGGCGCCGCGACTGTCGTCTTGTTGAGAAGGTCGTGTGTATTCCGGCCGGCGCAGCCGGTGACAGCGAGCGCCAACGCAACGACGATGAAAATCTTCGAACGCACGGTCGCGTTGGCTCCCGCAGGGGGTTCACGATGTTTTGAACTGTTTCGATAAAGCCAGCAGCCGGCCCGGTCCAGTTGAAAGTGATCCGATGGTGCCGCAATCGTGAACAAGCACGACGAAGGCCTTACTGCGTGAGCAGGTTGATGCGGTCGGTCACTTCCCGGTCGCTGGCAAATCCGTCATCCTCGCGCAAGCGCTGACCGATCATCTTCACCAGGGCAGGATTGTCGGCGAACTTGGTGTGGTTGAACCTGTCCGATCCCTTGACGCTGGAAAGATCGACGACGGTCACGCCGTAGGAGGCAAGGTCGGCGGCGTCCTTGTAGTCGCCGACGCGCGGCCGCGAGCCGGCGATCAGGCCGGAGAGCCTGAGCGCCCGGTCGTCGTCGGACAGCAACAGGATGAAAGGCTTGTCGGGCTTGCCGTAGCGGCGCATCTGGCTCTTGAACACGTCGACATCGATATCGGGCGAGGCCAGCACCACGTCGCCGAGCTTGCCGCCGAGATCGCGGTCGCCGGTGATGGCGAGCTGGCGCAGCGCCTCCATGGTCACCCAGGTTCCCAGCGAATGGGCGACGATGTCGATACGCCGCGCCCCGGTCTGGGCCAGCGTCCTCAGCGTCACCTCCAACTGGTCGCGGGCGGCACTGGCGCTCTCCTTGTCGTAGACGTAGTCGGTGGTCTTGGCGCCCGAAGCCCAGGAAAACAGCACCGGCGTGCCGGGGTAGCCGGAATCTTGGACGATCTGGGTGAGGCGGTAGACGGCGCTGTCGAAGCCGGTGTTGTAGCCGTGGACGAAGACCATGACGCGGCCGCCGCGCGCGGCGATATCGGTGTTGAGCGCGCTGGAGAACTGCGGCTGGGTATCGTAGCCGACGACCTCCGAGGCCATGAAATACTTCGCCGGGTCGTTCGACTTGCCGCGTGAACGCCGTTCGATCTGCCCGGTCTGGTGGATACCCGGCACGGTGACGTTGACGCGGGCGTAGTTCAGCGTGGCCGAGCGCTCACCGTCGAAAACCGTGTTGGGGTCGTCGGAGCGCTTGCGCGTCGTGGCGATGAAGATCGAGTGGTTGCCGGCGATTTCGGTCACCGGCGAGGACACGATGGCGCTGCCGAGCAGCTCCTCGGTTTGCCGGCCACCGCAGCCCGCCATCAGCAAGGCAAGCACAAAAATGCAAATCGTCTTCAAATGCACGTAAAAATTCCAATTCCGGCCCGAGGGCCATCCACCTCCGCGACATCTCCCCGACAGGCGAAGTGCGGCGGAAGTAAGTCGTGTCCAGCGGAAATCTGATCGGCGTCTGGCGACAGCCATCGCAGTGTGGCGCGAAAGCCAGAATGGCGGCAGGAAGGCCGACAGCATGAACAAACGCCTCCAAGTGCCTGCAAGGATATTGGGAATTCCCTTGGCGGCACGCATGATGGGCCGGACAATGGCTTTGCAAGGCCGGATATGCAATAGGCGGAGATGAAACGCGCGCAAGGCGATCCCGGATGATCCTGCCATGAACAGTTTTTCTTCTCGCGTCGCTGCCGCCGCTGCCGCGATCCGGCAGATTTTCCCGGAGACGCCGCTGCAGGAAAACGACTATCTGTCGAAGAAGACCGGCGCGCGCATACTGTTGAAACGCGAAGACCTGTCGCCGGTTCGCTCCTACAAGATCAGGGGCGCCTTCAATTTCTTCCGCAAGACGCTCGCTGCCGGCAACGATGCCGAGCTGTTCGTCTGCGCTTCAGCCGGCAACCATGCGCAGGGCTTTGCCTTCGTCTGCCGCCATTTCAGCAGACGAGGCGTTGTCTTCATGCCGGTGACGACGCCGCAGCAAAAGATCGACAAGACGCGGCTGTTCGGCGGCGAATTCGTCGAGATCAGGCTGGTCGGCGATTTCTTCGACGACTGCTACCGCGCCGCCCTGGAATTCACCGAAAGTGCCGGCGCACACATGGTGCCGCCCTTCGACCACAGGGACATCATCGAGGGACAGGCGACCGTCGCCTACGAAATATCAGACCAGATGCCTGGGGCGCGGATGCCTGACATCATCATGCTGCCGGTCGGCGGCGGCGGTCTGGCCGCGGGCGTGACGCATTATTTCGCTGACCGGCGCCGCGACACGCGCTTCGTCTTCTGCGAACCGGCTGGCGCGCCAAGCCTGAACGAAAGCCTCGCCACCGGAAAGCGTGTCAGGCTCGCCAGGGTCGACAATTTCGTCGACGGCGCTGCCGTGGCCGAGATCGGCCGCGAGCCGCTGCGGCATCTCAAGGATTTTCCTGCCGAGGCGGTACGGCTCATCCCGGAAAACCGGCTCTGCGCGACCATGATCGAGATGCTCAACGTCGAGGGCGTGGTGCTTGAGCCGGCCGGCGCATTGGCGATCGACGCGCTGAAGGATTTTTCCAGGAAGGAAATCAGGGGCAAGACCATCGTGGCGGTGGTTTCGGGCGGCAATTTCGATTTCGAGCGGCTGCCGGACGTGAAGGAAAGGGCGCTGCGCTTCGAAGGGTTGAAGAAATACTTCATCATCCGTTTTCCGCAACGACCAGGCGCATTGCGCGACTTCCTCGAAATGCTCGGGCCCGACGACGACATCGCCCGCTTCGAATATCTGAAGAAATCGGCGCGCAATTTCGGCTCGGTGCTGATCGGCATCGAGACCAAGGACCGCCGCAATTTCGATCTGCTCAAGGCGAATTTCGACGCCGAGGGCGTCCAATATCAGGACATTACCGACAACGAGACGCTGGCGGGATTCATCATATGAGCGGGCAATAAAGTGAGTGATCGGGGAAAGGTCTTTGTCGCGCTGTTTTCCGGCATCAATGTCGGCGGCAACCGCATCGTCAAAATGGCGGAACTCAGGTCGTTCTTTGGAGAACTCGGCTTTGCCGACGTCGCTACCTATGTGCAGAGCGGCAACGCGGTTTTCCGGTCGCGCAAGGGCGACGCCGCCAGCCTGACCAAACAGCTGGAAGCCGCCTTCGAGAAGAAGTGGGGGTTCCACTCGCGCATCATGGTGCGCGACCTCGACTGGTTCGAGCGGCTGGTGAAGGAAAATCCCTACCCTGATGTCGTGGGAGAGCCGACGAAGCTGCACGCCTATGTGCTCGAGCGAGCACCGACCGCCGACGAGATCGCACGGCTCGCCGAAAAATGCACCGGTCCCGAAAACTTCGAGATCAAGGGCGACGTGCTTTACCTGCACGCGCCGGACGGGCTCGGCAAATCGGTTTTCGCCAATCTCATCCCGCGCACCCTCAAAGTGCCCGGCACCGCCCGCAACTGGCGCACGGTCCTGACGCTGCTGGAAATGGCCGGCCAGGCCGGCGCTGGCTGAACTCAGGCCACTTAAGCAGCCTGAGCGCGGTTCCAGTCGAAGGTCAGTTCCTCGCGGAAAGCGAAGCGTTTGATATGGTCGGCGACGACTGTTTCCAGACGCTCGAGCGAACCGGCTTCATCTGATGTCACCGCGATATGCAGGGCGGTTGTATTGGCATCCAGAACCGTGCGGCCGAGCGTGAGCTCGATGGCGCCGTGGTTCGGGTCGAACTCGACGGGAAATTTGTGCGCCCAATGCTTGCAGAGCTGCTGCAGGTAGCGGCTGGCATGTTCGGTGGCGACATCGACATGGCTGGTCGGCATGATGGATTCTCCTGGGGCGCGGCGCGCCCGTTACACGATATGACGCCAGCCTTGGGAAGCCGGCGCCACGCCGGACAGATAGGCATCGTTCCGGCAAACGCCATAGCCGCTCCCGATGAGGTGATCGCCTACCAGGCTCCGGTGTTCGCCATCGAGGCCCAGGGCTCGGCCTTGTCCTTGGCCAGGCCTTTCTGCAGCAGCTCGATCGAGATGCCGTCCGGCGACCTGACGAAGGCCATGTTGCCGTCGCGCGGCGGCCGGTTGATGGTGACGCCCTTGTCCATCAGCCGCTGGCAGGTGGCGTAGATGTCGTCGACCTCATAGGCGAGGTGGCCGAAATTGCGGCCGCCCTTGTAATCTTCCGGATCCCAATTGTAGGTCAGTTCGATCAGGGGCGCCTTTTCGGCAATGCCGCTTTGCTCGTCTTCGGACGCGGCGAGGAAGATCAGCGTGTAGCGCCCCTGTTCGTTTTCATGGCGGCGCACTTCCTTGAGGCCGAGCTTGTTGCAGTAAAAATCGAGTGAGGCATCGATGTCGGCGACGCGGACCATAGTGTGGAGGTAGCGCATGTGATTTCCTCGAATTGTTGGGTTGCGGCGGAACATAGGGGCCGCCCGGCCAAAGGGCAATCGCTGCAACAAATCGGGTATTCCGGTATTGAACCGTGAAAAAAGGCACGTCAGGTCTTGCACACCCGGGAAGGCGCGGTGTTAATCTCATGTCAAGAATCAGTTGTGGTGTTCTTGGCAAAAGGGGGCGTTCTTATGGGGGAAAAGGCCTCTTTCATGGGGCGGGACGGGACTGGTAGCGACGCCTTGAATCAGGACGAGAGGGGCGACGCGGCAGACCTCGTCGAAGTTGCGGGCGCCATCAAATGGTTCGACGTGGCCAAGGGCTACGGTTTCATTCTCCCGGATGACGGCTCTTCAGGCGATATCCTCCTTCACGTGACCTGTCTTCGCAAGGACGGCTTCCAGACGGCACTGGAAGGCGCGCGCGTTGTCTGCCTCGTCAAGCATGGCGAGCGCGGCTTGCAGGCGTTCCGTGTGCTCTCCATGGATGTCAGCACCGCGATCCATCCGGCGGAAATGCAGGATCAGCGCACACATGTCTCGGTCACGCCGGAAAGCGGTCTCGAACGGGCGCTGGTGAAATGGTTCAACCGAACCAAAGGGTTTGGCTTCCTGACCCGGGGCGAGGGCACCGAGGATATTTTCGTCCATATGGAGACGCTGCGTCGCTACGGCATCACCGAGCTCAGGCCCGGTCAGGTCGTGCTGGTTCGCTTCGGACGTGGCGACAAAGGCCTTATGGCTGCCGAAATTCACCCGGATATGGGGACCTTGCCGGTCTCGCATTAGGACGATTTCCGGCCGAGGACTTTGAATGGCTCACAGGAACTGGTTGACGGCGAGTGCGCTCTGTGCCGCGATCGCCGTCATCGTCGCCACCGGCGTTTTTTTCTATTCGCAGCAGCCGACTTCGGCGGACGGCCGGGCAATGATACTTCCCGTCGATCCGCAGCCGCTGATCGCGGTGACGAAGGGCGGCGAACGCTCCTTCTCCATCGAGGTCGCCGACACCTCCGCCGAGCGCGAGGCCGGCCTGATGTTTCGCGAACAGATGGCAGACGATCACGGCATGCTGTTCGTGTTCGAGGCGCCCAGGGAGGTGAATTTCTGGATGAGGAATACGCCGCTGCCGCTCGACCTGATCTTTGTCGGCCAGGACGGCAAGATCCGCTCGATCAAGCGAGGCGAGCCGGAATCCGAGGCGATCGTCTCGTCCGGCCTGCCGGTGCGCTTCGTGCTCGAGCTCAAGGCGGGCACCGCGGCCAGGGAGGGCATCGAATACGGCGACCTGTTGCGCCATCCGGCAATCGGCACCGCTCCCGGGTCCGGAATGCGGCCGGCGGACAAGGGCGACGCGCCGAACGTCGGCGGCAACTGATACAACCGATGCATGTCGCCCAAAAAGCCTGCCCTCGGGGCTTGACCCCGAGGATGCGCAGCGTTTTTGGGGTAACGACATGCATGAAAAACGACATGCGTGAAAAGAGACCTTTCGCCGATGCAGTTTTTCTCCCATGACGGGTTCGATCTTGCCTTCCTCGATCGCCAGCCGGCGTCGGGCAGAGGCGATCCGGTGCTGATGATCCACGGCTTCGCTTCGAGCCACTACGTCAACTGGGTGTCGCCCGGCTGGTTCAAGACGCTGAACGATGCAGGCTACCGCGCCATCGCCTTCGACAATCGCGGCCATGGCTCTTCGTCGAAGAGCTACGAAGAGGCCGACTATACGCCGGACCGGATGGCGTCGGACGCTGCTGCCCTGCTTGACCATCTCGGTATCGAACGCGCCCATGTGATGGGCTATTCGATGGGAGCGCGGGTGTCGGCATTCCTGGCGCTTTCCGACCCGGAAAGGGTGGCGACACTGGTCTTGGGCGGCCTTGGCATCGGGCTGGTCGATGGCGTCGGCGACTGGGATCCGATCGCCGATGCGCTGCTGGCCGAGGATACGAGCAGGATCAGCCATGCGCGCGGCCGCTCGTTTCGCGCCTTCGCCGACCAGACCCGAAGCGACCGCCGGGCGCTCGCCGTCTGCATTGTCGGTTCCCGGGCATCGATGAGCGAGGACGATGTCGCGCGCATTGCCCAGCCGACCCTGATTGGCGTGGGGACCAGGGACGACATCGCCGGCTCGCCGGACGAACTGGCCGCCTTGATGCCGAATGCCAGGGCCTTCCATATCGAGGGTCGCGACCACATGCTGGCGGTCGGGGACAAGAGCTTCAAGCAGCGGGTGCTGGAGTTCTATGCCGAAAACCCACTCTGAGCGAGTGGCTACATGAAGCGGTGCCGATCGAAGTGCCGCAAGCCGCAGAATCCCTAAGCCTGAGACATTCAACTTGCCATGGTCGATCTTCTCGTCACTTACATGGAGATGACCGGGCCGCCCTTCGGTGACGGTCTTGTTGCCCCTGCACAGGGCACTGCCGTTGCCCGCGAAATGCTTGATGTAGCCGATTACATAAGCCTTTACCGTGCGGTTGGCGAGGCTGTGCAATGGGATCAGCGGTTGCGCCTGCCATCCGAGGAGCTCAAGCGCCTTCTCGCCAGGCCGTCGACGCATCTCCATGTCTTGCGCGTTGACGGCGAGAGCGCCGGCCTGTGCGAATTCACCGGCATTGGCCAGCCGGTCGTCGAGCTGGCCCATTTCGGACTGGTCCCCGCCTTCCAGGGCCGCAAGCTCGGGCCGTATCTGCTGGATTGGTCGCTTCGTGCCGCCTGGTCGATGCGCCCGGAAAAGATATGGCTTCACACCGACACCCACGACCATCCGGTCGCGCAATCGGTTTACAGGCGCGCCGGGTTCAAGGCCTATGCGCAACACATGGAGACTTTTCCGGATTAGGAGGCCAGCCCGAGCGCCTTGAGCGAGCGCGCCATATTTTGCCTGGCCTGCGGTTCGAACCTCTGCCGGAATTCCTGCGTGTGGAAAATATGCGGGCGGGCAAGGAAAGTCTTCAGGACCGCACCGCGGCCGGCGCGCCACATCGGCTCATCGACCCAGCCATACTCCCGGCGCACCGCTTGCTCATAGGCGTCGAAGGCATCCGGCGCCGCACCCAGGATCGCCAGGTCCATGTCGAGGAAAAGTGCTGCGTCGCGGATAAAATCCCCACTGCCAGGGCTTTGAAGGCTGGGCAACTCATGCGTGGCGGTGGCTGATATCATCGCCGCGATGCGCTCCAGACGCTCCGCACCCGTTCGGCCGGCGAGTTTTCTCCCGGCGAGCGCGGCACTCCTGGCCTCGTTGTCCTTGGCCCGGCTGTCATAGATGGCGTCGTGGAACCAGATCGCCGCTTCGACGGCTTCAGGGTCGCTCAGCAACGCCCGATACTCGCCTGCCAGCGCCAGCATTGCCTCGATATGGGCGAGGTTGTGATAGTGGCGGTCCTTTGCCCGATAGAGCGCGGCAAGCTCGCGTTTCAGCGGTTCGTCAATCAAGGGTTCGTTTTCCATGGCCGCTTGATTTTCCGTGAACCAAATCCATTTGACAAAGCACTAAGGAAAATTGAGTTCACCCGTGCTATGATCTGGCTTATAGAGCATGTCGCCCAAAAGTGCGCAGCGGTTTTGGGACAACGACATGCTGAAAAACAGCGACTTAATGCGCATCGCTTGAATCTTTTTAATCGAGATGCGCATTAATCGAGATGCGCATTAAGTGCGGCCGGAGAATAGGCAAGCCGGCAGTCCGGAGACGTCAGATGAACAGCATCACCATTGCCCGCCCCACCATGGTGCAGCCAATCGACCCGATCTGGCGCTCGATCCGCGACGAAGCGATGGAAGCGGTCAACCGCGATCCGCTGCTGGCGGCGTTCCTCTATTCGACCATCCTCAACCAGGAAAGCCTGGAAGAAGCGGTCATCCATCGGCTGGCCGAGCGCCTCGACCATCAGGACATCGGTTCCGATCTCATCCGCCAGACATTCAAGGCGATGCTGGCTGACGACAAGGACTGGTCGACGACCGTGCGCGTCGACATCCAGGCCTATTACGATCGCGATCCGGCCTGCGACCGCTTCATCATGCCGGTGCTCTATTTCAAAGGCTTTCACGCCATCCAGACCCACCGTCTGGCGCATTGGCTGTGGATCCAGGGCCGCAAGGATTTCGCGCTCTATCTGCAGAGCCGGTCGTCCTCGGTCTTCCAGACCGACATCAATCCGGCTGCCCGCATCGGCAAGGGCATCTTCCTCGACCACGCCACCGGCTTTGTCGTCGGCGAAACCGCTGTCATCGAGGACGACGTGTCGATCCTGCACGGGGTGACGCTGGGCGGCACCGGCAAGGCCGGCGGCGATCGTCATCCCAAGATCCGCCGCGGCGTGCTGATCGGCGCCGGCGCCAAGATCCTCGGCAACATCGAAATCGGCCATTGCTCGAAAGTCGCGGCGGGCTCGGTGGTGCTGTCGCCCGTGCCGCACAACAAGACGGTTGCCGGCGTGCCGGCCCGCGTCGTCGGCGAGACAGGCTGCGACCAGCCTTCGCGGCAGATGGACCAGCTTTTGCCGTCGCAGACGATGGAGCATGTCGTCAGCTTCGACATCTGACGTCAAAGCGCTCGGAGGCGTACCGCTGAATTCCGGCCGTGCGCGCCGGGTGCTCTGGTTCTCTCGCCAGGGCAATCGCTTCAGATCAATTATCGATCTCGGCGCCGCCCCTCATCCGCCTGACGCGATTGCTCTGGTTCTCTCGCCGGCTTGCCTTTACATCGCCATTGTCGACGTGCCAGAAGCGCTTTCAAACGAATAAGCCCGACGATCGGAGAAGATTTTTGAAGCCGGACGAAATCAGAAAGCTGGACGCCTATTTCAAGCGCGTCTTCCAGAATCCCAAAATCGAGGTGAAGGCGCGGCCGCGCAAGGACGATTCGGCCGAGGTCTATGTCGGCGACGAATTCCTCGGCATCGTCTTCAAGGACGAGGACGACGGCGACTATAATTTCTCGATGGCGATCCTCGACATCGATCTGGCCTGAGCCAGGAGTTTGTGGCTGGTCGAACCTGCGTCGATGCAGGCCGGCCAGTTCTTTACGCTAGAAATTTGTAATAAATACAACGCGCTAATGCCCGGTCTTCAGGATGCGCGCGGCCTCGGCGGCGATGGCCGTATCGAGCGCCTGCCAGTCGCCCAGGAATTCCCTGGGAAAGCGGTAGCTGAGGCTGAGACTGTCGCCGACCTGGATGTCGCGTTGGCAAGGCGCCAGCGATTCCGCCGCACTCGGTCCGCTCAGGCAACGCGCCACGAACGGATCCTTGCCAGGGCGGTTGGCGACCGCCAGCACCTCGTTGAGATAACCTGATTTCTCGGTGAAACCGTAGAGCGTGGTGCCGCCCGGGCCAGGCGTGCCGGGCTGCGCGATCAATCCGCTGTAGATCGGTGCGAAACGGCCGCTCATGTCGCGCGACATCATCTGCTGCTCGAACGACAGGAAGATGATTTTTCTGCGGGCCCCGGTGTGATTGAAATCGTCGCGCGCGGCCGTGCTGTAGCCGTCCATTTCGGGATAGCGCAGATAGAGGTCGAGGCGCGAGGCGATGCCGTCGCGCCGGGCCTGGTCGAAGCGGATGAAATTGGCGGGTACGGCGATGACATTGTTGCCGATGACGACCTCATGGATTGTGGTGTCGTCCGTATAACCGGCCATGGCGATCAAGCGGCCAAACCATTTGCCGCCAAGGCTGATTGCCACCGAAATCAATGCCAGCGTCGCGAACGCGTAGAGCACCCGCTTCATCAGCGTGGAATCGACAACAGTGAGTTGCGGTCCCTCGGCGGCTACTTGCTTCATCGCGATCCCCGACATCGGCCATCTGTCCCAAAGTATCCCTTCGGGTGTCCCCCTTTGGGTGTCCTAGGGCGGCACATCAGGCGCGGCATGGCTCTTGCAGCGCACCTCTCGAACGCGACTGTGCGATTTCATGGTAAATGGATGGTAAAGATGGGTCCGGTCGAACATACACTCTTCGCTTTTATGTTTGGGCTGACGGCGTGCGGCCTGGTCGGATCGGCAATGGAGCTGATATCGGGCCGCCGGCTTGCCTTTGCCGAACCCTATGTGTCGCCGAAGCATATGCTGCGCTCACTGGTCGCGACGGCATGCGCCGGCCCCCTGATGTTTGCCAACGACGCCCTGGACGCCTGGCGGGAAGGCCATATTTCGACATTGGCGCTTATCTCCTGCGGCTGCACCGCGACGATCTGGGCGTTGGCTTTGGGTATCGCGCTGATCGACATTGCATCCCGGGCCGGCACGCTTCTAGTCTCTGCGAACCTTTAGTGCATGTCGCGCAAAAGCATGCCCTTGGGCTTGACCCGAGTGTGTGCAGCGGTTTTGCGATAACGACATGTTTAAGGCTTAGTGTGAGACGATTCGGAGGCGAGAAATGCCGCTCTATGCGATCGACGGAAAGGCGCCCGGTTTCGAGGACGCGGACAGCAACTGGGTCGCGCCCGACGCCACGCTGATCGGCGATATCAGGGTCGGCCGCAATGCGGGTTTCTGGTTCGGCGTCGTCATTCGCGGCGACAACGAGCCGGTCGTCATCGGCGCCAACACCAATGTCCAGGAACACACGGTCATGCACACCGATCCCGGCTTCCCCCTGACCATCGGGCAAGGCTGCACGATCGGCCACCGCGCGCTGCTGCATGGCTGCACGATCGGCGACAACAGCCTGATCGGCATGGGCGCCATCGTGCTGAACGGCGCCAAGATCGGCAGGAATTCGCTGGTCGGCGCCGGCGCGCTGGTCACCGAAGGCAAGGAATTCCCCGACAATTCGCTGATCATCGGCTCGCCCGCGCGCGTGGTGCGGGAACTGGACGATGCCGCGGTCGCCAGGCTGCGCGGCTCGGCCGCGCACTACGTCGCCAACGCCAAGCGCTTCAAGGCGGGGTTGAAGAAGGCGTAGGCCAGATCCGATGCCGTTCCATAATCAGCGGAGCCGGCCCGGGGACGGGGCCGGCTCCTAAAACCCGGTCGTTGGGGACGGGGAGGGTGGGGACTCGACCGGGTTTTCTCCTTAAGCGCGTCGCATGAATGCGACGCACTTGACCTCTGTTTTATGCATGTCGTTGTCCCAAAACCGCTGCGCACTTTTGGGCGACACGCATTGGCGTCCTTCAGCGGACGCTGGCGACCGCGTCGGAGCGGCCGCCGTTGATCGTTACCCAAACGCCCGAATTCTGGCTCGATTGGCGCTTGAGGTAGGTATAGTTGGTGGCCGTCCAGGGCAACACCTCGGACTTCAGATTGTCGAGAATGAATTCGCCGAGGCTGGTGCGCACGGTCAGCACCGCGTGGCCGTCGCCATTCGGCTGGCGCGCGACCGTCACCAACAGGTCGCCGGCCGGAACGCCGATAGCCATCAACTCGCGGCGCTTCTCCAGCGCATAGTCCTCGCAATCGCCGAACCCGCTGTCGGAATAGGACCAGACCTCTTCCTTGCCCCACTGTTCCATGTCGGTGCGCGGCTCGATCCTGGTGTTGACCGAATTGTTGATGCTCACGATCCTCGCCCACAGCTTGCGGGTCAATTCGACCGGCGCCTGCTTCGGCGTCCTCTGGCTGCATTCCCGCGGCAGCTTCTGGCAGAATTCGTAATGGCCGATCGGCTGTGTGGTGCGGCCGCCGGTATGCATGAAGGCAGGTTCCGCTGCCGCTGCCGTTCCCCATGCGGAAAGCTGCATCGCCATTGCCAAGAGCAACAGCTTGCCCCTCGTCTTTTTCATTGTTCAGTCTCCCCGTTTGAGGAGACAATGACACAGGTGGATTTATTCGGCGCAAAAGCGCGAAGTAGATATTAAGTAAAACGCCCATATAATAAACATAAAATTTGAATCATTTGAGTATAGGATTATTGAGGCATTTCTGGCTGGCTCGTATTCTCGCTCCCCTCGACCCAATCGGACCGGCTTTGGGAAAGTCCCAAGGGCGAACTGGAGGACAAAGCGCGGGCAAGCGGGCCGCGTCGGCTGGCGTGGGCCAACAAAAAACCGGCCGAAATGGGGCCGGTTCGGTTTGTGCAAGTGTTGCCGTCCGTCAGACGCCGGGGGCGTTGAATTCGGAATCGAGTGTTTCCGGCCGCTGGATGACCGCGAACTCGATGGCGACGCCGTCCTCGAAATGCCGCACCACCTGGCCGCGCATCGTGCCCAGCATCACCTGGACGCCGATCGCCGGCTTGACGTCGATCTCGATCGCCGCACCGGAAAGCGACAGGTCGATGATGCGGCACTGGTACTGGCGTCCGTCTGTAAGCTGAAGCACGCTTGTCGGGTTGCGCGGCGCCACGCGTTCATGACGGCGGTCTTCCGGCAGGTCAAGTTCGTGCTTGTTGGCAAGCCAGGTCAATTGCGCGGCGAGCTTATCCCTCTTGCGCTCCGACGCGATGACGGTCATCGCGAAACCATCCTGCAGGGTGCGGGTGATGACGCCTTCGATGCGGCCGATATGGTCGATATAGGCGATGACTTTCTCACCCGGCAAGCCGATGCGCTCGCAGCGCAACGATACATTGCCCGGCGACATGTCAACCACCTGGCACGGATATTCGGTGCGATCCTCCAGCATGAAGCGTCCATAGATTTTCACGCGGACGCGCTGAAAGTTGCGCCTTTCGGCTTGGGACGGCGCGGATTCGACCGCCGCTGACCTCATGACTGCCTGCACCCCGTTTGGCATTCCGCGCGTGATGCGGGAATTTCACGGAAAACTACAGCAAAGCAAGTTAATAAAGGGGAAAGCCTGCCGCCGTTACTTTATGATTTGGCGCTATTCCTCGCGCCCGCCGTCGAATACGACGAGATGACGGATGCGGCGCGCCTGACCGAGCGCCGAAATCGTCTCTGGCGGATCGAATTCCAGGGGAGCGAGCGAAGGCACGTCGATAGCCGGCCTGTTGTTCAGGAACACCGGCTCCTTATCCGGATCGACGACGCGGATCGAATCGATCAAGGCGTCGGCAATCGGGTCCGCGCCCAGCCAGAACGGCTTCTCCGCAGCGCTGATGACGCCGAGGCAGCGCGGATTTTCGACGCCGCCATCGAGCGGCAGGGCGAGCAATTCGAACTTGTTGGAGCGGCCGTTGCGGCTGAACCCCTCATAGGTGACGAGCACCGCGGATTTCTGATCGAAGACGCCATCGATCAGCCTTGCGACGAGCCGCTGGTCCTTCTCGCGCCATAGCGAGGGAAAGGAGAACCCTTTCAGTTCGCGGCCATAGACCGCGCAAAGCCTGGTGCCGGCGAGCCGGAACACCGCTTCGCCGCGCGTGTCCTTTTCCAGGATGAACGTGTCGGCCAGCAGTGACTTGATGTCGGCCGGTTCGACTTCCGAGCGTTTCGGGGCAGGGCGTCCGTCACGCAGCCGGTTCCAATAATGGAACAGCGTGATCGATCCGTTCTGGTTCATGCTATGCTGCTCCGCGCATTCTGTCGTCTGATGTCCCATCGGTGAACAGAAGGGCGCCCTCCGATGACCTACATGCGTTGCGGAGCAGGATGCGTGCCAGCGTCGTTAACACTTGTTCACGGGTCGGGGCCGTTAAGGTTAACAAGTGGTTTACGTTGCGTCCGAC
Source organism: Mesorhizobium metallidurans STM 2683 (assembly GCF_000350085.1). GTDB lineage: Bacteria > Pseudomonadota > Alphaproteobacteria > Rhizobiales > Rhizobiaceae > Mesorhizobium > Mesorhizobium metallidurans. Next base: position 17,243 of record NZ_CAUM01000101.1, read on the forward strand.
AGGGGCCCGTGACACACCAAAACCACTCCAGAAGCGGTCGTTTCGTGACGATCGGCAGCAACTTCAGTCAAGAGTTTGGGGGTCGGGGACTCGACCAGCCGTTCAAGGGAAACCTTGGACGGCTTCTTTTTGATTCGCGCCCCGCTTTGATTCGCAGGGACGATTCGCCATTTGTGATTTTGCCGGCCGTGGCCTAGATGCTCGCCAAGTCGAATCCTGGGACCAAGTGCAAATGAGTGAACCAGTAAGGCAGTCGGACATCGAACAGGGCGAACCGCGCGAGCCGGAGGAGCAGCGCCGTGAGCCGGTGTTCAATATGCCGCCTGTCGTGCTGGCGGTGATCGGTATTTGCGTCGCCGTTCACCTGATCCGGGTCTATGTGCTGACGGACCAGCAGGACCTGTCCCTGCTGATCCGTGCGGCCTTCATTCCGATCCGCTATTCCGGCCGCTTCGACCTTGATTTCTATGCATTTTCGAGCCCGTTCACCTATGCCTTCCTGCATGGCGGTCTTGCCCATCTCGCCATCAATATGGTGTGGTTGGCGGCTTTCGGCTCGCCACTGGCGAACCGCTTCGGCGCGCTTCGTTTCAGCCTGTTCTTCGCCGCGACCGGACTGGCGGCGGTGGTGCTGTTCTGGGCCGTGTATCCGCTCGGCCAGGCGCCGCTGGTCGGCGCGTCGGGCGCGATATCGGGCATGATGGGGGCCGCCGCACGCTTTGGCTTCCGCATCGACCGTTCGTCCGGCAAGGCCGCCTTTGCAGGCGCGCCGTTGCCGATGGCCGAGGTGTTGCGCTCGCGCGGCGTTGTGACCTTTCTCGCGGTGTGGATGGTGATCAACCTCGCCACCGGCCTCCTCGGCGCACCGGGGGTCGACGGCCAGATCGCCTGGGAAGCGCATATTGGCGGCTTTGTCGCCGGCTTCTTCGGCCTGCGGTTTTTTGATCGGCGTCAGCAGGCGGAGGAATTCACGGTCTGAGACCGCGCACACTTGAAATGCAACCGATCGCGGCGCACCATGTTCACTCTTATGTGAAAGCCGGTCAGGGCAGGAGCCGGCAAGTAAAGCTGAGGAGGACGCCATGACTGTTAAGGCAATTCTCGAGAAAAAAGGCCATAACGTGTTGACGTGCGGGCCGAACGAAAAGCTGAGCGAGGCCATTCGCATCCTGACCGAACACAGGATCGGCGCGCTGGTCATCACCAATGGCGATCACAAGATCGTCGGCATTCTTTCCGAGCGCGACGTCGTGCGGGTCCTCGCCAAGGAAGGTGCCGCCGCACTCGATATCGCGGTGCGTTCGGCGATGACGCCCAAGGTGAAGATCTGCAATGAGAACCACACCGTCAACGAGGTCATGGAGATCATGACCAAGGGCCGTTTCCGCCATCTGCCGGTGGAAAAGGACGGCCTGCTCGACGGCATCGTCTCCATCGGCGACGTGGTGAAACGGCGCATCGAGGATGTCGAGCGCGAGGCCGAGGAGATCCGGGCCTATATCGCCACGGCATAGAGCGGCGGGAGAAACCCGCCGACCGATGCCGGCCGGCGGATTTGCCTTCTACCTGTTGTCGAGTTCGGCGCGGACGAGTTGGAGTCCGCGCCGGGTGATGCGGTAAGGCCCGCCGCCCGCCGAGGAAACCGCTCTCTTCCGCTTCAGTTTTCGAAACAGACCAAGGTCGACGCCCGGATAACGCCAGCCATCGCGGGTCAGGCATTTGACGGAGGCGATCCGTTTCTTCTCGTTCTTTTCGATTTCGATGCGCCCGCCCTGCGCAAGCAGGTGCAGGATGCGCTGTTCAGTGCGCGATATGTCCATGTGATGGAATTCCCGGGAAAACAGAAAATGCCGCCGCCGCGAGAGTTCGCGGCACGGGGTTTCAGGTTTTCTGCCCTGCCTCGTCAGGAGGTCAGGGCCTTACCGGGACTGAGCGTAAGTGGACATCCACTCTCCATTGGGACGAGCCGCATATAGGCGAAAGCGGCGGAAAACGCCAGCCTGTGGCTTTGCGCTTGTCTCGCGGAACGGTTTGCACTAGCGAAGGCCAACACTCAAATTTGCGAAAATCGCAATTCTCGCGAGCTACGAACGCAGGCCAATATGACCCTCATCGACACCCGCACGCCCGACGCCAAGCGCCTGATTTCTGGCGCCACCGGCGATTGGGAAATCATCATCGGCCTCGAAGTGCACGCGCAGGTGACCTCGGAGGCAAAGCTGTTTTCCGGCGCCTCGACGACGTTCGGTGCGGCGCCCAACGCCAATGTCAGCCTGGTCGATGCGGCGATGCCGGGCATGCTGCCGGTGATCAACGAGGAATGCGTCAAGCAGGCGATCCGCACCGGGCTGGGGCTCAAGGCCGAGATCAACCACAAGTCGGTCTTCGACCGGAAGAATTATTTCTATCCCGATCTGCCGCAGGGCTATCAGATATCGCAGTTCAAGCAGCCGATCGTCGGCGAGGGCAAGGTGACCGTTTCGGTCGGCCCCGACAGGCAGGGTGAGTTCGAGGACATCGAGGTCGGCATTGAGCGGCTGCATCTGGAACAGGATGCCGGCAAGTCGATGCACGACCAGCATCCGACCATGTCCTATGTCGATCTCAACCGCTCGGGCGTGGCGCTGATGGAGATCGTCTCCAAGCCCGACATGCGCTCCGCCGACGAGGCCAAGGCCTATGTCACCAAGCTGCGCACCATCGTGCGCTATCTCGGCACTTGCGATGGCAACATGGACGAAGGTTCGCTGCGCGCCGACGTCAACGTGTCGGTGCGCAAGCCCGGCGGCGAATTCGGCACGCGTTGCGAGATCAAGAACGTCAACTCGATCCGCTTCATCGGCCAGGCCATCGACTTTGAAGCGCGCCGGCAGATCGCCATTCTCGAGGATGGCGGCAAGATCGACCAGGAAACGCGGCTGTTCGACCCCAACAGGGGCGAGACGCGCTCCATGCGCAGCAAGGAAGAGGCGCATGACTACCGCTATTTCCCCGATCCGGATCTTTTGCCGCTGGAGTTCGACCAGGCCTATGTCGACGCGCTGGCGAAGGACCTGCCGGAGCTCCCGGACGACAAGAAGGCACGGCTGATCGCCTCGCTGGGGCTTTCGACCTATGACGCCTCGATCCTGGTGTCGGAAAAGGCGATCGCCGACTATTTCGAGAAGGTCGCGACAGGACGCGACGGCAAGCTTGCCGCCAACTGGGTCATCAACGATTTTCTGGGCGCTCTGAACAAGGCCGGAAAAGACATTGAAAACGCACCGGTTTCGCCCGACCAGCTCGGTGCTGTCATCGACCTGATCAAAGAAGGCACCATTTCCGGCAAGATCGCCAAGGATCTGTTCGAGATCGTCTGGAACGAGGGCGGCGACCCGCGCCAGCTCGTCGAGAGCCGCGGCATGAAGCAGGTCACCGATACCGGCGCCATCGAGAAGGCGGTCGACGAGGTGATCGCCGCCAACCCGGACAAGGTCGAGCAGGCACGCGCCAAGCCGACCATGGCCGGCTGGTTCGTTGGCCAGGTGATGAAGGCGACGGGCGGCAAGGCCAATCCGCAGGCGGTCAACGACCTGGTCAAGGCCAAGCTCGGCATTGACTAGGGCCATGTTCGTCCGCACCGCCAGCGAGCGTGATCTTGTTGCGGTTAAGGCGCTATTGGTCGAGACATGGCACGCCACCTACGACGCCATCTACGGCGTCCCCAAGGTCACCGCGATCACGGGGCATTCGATCGCCTCTCTCAGGGCGCGGTTGACGCGGCCGAACTCCGAGTTCCTGGTGGCCGACGATGGCAAGCGCATCGGCGGCATGGCCTTCGCGGCAGCCACCACCGACCAGAAGATCATCCTGCTGAACCAGCTCTATGTGCATCCGGACTGCCAGAGGCAAGGGTTCGGCCAGGCGCTGCTGGAGGAGGTCGAGGCTTGTTTCCCGGAGGCGCGAACGCTGCGTGTCGAGGTGGAAGAGGCAAATGCGCCGGCCATCGCCTTCTATCGCTCGAAAGGGTTTCTGCCCGCCGGCAATATCGCCGACTGTGGCGGTGGGACGCTGATTTTCGAGAAGGCGATCGGATAGGTGCCGCCCCGGACGATGTGGCCGACACCTGCGGTTTGCCTGGCGCCGGCATTGTCGCGGTATCTCGCCGGCGCATCCTTCTTGATGCGGACATAGCCGCCGCCGCGGCTATGCTCGCGGGTATATAGCCGTTTTTCAGGGCTTCTTCGGCCTTATGATGTCGAGCTTTTTTATCGGAACGGCTACTTTTGGTGGCTGGACCGAACTTGTTCCATCATCGACGGCCAATTCGCCGATGTTGAGATAGCGCACGGTGTAGCGCAGCTCGTAAGCCGGAACGCTGATCCATGTCGGCTTGGGATTGAACTTGTCTGGAGGCCGTGAATACCACTTCGGAATCCGCATGATTTGCGGACCGGCGCCAAAGCCGGCCGTCCTGGCCGATACCGCGAAAGCGCTGTCCCTGGGATTGTTCGGCGGCTGGTCGACATTGCCGATGACGGCGAGCAGATCGTATTTTCGCGCATCGAGCCTGACTGCAGGAAGGTTCAGCGCCGCCACGTCGCCTTCGCGCATCGTCAGCGCCTTCTGACGGCCGTCGTGGTTGGCGTAGACATTGAGATGGATGCTCTCCGAATCCGCGTAAAGCATGCTGTTGTGGGAACCGCGGGCGGTCAGCCGCGTGAGGCTGTCGAACGTCACTTCGATTGTCGGCCTGGCGACAGCGTCCGTCAACAGGTTGCGCCGCGGCACGGTCCAGAAGATGAGATCGTCGCCCGTGGCTTGCGTGCCGGCGTCGGAGCCATCGATGGCCGAGCATTTCGAATTCGGTACCGGCGTTGTTACAGGCAGGGGCGCTGAAAACGAGCTGCGCACCTGTGCATCGATGTAATTGCCGACATTGAACACGTCTTCGAGGATGTTTCCGCCTTCGAAGCTCGCCGGGCCTGGTTGTGAGCGGATAATGACTTGGCTGGAATCTGTCTGCCAGTTGTTACAGAAGACGTTGACGTCGATGGGAATGCCAATATGACGGTCGGACGTCACAGGGATCGAGACCTTGATGGTCAGGATATACGGAACTTTGACAAACCAGCTGTTCGGCTGGTTCGGCATCTCCGTCGCAAACCGCGATGGCCGCCATTGTTGCAGCGATTCGATCGATGCACGTGACGAACGTCCCTGAGCACTGAGCTGTGCGTTGGTGGCGTCGACCTTCGCCTGCGCCAGGTTGCGGACGGTGTTGGTGATCAGGAAGACGCCGAGCTCGGCTTTGCAAGGCGCATTGGATTGCGCGGCGTTGCATCGAACAAGCGTCGGACTCGGGACCGGTGGCCCCGGAGGCGGCGGCTGGGCGGCCGCAACGGCCGCGATCAGGCAGAACAACAGGGTCGTGCAGGTTTTCAACATGATATCCTCGCTCAATCGTTGGAACCGACCTTCCGATTGAAGAAGAAGCACTTCGCTGACAGCGTTTCATCGCCCGCACGGGGGACAAATCGCGCAAAAGTCAGGAGCGGCGTCGAGCCTTCGGCCGATTGGCCGCTCCAATCCTGTCAGGATACCAAGCCGGCTTGGTAGCCCGGATTCTGGAAATGAGGCCCACGAGGCCTCGAAAACCTGCGACCTGTCAGGCGCAAAATCAGTTCAAGCGCAGCGGCGGCGACAATTCGCGCATCAGGAGTTCGAGCCCGCGCTGATCGCCGGTGCCGGTCTTGTCGAAGATCGTCGCCAGTTGCGACTTGACGGTGCCGTCCGAGACGCCGCCGGCTGTGGCGATTTCCTTGCGCGTCAGCCCGGCGGCGACATGACCGGCGACGCGCTTTTCCGCCGCGGTCAGTCCGAACAGCGCCGCAATCGCTTCTAGCGCCGGGACCGGCGCGGATCCTGCGGCAGCGATGAAGATGGCGGCGGCGGCGCGCCGCGACAGGCGCGCCGAAATTTCGCGCCGTGCCAGCGGCATGACATGGGCCACCGCCGGAACGTTCGCCTCGGCCAGGGGGATGCTGATGCCGGCAGGCCCGAGAGCGAATTCGTCGCGCCTGCCGATCTGGACGGCGCGGCTGATCGCGGCATTGGCGTGCACATAGGTGAAGGAGAGCTGACCCCGCACGCAGCATACCGAAGTGTTTTCGGCCAGCAGCGCTTGGGCCGCCGGATTGGCGAAGATGATGTTCATGTCGTCGGCGACGATCAGTACCGGATGGTCGAGGCTTTCGACGATCGAGCGAAAAATCTCGGCCTTGCGCCGCTCGGCTTCGAACAGATCACCTATGGTCACCGCGCGCCGCACATGCGGTGCAAGCAGGCAAACCAGGTCGATATCCTCGCTCGATATCTGGCGCCTGTCCTTGTCGGTGACCACCATCAGCGTGCCGATGCGGGCCGGCTGCTTCATCAGCGCCACCCAGAAGAAGTCGTCGAGCCGGTTGGGCTGGACCCATTCACGCACGATGCGGCTTTCCAGCCACTTCTCTCGCGCCCCCGAACCTTGCAGCGCATAGATAGAATCGACAGTGAAGGGGACGTCGATCTCCATCCTGGGAACGGCGGCATAGAACGGCACTTCCGAGCCATAATCGTGCTTCAACGGCTCCAGGATGGCGGGGTCGCCACAAGATACCGAAAACCGGGCAGAGCTGCTGATCGTGTCGAGGACGGCGAGCATGGCAAGCTGTCCGTCCACCAGCCGGCAAACAGCATCGAGTGTCGACTGCCAGCGGTCGACATCGGCAATCGAATCGTAAATCGCCTCGACGATCTGCGGCAGCGCGCGATCGGTCCTGTTCGCCAGCGAAGACAAAGTTAACTTCCACGATGACCTTGCGTAAGGTCACACACAACCTCGTTGGCTCCGTCCTGTCTGTGACATGTCTCACAGCAGCTCCCGGTTGTGCTCTGGTTGCATCACTTGGGCTGCGCGGTCAAAGCGTCACTATGCAAGGCAGTCCGTGCCTTGCCGCGATACAAGCCGGAACAAAGGCTGGTTGAAGCTCGCCGGATCAGGCGGAGGGAACTTCCACATTGTCGATCAGCCTGGTCTTGCCAAGCCAGGCCGCGGCGAGCAGCCGGCCGTCGCGGCCGAGCCGCCACGGGGCAAGCGTCAGGCCCTCACGCGCCGCGACATAGTCGACCTTGTCGAACCCGGCCTTGACCAGCGCGCGGCTGGCCTCGGCAATTGCGCTGTCTTCATTCGCGCCGGCCGCAAGCGCCGCCGCCGCCCTACGCAATATGGCGTTGAGCTGGCGCGCCACTTCGAGCTCGGCGTCGCCGAGATAGGCGTTGCGCGACGACATGGCGAGGCCATGCGCATCGCGCACCGTCGGCGCGCCGACGATTTCCACCGGCAGGTCGAGGTCGCGGCAGAGCTGCCGGACCACGCAAAGCTGCTGGTAGTCCTTTTCGCCGAAGATCGCGCAGTCGGGCGACGCCTGCAGGAAGAGCTTTGCCACGACAGTCGCGACGCCGTCGAAGAAGGTCGGCCGGAAATCCGACTCCAGCCCGGCGGCAGGTCCGCCGACCGAGATTTTCGTGGTGAAACCGGCTGGATACATCTGCTTCACATCGGGCGTGAAGGCGAGCTGCGCGCCGGCTTGCCGTAGCCGCTCGAGATCGCGGGCGAGCTGGCGCGGATATTTGTCGAGGTCTTCGCTCGGCGCGAACTGCGTCGGATTGATGAAGATCGAAACCACGCAGCGATCGGCCTTTTCGAGGGCGATCTCGACCAGCGAGATGTGGCCGTCATGCAGCGCCCCCATGGTCGGCACCATCGCAATGCTGAGGCCGTCGCGACGCCAGTCGCGGATTTGCGCGCGAAGGGTGGTCACGCTGTCGACGACGAGGGGCCGGCTCATGCTTTGTCCAACGTATCGTTCTTGTCGGTAGCGGCGGGAAAGACATGGCCCGGACCGGGAAACGTTCGGTTTCGCACCTCCGCCGCATAGCTGGCGGCGGCACCAGAGATGACGCTGCGCAGATCGGCATATTGCTTGACGAATTTCGGCACGCGGTCGACGGTCAAGCCCACCATGTCGTCGATGACCAGGATCTGGCCGTCACAGTCGCTGCTGGCGCCGATACCGATGGTAGGGATGGAGATGTGCCGGGTGAGGTCGGCGGCGACAGTCTCGACAGTGCCTTCGATGACCACCGAGAACGCGCCGGCCTTTTCGACCGCGTCCGCATCGCGAAAAAGCGCTGCCACGTTGTCCTCGCTGCGGCCCTTGATCTTGTAGCCGCCGTCGCTTTCCACCGATTGCGGCAGCAAGCCGATATGACCCATCACCGGAATGCCGGCCGCAACGATCGCTGCGATCTGCCGGGCAACAGCGACGCCGCCCTCCAGCTTGACGGCCTGGCAGCCGGTCTCCTTGACGATCCGCCGCGCCGAGGCAACGGCTTGACGCGGCGTTGCCTCATAGCTTCCGGCCGGCATGTCGACCACCACGCAGGCCTTGGCCGAGCCCCGCATCACCGCCTGACCATGGGCGATCATCATCTCCAGCGAGGCGCCGAGCGTGGTCTTGTGGCCATGCAGGACCATGGCGACGCTGTCGCCGACCAGAAGCAGGTCGACATGGTCGTCGAGCAGGCGCGCGACCGGATAGGTGTAGGCGGTGAGGCAGACGATCGGTACGCCGCCCTTGCGCTGGCGAATGGAACCGGCGCTGATCCGCTGATCCGCGTCGGATGCGTCTGGGGCCAAGCTTCATCTCCCTCAAGACCAGTCAACCATGTGCCCGCACGGGCGCGCGCAGAGCTTTAGGGAGGCGAAACAAGCTTGGCAAGCATCGTCCGGCCGGCGCGAAAGCGCCGTAAGCGGCGTTCTCGATGAGATGCGCAGCGAATTGCCTGGTTGGTCGCGAATCTTCGGCTTCTGCGGCGAATCCACGCGACAAAATTTCATCTAAAATTTAGGGGCGTCCACCATCACCCTCGGCGCGATGAAGAAGCTCTTGCGTGATAATGGTTATACATGCCGTCGATACCGCTGCCGTTCGTCATTTCGCTTGTTCTGCTCCTTATTCTCGTGCGGATGATCCGGCAGGGACAGGGAAAGCTCGGGCTCTTTCCGCTGCTCGTGACCGCCTTCGCCGTTCAGGCGACTGTGTCAGGATTGAACTGGAACGTCGGTTGGCATCCGGCACGCTTCATCCAGCCGATCCTCGCCGCTGTCCTGCCCGCGCTTTCCTTCGCCGCTTTCGATCAGCTTCGTCGCAAGAATTTGGCGAAACCCTCAGACCTGTGGCCGCATTTAATACCGGCGAGCCTCGTCGCGGTTCTCGTCGCCTTCTGGCGTGCGCCAATCGACATTGTTCTTTTCGCGATCGATCTCGGATACGGTCTCGCGCTCTTGCGAGTTGCGCGGCAAGGCCCGAGCGCGCTTGCGGCCGTGCGTCTCAGTGACGAGTGGACCGCGCATAAGGCGCTCGTCGCGGTCGCGCTTCTTCTCATTATCACCGCCTTTGTCGATGTAGCGGTATCGCTTGATCTCTCTTTTGGTGATGGGCAGCAGGCACCAATGCTCCTGACCGCTGCGAGCGTTCTGTGGTTGGCGGTCGCCGGTTACGCCGCAACGGTCGCGGACGACACTCGCCCTGACACGAAATTCAAAGCTACGGAGGAGGGTCTCGCATTCGTCACCTTCGAGCCACTGCCTTCACACTCTTACTCCTCGCCGGTCAGCGAGGATCTTTCCGAGGCGGACGAGGTCGTTATACGCCGGATTGATGCACTGATGTCCGAGCAGCATCTTTATCGCGATCCGGACCTGACGCTGGACCGTCTTGCACGGCGCGCCGGAATGCATGCGCGACAGATTTCTGGAGCAATCAACCGGGTTCATGGCCGCAACGTTTCCCAAGTTGTAAATGAATACCGGGTCGGCGATGCGCGGCGGCGGCTGGTCTCGACACGCGATCCGGTGACGATCATCATGCTGGAATCGGGTTTTGGCACGAAGTCGAACTTCAACCGCGAGTTCCAGCGCGTCACGGGCATGACACCCAGCGCCTACCGCCGGGTTGGCGGCGAAACGTCCGCGGCGCCCGAAGCGCAAGACGGGTCACCTGTCGCCTCGTAATCCTGCACCCAGGGGCTGAATTCATCGCGCGAAACGACCTTGATCGCGATCTCGGACGTCCAAGATCGCGTTCGAGGGCGAACCAGCCTGGATTCCGGTCAATCTTGGGGCCTGAACGCTCAAGCTCATTCTTATCGGCAAATATCCGAACTCCGGTACGAGGATTGACAGCGTGACGATGATGACGAGCGCAAGAGGAAAACAATGAAGTTCTTGATGAATGTCCTGGCCATGCTTTGGACCGTCGCGTCTTCGACGTTGGCGGTGCAACAGCCAGCCGTCGCCAGCGACAATGTCGGTGTGCGTCAGATTGCGGCTTTCTCCAGAGAGCGCGGGATCGATCTCGACGTGACCGTTTGGTATCCGGCATCTTCGGGTGGCAAATCGGTTATGCTTGGTGAGAGCATGTTTTTTGTGGGAACGCCCGCCATGCTCGGTGCCCCAATCTCAGATGGAAAATTTCCTCTTATATTGCTGTCCCATGGCGCGGGCCTGGCAGGAAACGCGCAAGCCCTGAGCTGGATTGCGATGCCATTGGCGAAGCAGGGGTTCGTCGTGGCGGCCCCTACCCATCCCGGAAATACAGGCGCAAACCGATCTGCGACGGAAACGATGAAGCTTTGGCTGAGACCTGCGGATATCACCGAGACGTTGAATGCGATGGACAAAGACTCTTTTTTCGAAGAGCACCTCGAACATGACAAGGTAGGTACTCTCGGGCTTTCCATGGGCGGAAGCACAGCCTTGGCGATAGCTGGCGCCCGCATCGATGCAAAACGCTTGGCGGGCTATTGCGATACGGACGCTCTCAACCCTTCTCTCTGTGGATGGGTCAGGCAAAGCGGCGTTGATCTTCACGCCATGGATTTGACATCGGCCGGCCGCGACAATGAAGATACGCGTATAAGATTTGCCATGGCGATTGATCCTGCACCCGTCGATGTCTTCGAATTCAACAGCTTTTCCCGGATCTCAATTCCTGTTGAACTCGTAAATCTAGGTCAACCAGGGAAAATCCCCCTGACCGCGCAGGCCGCCAAAATTGCCAAAGCCATTCCGAATGCCACTTATTCCACAATCGGAGATGCGAGCCATTACAGCATGTTTGCCGAGTGCAAACCTGGTGCGCCTGAACTTGCCGAAGCTGAAAAGATTGGCGATCCAATTTGTATGGATGGCGGAGGCCGCACACGGCGCGAAATCCATACGGAACTGATCGACATGGTCACTTCCGCCTTCAGTCGAGCATTGAAGGCAAGCCCTTAAACATCGACTGTCCCGTATGCGTCCGCATCGTTTGCTGACGACCATTTGTACGGCACCTCAGGCAAAAGTCTTGCCTTCGCGATGACCTGACGCCATAAGCAGGCGACGGGCGCCCGCCGCGAGGATTTGATGAAAACTTTCCTTCTGCAGTTTTTCACCTGGTGGAACGGCCAGACGCTGGGGACACGCTTCCACACCTGGCGGCATGGCAAGGAAGTCGGGCAGGACGAGGCCGGCAACGTCTACTACGAGGGCGGTGTCGATTCGGAAGGCCGCACGCGCCGCTGGGTTATCTACCGCAACTATTCGGAAGCCTCGGAGATCCCGCCGGGCTGGCATGGCTGGATCCATCATCGCGTCGACGTTGCGCCGCCGAGCGAAAGCTACAAGCCACGCGATTGGCAGAAATCGCATCAGCCGAACCTCACCGGCAGCCCCGCCGCCTATCGCCCCAAGGGTTCGGTGCTGACCAATCAGCACCGCCCGCAGGTGACGGGCGACTACGACGCCTGGACGCCGGGGCCATAACCCTCGTCAACGCGGATCGATCCTTTGTCGCCACAATTGGCGTTTAGCTGCTTGCTGATCTCACCGCAGCAACTAGCCTTGGCGATCGACAGAATCACCCGGGCGCAAACCACCGGTATCCCCGCATGAGCATTTTTGGCCGAATCCCGATGGGTGCACTGACGGCGACAACTGTCGCTTTTGGTGCTTTTGGCGTGGCCGCCGCGCAGACTCCCGCGGCGCCGGAGGCACCGGCACCGCCCGCGGCATCGGATCGCATCACCAATCCCGTCGCCGAGTTCGCCGGCATCGACAAGATCACCGGCCGCATCATCACCTTCGATGTCTATATCGATGAGACGGTGCAGTTCGGCGCTTTGCAGGTAACGCCGCGCGTCTGCTACTCGCGGCCGCAGGACGAACAGCCAAAGACCGATTCCTTCGTCGAGGTCGACGAGATCACGCTCGACCGCAAGATCCGCCGCATCTTTACCGGCTGGATGTTTGCCGAAAGCCCCGGCCTCAATGCCGTCGAGCACGCCGTCTACGACGTCTGGCTGAAGGGCTGCAAGCAGAAGTCGGAGGTGCCGGCGCCCGACGCGGCCAAGGCCGATACACCGAAGTCCGACGGTGCCAAACCGGACGCCAGCAAGACGAATTGATCGTTCCGGAACTCGACCTGATCGGCACGACGGTTGCAGCCGCTCGACATACAGTAGTTCCCGTCAGGGAAAAAACACAGCCTCACCCTTCAGCGCCTCGGCCAGCATCTTCTCATATCTGCCGCGCGGCACGTCCACCGCGCCGAAGCGCTTGAGGTGCTCGGTGGTGAACTGCGTATCAAGCAGCGCGAAGCCGCGCGCCTTCAACCGCTCGACCAGGCGCACGAGGCAGGCCTTCGAGGCGTCCGTTTCCCTGGCGAACATGCTTTCGCCAAAGAACACCCGGCCGAGCGAGACGCCGTAGAGGCCGCCGACCAGCCGGTCCTCGCGCCAGGCCTCGACCGAATGGCAATGACCCATGCGATGGAGCTCGACATAGGCTTCGCGGATCGGCGCATTGATCCAGGTCGAACGGCGCTCCTCGCGCCTCTCTGCGCAGCCGTCGATCGTCGCCTCGAAATCGAAATCGAAACGGATGTCGAACAAGTTTCGCCGCAGCGTCTTGCTCAGGCTCTTCGGCGTATGGAAACCGTCGAGCGGGATGATGCCGCGCGTCTCCGGCCGCACCCAGAACACTTCCGGGTCGCTGGCGCTTTCGGCCATCGGGAAGACGCCCGAGGCGTAGGCCTTGAGCAGAAGATCTGTCGGGATGCGATAGCCTGGCGCGTAGGGACGGGTCATCGCGTCATCATACTAGAAGTTGATGGCTATTCCTCTTTGGCCAGGTATTTTTCCAGCCAGTGGATGTCGTAGTCGCCATTGGCGATGTCGGCGTTGCCGACCAGGTCACGAAACAGCGGCAGCGTCGTCTTGATGCCATCAACGACAAATTCGTCGAGCGCGCGGCGCAGCCGCATCATGCATTCGACGCGGTTGCGGCCGTGCACGATCAGCTTGCCGATCAGGCTGTCATAGTAAGGCGGGATCTTGTAGCCGGAATAGACGCCGGAATCGACGCGAATGCCGAGACCGCCCGGCGTGTGGAAATGCGTGATCGTGCCGGGCGAGGGGGTGAAGGTGCGCGGATCCTCGGCATTGATGCGGCATTCGATGGCGTGGCCGTTGAACTTGATGTCCTCCTGCCTCACCGAAAGCCCGCCGCCCGAGGCGACGCGGATCTGCTCGTGCACCAGGTCGATGCCGGTGATCGCTTCCGTCACCGGATGCTCGACCTGCAGGCGGGTATTCATCTCGATGAAATAGAACTCGCCGTTTTCGTAGAGGAATTCGATGGTGCCGGCGCCGGAATAACCGAGATCGGCGATGGCCTTGGCGCAGACGCCGCCAATATGCGCGCGCTCCTCGGCATTGAGCGCCGGCGAGGGCGCCTCTTCCCAAACCTTCTGGTGGCGGCGTTGCAGCGAGCAGTCGCGCTCGCCGAAATGCACGCCGCGGCCGGCGCCGTCGCCGAACACCTGCACCTCGATGTGGCGCGGCTTTTCCAGGTATTTCTCGATATAGACGGCGTCGTCGCCGAAGGCAGCACCCGCTTCCGAGCGGGCCGTCTGCAACGCGATTTCAAGCTCGGCCTCGCTGCGCGCCACCTTCATGCCGCGTCCACCGCCGCCGGCCGAAGCCTTGATGATTACGGGATAGCCGATCTCGGCGGCGATGCGCCTCGCTTCCTTTTCCTCGGTGACCGCGCCGTCGGAGCCGGGCACAACCGGAATGCCAAGGCGTTTTGCCGTGCGCTTGGCCTCGATCTTGTCGCCCATGATGCGGATATGGTCGCCGGTCGGGCCGATGAAGGTGATGTTGTGCGCCGCGAGGATGTCGGCAAACTTGGCATTTTCCGACAGGAAGCCATAGCCCGGATGCACGGCATCGGCGCCGGTGATCTCGCAGGCCGCGACGATCTGGTGGATGTTGAGATAGCTGTCGCGCGACGGCGGCGGGCCGATGCAAACGCTCTCGTCGGCGAGCCTGACATGCATGGCGTCGGCGTCGGCGGTCGAATGCACCACCACCGTCTGGATGCCGAGCTCCTTGCAGGCGCGCAGCACCCTCAGGGCAATTTCGCCGCGATTGGCGATGAGGATTTTCTGGAACATGTCTCGCCTGTTCCCGGCTCTACTCGATCACGACGAGCGGCATGCCATATTCGACCGGCTGCGCATCCTCGAACAGGATCGCCGTCACCGTGCCGCCGCGAGGCGAGGGGATCTGGTTCATCGTCTTCATCGCCTCGATGATCAGCAGCGTCTGGCCTTCCTTGACCGTCTGGCCGACCTCGATGAACGGCTTGGCGTCGGGCGACGGCGCCAGATAGGCGGTGCCGACCATGGGCGAGGCCACCGCGTTCTTGGATATTTCGGCTGCCGCCGGTCCGGCCGCGGGCTGCGCCGCCGCCGGCGCATAAGCGGGCTGCGGCGCGGCAATCGCGTGCACGGCCGGCGCCTGTCGCGACACGCGCACCTTCAAGTCGCCCAGCTCGACCTCGATCTCGGTGAGGTTGGTGTCGTTCAGTATGCCCGCCAGATCGCGGATCAGCTGCTGGTCAACACCGGTCTTCTTTATCGACATTTTCGAGCCTTCTGTTTGTTGGCCGGTCATAGGCGTGCGGCCAGCGCCTGCAGCGCCAGCGTGTAGCCGAGCGGCCCGAACCCGCAGATCATGCCGACGGCGACCGGCGAGACCATGGAGACGTGGCGGAATGGTTCCCGCGCATGGATGTTGGAAAGATGAACTTCGGCGACGGGCAATGGTGCTACGGCGCGGATGGCGTCGTGAATGGCGATCGAAGTGTGGCTGTAGGCGCCCGGATTGATGACGATGCCGGCGGCCTTGTCGCCGGCTTCCTGAATCCAGTCGACGAGATCGCCCTCATGGTTCGACTGGCGGAAATCGATGTCAAATCCCAACGCCGCGCCCGCCTGCTTGCAATCTTCAGCGATCGCGGCAAGCGTCTTGCCGCCATAGATGCCCGGCTCGCGCTTGCCGAGCGCGTTGAGGTTGGGACCGTTCAGGACGAAAACAGTTTTCAAGAATGCCGACCTTTCCCGGCACCGGCCTCAAGCCAGCGCACTGGGCCTCTATAATGGGCTTAGACGCCTGCGAAAAGAGCGCAAGTGCGTTCTTTCGCTGTCCACAACAGGCGGGAAATGGCCTGCGGCGAAAACCGGTGTCGATCAGAGTGCGGCCTTGGCAGCTTCGATCTTCTTCGCCAAGACTTCCTTGCCGAGCGCTCCGAACACCACCTCGTTGCCGACCACATAGGACGGCGTTCCGGTGATGGCCAGCTTGTTGGCAAGGTCAAGGGTCTTGGAGATGGCTTCAGCGATCGACGGGTCCTTCATCTTCTCGCGCAATTTCGCTTCGTCGGCGCCGAGCGAAAGCGCCACCTTGATGGCCGTGGCCTCGGTGGCGCGCCCCTGGCCGCCGAGAAGTGCGTTGTGGAACTCGCCATATTTCTCCGGATACATCAGATGGAAGGCCATCGAGACGACGCTTGCCTTTTGTGAATCCGGGCCGAGGATCGGGAATTCCTTGAGCACGAAGCGCAGGTCCGGATCGGCTTTCGTCAGCGCCCGCATGTCCTCGATGGCGCGTTTGCAGAAGCCGCAATTGTAGTCGTAGAACTCGACGATGGTGACCTTGCCGTTCGGGTTGCCGACGACGCCGTCGAAGGCCGAGTTGAAGATCTGGTCCTTGGCATTCTCGATGACGCCGAGACTGGCGATGCGCTGCTCTTCCTTCTGCTTGGCCTCAAGCGCGTCCTGGACCTCAAGCAGCACTTCCGGGTTCTTCAGGAGATAGTCGCGGATGATGCCCTCGACTTCGGCACGGTCGATCTTGGTATCGCCGGACACCGCTTGGGCCAGTAGAGCCGTATCGGCCTTTGCCGTCTGCGGATTTCCGGCCACGAATCCGAAAGCCAGCATGGCGAGAGCAACCGCCACTCCTGTGGTGCCGAGCAGAATTGCCTTTTTCATCATCCGTAATCCTCTTGCCTGGTTTTCCGGTCGGATTGGTTCAACTCGATTGGTCTGACTACCGGCTGGCCTGACTATATGTCGCCACACATTGCCGGAAGGTTCACTTTTTCTTGCCTGGCGGCGCGTAGTTTATGATGTCCTGCGCGCGAAGCCAGCCCGGCTCGCCGCGCTTCAACTTTTGTTGCGCGCGCATGGCGAAGATCTTCGCATTCCTGTAGTCGCCGGAGTAGAAATGGCCTTCCGCGGTGGCAAGATCGGCGGCCGGGATTTTGCCGAGCTCGCCATTGGCCTGTGCCAGATAGCGGTAGCCCGCGACGTTTTCACGATCGCGCCCGAGCCCCTTGTTGATTTGCACCACCGCCTTCTCCAGCGAATCCGGCGTGCCGATGGCCATCAGCGCCTGCCCGTAGGAGACCGGCAGCAATCCGGATCGCGCCGGATCGAGGCTGACTGCCTTGGCATAGGCTTCCGAAGCATCCTTCGGCTTGTTCGCCTTCATCAGGATGTCGCCGCGTAACTCCTGGAAATAGGGGTTCTTCGGCTGCGCCTTGATCAGTGCATTGGTCTTGCCGAGCGCGGCAGCCAGATTGCCATAGAGATAGGTCGTCTGCGCAAGGCCATATTGCGAGGCAAGGCTGCCGGGGTTCTTGCGCATCAGCCGCACCGCGGCGGCCTGGCCCCCCATATAGGCGGCGATCTTGATGCGCATCATGTCGTGCCGCTGCTGCAGCGCCGGAGGGTCGACCTTGTCGACATAGGGGCTCTGCTTCACCAGGACTTCGAGATTGGCGATACGCTCCCGCGGCATCGGATGGCTGATCCGGTAGGGATCGACCTGCGCGCCGGACAGCGAGAGCGCGCTCTGGAAGCGGCCGAACGTCTTCAGCATGCCCATGCCGGACTGGCCGGTAGCGTTGAGATAGGTGATTGCCGAGCGGTCGGCGGTCATCTCTTCGGTACGCTGATAGGCAAGGATGCTGCGTTGCGCCATCTCGCCACCGCCCGCCGCGACGCCCATGCCAGCGCCGGCGAGGCCGCGGCTGTTGGTCGTGGCGCCGGCGACGATGGCACCGGCGCCAAGCAGCGTCGCGATGATGGCCATCGTCTTGGCGCGTTCGAGTTGCTCGCGCAATTTCTGCTGGTGACCGCCGGCGATGTGGCCGGCTTCATGCGCAATGACGCCAATGATCTCGTTGGGCGTTTCGGCTTCCATCAAGGCGCCGGTGTTGATGAACAGACGACGCCCGGCGACGAAAGCGTTGAAACTCTGATCGTTGACCAGGACAATGTCGATGGCATCGTTTGACAGGCCCGCCGCCTTGAAGATCGGCCGCGCATAGTCGCGCACCAGGGCCTCGATCTCGGCATCGCGCACGACCGGCACGTTTTGCGCGAAGGCATTGACCGAGCCGGCAACGGCGACCATCGCGGCAAGCCAAAGCGTCGCGAAGACGCGCGCTGCCCTGGCAATCGTCAATCTGGGTCGGCTCAACATGACAGGTCCACTGGTAGACGAGCGGGCGAAGGATGAAAAGTCGGCACCGAAAACTTACTGAACTTGTGATCCTCACATCAATCGGGCATTTGTGCGGCGCGGCCGCCAGGGCCGGCGGCTTCGGGCGGCATGATGTGAGGTCAAATGGTTGTTTCGCTTTCACGCCGCGGCGAGGTCGAGCCGTTCCACGCCATGGACATTCTGGCGGAGGCGAATCGGCTGAAGGCCTCCGGCATTCCCGTCGTTTCCATGGCCGTTGGCCAGCCGTCCGACCCGGCGCCGGCCGGAGTGAGGCAAGCAGCAGCTCACGCCTTGAAGATGGGGCTCATCGGCTATACCGATGCACTGGGTCTGCCCAGCCTGCGCAAGGCAATCGCCGAGCACTATGCGGATCACTACGGCCTTGATGTTCCCGCTAGCCGGATCGCCGTCACCACCGGATCGTCGGCAGCCTTCAACCTCGCCTTCCTGGCAATGTTCGATCCGGGCGACCGCGTCGCCATCGCCGCACCTGGCTATCCGGCCTATCGCAACATCATGGCGGCGCTCGGCATCGAGATCGTCGAGATCGAGCTTGACGGCGCCGCCTATCTTCATGCCGGGCGCTTGAAGGCCGCGCACCGTGAGAAGCCGCTGAAGGGCGTTCTGTTCGCCAGCCCGGCCAATCCGACCGGTGCGGTTATCCCTGCCAATGAGCTGTCGGCACTGGTCAAGACAGCGCAAGAGCTGGGCATCGCCGTGATCTCCGACGAGATCTATCACCGGTTGGCCTATACCGCGCCAGACACGACGGCGCTCGCCCATGGCCCGGATGTGACGGTGATCAATTCCTTTTCGAAATACTATTGCATGACCGGTTGGCGCATCGGCTGGATGGTGCTGCCGGAAGAATTGGTGCGGCCGGTCGAGCGCATCGCCCAGAGCCTTTACATCTCGCCGCCGGAGCTTTCGCAGATCGCTGCGATCGAGGCGTTCAAGGCGACCGGGGAATTGGAGGTGGTGAAGGCGCGCTATGCAGGCAATCGCGAGCTTCTGATGAAGCGTCTGCCCGAACTCGGCTTTGCGCTGGCGGCGCCGATGGACGGCGCCTTCTATGCGTTTTGCGATGTCACCAGGCATACCAACGACAGCATGGTTTTCGCGCGCAGGATGCTGGCCGAGGCGCATGTGGCGGCGACGCCAGGCCGTGATTTCGATCCGCTCCAGGGCCATCGAACCATGCGCTTTTCCTATGCCGGCAGCCACGACGACATGATCGAGGCGCTGGCGCGCATCGAGTGCTGGCTGAAGTAGCGAGGACGCCAATGCCGGAACTCGAGCAGGCCTTGGCCGAAGTCGCCGTCGAAATGGCGGCACGGACGGATCGTGGCGAGGTCGCGACTTACATCCCGCAACTCGGCAAGGTCGATCCGAAAAAATTCGGCATCGCCGCCGTGACGAATGATGGTCGCGTGCTGATGGCAGGCGATGCCGATGAGCCTTTTTCCATCCAGAGCATCTCCAAGGTGTTCACGCTGACGCTGGCGCTGGGCAATGTCGGCGATGCGCTGTGGCGGCGTGTCGGGCGCGAGCCTTCGGGCAATCCGTTCAACTCGATCGTCCAGCTCGAGCATGAGAACGGCATTCCGCGCAATCCGTTCATCAATGCCTGCGCCATCGTCATTTCCGACATTCTGCTCGCCGGCCATCAGCCGCGCGAGGCGATCGGCGAGATCCTGCGCTTCATCCAGTTCCTGGCCGATGACGACACTGTTGTCATCGACCGCGAGGTCGCTGCCTCCGAACGCGCCACCGGCTACCGTAATTTCGCGCTTGCCAACTACATGAGATCCTTCGGCAATCTCCATCATGCGCCCGAGCTGGCGCTGGGCGTCTATTTCCATCACTGCGCCATCGCCATGAGCTGCCGGCAGCTGGCGCTGGCCGGCCGTTTCCTCGCCAATGGCGGCAAGAACCCGGCGACCGGGCATTCCGTCGTGTCGGCCGAGCGCGCCCGCCGCATTGGCGCGATGATGCTGACCTGCGGCCACTATGACGGCTCGGGCGACTTTGCCTTCCGCGTCGGCATCCCGGCAAGAGCGGTGTAGGCGGCGGCATATTGGGGATAGTGCCGGGCGTCGCCTCGCTTGCCGTGTGGTCGCCCGGCCTCAACGCCAATGGCAATTCCAAGCTGGGCTCGATCGCGCTGGAAAGGCTGGCCAGAATGATGAACTGGTCGATCTTCGCGCCGTAAGACAGAAAAATCCCGCGCCTTTTTTCGAGAAGACGCGGGATTCTTTGGTCAGAAAATCATTCCAAACAACTGAAAAGCTTAGAAAAAGCCCTTCCGTTGCCACCAGCCGGCACGCTTCGGCTTGTCCTCGGTCTTGGCTTCGTCGGCGACGGTCGAGGAGACGACCGGCACAACCGGAGCATCCACCGGCGCGGGCTTGCGCCGCGACGGACGGGCCTTCGGTGTTTCGTCGGCAGCCACCACGGCCATTTCTTCCGAAACGGGCGCGGGGGGCTCGGCCGGAGCGGCCGGCGCGGCATCGGCTACCGTCTCGGCGACGATTTCCGCGGCCGCCTTCTTCGGCTTGGCGGCGCGACGCGGCTTCTTCGGCTTCTCCGCGCTCGGCGCGTCGTCATTGGCCGGAGCAAGGATCGCAAGCTCTTCGACCGGTGTTGCAGCGACCGGTTCGATTGCCGCAGGCTCGCTTTCCGGGGCGTCGGCCTCGGAAGCGACCGCTGCTTCGCCGGCGCTCGCCTCGGTCGCGTCTTCGCCGTCTTCGCGGCGATTGCGCTTGCCACCGCGCTTGCCACGCCGGCGCTTCTTGCCTTGGCCGTCATCCGAAGCTTCCGCCGCATCGATGACGCCGACCGGTGCTTCCCGGTCCGCTTCGGCACTTTCATCGCGTTCGTCGCCAGCATGTTCATCACTTGCCGCTTCGGCGGCGCCAGCCGCCGGCGTCGAGATGGAAGCACCTTCCACCGGCGCGCCATGCTCGCGGTCGCGGTCCTTGCCGCCACGCCGTCTGCGCCGCTTGCGGCGCTTGCGATCGCGGCCTTCGCCATCCTCACTGGGCCTTGGCTGCTGCGACTGCTGGCCGTGACGCGGCTGCTCCGCTTGTACGGGAGCCTCGTCCTCCTCCTCGATGACGATTTCGTCCTCGGGCTCTTCCGGCTCGACATAGGTGGGCAGGCTGCGCGTCTCGACGAAGCCCTCCGGCTTTTCGGCCAGCGCGCCGCGGAAGATCGCGTAATGCTGGGCGCCGACCGTGTCGTCGGCCTCCATGGTGATGGTCAGGCCGAAGCGGCTTTCGAGTTCGACCAGTGTGCCGCGCTTGTGGTTGAGCACGTAGAGCGCGGTCGCCGCCGGCGTCCGCACCGTGATGTGGCTGCGTGAATCCTTGAGCAGGAATTCCTCGATCGCCCGCACCACCATCAGCGCCACGGATGAATCGGAGCGCACATGACCGGTGCCGCCGCAATGCGGACAGGGCTTCATCGTCGATTCCAGCACGCTGGCGCGGATGCGCTGACGCGACATCTCCATCAGGCCGAAATGCGAGATGCGGCCGACCTGGATGCGGGCGCGATCGTTCTTGAGGTGATCCTTCAGCCGCTTCTCGACGGAGCGGTTGTTGCGGTTCTCCTCCATGTCGATGAAGTCGATGACGATCAGGCCGGCAAGGTCGCGCAGCCGAAGCTGGCGGGCGACTTCCTCGGCCGCTTCCAGATTGGTGTGAAGCGCGGTATCCTCGATCGAGTGCTCCTTGGTCGAGCGGCCCGAATTGACGTCGATGGCGACCAGCGCTTCGGTCTGGTTGATGATGATGTAGCCGCCGCTCTTCAGCGTCACCTGCGGCTGCAGCATGCGGTCGAGCTGTGCCTCGATGCCATTGCGCACGAAGATCGGCGTCGTGTCGCGGAACGGCTGCACGACCTTGGCGTGGCTCGGCATCAGCATGCGCATGAAGTCCTTGGCCTCGCGGTAGCCTTCGTCGCCGGAAACCAGGATCTCGTCGATGTCCTTGTTGTAGAGGTCGCGCACCGAGCGCTTGATCAGGCTGCCTTCCTCATAGACCAGGGCAGGGGCCGTGGACTGCAGCGTCAGATTGCGGACGTTTTCCCAAAGCCGCATCAGATATTCGTAGTCGCGCTTGATCTCGGCCTTGGTGCGGCTTTCGCCGGCGGTGCGCAGGATGACGCCCATGCCTTGCGGCACTTCGAGATCGGCGACGACTTCCTTCAGCCGCTTGCGGTCCACCGCGCTGGTGATCTTGCGCGAAATGCCGCCGCCGCGCGCCGTGTTCGGCATCAGCACGGAATAGCGGCCGGCAAGCGACAGATATGTGGTAAGTGCGGCGCCCTTGTTGCCGCGCTCTTCCTTGACGACCTGCACCAGCAGTATCTGCCGGCGCTTGATCACTTCCTGGATCTTATATTGGCGGCGCACCGGCTTGCGGCGGTTGCGCACTTCCTCCAGCGCATCCTCGGCGCCGACCGACTCGACCTCATGGTCATCCGGATGCGAGGACTGCACCTCTTCCAGCATGCCGCGATCATTGTCGGTCGAGGTGGCTTCGCCGGCGGGCTCCGCCTGCGGCACGGCTTCGGAGATCACATCCGCTTCGATGCTGGCGGCGATGGAATTGGGTCCGCCTTCGGTAGAGGTCTCATCGTCGGCGACGTCCTCGCCGTGAGCCACTACATCCTCGCCACGGTCGGCAACGTCCTCGCCATGATCCGCGCTATCAGGCGCGGTGGTACCATGTTCGGGGGCGGCGTCGACGTTTTCCGCGACTACATCCTCGTGGCTCTCATTATGATCGCCGCTTTCATTGGAATCGGCAGAATCGGCCGTGCTTGCGTCGCGCTTGTGCTCGCCGCGGTCACGGCTCTTGCCGCCACGCCGGCGGCCGCGCCGGCCGCGCTCGCGGCTCTGGCGGTCTTCGCCTTCGCCGTCCTCTTCGTCCTCGTCCTCGGCCTCCTGCGCTTCCGCGCGCAGCAGCGCCTGACGGTCGGCGACCGGGATCTGGTAGTAGTCGGGGTGAATTTCACTGAAGGCGAGAAAACCGTGACGGTTGCCGCCATATTCGACAAAGGCTGCCTGAAGGGAGGGTTCGACGCGAGTTACGCGGGCGAGGTAGATGTTTCCTTTGAGCTGCTTCTTGTCCTGGGATTCAAAGTCGAATTCTTCGATACGGTTACCGCGAACGACGACAACACGTGTTTCCTCCGGGTGGGAGGCGTCTATCAGCATTTTGTTGGGCATTATTTCGTTTCCCGCCGGCAGCCGTCATCGCTTGCAGCTTGCGGGGAAAAGCCCTTCGCTGCGGGTGAACATGGGTGCCGGACATTTGAACGTCCGCCGGCCGCCGCTTGAGCGCCATGACGGTGCCGCCCGCTGCCACAATGGCGCGGTTTGCTGCGGACCTTTCCATGATTGCGCTTGAAGCCATCGTAACCAGCGGATCCTTTTTGAACCAAAGCCCGGAAAATCCGGACCAGCTTGTTTGCTCGTACAGAGCCGGCGCGGAACAATCCCGGCCGTTTTCCTCACGCAGGCGCTTCCCCCGCCACGGGCCTACACCTGCGAAATTCGTCGCGATCACCTGATGCCTTTTCGCCTGAAGCGAAGGAGCCGCCTTTCGTCTGACCTGATAGCAGGAAGCTGCGGAAGAGGACGGTTCCAGGATTGCAGTGATCCACCATCGCTTTTATGATTTGGCGGGTTGGAAGGCAACCCCGATTTCCGATGCCGGCAAAAAGCAGTTCCGTTACGGCAGGTACAGGGTTTTCGGCCTTGCATGAAAAGGCTTGGTTAACCTTCTCTGGATACCAATCGTTAATCGAGTTCGCGGCTTAACCGGCATTTCGACAGACGCCGACTCTTAAGTAATGAAGAGATTGGGCGTCTGGCGCCAAACGGAGCGACCGGAAAGAAATGGGACTGACAGGCCTCACAGACAAGGGCAGGCGTGTCGGAGGCATTTTCTTCCGAGCCGCCTGCCTGCTGTTGTTGTTTGCCGCTTGTCTGGCTTTCCCGCCGGTTTCCTTTGCCGTCGAGACGCCGCTCCGCGCGACGAGCTACAAGATGGCCGGCGATGCCACCAAGATGCGCATCGTCGTCAGTTTCGATCGCGAACCCGACATCAAATGGTTCCTCCTGCGCGGTCCCAACCGCCTGGTCATCGACCTGCCAAGCACGCGATTCGCCGTCAATGCCAAGGATGTGAAGGCGCGTGGCCTGGTCAGGAACGTGCGTTACGGCGATCTCGGCGAGGGGGTCTCGCGGCTGATCCTCACCGGCAAAGGCCCATTCGCCATAGACAGGCTCGATGTGCTCAAGAACGAGGACGGCAACGGCTACCGGATCGCCATCGACATGTCGGCTGCGTCGGCGCGGGAATTCGATGTAGCACTTGCCAATCAGGCACTGACCACCGGTTCGACGGTCTCCGCCGACAAGGGCGGCCGGGTCGGCACCGGGCCGATCTCCAATCCGGGCCATCGCTTCACCGTCGTCATCGATCCCGGCCATGGCGGCATCGACGGCGGCGCCGAGGGCCTGAACGGCACGATCGAAAAGAACGTCACGCTCGCCTTCGCCAATGAATTGCGCGACAAACTTGCCGCGGTCGGCAAATACGACGTGTTCATGACGCGCGAGAGCGACCAGTTCCTGCGGCTGGACGACCGGGTGCGCATTGCCCGCCAGCACGAGGCCGACCTGCTCATCTCGATCCACGCCGACACGATCAGCCTCAAGGGCATCCGCGGCGCGACCGTTTACACCGTCTCCGACAAGGCTTCCGACCCCGAAGCCCAGGCGCTTGCCGACCGTGAAAACCTCTCCGACCAGTTCGCCGGCATGGAGATCAAGAACGACAACAAGGAAGTGACCGACATCCTGATCGACCTGATCCGCCGCGAGACGCACAGTTTCTCGATGAGTTTCGCCCATACTCTGGTCGGTCAGCTTTCCAGCAGCGTCGGCCTCATCAACAATCCGCAGCGTTCGGCCGGCTTCAAGGTGCTGAAGGCGCCGGATGTGCCTTCCGTGCTGGTCGAACTCGGCTATCTCTCCAATGCCAAGGACGAGGCGCAACTGCTCAGCGCCGACTGGCGCGGCAAGGCGGCCCAGAGCATAGCCAACGCCGTCGCGCTGTTTGCCTCGGCCAAGACCGGAACAGGAACCGGAGGCTGATATGCCGGCCGTCGCCCACAACCAGGGGCAGCGTTGCACGGTGACAACACCCTGTGCTTTTATATCAGGTATTCGAAACCGAAATCCTGGCCTGCCGTATTTTACCCACATGGTGGCGACATGGGTTTTCGAATGCGGATCGGGATCGTCTCGAAAGCTTGCGCGAAAGGCGGCTTCGTTTAGGAAATTCCCGAACCAAGGACTGGAGCGGGCATGATTCGTCTCATTGGCTATTTCTTCGGCATCGGCACCGCGCTGGCCCTTTTGGTCGCGGCGGGCGTGGCGATCTATATCAGCCATTTGTCGAAGGGTCTGCCCGACTACGAGGTCCTGGCCAAGTATGAGCCGCCGGTGACGACCCGCATCCATGCGTCGGACGGCGCGCTGATGGCCGAATATGCGCGCGAGCGGCGCCTGTATCTGCCGATCCAGGCGGTTCCGGATCGCGTCAAGGCGGCCTTCCTGTCGGCCGAAGACAAGAATTTCTACAACCACCCCGGCATCGACATGACCGGCCTTGGCCGCGCGGTCCTGGTCAATCTGCAGAATTTCGGATCGGGCAAACGCCAGGTCGGCGCCTCGACCATCACCCAGCAGGTGGCGAAGAATTTCCTGTTGACCTCGGATCAGACATACGAGCGCAAGATCAAGGAGATGATCCTCGCCTTCCGCATCGAGCAGGCCTATTCGAAGGACCGGATTCTCGAACTCTATCTCAACGAGATCTTCTTCGGCTTCGGAGCCTATGGCGTCGCCGGCGCCGCGCTTACCTATTACGACAAGTCGGTGAACGAGCTCACCGTGGCGGAAGCGGCCTATCTGGCGTCCTTGCCGAAAGGGCCTAACAACTACCATCCCTTCAAGTATACCGCCCGCGCCATCGAGCGCCGCAACTGGGTCATCGACCAGATGGTCGACAATGGCTACGTCACGCGAGAAGAGGGCGAGAAGGCCAAGGCCGAGCCGCTCGGCGTCACGCCGCGCCGCACCGGCACCTATCTGTTCGCCGGCGAATATTTCACCGAGGAAGTGCGCCGCCAGATCATCGCGCGCTATGGCGAGAACGCGCTCTACGAGGGCGGCCTGTCGGTCCGCACGACCCTCGATCCGAAGATGCAACTCATCGCCCGCAAGGCCATGCAGAACGGCCTGATGAAGTTCGACACGCTGCGCGGCTATCGCGGACCGGTGACGACTATTGACGTATCCGGCGACTGGGGGGTGGCGCTGGGCGACGTCAAGGGGCTGGAGGACGTGCCCGAATGGTCGCTCGCGGTCGTTCTCGACAGTTCGGCAAGCGGCCTGTCCATTGGCCTCCAGCCAACGCGGCAGATCTCGGGCGACCTGGTGAAGGATCGCATCGAAGGCACCGTCAGCCGCGAGGACATGAGCTTCGCCATGCGTCATGTGGTCGATGGCAAGACCGTCAGGGCGAGATCGCCGGCGGACGTGCTGAAGCCGGGCGACGTCATCTTCGTCCAGAAGAACGACGGTTCGGACAGCGCCTACAGCCTGCGCCAGGTTCCCGAAGTGGAAGGCGGCATGATCGCCATGGATCCGCACACCGGCCGCGTTCTGGCCATGGTCGGCGGCTTCTCCTACGCGCAGTCCGAATTCAACCGTGCGACGCAGGCCATGCGGCAGCCGGGTTCATCGTTCAAGCCGATAGTCTATTCGGCCGCCCTCGACAACGGCTATACGCCGGCCTCGGTGATCATGGACGGGCCGATCACCATCCAGAGCGGCAACACGACCTGGACGCCGAAGAATTACGACGGAACGGTGGCGGGGCCGGCGACCTTGCGGTCCGGCATCGAGAAGTCGCGCAATCTGATGACGGTGCGCCTTGCCAACGATATGGGCATGAAGCTGGTCGTGGAATATGCCGAGCGCTTCGGCGTCTATGACAATCTGGCGCCGTATCTGCCGATGGCGCTGGGTTCGGGCGAGACGACCGTGATGCGCATGGTGTCGGCCTATTCGATCATGGCCAATGGCGGCAAGTCGATCAAACCGTCGCTGATCGACCGCATCCAGGACCGCTACGGCAAGACGGTGTTCAAGCAGGACGAGCGCGGCTGCGAAAATTGCAACGCTGCCGAATGGCAAAACCAGCCAGAGCCGGAACTGGTCGACAATTCCGAGCAGGTGCTCGATCCGATGACCGCCTATCAGATCACTTCGATGATGGAGGGCGTCGTCGAGCGCGGTACCGGCGCCACCATCGCCGAGCTCGGCCGTCACATCGCCGGCAAGACCGGAACGACAAACGACGAGAAGGATGCCTGGTTCATCGGCTACACGCCTAATCTCGTCGTCGGCCTTTATATGGGTTACGATCAGCCGAAAGGTCTCGGCAAAGGCGCGACCGGTGGCGGCCTCGCCGCGCCGATCTTCAAGGACTTCATGCGCGTGGCGCTGGACGGCACGCCCAATGTCGATTTCCAGGTTCCCGAAGGCATGAAGCTGATCGCCATCAATCGCAAGACCGGCATGCGTGCCGGCGAGGACGCCGCGGGCACCATTATCGAAGCCTTCAAGCCGGGCACCGGTCCCGCCGACAGCTATTGGGTGATCGGCATGGGTGCGGACGGATCCAACGCTTCTGGCGGGTCGCTGTCGCCACAGGCCAACCAGGCCATCCAGTCAGGCGGCGGCGGCCTCTACTAATGGCGCTGGGCCGGCCTTCGAGCCGGCCCATTCTGCTTTACAGGCAGCGGTGCCGCCCCTATGTATCGCGCCGACCCAAGCTCTATCTTAGAGACTGTTTCGAAATTCGCTCGGGCGAGTCATATGGTGGTGGTTTCGAGAACCGGAGCGCAGCGGACATTTGGGTCCGTGAGCACCGGAAGCGCAGAAAACGCCATCAGATGGCCGCCAGAGTAGAATTTCCAAACGGTCTCTAAGCAACAGGGCACCATTTCAAGCACAGGACAGAACGAGCAGCCATGCGCGCGGAAACGCAAAACATCGTCGACGAAATCAGGCAGGCGATAACCCTGCTGAGGAGGCATCTTTGACTGGGATCAGGCCATAAAGCGGCTTGAATACCTGAATGTGCGCGCCGAGGATTCAAGCCTCTGGAACGAACCTCTGGAAGCGCAGAAGATGATGCGCGAGCGCCAGGGCCTCGAGGAAGGCATCGCAGCGGTCAAAGGTCTCACTCAAGCGCTGGACGACAATGTAGGCCTGATCGAGCTTGGCGAGGAAGAGGGCGATGAGAGCGTCGTCGCCGAGGCTGAAGCTTCGATCCGTTCGATGCGCGGCGAAGCAAAGGCCCGCCAGATCGAAACGCTGCTTTCGGGCGAGGCGGACGCCAACGACACCTATCTCGAAATCCATGCCGGCGCGGGCGGCACCGAGAGCCAGGACTGGGCCTCGATGCTTCTGCGCATGTACACGCGCTGGGCAGAGCGGCGCCGCTTCAAGGTGGAGGTGCTGGAAGTGCATGACGGCGAAGAGGCCGGCATCAAGTCCGCCACGCTGCTGATCAAGGGCCATAACGCCTATGGCTGGCTGAAGACGGAATCCGGCGTCCACCGTCTCGTGCGCATTTCGCCCTATGACAGCAATGCGCGCCGTCATACGTCTTTCGCCAGCGTCTGGGTCTATCCGGTCATCGACGACACGATCGAGATCGACGTTTCCGAATCCGATGTCCGCATCGACACCTACCGCTCATCCGGATCGGGCGGCCAGCACGTCAATACCACCGATTCGGCGGTCCGCATCACACATCTCGCCACCGGCATTGCGGTCGCCTGCCAGGCCGAACGCTCCCAGCACAAG
The DNA here is from genome assembly GCF_000350085.1 of Mesorhizobium metallidurans STM 2683. Taxonomy (GTDB): domain Bacteria; phylum Pseudomonadota; class Alphaproteobacteria; order Rhizobiales; family Rhizobiaceae; genus Mesorhizobium; species Mesorhizobium metallidurans. Next base: position 46,188 of record NZ_CAUM01000101.1, read on the forward strand.
AACAAGGCGAAGGCATGGGAGATGCTGCGCTCGCGGCTCTACGAGGAAGAGCTGAAGAAGCGCGAGGCGGTGGCCAATGCCACCGAAGCGTCGAAGAGCGACATCGGCTGGGGCCACCAGATCCGCTCCTACGTGCTGCAGCCCTATCAGTTGGTGAAGGATCTGCGCACCGGCGTCGAGAGCACAAGCCCGTCGAGCGTGCTGGATGGCGACCTCGACGATTTCATGGAAGCCTCGCTGTCGCAGCGCATCGAGGGCGGCGCCGGCGAAGTGGTGGCTGACATCGATTGACGGCTGGTGCGCCGCCATGTCGTTGAGCAGGCCGACTCGGTTCCAGATTTGGAGCCGAATGTCGAAAAACGACTTATAACAGGGTGTTCTAATATTTTATCATTCGTGCGCGATCCCTCCTGGAACCGTTTGCGGTTTGCGGAATTGATGCGCAGTCGGTTATTTGGCTGAGTATCAGCAATTTCTTGCGCCGGCCAAGGAATCAGCCCAGCATCAAGGCTTGGGAGAAAAAGCATTTATGGCCGGACGCGGCGTATCTGCGACCTGACGATCCGGCCACTGGGAAGACACGTTCCGGGCGGGCAAGCGAAACGCTTGATAACTCGTTTGATAGGACTGCGCCCATGCCTGCTTCAATGACCCGATCGGCTTCAACCGTACAAACGGCGGGCCGGCTGCTGTTTTCCCGATTCCTGTTCTACTTGTTCACGACCGGAGCGATCGTGGTGCTGACGGCGCCTGCGTTTGCACACGATGCCGAGCCGACCGCTGCGATGCCGCAAGGCTGGAGTTATCCACTCGCCTGCTGTGCGAGCTATGATTGCCGCACGGCCAATACAGGCGAAGTCTTGGAAAAACCTGAGGGCTACGTGATTGCCGGCACGGGTGAGGTTGTTCCCATGACCGACAAGCGCGTCAAGGACAGCCCGGATGGCGAGTTCCACTGGTGCGCTCGTCAGGCCGGTCTCGACGCCGGCAAGACCATCTGCCTGTTCGTGCCGCCGCGCTCCTACTGAACACATCAGGCGGATTTCGTCGGTGACGGGCTGTTGACGGAGGGTTGTCAGCAAGGCTCGTCTATGGTGCCTTGTCGCCTCGGGTGCGGCGGACAAGCACGAGGGACTTTTTCATGGTCATCAAGGCAAGCTGCCACTGCGGAGCGACGACATTCGAGGTTTCGCAAGCACCGCAAACCGTAACGCAATGCACCTGTTCCTTCTGCTCGAAGCGCGGTTCGTTGTGGGCCTACTACACCCCATCGCAGTTCAAGCTCACCAGCCCGATCGAGAATGTTTCCTTCTATCGGTGGGGATCGAAGACCGTAAAGCATGGATTCTGCGCCACCTGCGGCTGCGGCACTTTCACCGAAACGCCGGACTGGTCAACCGGCAAGCCGGATTTCGACAATCCCAAGGTCAGTGTGAACTCGCGCCTGTTCGACGACTTCGACCTCGACAAGGTCGAAGTCGTCATCATCGACGGTAAGAATCTCTGGTAGCCGATCGCCTGACGCAGCGGCCGTGGATTGAGCGGGAAAAGCCATGGCCAGCCGCTTTTCCCGTTCCGCTTTTCGCCGCATTTCATGCTACAACGAGGCAGGAAGGGCTGATTTGGCGCGCCTTCGGCGTGACCGCGGTTTGGAGAGGGACGACCCCAATGAAAAAGACTGTGCTCGTCGTTGTGGCGACGGCTGTACTCGTGAGCGCCTGCACCACCACCGATCCCTATACTGGTGATCAGAAGATCTCCAACACCGCGGCCGGCGTCGGTCTCGGCGCGCTGGCCGGCGCGGGCGTCGGCCTGCTCGCCGGCGGCAATGATCGCCGCAATGCACTGATCGGTGCCGGTATCGGTGCGCTTGCCGGCGGCGCCATCGGCGCCACCATGGACCAGAACGAGGCGGAACTGCGCCGGCAACTTGAGGGAACCGGCGTCAGCGTCACCCGCACCGGCGACCAGATCATCCTCAACATGCCGTCCGACATCACCTTCAACGTCGACCAGGATGCGGTGAAGCCTGGCTTCTATCCCGTCCTGAATTCGGTGGCGCTTGTGCTGAAGAAGTTCAAGCAGACCACGGTCGACGTATTCGGCCACACTGATTCTACCGGCAGCGCCGAGTACAATTTCGACCTGTCGCAGCGCCGCGCTTTGGCGGTGGCCAACTATCTGTCAGGGCAGGGCGTCGATTCCCGCCGCTTCGCTGTCACCGGCTTCGGCAAGACGCGCCCGATCGCCTCAAATGCCACCACCGAGGGCCGGGCGCAGAACCGCCGCGTCGAGATCCAGCTTTCGCCGCTCACCTGAGCAAAGCCGACAGAACGAAAACGGCCCCGGAAGGGGCCGTTTTGTTGGGCGTCCAAAGGACGCGCGGTGCTGGTGTCAGACCTTGGCGACGATCCGCATGAAGGCTGGCATGTCGTCACCGAAGCCGACGGTCGCGTCATTGTCTTCCTGACGGTGGCGGGCAGGGCGGTCGCGCTGCGGCTTGGTGTCGCCACGTTCCGGCGTCCGCTGCGCACTGCGGTCGGACGGAGCCTTCCGTTCAGGTGAAGCTTGGCGTTCGTTGTTTTCCGAACGGATCGCTTCCTTGCGCGCGCGCCGCTCGCCGATATCGGCGACCGCCGCCTCGGCCACATCAGGCTGTTCCTCGCGCGTGGCTTCCTGTGCCGCTTCTTCGCTGTGCCCGGCACGGCGCTCGCGTGGCTTGCGCTCGCCCCTATCCTTGCGGTCGTCGTCCTTGCGGCCGGCGCGGCGCGGCGCGCCACGGCCACGACGCGGCGCTTCGTCCTCGCCTTCGCTGGCGACCACCGTCGACAAATCGCCGTCATGCCACTCGATCTTGGTGCCGATCAGTCGCTCGATGGCGTCGATGTATTTGGTGTCCGACTTGGTGGCGATGGTGAAGGATTTTCCCGAGCGTCCGGCGCGGCCGGTACGGCCGATGCGATGGACATAGTCTTCGGCGTGGATCGGTACGTCATAGTTGAAGACATGGCTGACATCGGGAATGTCGAGGCCGCGCGCCGCGACGTCCGAGGCGACGAGATACCGCAACTTGCCGTCGCGGAAATTGGCCAGCATCTGCATGCGCGCGCGCTGGTCCATGTCGCCATGCAGCGCGCCGGCGTCGAAATCATACTTAAGCAACGAGCGGAAAAGTTCCGAGACCTCGACCTTGCGATTGCAGAAGATGATGGCGTTCTTGAGTTCGGCGTCTTCGGCCTTGATCAGGTTGCGCAGCGTCTCGCGCTTGTCCCACGGCTTCGAGCCGGACTTGACTAGCCGCTGAACGATATTGGTGGCAGCGGACGCGGCCTTCGAGACCTCGACGCGCACCGGCGCATGCAGGAATTTTTCGGTGAGCTTGGTGATCTCCGGCGGCATCGTCGCCGAGAAGAACAAAGTCTGGCGCGTGAACGGGATCATCTCGCAGATACGCTCGATGTCGGGGATGAAGCCCATGTCGAGCATGCGGTCGGCCTCGTCGATAACGAGAATCTCTACGCCGTTGAGCAGCAGTTTTCCGCGCTCGCGATGGTCGAGCAGGCGGCCGGGAGTAGCGATCAGCACGTCGGCGCCGCGTTCCAGCTTCTTGTCCTGCTCGTCGAAGGACACGCCGCCGATCAAAAGCGCGATGTTGAGCTTGTGGTTCTTGCCGTATTTGACGAAGTTTTCCTCGACCTGTGCGGCAAGCTCGCGCGTCGGCTCCAAAATCAGCGTGCGTGGCATGCGGGCGCGGGCGCGGCCTTTTTCCAGCCGGGTGAGCATCGGCAGCACGAAGGAAGCCGTTTTGCCGGTGCCGGTCTGGGCTATGCCCAGCACGTCCTTGCCAAGCAAGGCGTGCGGGATGGCGCCAGCCTGGATTGGCGTCGGCTGGGTGTATCCGGCATCGGTGACTGCGGAAAGAACCTTTGGCGACAGGCCAAGGTCTGCGAAAGTCAACGCTTCATGAGCGATCTGAGTGTCTGAGGACAAGTGTTGGCTGTCTTTGGCTGGTTCGGGGGCGCAACGGTAGCCGTCGCGGCAAGCGCCACGCGCCTGCGTTATTGTGCATTGCGATAGGCGGAAGCCCGCGATTTGTCAACAGAAACAGGCGGGAGCAGCACGATTGTGAAGTCGTAACCTTAATCCTAAGGCTTAATCATGATGGCGGGCATGCGCCGGCTCAATAGCGGAATTGCTCGGCAAGGATGCGTTCGTTCCACGAATGGTTGGGATCGAACAGCAGCGTCGCCGTCGCGTTCGGTGATTCCCTGACCGTGACCGAGGTCACCGCCTTGACTTCGGTGTGGTCGGCGGCGGCGTTCACCGGCCGCTTTTCCGGCTCCAGAATGTCGAAGCGTATGGTCGCCTTGTTGGAGAGCAGCGCGCCGCGCCAGCGGCGCGGACGAAACGGGCTGACCGGGGTCAGTGCCAGCAGCGGCGCGTCGAGCGGCAGGATCGGCCCGTGCGCGGACAGATTGTAGGCGGTCGAGCCGGCCGGCGTCGCGATCATCACGCCGTCGCAGTTCAACTCCTCCAGCCGCTCCTGCCCGTCCACGGTAATGCGGATCTTGGCCGTCTGGTAGGACTGGCGCCACAGCGCGACCTCGTTGATCGCCAGTGCCGAGACGGTTTCGCCTTGATGCGTCACCGCTTGCATCTCCAGCGGACGGATGGTTTCGGCCACAGTCGCGGCGATGCGCTCCGCCAGGCCGCCGACGCGGTATTCGTTCATCAGGAAGCCGATGGTGCCACGGTTCATGCCGTAGACCTTCTTTCCCGTGCTCATCGTGTCGCGCAAGGTCTGCAGCAGAAAGCCGTCGCCACCCAGCGCAACGATGACCTCTGCCTTCTCGACCGATGCCTGGCCATAGCGCGCCGAAAGGCTCTCCAGCGCCGCATTGGCGTCGGCGGTGCCGGATGAGACGAAGGCGAAAGGACTGGCGGCTTTGCTCATGGCTCCCGAATGGCGGCCGGTTGCTGGGGCTGCGCCAGCGCCGGGGTAGCATGGGCAGGCATTTCTGCAAAGGGAGGCGCTGCCCGTCCAGTGCGGCGCCAATGCATGTCGCGCAAAAGCGAAAGTGCGTCGCATCGATCCGATCAAACGCGACACGCTTTAGGCGATTGCTCGCGCATCGTGTCGCGGGACAAGCGAATGTGATGGTTAAGGCCAGGCTTAAACTCTCGTAAAGTCGGATCGGTCATGTTAGCCGGCACTGGACGGGCGGCGTGGGGGCTAACCAGTCGAGGCCGATCTATTGCCACTGGCACGCCTGATTATCGTCTTCCTGATGCTGGGAGGTTTCGCCCTGGCTTTTGCTCAACTAGTGCGCCAGTCCGAAGAAATGAGTTTCAGGCCTCAGCCCACGGCTTCACGCTGCGGCGACACCGCCGGCACACCGTGCCCGCAAAGGGCGCTGTGAATTCGCCAGGCTCCTGAACGCGCCGCATGAATTCCTTCAGGCGCCAAGGTCGCTCATTGCAATTGCGGCCCGTCGCGATCTAGATGAACGCTGTGGCGGAAAAAGACACATGGCCTTGGATGGCCTGACGTCGAGGCTTGAAGTTTCCATGGCGGGCAGCGTGTTGGTTTCAGGAGGCTGCGGCTTCATAGGCTCGCACTTGATCGATCGCCTGTTGCTGCGCGCCGATTTGGAGGCCTTGGTTGTCGTCGACAATCTGTGGACCGGCTCGCGGCAAAACATCGCGCATATCGCCGACCCGCGCCTGAGCCTGGAAATCCAGGACGTCGAGAGCTTCCGCTCCGATCGACGCTTCGACGAGATCATTCACCTTGCCTCGCCTGCGTCGCCAGCCTGGTTCATGCGCGAGCCGGCCCGCACCATCAAGGCCAATGTCGGCGGCGCCCTCAATCTTCTGCCGCTGCTCAAGCCGGGCGGCCGCTTCTGTTTCACCTCGACCTCTGAAGTCTACGGCGATCCGCTGATCTCGCCGCAGCCCGAGAGCTACAGAGGCTCCGTGGATTGCACCGGACCCAGATCGTCATACGACGAGAGCAAGCGCTGCACGGAGGCACTGCTGTTCGAGGCGCAACGTGTCGAGGGTCTCGACATTCGCGTGGCCAGGCTCTTCAACACCTATGGACCGCGAACCCGCACTGACGACGGCCGCGCGATTTCGAACTTCATAAACCAAGCAGTGACAACCGGTATCCTGACCGTCTACGGCGACGGTTCGCAATCGCGAAGCTGGGGCTATGTCGACGATATTGTGGACGGGCTGGAGCGGCTTTTCTGGCGCGACGATCTCTCATACCGAGGCCCGCTGAACATCGGCAACGACAACGAGGTGTCCGTGCTGCAGATCGCAAGATTCGTCTGCTCGCTGGTTCCGGGCAGTTCCATCGAGCACCATGCGCCACTGCCTCAGGATCCGACGAATCGTTGTCCGGACCTAACCCTGGCCAGGCGGGTTCTGCCCGGCTGGGAGGCGAAGACCGGCTACCAGGACGGCATCGAGCGCACGCTGGAATGGGTTCGGAAAGAGATTGCGGCTGTCGAAGCTGCCCCGGGCGCTCAATGACGCCTGATACGGCGACAGGAGGTCTGCGGGCTGCTGCCTATTGGTTCCGCGGCAGATGGCAGCCGGCCAGCCGTTTTTGACTGAGATACTCGTCGACAAGCTGGCGGTAGCGCACCTTGCCGAAGCTTGGGAAATGGCCGCCATGCACCACAGAGACATCGAGATCGCGCATGCGCAGCAGCGTCGCGAGATAGTCGTCGATATCCGAATGATAGACGTCATCGATCAGCGGGCCATCATAGATGATGTCGCCGGAGAGCAGGACGCCGGTCTTCCTCTCGTAAAGCGCGATCCCGCCCGGCGAGTGGCCTGGCGTATGGATGACCTCGAAGGCACGGTCGCCGAGATCGACGACGTCGCCCTGTTCGAGCAGACGGCCGGCAGGCGCCGGCAGGATATGGTAGCGCGCCGTGTCCCAACCCTCCGGCATGCCATCGAACATCTCGTCGGTCGCATAGCGGTCGGCGACCGTCCATTCGTTGCGCGGATCGGCGAGGATTTCCGCTTCGGCCGGATGCACGCAGCGGTCGGGGAATTCATGGTGGCAGCCGATATGGTCGAAATGGGTGTGGCTGGCCACGCACACGAGCTTTCGCTCGCTCACCAACGGCACATGGCGCCTGAGGCTGAAATGGCCGAGACCAGTATCGAACAGAAGATCGCGATCGCGCCCGCGCACATGCCAGATGTTGCAACGGAAGAACGGCTTGATCCATGGCTCATGGATCAGCGTCACGCCGTCACTCATGTGGATGGTCTCGTACCAGTTGGGAGCATCGATGACCGGAAGCGTGTCCATATCAGTGCGTCAGCAGGATGAAATCGCCAGCGTCGCACGAAACCGCAACGTTGTCGCCGGTCTGGACGGAGGCCGAAGCCGGGGCCTTGGCAATGAACTGAAGCGCCGGATCTACGGTGGAAGTGGCCAGCACGCGCTTGAAGCTGCCCTGGAAGACGACGTCGCTTACCTCGGCAGTACCGAGCGCAACCGCGCCTCCAGCCGCGACAAGGACGAGATGCTCAGGCCGGACGGCGAGCGCGACTTTCGCGCCGGGCTGCAAGGTGCCGGGCAACATGATCGCGCCGGCTGGCGTCGCGACCGAGATCGTCCCGTTCTTCGCCTCCGTCACGGTTCCCGACAGGATCGTGCTTTCACCCATGAAGGTGGCGGAAAAGCGCGTCGACGGCCGCGCATAGACGCGCTCCGGCGGGCCTTCGTCTTCGATGCGTCCGTCATTCATCACCACGCAATGGTCGGCCAGCGCCATCGCTTCTTCCTGGTCGTGGGTGACATGGATGAAGGCGGTGCCGACCCGCTTCTGGATCGCCTTCAGCTCGTCCTGCATCTGCCGGCGCAGCTTAAGGTCGAGCGCGCCGAGCGGCTCGTCGAGCAAGAGCACCGCCGGTTCGACGACCAGCGCGCGGGCCAGCGCCACGCGCTGCCGCTGGCCGCCGGAGAGCTGGTGCGGCTTCTTGTCGAAGGCGGACGCCAGGCCGACCAGCGCCAGCGCCTCGCGCGCCTTGGCGGCGCGCGTCGCGCCATCGACGCCTTGCATGCGCAGGCCGAAGCCGACATTGGCGCCGACGCTCATATGCGGGAACAGCGCATAGTCCTGAAACACCGTGGTCGTCGGGCGCTTCGCCGGCGGCACGGACGTGCAGTCCTCGCCGCGTATGAACACCTTGCCTTCGCTTGGGCTGACAAAGCCGCCGAGAATGGAAAGCAGCGTCGTCTTGCCGGAACCCGAGGGGCCGAGCAGGATGGTGTAGCTGCCCGGTTCGATCTGCAGCGAGACGTTCTTCAGCACCGTCTGCTGGCCGAAGCGGTGCGAGACAGAGCTTATATCGACCAGGGGCGCGTTCATGCCGGCTTCCTCCGCAACAGCGTCAGTTCGAACAGCACCACCAGCACGATGGAGACGGCAAAGACCAGCGAGCCGATGGCGTTGGTCTTGGGATTGAGACCGGAGCGCAGCAGGTTCCAGATCTCGACAGGCAGCGTCGTATCGAAGCGGGTCAACAGGAAGGAGATCACGAACTCGTCCCAGGAGAAGGTCATCGACAGGAAGAAACCGGCGAAGATCGCAGGCGCCATGACAGGCACGGTGATCAAGAGCAGCACCTTCCATTCGGGCGCGCCGAGGTCGCGCGCGGCGCGCTCGATATTGATCTGGTGGTCGCCCATCTGGCTGTAGATGATGGCAAAGCAGAGCGGCAGGTTGATCACGACGTGGCCGATGCCGGCCGCCAGCAGCGATTTCGGCACGCCGGCCCAGTTGAACAGCACCAGCAGCCCCATGCCGATGATGAGGTAGCTGACGGTCAGTGGCAGCGTGATCAACCCGCGCAGCAGGGCCGAGCCAGGCAACGTAAAGCGGGCAAACCCCCAGGCGGAGAGGAAGCCGAGCGTGACGGCGGCGAGCGAGGAGAGCACGGCGACGAGAAGCGAGTTGACCAACGCCGAGGTCAGCCGCGTGTCGGAAAGCACCGCGTCGTACCAGCGCAGCGAGGGGCCGGTGAAGGGCGGGATCGGAAACGATGTCGCCTGCAGCGAAAACAACACCAGCACGACCACCGGCAGGAAGATGAAGCCGTAGACGGCAAGCGCGTAGAGCCAGGAAGCGATACGGACAAGAACGCGCATCTCAGGCCCGCTCGATCTTCAGCCAGCGGGCGCAGGCGAGATAGGCGACGGTGACAACCGCCATCAGGATGATCGACAGCGCCGAGGCGAGAGGAAAGTCGCCGCGCCGGCCGATCTGCATCATCACCAGCTGCGGCATCAAAAGCTCATTGTTACCGCCCAGGATCTGCGGCGTGATGTAGTCGCCGATGCAGAGCACGAAGGTGAGGAAGGCGCCGACCATGATCCCCGGCAGTGTCAGCGGCAGCACGACATGCAGGAAGGTGCGTACCGGCCCCGCGCCGAGATCGGCGGCGGCCTTGCGGTAGCTCGGGCTGAGCTGTTTCAGATTGGCGAAGATCGTCAGCGTCAACAGCATGACGAAGAAATGCACGAAGCCGGTGACGGTGGCGAAGCGCGTATTGGCAAGCTGCAGCGGCTCGGCAACCAGGCCGAGATTGGTCAGCGCCCGGTTGATGACGCCGTTCTGCGACAGCACCAGCAGCCAGGAATAAGAACGCACGACGTAAGAAGTCCAGAACGGCAGCACGGCCAGCATCAGCGCCAGCCGCTGCCAGCGTTCCGGCACCTGTTCGGCGAGGATCCAGGCGAAGGGGTAGGCGAGCAGCACCGAGATCACAGTGACGATGGCCGTCACCTCAAGCGAATTGACCATCGCGCGCCAATAGGACGGATCGGTGAGGAACTGGCTGTAGTTGGCGAGCGTGAAGCTGCCGCCTTCATGCGCCGTGAGGCTTGAAAGCCCCATGGCCAGGAAAGGCAGCACGAAGAACAGCAGCGTCCAGCCGAGCGCCGGCGTGACCAGCGCCCAGGGCAGGGCACGCGAATTGTTCGCGGTGACGCCCACGACGGCCGTCTACTGCGCCTGCAGCATTTCGGTCCAGACGTCCTGCATCTTCTTGTCGAGATCGGCGTTCGGCGCTGGGTAGGACTGGGCGCGGGCGAGAAAGCCAGGCTGCTCGTCGAAGCGCAGGATCTTTTTCTGGTCGTCGGTGAGCGCCGCCTTGCTGTTCGCCGGCATGCCCCAGTAGCAGGAGGAGGTGGCAAGCCGCGCCTGGCCTTCCGGGCTCATAATGTACTGGATGAACTTCAGCGCCATGTCCTTGTTCTCTGAATCCTTGAACATGGCCAGCGACTGCGACCAGAGCACCGCACCCTCTTTCGGGATCGAGAAGTCAAGCGCCGGGTTTTCCTTGGCCAGCCCCGCCGTCACCCATTCGCCACCGCCGACGAGTATGTCGACCTCGCCGGTGGCGAGTGCCGTCTGGCTGGCGGTCACTTCCCCGACCAGCTTGGCGTTGGCCTTCATCTTGAGCAGTTCGGCCTTGATGGCGGGCAGGTCGGCTTCGGTCAGCTCCGCCGTTTTCTTGCCGATCGCCAGTGCCGCCATGCCGATGACCGGCAGATAATAGTCGTAGATGGCGATCTTGCCCTTGTATTTGTCGCCGGTAAGCGCCGCCATCGACTGCATGTCGGCCGGATCGACCTTGGTCTTGTTGTAGCCGATGGTGTTGTAGCCGAACTTTTCGGTGATGCCGTAGCGCTTGCCGCCGACGACGGTGGAGCCGTCCATCTTCACCTCGGGAAAGAGGTCGGCGACAGGCAGTTTGTCTTCGGGCAGAGGCTCGAACAGACCCTTTTCGACGCCGCGCGGAATGTCGATGCTGTCGATCACCATCACGTCCCAGTCGCCGGGTTGCGACTGTTCGACGATGGCCAGCCCAGCGCCGGTGCCTTCGAACTCCTTGACATTGACCTTGACGCCATTGGCCTCCTCGAAAGGCTGCAGCAGCGCCGGGTCGGCATGATCGCACCAGATCAGCGCGTTGAGATCCGCGGCCTGGGCGCCGGTCGCGAGCAGCAGCGCCGCGGCCGCGGTTGCCGCGCGCAGATGTGATTTCAGAATGCACGTTAGATTGCTGGACATCGAGTGTTCTCCCTTGCCTTTGTGGCTTGTTGCAAAAAATTGAACCAATTCTAAAATTGAGTCAATTCTGTTTTTGTGGCAAACAGCCGATATGAGTGGATTGCGGGCAAGACAAAAGGCGGACCGGCACCGTCGCATCATCGAGGCGGCGGCGGATCTTTTCCGCGAGGCCGGCTATGAAGGCGCCAAGATCGAGACGATCGCGGCGCAGGCCGAGGTCTCGGTCGGCACTATCTACAATTACTATGAGAATAAGGGCGACATCCTCGGCGCCATCGTCTCGATGGAGGTCAACGAGGTGCTCAACGCCGGGCGCGGCGTCGTATCCAACCCGCCGGCCAATGTCGGCGACGCGTTGGACACGCTGCTCGGCATCTATATCGAGCATTCGCTGCACTATCTCAGCAAGGAGATGTGGCGCCAGGCGATGGCGATCTCGACGCAGCTTCCCGACAGTCCTTTCGGCCAGGCCTATACCGGGCTCGACCGGACGCTGACCGAGCAGATACGCGCGCTGATCGTCCGGCTGCAAGAGGTCGGCCTGGTGCGCCGCGATATCGACGGCCCGGCACTCGGCGAACTCATCTTCAACAACATGAACATGATGTTCATCGAATTCGTGAAACGCGACGAAGCGAGGATCGCGGAGTTGCGCGCGGCGATACGCCGGCAGAATAGGATTTTGGTAGCGGCGATTGCGGTTTGAGAAGGTCTAATTAGTTGACCGTTGTTTAGAATAATCTAAAGTGCTTGCTCGATGGAGGTACCGAACGACAATCAACGAGGGGGAGTAGCGTTATGAGACGGATTCGTTCAGCAGCATTCCCTATTTTGGTCTCGATTCTGGCAGCGCAGGTATCGGCCGCATCGGCCGACAATTTGCCCAAGACCGCCAAACCTATGTCGGCGGATGAATTGCGTGCCGTCTATTCAGGAAAGTCCGCTGTCTGGGACGACGCTCGCGCTTTCTTTGCTCCGGACGGGAGTGTCATCGGTTACAATACAAAGGGGAAGGTTACTTTTTCAGGCAGTTGGAGTGTTTCTTCAAATCGAAATTGCATGAAAGTTGCCTGGAAGTCGATCAAGTCGGCCGATACCGGTAAAGCGTCCGATTGCTGGCAGTGGTACAAGGACGGAAAGAAGATCTGGACGTTATGGTCGACCCGCTATGATGGCTCCAAACCCAAGAAGGATGATTATTACCAAGGCGAGTTGAAGAGCCTGAAAGCCGGAGACAAGGTATCCAAGGAATACGCGAAACTGACTAAATCATAAGCCGACCTATGGATGTCGTATTCCGCCACAGCTAATTGCCGCTAGCGAAGCTGCAGGCTTGAGCAGCAGTGACTCTAGTCACGCGCCCGAAGTGCGCACTCGGCAAGACATTTAGCATCTCAGTCCCTTCTCTCTCTCTCTCTCTCTACCGCCGCTGACTCGCCATAGGCGATAAAATTCACCATTCAATCAAATAAATAAGTCGAAGTAACCAATCAGAAATTCGCCGCCGTCGACAATGCCATCCGGTCTTTATGCCGAAAGGTCCCCTGGTGGCTATCTGGCAACCTCTTTTCGCAAATCTTGCCGCCTCTGCTGTCATGCTGGTTGCCTGGAGTTCTGTCGGCGATTTCGTGGCCCGGTTGAACGAGACACGCCAGAAGCTGCTGTTTGGCGCTGTAATGACTGCGGGCACCATCGGCTCGATGATGATGGCCTTCGAGGCATCCCCCGGCGTCTACAATGATTTTCGTGGGCCATTGATCGCCGTGACGGGCTTTTTCGGCGGCGTGCCCGCCGCTGTCATGGCAGCCGGGGCGGCCTTGATGTATCGCCTGTATCTCGGCGGAGCAGTCTTCTCGGGCGTTTTGAGCATCATGATTGCGACGACCATTGGGTTGGTTGGCTATGCTCTGCGTGGATCCCGGCGCATCCGATACCTGGATCTCATGCTCATGGCTGCCGCGGTCGCGTCTTTCAGTTCCCTGGTTGTGCTGACGCTGCCCATGGAAAAGCAGGCTGTTCTGATAGCGCAGCTTTGGCAGCGTGTTTTGCTGGCGTTTGTCGCCACCCTGCTTCTGGGCGCTCTGCTTCTGCAGGAAATGAGGCGCCGCGAGCTGTCCGTCGCCAACCAGCTTTTTCGCTCCATGGTCGATGCCTTGCCGGATTGCCTGAACATCAAAGGTATCGACGGCCGGTTTCTGGCGGCAAATCCAGCCACCGCGAAACTGATGGGAGCGGCGAGCGCGGACGATCTCCTCGGCAAAACCGATTTCGATTTCTTTCCGCCGGAACTCGCGAAAAAGTTTCGTGACGACGAACTGGCGGTGCTGCGGGAGGGAAAGCATGCGACCATCGAGCAGCCAGGCATTTTTGCCGATGGCTCGACCGGTTGGCTGTCGACCTTGAAGGCCCCGATGACGAACGATCTGGGCGATGTCATCGGGCTGATCACGCACAATCGCGATGTCACGCTGCGCAGGACGTTGCAAACAAGGCTCGAAGAGACCCAGGCCTATCTGGATCAGGCGCTTGAGCACATGAATGATGGGCTGGCGATGTACGATCCGGATGGCACCATTCTGTTCTGCAACAATCGTTTTCGGGAATTGTTTCCCCTCACGGCACATCTGCGGAAGCCGGGTTCCAGCTTCGCCGATATCATCCGAGCGTCGGTCAAACTTCGTGAGGAGCCGCTTGGTCCTCGCAAAAGCCTGGACGATCATCTTGCTGAAAAACTCGCGACGCTCCGGGAGGACGGTGAGAAACTGATCGAACTCGGTAACGGCAGAGTATTTGCCTCGCGCACCAAGGTCTTGGCCAATGGCTGCACGGTGCAGACGATCTCGGATGTGACGGAGCGGCGCAGTTTCGAGAAGAGTCTCGAACGCCAGGCGCTGCATGATCCTCTCACCGGCTTGCCAAACCGCGCCTTCTTCAACCGCGAACTCAACAGGCTGGTCGACAAGGCGCGGTCGGAGGGCGGCGAGCTTGTCGTCATGCTTCTCGACCTCGACCGCTTCAAGGAGGTCAACGACAATTTCGGACATGCCGTGGGAGACATGCTTCTGGTCGAGATTGCACGACGTCTAGAGAAATCAATCAGGCGCGGTGACATGGTTGCCAGGTTGGGTGGCGATGAATTCGCCGTGCTGATGTATGGTCCCACGGACGGCACCGGCGACGTCAGCCTGGCGACACGGATCATGAAGAACTTGTCGCAGCCGCTGAAGATGGACGACGTCACCCTGCTTCCCGGCGGATCCATCGGCTATACCGTCTTTCCCGGGGATCAGGCAGACCCGGACGGCCTGCTCAAGAATGCCGACAAGGCGCTCTATCAGGCCAAGGCAAGAGGCCGGGGCACCTGGAAAGCCTATGACCCAAATGCGGTTGCGACGACAGCCGCTCGACGCGGGTAACGACGCGTTTAGTCCGGCTCGCGCCTCAGCAAAGGATCGGCATGGTGCCGCGACATCGACGGGTCGGCCGAATACTGGCGCGCCGACGTCAAAACACTCCGATGGCACAGCGTTCTTCGCGTGAACCACGATACGCCTATACACCCCGAGAAACGTAAGGCGCGAACGCGCGAGCCACTCCACGGCTTCCCATCAAGTGGGCTTAATCCCGATTCTAGCGAGCATGCCTGGGCGGCCGCGCGCGGGGAAACGGCACGATCGTCACCGGCGCCTTCCGGAATTCGGCGATGGCTATTTCCTCGATCAGCGCGTCGAGTGCCTGGCTGACGCTCTGGCTTGTTTCGTCGAGGCCGCAGAGGCGGTTTTGCGCACACTCCAAAAGCTCGCGCGCTGCCGCGAAGTCGCTTCGCATGACAACACCTATTGGTTTGGCCGCCGCACGGATATTGTCAGCCCGCTAAATTGAGCGATTGCTAATATACACAGGAGAAGTTTAATCGAATGGCATTGAATGGCCGGGACTGGATGCCGGCCGAGCGCAGCTAGGCCGGTAGATATGGCGCTTGGTACCCCCATGCGAAATGCCTTCTAATCCCTGAGGCGGACGTTCGCTCCGGCTCGGCCGAATTCACGCCATGACCCATCTTGGGTTAGGTGGGGCCTCTCAGCAGTTCTTGCGCAACAGTCTACTGGCGATCGCATGGCTTATCTCTAAGTTCGCCTCGATCTCCAACCAAAGATATTGCCCCTCGGGGTTCGACTCGAAGAAGACGTACCCTAATTCATCGGAGTAACGCATATCGACCGCACTGTAGACGAGCCCGAAATCCGCCACCATCTGAATCAGTGCCTCCTCCACGTCGGCGGGCAACGTCCAGGGGGTGACCTCCGTCTCCACGAATCGTGTGTCGATCACATCCTCCAAAGGGGCGAAAATGATTCGCGCCGCAAAAACCCTGTCGCCGACGACCGTGGCGCGAATGTCGAATTCGCCCCTGATCCGCTCCTGGAAGATGGCCGGGCATGTAATCAATCTGTCGATCGACTCGAAGTCCTCAGTCCGAAGGCGTCGAGTTGGATGTATGCCCACGCGAGGGCTGTGAAACATCTTGTAGATTGTCTCACCACCCATTCTTTCGTGAAAATCTTTGACGGCGACAGGGTCGTTAGTTATGAGCGTCTCGGGAACTCGCAATCCCAATGCCTGAGCACGCGTTAACTGAGCAGGTTTATACGCAGCCAGCTGACTCTTGCCCGGTTCATTGAAAGAGTTCTCTACTAGTCCGTGAAGAGTTCCTGTAATTGCTATCTGGCGCTCTGTATGAGCTACCGAGAGCACACCTGTCTTTGCGCGCTCGTTGGAAATACTAATAGGGTATGCGGTTCTCCGCCACCATAGCCCGGCAATGTTGGCAAGCTGTAACGATTCAGCAGCCCCTCGACGGTCTAAGACTTGAAGGTCAAAACCACCTTTGCCTATGGTCGCGAGCAAGTCATACGAACTCGTAAATTCTTGGACGTCGAGAATGTATGCATCCCCTCCGAGCCGCTCGGTCGCGACCTTGACAGCGTGAGCATGTAAATCATCGGAATGCGCTACGATTACTGCGGTGCCCATCGATCGTCGTTAGATCGCGTGGCACCAATCATCAACCCCGGAGTCATCGTTAGCTCCGCCACTCCTGGTCGCGCTATTGCTCGAAAAAGCAACGTCGCTCCGAGGCACTAAGTTGTACCCAGTCTTCGAAATCCAATCGATCTCGCGCTCGCTCGGGCCCTTGCTGCACGCTTTCGGTTCCAGATGGCCCGCCATGCTGAACGGAACGGCTCCGACCAAATCCGAAGCAGCGATGGAGTGTATTGTGGTCAACTGGGTGTTATGACTGATGGTCAGGATCGCGTATGGCGGGCTGGGCAAGTCCCCGAGGCTACGGGGGATGACCGAAATGTCAGAAACTCGATTACGGGCGACTGAGTATCCGATTCCCGCGTAAGCGAAATTCACTGCTTCCGGCAAAACTTCAATTATTTCAACCAGAAGCCTTAGGTCATCGGCACTGGGTGGCGCGGAAGCTTCACCCTTGCTCAGACTGGGGTTCTCTTTTGCAAAGTCGTCGACACTGGGCATCACCGTGCTCCGTTGAACACCGAAATATACCAAGGTTAACCGTAGCGTCACCTTCAGTATTCGGTCAAGCCGCCTGGTGGAGAAAAGGCTCTGTCGGTGAAAACCCAGGCCGCCCGCCCGCCACCCGAAGCTCGAAGAGCGAAGGGTGGTGCCCCCGGACGGGATCGAACCGCCGACCTTCGGTTTACAAATTTTGTGCCAGAACACCCCGAAGGGTAACAGACCCTACCGCTAGCGGAAACAAAATTAAGCAAAATCAATGTTTTAATGCTGATGGAGCACCGGTTTGCATATCGGTTCATAACGTAGTATCACATACCCGTGGTTACCCCTGATGTTACCCCGGAGCGATAAACCGATGCCTGGACCGATCCCCGCGCAGCATAAAAAGGCCGCTGCATTCGTCAGCGCATTGAAGCCAACGGCAACGCGGCAAGAGATATCGGACGCCGCGCAAGCCGGGCTTTATTTGGTCATGCAACCGCAACCGAGCGGTGCGCTATCTTGGGCGGTGCGAACGAAGATCGACGGTAAGCCGGCGAAAGTAACCATCGGACGCTATGACGAAATCGGCAGCGGCGACCGCGCCAGCAACATCATATCGCCAACGCAAGCGCTCAACGTCACACAGGCACGGGCAGCGGCCGAAAAGGTCATTGCGGATGCGAAGCGTGGCAACGATCCCCGAACGCAAAAGATCGACAAGACAAGCGTCAACGCGTGGTTTGATGAATTCATCAAGACCGCTCGCGCAACCGGCTTCAAGGGCAGGGCTGTCAAGGCATCGACCGCAGACGAATACGAACGCATTATCTCGACCAACATCAAGCCGCACTGGAAACATGTCACCGACATTCGGACAATCGACTATCGCGATGTTGAGAAGCTTCTGGCGAAACTCACGCCGGGCGCACGTCGCAACGCCTTCGCGGTGCTGTCTGCATTCTTCCGTTGGAAACCAGTTGCGCGAGCCATCGGCCGAAACATCATTGATCTGGCGGAAGCGCCAGCAAAGCCGCAAAGCCGCGACCGCGTTCTAGCGACCGACGAGATCAAGACGGTTTGGAACGCTTCCGAAAAGTGCGGCTATCCGTTCGGGCCGATGGCGCAACTGCTCTTGCTCACGGGTCAGAGGAGAGACGAGATTGCCGAATTGAAATGGCGCGAGTTATCCGACGATCTGGACACGATCACGCTTGAAGGATCGCGCACCAAAAACTCCCGCCCGCACGTGGTGCATCTCGCACCGCTGGCGCAATCGATCATCAAGACCTTGCCAAGGATCGCAGATGCGGACGGCAACCCGTCCGAGTACGTTTTCACCACAACGGCGACCACGCCGTTCAGCGGCTTTAGCAATGGCAAGAAAGCGCTCGACAAGCATTGCGGCGAACCGGCGCTGCCGGATTGGCATCTGCACGATCTGCGGCGCACATGCGCAACCGAACTCGCCAAGCTTGGAATCAAGCAGGAAGTGACTGAAGCAATTCTAAATCACAAAACCGGAAAGGTAAGCGGCGTTGCGGCAATCTATAACCGCTACGATTATCAAGATGAAAAGCGCGATGCTTTGGAGAAATGGGCAACTCGTATCGCAGCGATCACCGCAAACAATGTAACGCTGCTTTCGAAGCGTGCATAACCTGAAAAATCGTTAGAACATGCTCTTGACCGTGAGCTAACGTTAGCTCACGGTTTCTATGCCGCCTGATTTGGGCGGCGTGACGGCCGGATGGCCGATGCCGCTTGGACCGGCGCTCGCGTGGTGGATGCCCGCAAATCCTGACAACCAGAGATTTGAGGCATGCCCCATGAACCCGAACCCCACTAGTACGCTTATTCCCGCGCCCGCCGTGCGCCTCATCTGCGGCGGCATTTCCGATATGACACTCTATCGCTGGCTCAATGGTGAATTCGATCCCCGAACGGGGAAGGCGACACCGCCAGTTGCTGATTTCCCGAAGCCTGCCCGTGTCATCAATCGACGGCGGTACTGGTCGCGCGCCGAAGTCGAGCGCTTCGCAGCGGGCCGGCGCGTCGATGCGGCCTGATTTTACCCGCTGAAACACCCTGATTGAGAAGGCGGACAGCTGGGAGATGCCAAGCATTTGATATTGCAGAAATATTTTAAGCAGAGCAGCGGTTGTTTAGACCGAAGATCAAGAAAAAGCCCGGCAAGGCGTTGCGAGCCGTACCGGGCGATTGGAAAGTAGCCTTGCATGAATTCCCTAGCACCGCTCACACCAGCGGGCAACCCGATACCGCTTTCGCTCACCTACTTTGAACGAAACAATCAACCGGCAGGACAACGCAACACAACCACCTGGGCCGATCTTTGCGACTGGATCGAGCGGAACACTTTGACCGCAGCATCTAAGAGCGATTTGCCTCTGATCAAGCTCGCCACGTTTGCGGGCAACTACCGGACCGATGCGAATCTAGAAACGGTCTATGGCATTGAGGGGGACTACGATGCCGGGCAAATGCCGCCCGATAGCGCTGCGGCCTTGTTGATAGCAAAAGGCGTCCAGGCATTCATTTACACGTCCCCCTCGCATCGCCCGGACAAACCGCGTTGGCGTGTCCTTTGCCCGCTGTCCCAAGCACATCCCCCGAATGATCGTCATGCGCTTGTAGGGCGGCTCAACGGCTTGCTTGGCGGCATTCTCGCGCCGGAAAGCTTCACGCCTTCACAGGCGTTCTATGTCGGTAGCGTATTGGGCGGCTACCCAGTCCAATTCTTGCGAACCGAAGGCCGTCCGCTCGATACGGTCGAAGGACTGCAATCGATCGGACCCGCGACAACGGAGCGGACAGACGGGCGGCAATTCAAACCCGGCGAAGGGCGGCGCGCACCATCTTATCAAACCGCCCTTGATGCGCTCCGCAGCGTCCATCCAAGTGACATAGAACGCAGCGCTTGGCTTTCGATGAGCGGAGCATTCTTTATAGCGACACGCGGCTTGCCCGGCTCGGAAAATGCCGAACGCGATTGGCAGACATGGAATGAACAACACGGCGACAAAAACAAGCCAGACGAAAATGCGCGAACATGGGGCGATTTCCAGCGCAACGGCGCGGATCACGACTTCACGACGCTCGGAAGGATGAGCGCAAACGACAACGCGCGCGGCTGGGCATTTTTTAACGGCGTCGTGCATCAGTTGCCGTCGCAATCATCGCGGTCGCCAATTGAGTTTTTCCCGGCATCGGACCTCTCCGGCCCGCCGCCATCGCGGGAATGGTTGGTGCCCGATCTAATCCCCAACGGAACCGTAACACTGCTAGGCGGCGACGGCGGGACCGGCAAGAGCCTCTTAGCGCTACAATTGGCCGTGGCGGTCACGACACGTCGCTTTTGGATCAACCGCCTTCCTATGGCCGGTCCGGCGCTAGTCATTTCCGCCGAAGATGACAAGGCCGAATTGCATCGCCGTTTGGCAGACATCGCAAGAGCGGAAAACATCACCCTGGACGATTTGCGCCAACTTACGCTCGCCAGCTTGGCCGGTGATAACGCCCTATTGGCGACGTTGACGAAAAGCGGGGTGCTTGATGTTTCGCCGCTCTATCACGCACTGGACGCCAAAATAGCCGAACAACGTCCAAAGCTGGTCATTCTCGACACGCTGGCCGATTTATATCCCGGCAATGAAAACGACCGCGCACAAGCTCGCCAATTTATAGGCCTGCTACGCGGAATTGCCATTCGTCACCAATGCGCAGTTGTGCTTTTGGCGCATCCAAGTTTGAGCGGCTTGGCGACCGGAACCGGAACGTCTGGCTCAACCGGCTGGAATAACAGTGTTCGATCACGCCTCTATTTCGAGCGAATCAAAGATGATGACTATGAACCCAATGTTGATGCGCGACGGCTTAGAGTCATGAAAAGCAACTATGGCCGCGTCGGAAACGAGATCGATTTGACATTTCGCAACGGCGTTTTTGTTGCCGATCATGTGGACGCGTCGGACACCAACGCAAAAGCGGAGCGTGTTTTCCTGAAATTGCTCGAACAATTCACGGCACAAGGCCGGGACACCAATCCAAGTTCCGGCCCGAATTATGCGCCAACAGTCTTTGCAAATCACCCCGACGCGGAAGGATGTTCAAAACGATCAATCAAGGATGCAATGGAGCGTCTGCTATTAGACGGTAAAATAGCTGTCAGGACCAAGAAAGAAAGCGGACACGATAAGCGTTATTTGGCGGTAATTTCATAAATTATAGGGTTTGGTGTTATTTAGCGGTAATTTGGACCCACGCAATTCTCTCGCAACTCTCCTCAATCTCCCCTCAATCTCCCTCGCGCGCAACATCCCCACACCCCTAGAGAGTGCACGCGCTGGGCGCGCAGCACACTCTCTGAAAAATAGGGCAGGCCGCTAACTTGGGCAATTATCTGGCTGATGTATGGGTAAATTTCAGACGGGAGACTCTTCGATCATGCGGGAGTACATCAGAAAGGAAGCTTGGTGTAGCGGTGGTCGTCCTACGCTTCGTCCCGGGCCTGATTTTCGCAATATTGAAAGGTGTACTTGAGCAACCATGATGACCGTTTGGATCAGGAGCAGGGGGAGAGTGCTGGTGTTGGGGGCAGCATCCTTAGTGTTGGGAGGTTGGACGTGGCCTTGGCAGGACATCGAACAGGATAGCGCTAAATGCCAGTACGAGGCGTTGCAACGGGCGACCGGTGACCTAATGATGCCCGTATTCATTGACGCCTGTCTGAGGGCGAAAGGCTATTCGCACGAACAATCAGCTTGCATGTGGGCAAAGGGCCTGAACTACCGGATCGATCTAGAAGCCTGTTTGCGCGGTGAGGGTGCTAAGGCTCTCCCGCTACCGCTTCCGCCAGCTCAGTAGGGAATGCGGGGATAAGAGAACGTGGGGGACGAAATGCTAAAGATTCTGATTGTCGCGGGCATAGCGTGGAGTGTGCCGACGCCCTGTTTCGCGAACTTCCAGGATGGCAACAAGCTGTATGCCAAATGCACCTCAGAAGTGGATAGCCAGCAGGCGCTCTGCTACGGCTTTGTTGAGGGCGTGAACGATACGTGGACAACAATCCAGAGGTGGGAGCCGACCATGCCCCGGTGTACCGTCCCCGCCGCAGCCACCGTCAAGCAGATCGCCGATGTAGTGACGCAGTACCTGCAGCAGCATCCCGAGGAGCGTCATAACACTGCTGCCTCGCTTGCGATGAACGCATTGACGCTGGCTTTCTGCCCCTGAAATGAGTGGACAGATCAGGGACAAAACGAACTTACTTTGAACGTTTAAGACTACAGCTATGTACTATTTAAGTCTTCATGGTAGCGTGCCGGCTGGGGGATGAGGAGGATTTGCAAATGTCTGAGTCTTACAAGAACCATGCCGGTATCCTAAACAAAATCGACCTCGGGGGAGGTTGCGCTGACTTCACCAATCTCGGAACGAACAACCCCAAGCTTTTCAACAAGTGCGGGCGGCAGAAGACGATAAAGGTCGTGAATTGGGACAAGAACGGGAACCCCGTTGCGACTCGGTGGTTCCATTTGGAAGACGGTAGAGAAAGACCTGTCGCCTTCCCAGGGTTTCAAATGGCCATTAGTGAGGTACGAGAATTTGAAGACAAGGGAGACGATGACGGGTCGGCGCTTATAAGCCTCACAAAGCAGACCCATTCAGGCTACGTAGTGTGGGATATTGAGAACAGGAGCCCAGACCGGTGGAACGCAATCAGTTATTCGGCATTTTACGGAACCAGAAAGTTCATGGACGTTACTTACGCGTTGGCCCCGACAGAGCGGATTAACTTCTGGGGCGCTTTTGAAGATGAAAATCCGTTGATGTACCTGAACTGGTCACGCCTCGATCCGTATTAGGATTTCCGTTAGCACTGGACAGATCAGGGACAAGAACCAAGGACAGGTATTGTCTCTGAGTGTCCAGCTGGCGCAGCCGCCCGTCCAAAAATACCCGTACATATACCCGCCCGATGATCGATGCCTTGATGCGTCACCTAACGCATTGAAATCAATCCCGATTGGTGACGGCAAGCATCGAATCGTTGATTTGCTGCTCACCTGCTGCGGTCGTTTGCGATGGTGTCTGGTCGATCAAGTTTTCGGAGCAAACCCTTGTTCGGCCATGCAACCGCGAAACGCGATATCAGAGTAAGCAGCGCCGGCAATCCATAGCCTCCCGGCTGCTGCCATGGTCTGCGCAGCACGAGCGTTGCAGATCGCCTTCGCTCGCTCAAATCGTCCCTCGTATGAGTTCGGCGCGACCGGTCGCCATTGATCGGATGACGAACTGTTGCAAGCTGCCAGAGCCGTCAGCCCTACTAATGCTAGCCAAACACCGCGCATGAACCCCGCTCCCGTCAAGCTGCCCGGGCGTTCTGTTCCCGCGCGACTATTCGGCAATCGCTGGTCTTTGCGCAAGTGGGGTGTCGTGAGATTTTGCAGTCGTCTGCAATGGTCATTGCGGTAAATGTCGTCGAATAGATCGATGTATAATTTGCGATGAGAGTCAAAAGTATATTTGTTGTGATCTTATTTTTTCTTGGGGACATGGCGACATATGATTGACAGGCAGGCAGTATACGGGGATGTTGCCTGTAAATTAACAAGCTCAAAGGAACCCGAGATTATGAAAAGCTCCCTCGCCAGGACCGACCGCGCTACGATCCTCTCTGTAGGACATGAGGATGGCCGCAACGCTGTAGCAGCGTTGCCGTCCGACCTTACCGCGCCGGAAAGCCCGGTCGCCTCGCAAGCCGCCCGCCTCACCAGCGCAATGGGATCGTTCAATGATAACATTGCCGGCAACGCGGCACGGTTCCAACCGGACGCTCGCGGCACTGCGAACCGTGAAGCCGCAGCCAAGATACTGGCGGCACCCTTTCAGGATTTGATTGGTGGCGGCATTGCCGAAGGCCGCGCCGCCGCTGCCGCCGCTGCGAACGCCACCGCCGTCGATCCGGGCAACGCTCCGTTGCGAGCGCAGACCCGAGATCGCTTCATCGCCAAAGACACCGCTGGACAGGCAGCGTTCGCACAGCGCGCCTCGCTAGAAGAACTTGCGGCGCTCATGGAAGCCGGTCGGTCCTATTTCGACGCTACACCCGATCCGGTTTGGCAGATTGTCGAAGATCAGTACGCTATCAAGCGTCATATCGCCCGATCCGGTTTGCAGGCTGATTTCCAGCGTCGGCCCGACGCCAACAATCCGATGGCCTTTGGTGCGGATGAAGCCGCTGCCATGGACGCCGCCCGCAACTCACTGGATGCGCTCCGGAACCGTGTCACCACGGTCGATGCGGTTCGCAACACGGTGCAATCCATCATCGACGTTGTGGCGGTGGCGACCGATCTTTCGCGGGATCAAGCTTACTGGCTTCTGACAACGGGCAAGGTCGCGGAATGATCAACCTGGGTCGCACCGTGGCGTTGCCGACGAAAGCGACAATGAGCGCGGCAGAGATACAGACCACGCTCAACGCTGACCGGCGATTGATAGAGAAGTGGCGCGTTCGTTACGGGTTTCCGCGACCATCACGGCGGCAGGGGAAAACCACGCTCACGCCCACGGCTGAAATAGCCGCGTTCCTCAATGAGCGCGGCTGCAAGATATCTTGGTGCTGACCGCTAATTGCCGCTATTTAAACGGAATTTTTGATGAGTGATAAAGACAAGATTACGGGGCGTTTCCTGCCGGGGAATAAGCTTGGCGGAAGAGCGCCGGGGGCGATTTCTCATCGCCGCCGTGCCTTGGAACATCTTACAAAACATGGCGATGCGATCATCACGACCGCTATTTCCGCCGCGCTCGGCGGCGATACACAATTGCTGTCAGTGTTGGTGAAGATGCTCGTTCCTATGGGTGGCATACCCGCCATGATCCCAAACGGCGATCCAATCGAAGCGTATTCCCAAGGCGAGATCAATTCCGGTGAGCTTCGCCAACTGATGACCTCAATCGAGAAGGCTCGGAATTTGGACGCCCTTCACAAGGACGCCAGCGACGACAAGCAACACGCCACTACGCTTCCCGCAAATGTATCGGAGGAAGAAGCGTCCGAAGCCTATCGGCGAATGATCAATGGCTAGGGCAACGCATAATGAGACGGTCGCAATACCATCTTGTGAATTCGTTGATGAAACCTTTGCCGCATCCATCTTCGAATGGGACATGCAACGGCTTTACTACATGCAGTCGTTCAATTCGTTTCCGATCCCGATCCGATGCGGGCAAATGTTGGTCGTGCGGACCGCCGATATAGCAAGGTGGGCGCTCAACCGCCGCTACGGCATCACACGATACTCAATCTAGAACCCACAAGGAGACGAAAAATGAAACTCGAAACTGCGTCAATTCACTATTTGGACGACGCAACGTTGTTCGTTGAAATCAAGGGTGGTCAGATTGTGAATTGCTCCAATCTCAATGGTAATTCGCAACCTTTTCCGAAGTCATGCAGGCTCGCGTTGATCTTTGACCCGTTGGGGGAGATCGAACCGGCCGAACCGATCACAATAAACAGGGGTAACGCACAATGAACATCGGAAGGACCCGATTCCCCAACACCATCGCTGTTCACGTTGTTCCGATAGGCGACATTGTCGAATTAGAGGCGGGACGGATCAAAGCAATTTTTACCCGGTTCCGCAGCATGATTGCACCCGTGGCCGGCAAGCTTGGCTTTCATGGCAGTTGCAGCGACCAATCCCATTATGACGACGTTCGCGGCACTCTCGAACTGTGCGACAAAGACGTGTTTGCAATCATTTCGCATTACCGCTGCAAACTCCCGCATTTGACCATTCAACAGTTCCGCCTCTCGACCGCACTGCTATTCGGCATGAGTGACGACGAATTCGGCGCGGCTTGGCGGCGTAGCCTTGAACGCATCCCAGATCGTCTCGAACCGGCAGGGTTTGACTGTGGGCAACAATTTTACAAACAGCGCGTTGCCGGTCGAAGTCTTGCGGAGTTGACCGGCGAAAACGTTGCGCTGACGATGGTGCTGCAATGAAAAGGAGCGAGGCGACATGCTGACCGCCCGTCCCAATTCCCTGAGATAGGCTCGCTCAGGTGGTTACTCGATAGGCGATATAGACCAATAGAGCCACGGCAATTAGCAGCAATCGGTTCGTCCACCTCCGTGAAGCCTGGCTTTCCATCAACGCGATTGTATTTGTGAGAGCGTGGGCGGCGTCCTGTCGTCCATGCGCGATCAGCCGGTCTCGCGTCTCCTCGTCCAGGCTATAAGAAGTCTGTACGTCGGAAAAATAACCTAGCTCCTCGTGAAGGATATTCCGGGCGACCATGCTGTTACGATTGGCCACGGTCAACTTCCCTGAGATGGCCCGGTGAGTTTCAAAACCGATTCTCAAAGCGTCGGAGGCGGATTGCTTTTTTGACAGTTCAGACATTTGCAAAGAATATTACGAAGGGACTAACAATGCCATGAGGCGTTGTATGTTATCGAAAGGTCTGGGGGAGAATGAGCAATCTCAACATAGCGGCCACGTAGCCGCCACTCTGGCACTGGTTCATTTTCGGGGTTTTCGTTGTCGTCGGAGCTGCAATTGTAGGAATTGGTTGGGGGGATTATGCATATGGTGTCGGATATGTCGCTGCACCTGCCGCCGTCGGTTACTTTGCAACTAGGCGCGCCACGACAATTCGAGGTCTAATCCCAGGCTATGTGGCTTTCATCGCTTTGATGTCGTTGCTTATTTGGCAGGATATCTCAAATCACATCGAACGTGCTACCGCAGAAATCTATAAAGGATGCTCTGAGAACAATGCGGCGGTAGCTGCAATGCCCACGGACCAACAGCATCCCTATTGCAGCTGTATGTCTGACAAGATGGCGCCTAAAGTCGTGTGGAAAACGGCAGTGGCGTTTGCAACGCAGCAGCCGCTATCAGCCGACCCCCGAAATGATCCGGATTTCATGGCAAAAATCACGCAAGTCTCAACAGATTGCGCCGCCGCAATCGGAGCAAAATAAGCGCAAAAGACGCCTTGGAGTACGAACGGCAAGGCGCATTCGGTCATCGCCGTAAAGCAATCCTTGTTCGGATGCAGCTCATCATCACGCATGAGCAGCAAACATTCAAACAGGCGCCAGCAGCGCAGAGCCACGGCGAATTCGTAATGAAATCAACCCTCAACGCTTTGGTCAGAGCAACTGATTGCGGGCAGGGGATTTGGAGGGGTAATTTTGACCCTTTGGAACGCGTTTCGCCGGTCAGCTCACGGCGTTTCTAACGGCCCGGCGCTCGCACCGCAGCAGGAACCTTATTTTTGTGGAGGCTCTAAGGCTTCAGACCGTTTATATCGTTCTGGAATATCCTCTAGGATACTCACGGCATGGTTTTGGATGCGGCTTGTTATATAGCTAGCTTTCTCAATAATTTTCCTGTCTGCATCGGGAGAGTCTAACGCGGCAGCTAGCTGATCAAAGATCATGTTTTCAAGGGAATCTGTAACGAAGAATGCTCCGCTGTCTGGATGGCTAGCCATAAAGTCGGACATATGCGGAAGCGCCAACATGATTAGCTTGTTCACGTCGGCGATATCGACAACAAGTGAGGGGCCGATTCCAGCTTTCATACTCGCTAATATCGCGACGGCCTGCATATTGGTTGACCTCAAAGCTTCGAATGCGGCCCAAGCCGCAGAAGGAACAAAAAGGCGCTCATGGTCGGGCCTTTGCCCATCGGCCGGGGGTGCGTTATCCAAACCTAAAACGCTGAAAAGGCCGGCTCCTAATTCTTTCATCTTTTCTCGGTCCTGCCCGCCTTCCTCCATGGTCTTCGCAATCTCCGGAACATTCAACCGCTGGAGCATTTGAACCGCGGCCTTAAACCGCCGCTGGTCGACAGTTGCGGACCATAGCGCTTGGATACCTTGAAGGCATCTCGCATCAAGGGCAGCCTGCCTTGCGGACATCAGAGACAATGACGATGATTGTAGCGAGTCTAAGCGCGAGTTGTTGCGACTGATGCTATTTCGCAGCCCCTCAAGCTTGCGGTCAAAGCGATGGCTGACGCTCGATTGTATCCAAATTTTGAGTGGGAAACCTACAGCCGCGAGGATAATCGCGACAAAGGCTCCAGACTGGAGAACGTTAACGAGTGTGGGCCAAGACATCTGACATTCCCGAGATTGGTTCGGTGCGCAAAAGCCCGGCTTTAACCGCCGACAAGAACCTGGAGCGCCTTGATCATGCGATCAGAAAATAGGCCGCATAGGGCGCCGACTAGAAGCGCACTCCTCCAGCCGATCCCCATCTTGATGGTCCTACCCAACTCCATGTATTCATAAACATTGAAAACAATAAGGGCCAGGACGGCTCCCGACAGCCCCGGAGCAGTGAACAGATAAGTTATCAGGGACGAGAAGTAATTCTGAATAGATTGTGACGGCGTCTGCGCCAAAGAGTATTTTAAAGACGCTCCCATAAAGGCTGAAATGACTGTGACAATGGACAATACGTAAGGTCTTGGACTCACGGTTACAGTCGCGCTAGCGGCGTGGAGTTAGGTAGGACTGTCCTCTCCGGAGGAAATCGAAGCTTCTACAGTAAAACTGAATTTTCGCGGATTAAGGTAACTTCTGGGAAAGTGCAATACGTATGTCGTGGCGGCGAATGATTCCGCTTCAATGACGGCAAGCGCTTTCGATGCTTCGCCCGCCCCCATCGTTTTTTCGAGCCGCTCCAGTTGCTCCGCTTTAGCTAGGAATATTTCTCCTGCAACTCTATTGGACTCAATGAACCATTTTGAAATTGCTGCCTTCGCGTCAGTGTAATTTTGTATGGAAAAATCCATGTAAAAATATTTCTCAGCGATTTTACTAG
Organism: Mesorhizobium metallidurans STM 2683; assembly: GCF_000350085.1. Taxonomy (GTDB): domain Bacteria; phylum Pseudomonadota; class Alphaproteobacteria; order Rhizobiales; family Rhizobiaceae; genus Mesorhizobium; species Mesorhizobium metallidurans. The sequence continues at coordinate 74,703 of NZ_CAUM01000101.1, forward strand.
TGGTTTTATCCATATTAGATATTCTGTAAATAATATATAGAATACCTTGCATAGAGAAAGTTTCTTTAACGTACTCTCTGAATAAAGCAGACAACTCTTTGCGATAGTCAGTTGATACCAATGATAGATGATTAGCAAGAATGCTTGTCAGTTCTCTACAAAGGCGCTGGTGGCGGACTTTGTCCAACTCGGCGGAGAAATCTTTCACCTCAATCAATTCGACCCCTTCGGGCAACCGTGGCGTCAGTGCAAGAAGGTGAACCGGTTCAACGCCTGAATTTTCAACAGTGGCTCTGTAAGCCACTTCATTTGATCGGGCGTCCGATAGCTGCTCAGTCAAATTCACTGCAATCTTGGGCATTCGATAAACTCAATTGGCAAGAAAAGAGCACAAGCAGATATCGTATTGAAACTGAGTCTGCTACGTAAGAGTTTCACACCGAACCCTTGCGCAAAAATGCCTAGGCAGCGCCGGATTGCTCATTGATGACGGAAGAAAAGGTGGCGCACACCAGCCCGCGCGGCCTGTTAGGGTGTGGATGGTGCCGCCTGAGGGACTCGAACCCCCGACCAATAGTTTACAAAACTACTGCTCTACCATCTGAGCTAAGGCGGCACATTTACCCGTACGTATACCCCTGAAACCCGGCTTTGAAAAACATTTCAGCTTTCCAAAGCCTTAGCTGATTGATCCAGCGAATTACAAAACCGCTGCTCTACCAGCTGAGCTACAAGGGCACGGCGCTCCGGTAGCATATTTGTTGCGCCAGTAAAGACAAAACTCCATTTTCGGTTATCGGCCCTGGTGCATGAGCCGCCGGGCAGGGCATCCTGAAAACGGCTCATTCACTTCCTATATCCGATCGAGGTGCAATCGCTTGCGCGAGGGTGTCGCATGATCAGACTTGTCATCATTCTGCCGATCGTCGTGGTGGCCTGGCTTCTCCTGGTGAAGCTTATCAGGGACGTGAAGAACGCCAATATCGACTGGACCGGGGTTACCACCATCGTCGGTTTCATCGCGCTTGCCTTCTGGCTGCGCCACGTCACCGGCATGGGCTGAACCGGCGAAAGAGTCAGTAGTCAGTAGTCAGTAGTGAATCGCAACGCGTCATGGCACGTATCTCACTACTCACTACTCATCACCACAAGCATGGCAAGGTGATCATCTTCCTTTGATCAGGTGACCCGGTTCGTGAAAGGGCGGCTTCGGCCGCCCTTTTTGCTTGTTGTGCCGGCGAAGCTGCCACTCGAAAAATTTCAAGGAAGCTTCGAACCTTTTTCCTTGCCGAAACGACCGATGGTCAAGGGGCGGATGGATCGCCTCTCACAACGAAGCAAGGAGATCATCATGCGCACTTTCATTTCCAGCCTTATCGCCACCTCCGTCGCGGCCGTCATGCTGGCCGGCACCATTCAGCCCTCGGCTGCCCATGGCAGTCATCACAGGAGGCACCTCGGCATCGGCATCGCCGCCGGCGTCGGCGGCTTCCTGCTCGGCACCGCGCTCGCCCAGCCGCGTACCGTCTATATCGAGGAAGAGGGCGGTTCCTGGCATGTCCGCCGCTGCCTCGATCGCTACCAGAGCTACGATCCCTACACCGACACCTATGTCGGCTACGACGGTTATCGCCGCTATTGCCGGCTTTGAGAGGCACCGTCGGTGAAGCTGCCGATCTCCCCCCTTGC
>NZ_CAUM01000100.1 GCF_000350085.1 Mesorhizobium metallidurans STM 2683
GGCTCGGCGAAGCCGAGACGGAGTGGGGGAGCGCCATATGCGATTGCCGGCCCCTTGAGGGGGAGATGGCCGGCAGGCCAGAGGGGGGTGCGACCGATCGCCATGTCAGCCTCAACCCTCGACCGGCAGGTCGAACTCGGTGGCCAGCACCTGCAGCGAGTCGCCGATGATGGCGACGATCTCGCCGATCTGCTCGGCGGAGACGATCATCGGCGGGGCGACCATGAAATTGTCGCCGTCGACGCCGCCCTTGACCCGCCTGCCATAGATGATCAGGCCGCGCTCATAGGCGAGATCGAGCAGACGCTGGGTCGCCCTCTTCGCGGGCGGGATCGGGCGAATCGTATCAGGATCGGCGACCATCTCGGCGCCCAGAAGCAGGCCCTTGCCGCGCACGTCGGCGATGAAGGGGAAGCGCTTGGCCAGGCCGTTCAGCTCGCCCAGCAGCAGGTTGCCCATCTCGGCCGCATTGGCGATCAGGTCGAGGCGGTCCATCTCGCCGAGCACGGCAAGACCTGCGGCACAGGCCAGCGGATTGCCGGCATAGGTGTGGCCATGCTGGAAGCCGCCGGAGGCGAGCAGCGGTTCGACCAGCCGCATCGGTGCGGCCAGCGCGCCGAGCGGCGCATAGCCCGAACCCAGCCCCTTGGACAGCGCGACGATATCCGGCTTGCTGTTCCAGTGGTCGCCGCCAAGGAATTTGCCGGTGCGGCCGGCACCGCTCATGACCTCGTCATGGATGAGCAGGATGCCGTAGCGGTCGCAGATCTCGCGGATTCGCGGATAGTAGCTGTCGGGCGCCACCAGGGCGGCGGTCGCCGCGCCGCCGACCGGCTCCATGATGAAAGCGAGCACGCTTTCCGGCCCCTCGGAGAGGATTTTTTCCTCCAGCATGTCGGCGTAACGGATGCCGCGCTGTTCCATCGTAAGATTGTCGCGGTCGCGCCAGGCAGTTGGCGCCGGCACGGTCGGCATCACCTGCATCATCGGCGCGAAGGTTTCGGCCAGCGCATCGTCGCCGGTGATGGCGAGCGAACCTAGCGTTCCACCATGATAGGACGGAAAGCGTGTGATCACCTTCCAGCGCTTTGGCTGGCCGGTGGCAACAGCCCATTGCCGGGCCAGCTTTATGCAGGATTCCGTCGCCTCCGAGCCGCCCGAGACGAAGAAGATCCGGTCCATGCCCTCCGGAAGTTTGGCGGCCAGTTGCCGCGCCAGCTCCTCGGCCGGCTCGTTCTCGAAATGCAGGCGATAGGCAAAGGTGGCACGATCCATCTGCCGCTTCATGGCGTCGAGCACATTGCGGTTGGAATGGCCGATATTGGCGACCATCGGCCCGCTCGACCCGTCGATGAAGCGGCGGCCATCCTGCGTCCAGATATAGATGCCCTCGGCGCGGTCGATCAGAGGCCGGCGCAGGCTGGACAGATAGAATAAATGCGACGGCGACCGGGCCGCGATATCTGGCGCAGAGGTCTGGGACTGGGATTTCGGCATGTCAGGTCTTTCCGAGATAGCGGTCGAGAACATTTTTCGTCACGCGCTCGACCATCGCATCCTGCCTTAGCAGGCCGGCGACCCATTCGCAGCTTCCGGCGTGGAAAACCTCGCCCTTGCCGCGCGCGAAATTGACGATCATGCCGTTGCCGCGCTTGACCTTGTCGAGATTGGCGTCGCTCGCTTCGCCGAACAGCGTTTCTGCCGTGAAGCGGCCGTCCTCGTCGCCGAGGAACTGGTCCTTGAGCGGGATGTCGGCGCTTTCCTCGACTTGGGCAGCCATGCCGACGGCAAGCACCTGAAGCCCGTCGGGCGCGCCGCTTGTGGCTGTCGGATAGGGCAGGCCGCCGCGAATTTCGAAATCGAGCCCGTCGACCTCGTAGCCATAGACATGGCTGTCGGCGCCGAGCAGGTCGCCATAATAGATGCCGGTGCCGGCGAAGGCCCAGTGCTCCGGCCGGTAGACCGGGAAGCCGCGCACGCCGCGCGGCGCGCAGCCGCCCCAGCCGGCATAGACGCCCCTGGTCGCATTGAGCCCGAAGGTTGACGAACCCGGCCGGCCGATCTCCGGGGCTTCCCAGGAATTGGTGGCGCGGGTGACGTCGCCGCCGCGATAGGCCGGGTCTTCGGCGCGGGCGCGGTATTTGTAGCAGACCTGGCGGCGGCCCCCGTCCTCCAGCCTGGTCTGCCACATGAAATTGCCGGCAAAGCGCGCCGCATGGCCACCGCGTGTCACATAGGCGTCGACCGCGTCGCGCATTTCCCAGGTCCAGTATTCGTCATGGCCGACGAAGACGACGCAGTCGTAGCCATCGAGGATCTCGGGGACAAAATGCAATTCATGCTGGCTGGCGAGATCCACGGCATAGCCTGAGCGCTCGGCGAAGCGGAAGAAATGGCTGTCATAGCTCGCCCAGCCGGAGGAGGCATATTTCTTCGAATGTCCGGTGGCGAAGGCCCATTCCATATGCGGATAGCGCGGCACGGTCTTGGGCGGCACCGCGACCTCCAGCGGCACGCGCGGCGCGCCCTTGGGCAGCACGACGAAGCCGCGACACCATGGCCGCTGCGTCGACACCGTGCGCGCATACTGGTCGCGATTCGCGCCGGTGATGCCCTCATAATGGTTGGAACCGCCCCAGCTGTTGTAGGCGAGCCATGTGCCTGTCGCCGCGACCTGGAGCACACGGCCGGGTTTTTGGCCGGGCTGCGGGGAGACGATGAAAAGGTGATGGCAGCGGATTGGTTGACCATCGCCGCCACCGGCTTCAAGCGTGACGCGATAGGCGCCGGACGGCCAGTCGTCGCCGATGCGGAATTCGAATGATGCTTCCCAGCCGCAGCCCTCGACAGAGCACTGGTCCGGCGTGTCCTGCCAGCGTGCCGCGATGCCGGCTTTCTCGTACACCTTGGTCTCACTGCCGCCGTCACGAATAATGGTGATGCCAAAGATTGGGGCCGTCGAGCTGACATGCAGCGCCACCGTCTCTCCCGCGCGGTATGAGAAGCGGTCTGTGTAACACCAGATCTCGCCGCGCTCGCCATCCATCCCCGGCCACTCCCAGTAGTGGCTGCGCACCGCTTGCCGGCGCTGCTCAGGCGTCAGTCCGAAATCGGGAAATTCGGTCGGCAGATGGGTCATGAACACCGCAAAATGACAGGCCGCCATTTCGGCCATCCACCGGCCGGGCGTCAATTGGAAACGATCGGGCCAGCATTTCGTCGGTGGCGCCCTTGGCCGATTTCGTCAAACCGACTATCTCAGGGAGGAGCGGCAATGTTGCCGCGGGAGTCGTCATGCTGCGAGTGCAAAAGGTCAAGGTCGACGACATCTACGTGCCGACCGCGCGCAAGAAGACGCTGCATCCCGAGACCGTCCGGCATCTGGCCGAGGACATTCTGGAAAACGGCATGAAGACGCCGATCCAGGTCCGCCATGACGGCAAGCGCCATATCCTTGTTGAGGGCCTGCACCGCCTGGAAGCGGCGAAGTGGCTCGGCGAGACCGAGATCGACGCCTACCTCGTTCAGGCCAAGCGCCACTGAGGCGACCGGCCGTCCGCCCGCAACCGCCTGTCCCTAACATGGAGCGGTCGGCAGTCTATGACGCCTTGGCGCGGCGCGGCTCTCTCAGATGTTTGATCCCTGCCATCTCGACGAAATTCGTCGCTGAGTCCCAGAGATAGTCGCCATAGAGAAAAGGCTCGAAGGGTTCGGCGCCGGCAAGCGGCAGCGGCGCGATCTCGGCGTCGACGCGTGGCTCGTAGAAGAAGGGGATCGAATAGCGCGCCGTTTTCGGCGCAATCACCCGGTGCCTGGTCGCCCTGACGCGGCCACCCGTCCAGCGCTCCAGCAACTGCCCGAAATTGACCGCCAGAGTGCCGTTGGCCGGCGGCACGTCGATCCATTCGCCCGCCAGGTTTTTCGCCTGCAATCCCTCGACGCCGTCCTGCGCCAGCAGCGTGACGAAACCGGAATCGGCATGTTCGCGTCCGATGATGCTGCGCGTCTCGCCCTTGTGGACCACAGAAAACTCCGGCCCGCTGGTATCGATGCCGGCATTGGTATCGCGCAAGGGATAGCGGATCAGCCGCAACGTCGAGATGCCGCCGTGGAAGTCGGCGTCGAAGATCGTTTCCGGTAGGCCGAGCCCGCGCGCAATCGAGCGCATCAGCGCGTTGCCCGCTGCTTCCATAGCCCGGTAGTAGCTCGCGGCCGCCTCGCGCCAGCCGGGCAATGTTTCCTCGGCGGGCAGGGGCGTCGGCTCGCGCAAGGGATCGTCCGATTGAGAATCGCCGTCAGCCTGCCCCTGCGCAAGGTCCGGGCCCATGTCGATGCCTTCCTTGTAGGACACGGCGGTGGGCTGCAGCGGGAACCAGCCGCGATAGACATTCTTTTTCGTCCGGTCGAAATTCCAGCGCAGCAATTTCTGCTTCTCGGCATCGGGCAGGGTGAAGATACGCAGTAGCTCCGCTCGCTTGTCGGGCGTCAGCCATGCATCGCCGGGAAAATCCTCGATCGCCATGAAACCGATGCCCGAGGCGGCGGCCAGAATCCCAGCGTCGGTGCGATCGCGGGCGGGCGAAGGCGGTCCGAACAGATCCGCAATCCCGATGGTTTCGATGTCCATGGCGTCTCTCCCAATCTGCCGCTCGTCAAGCAGGCGCAATGGCCGGCGTCCTGTCAATCCCGTGTTGTTGGGCCAAACGGATCGCGCTGCATCACTGCGATAGATGGAGCCATCAGGGCTTTTCAATTGACCCGCCCATTCCCGCCGCTACCTTGCCGCCAGTTTCCCCAGCAACGGATCCGGGCGATGGCGGGATATCAGGGCGGATGCCTGTGCGGCGCGGTGCGTTATCGCGCCGAGGCTGCGCCGATCAACGAGCGCGTCTGCCACTGCGGGCTTTGCCAGAAGGCGATCGGCGCGGCGTTCAACGCGCGCGTGCTGTTCCGCATCGATGACGTGACGGTCGACGGGCCGGTGGCGACGGTGAATTCCTCGCCAGATCTCAAGCGAGGCTTCTGCGCGGCCTGCGGCACGACGATGTTTTCCCGGCGCGATAGCGCCGGCATCATTGGCATCACCACAGGCTCGCTCGATGATCCTTCCGTCTTCAAGCCAGAGATGCATATTTGGACCGCCTCGAAGCAGCCCTGGGTGCGGCTAGATGACGGCCTGCCGCAATATGAAGGGGCGCCTCCGCCCGCTTGATCGTCTCCCTCACTGCACAAAAAATTAATCCAGAACCACGAGATAGCCGGCAAAGCGTCATTGGCGGGCCATCATTGCCTGCCTATCTATCGCCTGCGGGCCGGCAGTCGAGGAGGCGATCGATGGACGACAGAATCAACACGCTGGACGAACTCTTGAGCGATCCGATGGTCCAGCTCGTGATGGAGCGTGACCGTGTGCGACCGGAACAGGTACGCATATTGCTCGAACGCGTCCGTGACCGGGTGGCCGGGGAACCGCCTGCCGCCGAGCCGCTTGTGCCGCCGGCACATATGGTGGCCAGGACCTGCCAGAAGCTGTGGTTGTGCCGGTGAGGCTTTCGTCATTTCAGCTCTCCGCGATGTCGCTTCGCCCCTGCTCCGCCCGGCAGGGCAAAAAAACGTCGTAAAAATTTGATTCAATCTTTGTTGGTAATTTCTCGTTAGTACTCTGGACTGGTTTGTCCGGCGGCGTGTGCTTGCCTTCGGTCTGTTGTGTTTTGCGTACAGGTCCAGATGCGGTTACCAGGCGTCGTCATTTTTTCGCTCGCATCGCTTTGGCTCGCCGGCTGTTCGTCGACGGCGGGCGTCGACGCCTTGCAAATGCCGTCGAACGAGACGACAAGCTCGGTGGTGCGGCCAAGCGCGCCGGTCGCCCCCGTGCCGGCTGTTGCAGTGCCGACCGCCGGCCTCGCGCCGATGAAATCCGAAGTCCCCTCGAAATCCGGAGCCCTTGCCGAGAGCGATCGGCCCTTTGGCCTGGCGGAGGAAGAAACCGTGGCGTTCGCGACGCCCGAATTGCCGGACAGCGTTGATCCACCGGTCGAGCCGGCTGCCCTGATGTCGCCGCCGAAACGCCTGTCGCGCGCCGCGCCCGCCATGCTGGCCTCGCCGGTCACCCGCTATGGTTTCCGCGATGCCAAGCCGATCAATTTCGGCAGATCCTCGCCCAGGCACCTTGCCGTCCACGGCGTCGACGTCTCGCGCTGGCAGGGCAACGTCAACTGGGACAAGCTGCGCGCCCAGGGCGCCAACTTCGCCTATATCAAGGCGACCGATGGCGGCGACCATCTCGATCCGATGTTCAAAACCAACTGGCGCAATGCCGATGCCGCCGGCCTGAAGCGCGGCGCCTATCATTTCTTCTATTGGTGCCGCACCGCCGGCGAACAGGCCGACTGGTTCATCCGCAATGTGCCGAAGGTCGAGGGTGCCTTGCCGCCGGTGATCGACGTCGAGTGGAACGGCGACTCCTCCTGCAAGCGGCGGCCGTCGCGCGCAATGGTGCTGGAGAAGATGCAGGTGTTCATGGACAAGCTCGAACGCCACTACGGCCTGCGGCCCATCATCTACACCGCGCCCGACTTCTACCGCGACAATCTGCGCGGCGCCTTCCCTGATTACCCATTCTGGCTGCGCGCCGTGGCGCAGCACCCGTCAAAGGTCTATCCCGGCCGCAAATGGTTGTTCTGGCAATATTCCGGCTCCGGCCTGTCGCACGGCGTGAGAGGCCGCATCGACCTCAACGTCTTCCGTGGCGATGAGAGGGCCTGGCGGGCATGGGCGGGTGGCAGCCGGCAGATGGTGGCCGACGCGGATTGAGCGTTAGTGGCGCCAGTGGCGGCAGCAAAAGCCGCCATTTGAAGGCCGGCATGACGTGAATATCGACAGACCTGACACCTGTCGCGGAATTGTCATGGAACCGTCATCGCTATGAAATGTCGCTCCCCCAAAGCAGGTGGCTTCAATTCAAAGAGGAGACGCCACCCGTGCCCCGCCATTCCGCGCTTTTCGCCCTGACGGCAGCGCTTGCTGCCTCCGTTTCGCCGCCGGCCCATGCCGACATGATGTTCAACCGGGTCGCGAGCTTCGCAGTCGCCGGAAACCTGCCGGCGGACATCGAGAAGACCACGCCGACCTCGTCCGAGATCATCGCGGCCAGCGAAGACGGCATGACGCTGGTCTATTCCGACAGCCCGCTCGGCGCGGTCGGCTTCATCGACATCGCCGATCCCAAGGCGCCCAAGGCGGGCGGCATCGTCAAGATCGACGGCGAGCCGACCTCGGTCGTGGTCATCGGCGGCAAGGTTTTGGCCGGTGTCAACACGTCGGAGAGCAAGGCCAAGCCTTCGGGCAACCTCACCGTCATCGACCTCGCCTCCAAGGCGATCGAAAGCACCTGCGACCTCGGCGGCCAGCCGGACTCGCTGGCGCTGAGCAAGGACGGCAAGTTCCTGGCCATCGCCATAGAGAACGAGCGCGACGAGGAGGTGAACGACGGAGAAATGCCGCAGATGCCGGCGGGCGATCTCAAGATTTTCACGCTTGCAAAAGGCCAGCCCGATTGCGCGACGATGAAGACCGTCAACCTGGCGGGCATCGCCGAAGTCGCGGCGGAAGATCCGGAGCCGGAATTCGTCGCCTTCAACGAGGCCGGCGAGATCGCGGTCACGCTGCAGGAAAACAATCACATCGCCATCGTCAACGCCGAAACCGGCGCGATCGTCACGCACTTCTCCGCCGGCTCCGTCACGCTGGACAAGATCGACACAAAGAAGAACGGCGCCTTCTCCTTCGACGGCAAAATGGAAAACGTCGCGCGCGAACCTGATTCCGTGAAATGGCTCGACAATGACCGTCTCGCCGTCGCCAACGAAGGCGACTACAAGGGCGGCTCGCGCGGCTTCACGATCTTCAGCAAGAAAGGCGAGGTTCTCTACGAATCCGGCCCGTCCTTCGAGTATCAGGTCGCCAATGCCGGCCACTATCCTGAAGCCCGCAACAAGAAGGGCATCGAGGCTGAAGGTATCGAGACCGGCATCTTCGGGCAAGACAAGCTGATTTTCGTCGCTTCGGAGCGTGGCTCCGCCGTCGGCGTCTACAAGGACACGGGCGCGGAGCCTCAGTTTGTCCAGATCCTGCCATCCGGCATCGGCCCGGAAGGCCTGGTCGCGATCCCGTCGCGCAATCTCCTGGTCACCGCCAACGAGACCGACCTGGTCAAGGACGGGCTCGCCCGCTCGCACGTCATGATCTACGAACGCTCCGAGGGCCCCGCCACATACCCGATGATCATGGCAAAGCTCACGGCGGAAGGCACGCCGCTCGGCTGGGGCGCGCTTTCGGCGCTCACGGCCGGCGACACAGCCGGCAAGCTCTTCACGGTTTCGGACTCATTCTACGCCAACGCGCCCTCGATCTTCGAGATCGATGCCACGCAGACCCCGGCGCTGATCACCGGCAAGACCATCGTCAAGCGTGACGGCCAGCCCGCCCAGAAGCTCGACATCGAAGGCATTGTCGCCGACGGTGAAGGCGGCTTTTGGCTCGCCAATGAAGGCGATCCGGCAAAGCTCGTGCCGCACGCCATCCTGCGCGTCAACGACAAGGGCGAGATCAAGCAGGAAATCGGCTTGCCGATGGAATTGCTCGCCCACCAGACCCGCTTCGGCCTCGAAGGCATCACCACCATCGGCGAGGGCGACGACCTGACGCTGGTGATGGCCGTGCAGCGCGAATGGGCCGACGATCCGAAGGGTCAGGTCAAGCTCTTGGCCTACAAGCCGAAGGCCAAGGAATGGTCGGCGGTGCGCTATCCGCTCGAAGCGACCGAATCCGGCTGGGTAGGCCTGTCGGAGATCACCGCGCATGACGGCAAGCTCTACATCCTCGAACGCGACAATCTGATCGGCGACCAGGCCAAGGTGAAGCGCGTCTACTCGGTGCCGCTCGACGGTTTCAAACCGGCCAAGCTTGGTGGCGAGCTGCCGGTGGTCCAAAAGACGCTGGTGCGCGACATCATCGGCGACCTGAAATCAGCCACCAACGGCTACGTCGTCGACAAGATCGAAGGCTTCACCCTCGACAAGAACGGCGACATCTTCGTCGCCACCGACAATGACGGCGTCGACGATTCCTCCGGCGAAACGCTGTTTTTACGCTTGGGCAACATCAGCGCCGTGAATTGAGGCCGTTCTTCCCTTCTCCCCCTTGTGGGAGAAGCGCGCAGCGCCGAGACGGAAGAGGGGTGTTGGACGGAGTGCTGTCGGCGCCAGGCTGGAACACCCCTCATCCGACCGAGCTTCGCTCGGCCACCTTCTCCCACAAGGGGGAGAAGGGAGCGCGCGCTTTTATTCCGCCAGGCTGACACCTTTGGGCCCATCCAGCCCATCGGCACGCAAGCCTTCGATATGAAAGCATATTGCGTCGCGAATTTCGGTTTCCACTTCAGGGACCGTCGCACCGGTCGCATATTTCTTGTGCTGAGAGCGGATTCACATCGGTGCTAGTTTCTCAGCTACACCCGCTCGTAGCCCCACAAGTATCGCACTTCTCACACGTCCCGTTCCGCACCATGGTAAAATTCTGGCACTCGGAGCAAGAGTTGCCGGTGTAGCCTTGGAGCAGGGATTTGGCGCGGCGGTCGGCGGCGAGTTTCTTTGCCTCGGCCGCTTCGTTCGCCGCCGCGTCGGTGAATAGCGCCGACGTGGCGTCCGCGGCATCGGACGCCGCACCCACCGCCTCCTCGAAGGCGATGTCCTCGATCAGCTCCCTTGCCCGCTCTTCATAGTCGCGCTTGAAAGCGGTGGCTTCGTCACTGGCCGGCTTCAGCGCCAGCACGTTGGAGCCGGAGAACGCCGTCGGCGCCGAACGGGCGCCTGCGGGAGCCGAACCGGCAAAGCCCTTCGGATCGTTGGCGCGCGACACCAGCTTCACCGGCGAGCCGCGGGTCAGGCCCTTGGAGACGGCGTCGGTCTTGCCTTCGCTGATGCCGCGTCCGAGTGCCGTGTTGGAGAAGTCCGACTGGTCGACATGGGCGAGGTCGTTACGGCCGAGATAGGAGATGGCGAGCTCGCGGAACACGTAGTCGAGGATCGACGTCGCGCTCTTGATGGCGTCGTTGCCCTGCACCATGCCGGCCGGCTCGAATTTGGTGAAGGTGAAGGCGTGCACATATTCGTCGAGCGGCACGCCATATTGCAGGCCGAGCGAGATGGCGATGGCGAAGTTGTTGAGAAGGCCGCGCAAGGTCGCGCCCTCCTTGTTCATGTCGATAAAGATCTCGCCGAGACGGCCATCGTCATATTCGCCGGTGCGCAGGAAGATGGTGTTGCCGCCGATCTTGGCCTTCTGCGTGTAGCCCTTGCGGCGGCCGGGCAGCTTTTCCTGCTCGCGCGAGACGCGCTCGATGATGCGCTCGACGATCCGTTCGGTGATCTGCGCCGCGCGCGCCGCGGCCGGTGCTGCGATCAACTGCTCGACCGCGTCGTCCTCGTCCTCCTCGCCATCGGCGAGCAGCGAGGCATTGAGCGGCTGCGACAGCTTCGAGCCGTCGCGATAGAGCGCGTTGGCCTTCAGCGCCAGCTTCCACGACAGCATGTAGGCGCCCTTGGCGTCTTCCACCGTCGCGTCGTTGGGCATGTTGATGGTCTTGGAGATGGCGCCGGAGATGAAGGGCTGCGCCGCCGCCATCATCATGATGTGGCTGTTGATCGACAGTGAGCGCTTGCCGATCTTGCCGCACGGGCTGGCGCAGTCGAACACCGCGAGATGCTCGGCCTTGAGGAAGGGCGCACCTTCCAGCGTCATGGCGCCGCAGACATGGATGTTGGCGGCCTCGATGTCCTTCCTGGAGAAGCCAAGCGCCGGCAGGATCTCGAACGAGAAATCGTTGAGTTGCTCGTCGGTGAAGCCAAAATTCTCCTTCACCCAGTCGGCGCCCAGCGTCCACTGGTTGAAGACGAACTTGATGTCGAAGGCCGACTTCAAGGCGGCGTTGAGCGCGGCGATCTTGTCGTCGGTGAAGCCCTTCGCCTTGAGAGAACCTGGGTTGATGCCGGGCGCCTGGTTGAGATTGCCGTGGCCGACCGCATAGGCCTCGATCTCGGCGATCTGGTTTTCGGAATAGCCCAGCGTGCGCAGGGCTTCCGGCACGGCACGGTTGATGATCTTGAAATAGCCGCCGCCGGCCAGCTTCTTGAACTTCACCAGCGCGAAGTCGGGCTCGATGCCGGTGGTGTCGCAATCCATGACCAGGCCGATCGTGCCGGTCGGCGCGATCACGGTTGCCTGCGCATTGCGGTAGCCATGCTCCTCGCCAAGCTCGATGGCGCGGTCCCAGGCTGCCTTGGCATGGTCGGCAAGGGCCTGCTGCTTGAGGTCGGAAGCGACCAGCGGCACCGGGTTGACGGCCAGCTTCTCGTAGCCGTCCTTGTCGCCATAGGCAGCACGACGATGGTTGCGCATGACGCGCAGCATGTTCTGGGCGTTGCGGTCATAGTCGGGGAAGGCGCCAAGCTCGGCAGCCATCTCGGCCGAAGTGGCATAGGCCGTACCCGTCATGATTGCGGTGAGCGCGGCGCAGATGGCGCGGCCCTCGTCCGAGTCATAAGGAATGCCCGAGGTCATCAGCAGGCCGCCAATATTGGCGTAGCCGAGGCCGAGCGTGCGGTATTCGTAGGAAAGCTTGGCGATCTCCTTCGACGGGAACTGCGCCATCATGACAGAGATTTCCAGCACCATGGTCCACAGCCGCACCGTGTGTTCATAGGCGGCGATATCGATGGTGCCGTCGGCATTGCGGTAGGGCAGCAGATTGATCGAGGCGAGGTTGCAGGCCGTGTCGTCGAGGAACATGTATTCCGAGCACGGGTTGGAGGCCCGGATCGCACCCGCCGAAGCGCAGGTGTGCCAGTCGTTCATCGTCGTGTTGAAATGCAGGCCGGGGTCGGCGGAAGCCCAGGCGGCATAGCCGATCTTTTCCCAGAGATCCCTGGCCTTCAGCGTCTTCAGCACCTTGCCGTCCTTGCGGGCGGTGAGGTGCCAGTCGGCGTCAGTCTCGACGGCGCGCAGGAAATTGTCCTTCAGCGACACCGAATTGTTGGAATTCTGGCCGGAAACGGTGAGATAGGCATCGGAATCCCAGTCGGTGTCGTAGGTCTTGAACGACATCGAGGTGTAGCCCTGCTTGGCGAACTGGATGACCCGGTAGATGTAATTCTCCGGCACCGCATCCTTCTTGGCCAGCTTGATCTCGCGCTTCAGCGCGGTGTTGATCGCCGGATCGAAGCAGTCGTCGTCATGGCCTTCGCAGTTGATGCAGGCCTTCATGATCGCTTCGAGATGCTTCTTGACGATCTTGGAGCCGGTGACCAGCGAGGCGACCTTCTGCTCCTCATTGACCTTCCAGTCGATGAACTCCTCGATATCGGGGTGGTCGGCGTCGACAATGACCATTTTCGCCGCGCGGCGCGTCGTGCCGCCCGATTTGATGGCGCCCGCCGCGCGGTCGCCGATCTTCAGGAAGCTCATCAGGCCGGACGAACGGCCGCCGCCGGACAGTTTTTCGCCTTCGCCGCGCAGGAACGAGAAGTTGGAGCCGGTGCCGGAGCCGTATTTGAACAGGCGCGCCTCGCGCACCCACAGGTCCATGATGCCGCCTTCGTTGACGAGATCGTCCTGCACGCCCTGGATGAAGCAGGCATGCGGCTGCGGATGCTCGTAGGAAGACTTCGACTTGGTCAGCTTGCCGGTGAACGGGTCGACATAGAAGTGGCCCTGGCTGGGGCCGTCGATGCCATAGGCCCAGTGCAGGCCGGTGTTGAACCATTGCGGCGAGTTCGGCGCGACGCGCTGGGTGGCCAGCATATAGGCAAGCTCGTCGCGGAAGGCGCGCGCGTCTTCCTCCGACTTGAAGTAGCCGCCTTTCCAGCCCCAATAGGTCCAGGTGCCGGCAAGTCGGTCGAAGACCTGGCGGGCGTCGATCTCGGAACCATAGCGCTCGGCCTCGGGCAGCTTGGCCATTTCCGCCTCGTCGGCGACGGAGCGCCACAGGAAGGAGGGAACGTCGTTCTCCTCGACCTTTTTCAGGCGAGCGGGTACGCCGGCCTTGCGGAAATACTTCTGCGCCAGGATGTCGGCGGCGACCTGGCTGAACTGGGCCGGCACATCGATATTGTCGAGACGGAACACCACCGAGCCATCCGGATTCTTGATCTCCGAAAGCGCCTTTCGGAATTCGATCTCCGCGTAAGCCGCCCCCTCTTGACCAGCTTGACCCTGCTTGGTGAAACGACGCTCGATGCGCATTGGCCCTATTCCTTTTGTCTATATATAGCGCTTTTCCCCGGGGATTTCTGCCCCCAATGCGAAACGCGCATGTCCGCCGTCTGCCGGCGTTCGAAAACGGCCGGCTCCTTCTTCACAGCCTCCGCCGCCCTGCTGGTCAAACTCCTTGCGAAGTATCTGATCCAACGCGCCGGCGAACCCTGTGGGTCCCTCAAAACTGAAACTTTTTTCGACTCCCTCAATCGAGGGGAAGTCCACACTATCTAGCGTCGAACCTACCTGCAAACACTAAATATAGTGTTAACAGACAATTTATTCCAGTCCGACATTTCTCCCTTTCGTCTCCCCAAGCCCCACCGACCCCAACGCTTCCGCCAGCCTCGTAAACGGGCGGAAATGCGGGCAAAACGCACAAAATCCGGGAAAAAGACCGGGCTCAGAACTTTCCGGTCGCGCTCTCAACAGGAACGCATGGCCTATAAAAGGCGACTCGTTTTGCGCCGTCAAGGATTCGTTTGCGTAGCTTTTGTGACCCCAACATCTTGTGTGTCGCACATGTGGATAACGGGGATAGAAAGGGCCACCGAGGATTGTGATTTGCCCTTGTAAAGGCGCTGCGGCTTCGGCCTGCGAAACGCTGTCCCGCTTAGGAGAATCTGCGCGGGTTGGCGCAGAAATCAGCGATTATCTCGCAAAGGTCCGGCTCGTTGACCATGTGCACGGCCTCGGCGGAGGTGACCCATTTGCGGGTGCGCGCGCGTTTTTCCTTCCACCGGTCGGCGATCTTGTCGACCTGCAGCGGGAATACCAGGACTTCGCAAGGCACTTCCTCGCCGGAGGCCAGTGCCTTGGCATAGAAGTAGCGGCCGGCCTCGATGTGGGAGATTGTGCCGCGCAACCCGGCCTCTTCACCGGCCTCGCGTGCCGCGGCCTCGCAAAGCGGCTCCTTGGCTTCGGGCCAGCCCTTGGGCAGCACCCAGCGACCGGTGTCGCGGCTGGTGATCAGCATGATCTCGATGCCGTGTCCGGTATCGCGCCAAGGCAGCGCTGCTACCTGCAGGCGGCACGGCGCCGTGCCAAAAAGCCGCCGGACCCGTGTAGCCAGGTGGTTATGCGTCGCTGGTCTCGTCAACATAAGAGAAGCTTGCCCCGGCCTCCAGAATCATTCGTCGCCTTACGAATTCTACAATCAATATAGGCAACAAGAGTAAAAAACTTCACATGAATTGGCTAAAATACGACAATAAGCACAAATTCATCCAACAATGCCCGCGTTGCGCCATCTCGCGAAGTAAGCGCTCCCTTTTCCGGCCGATTGGAATGAACAGCTTTGCGTAAATCAGCCGGCGTGGTCGTCGGCGATCGGCTTCTGGTAGGTGAAGCCCATGTCCCAGGGAAAATAGATCCAGGTATCCTGGCTGACTTCGGTGACAAAGGTGTCGACCAGCGGCCTGCCTTTCGGCTTGGCGTAGACGGTGGCGAAATGCGCCTTGGGCATCATGGCGCGCACAATGCCCGCCGTCTTGCCGGTGTCGGTGAGGTCGTCGATGATCAGCACGCCTGCGCCGTCATCGGCGAGCAGCGCCGGCGTGACCTCCTTCAGCACCTGCAACTGCCCTTGGCTGGTGTAGTCGTGATAGGAGGCGACGCAGACCGTCTCGATGACCCGGATGCCGAGTTCGCGCGAGATGATGGCGGCCGGAACCAGGCCGCCGCGCGTGATGCAGACGATCGCTTTCCATTGGCCTTTGTTGGCGCCGGCGAGCCGCCAGGCGAGCGCGCGGGCGTCGCGGTGGAACTGATCCCAGGAGACAGGAAAGGCCTTTTCGGGAAGGGACATTTTTTCGCGCACTCCGCAGCGCGCGAAATCGCGCGCAGACACTTGAGGGAATGCGCGCGGCATTAACTGGAAAGCCTTGGCCTTGGCAAGGGCGGCGGCAAGCCTGCCTGTGGACTTATCGCGACAGGAAGGCGGCCACCTGCACCGTGCGCAGCACTGTGCGCGTGACGCCGCCGAACAGAAGCTGGCGCAGCCAGGAGTGGCTGTAGGCGCCGAGCACGAGCAGGTCGGCGCCGGTTTCGGCAATCCTGGTCTGGATGACGTCATCGACCGAGGTGCCGCCCGACTGCAGCACCGAGACGCTGACGGTGGCGCCGTGCCTGGACAGGGCAGCGGCGATTTCGGCGCCGGCCGCTTCCGGGTTTTCGTCAAGCGTGTCCGGCGGATCGATGACCACGATATCCGTCTTCTCGGCTTCGATGATGAAGGGCAAGGCGTCGAAGGCGGCGCGTGCGGCTTCCTTGCTGCCGTTCCAGGCCAGAAGCACATGCTTGAAGCTGGTGACGAGCGGGCCTGAATGCGGTACGACCAGCACCGGCCGTCCGGCGTCGTAGACCAGCGTATCGACATCGGCGCTCGCATCGCCGCCCGACTCGCGTTGCGCGGCAACGACCAGATCGGCGGTCCGCACGCTGGAAATCCCGGTCAACGCACTGTCGCCTGAAAAACTTTCGAGACTGCGCCATTCGAACGACAGACCCGAATCCTCGATGCGCTTGAGAAACAGCGCCTGCAGCTTGTCGGCGCGCTCCCGGTTCATGTCGGCAGAAACCTGCAGGAACTCCGTGTCCGGAAAGCCGGTGGCCGATGTGTAGGGGACGGGAAGCGCTTCGGCATGAATGCCGATGAGATGGCTCTGGAACTTGGCTGAGAGCGGAATGGCGCAGTCGAGCACGCGTTCCGCGTCCTGCTCGTTCTGCAGTATTGCAACGATGGTCTTGAATCGCATGGTAATCCCTCATTTACGGCGATTGGAACTGGCCTGCGGGAAACGTTATAGCACCATGCTTGGTTCCGATCTGGATCAATACTTGTCGCGCAAAAGTGCGCAGCGGTTTTGCGACAACGACATGCATGAAAACAAGAACTTAAAGCGCGTCGCATGGTTCCGCTCAAACGCGACGCGCTGGATCAACTGGCTGTGCTGGCAAAGCCTGCGACCATCGCCTCGACATCGGCGCGGGCGGCGTCCAATGCCTCCTGGCTGCGGGCGCGAACGACCAACTCCGTCCAGAACTTGCCATCGCCATACTTCGGATAGGAGCCGATGATCGTATCCGGATGGGCTTTCTGGATGTCGGCCAGCGGTCCGCCGATCAGGCCTTCGCCGAACGGACAATGCACTGTGGCCGACAGCATTTTCGTGCCGGCCTTCAGCGTCGGCACGACATTGTCGAGCATGGCCTGGAAAATCGCCGGCACGCCGGCCATGACATGGACGTTGCCGATGCGGAAGCCCGGCGCCGCGGATACCGGATTGTCGATATGATCGGCGCCCCGCGGCATGCGCGCCATGCGCTTGCGCGCCTCGGTGTATTCGATGCCGCGCGCGGCATAGCTCGCTTCCAGCATGGCACAGGCTTTGGCGTCGTATTCGCATGGCACGCCGAAGGCCTTGGCAATCGAATCCGCCGTGATGTCGTCATGCGTCGGCCCGATGCCGCCGGTCGTGAAGACATAGGTGTAGCGGACACGCACGGCATTCACCGCGGCGACGATCTCATCTTCCTCGTCGGGTACGATGCGTACTTCCTTCAGGTCGATGCCGATCGCCGTCATGATGTCGGCGAGGTGGCCGATATTCCTGTCCTTGGTGCGGCCGGACAGAATCTCGTCGCCGATGACGAGCATGGCGGCGGTGACGATTTCAGGCATGAGAGGCTCCGGCAGGCGGGTTGTCTTGGGCAGGGTAGCCTGGGGCAGACAGGGTCGCCTGAGATAGCGCGGCCTGCGGCCGGCGGCAATGCCACCAAACGACCGATCTAGCACGTATTGTCCGCTGCCAAGGCATCCGTGGCGCCTTCACGCATCGGTCACAAAAAGGTGTCGAAACCGGCGCGTCTTCACGATTTTTTCATCGAACCCGAAACCTGCCAATGGGGTTTTCCTTCGTCGAACCAAAGTCGACGATATCTGGAATCTCCCGATATCTGAACTCCATGGGAGTAATCTTTATGCTTACGAAAATTCTCGCAGCCTCGGTCCTCACGATTGGCCTGCCACATCGGCAATGGCGCAATCGTCGGGCGCCCACCACATCCGCCACCGCCCGGTCTCCAGCAATGAACAGACCGTTGATCCGAACACCACCGGCAGCATCAATGGCGACACTTCAGGACTCAACAGCCGCGGCAATCCTGGGCCGGTCGGGCCCTGCGCTTCGAATACGGCAGGACCCGACGCCAATGCCGACCTGAAAGTCAACGATCAATACTGCGCAAGTAATCAGGCTGCATTATGAGCCGGCCGGCAGGGTGCCCGCACCGTGCATCCGGGCGGCCGGGGAAATTCCCCACGGTTGGCAAAAGCTCGACCGAGAGTCGGCTACTCCTTGACTGCGCCGGTCATCGAGGAAACGTAGTGCTCGACAAAGAACGAATAAAG
Source organism: Mesorhizobium metallidurans STM 2683 (assembly GCF_000350085.1). Lineage (GTDB taxonomy): Bacteria > Pseudomonadota > Alphaproteobacteria > Rhizobiales > Rhizobiaceae > Mesorhizobium > Mesorhizobium metallidurans. The sequence continues at coordinate 17,723 of NZ_CAUM01000100.1, forward strand.
CACAACGACCGGCAGCGACCCGATCAGCGCCCCCGCCATAAGCGCGCCCCATTCGTAGACGTCGGAGCGGACAAGCTCCGTGAGCACCCCGACCGGTACGGTCTTTTTTTCCGACGACTGGATGAACGTCAGGGCATAGATGAACTCGTTCCATGACAGGGTGAATGCGAATATACCGGCGGAAATCAGGCCGGGTACCGACAGCGGCAGCACGATCTTGCTGAGTATCTGCCACCGGCTTGCCCCGTCGATCAGCGCGCATTCTTCCAGCTCGAACGGGATGGAACGGAAGTAGCCCATCAAGAGCCACGTGCAGAACGGGACTAGGAAGGGAACGCCATATTCTCGGCAACCGTCATGTGCGGATAGAGCGCGTAGTTCTGGAAGACCATGGCGACGTCGCGTTCCTTTGGCGCAACGTTGTTGACGACGCGCTCGCCAATCGCGATCTCGCCGCGCGAGATCTTTTCCAGGCCGGCGATCATCCTGAGAAGGGTTGATTTTCCGCAACCCGACGGCCCGACCAGCGTGACGAATTCGCCATCGTCAATATCCACACTGACGCCGTGGAGAACCTCGACTGTTCCAAACGATTTATAGACATCGCCAATCGCGACAGACGCCATCGATCTCCTCCCGATTGGTCCTCACGACATCGTCGAAGGAAACCTTCCCCCGTCTGGCTCGCGATAACTCCCCAGCTCCCCCCTGGTCACGCGGCAAAACGGTGGCACTACCAAACTGGCCTGTAAAGTGGCCGCGCGGCAAGCCTTTTTCTTCGTCTTCACTGATCGTGGACGACGCCGGCGATCATGGACGACACCGGCCTAATCGGAAACTTCCGTTTGCGGCCGGTCACGGCCGTCAGCCAGTTCGTCGTGCCATTTGCCGTCTGCGTCCTCGTATTGGATACCGTCGGTGGTGCCGGCGACCTGCTGCTCGGCCGAGGCGATCTCGGCGGCGCGCAGCGCGTCCTGATGGTTGGGGAACGTCTCGGAGAATGTCGAGCCGACCTTGTAGGCCCAGCCCCCATCATGCTCGACGATCTTGTAAGTCAGCTTGGCCATGAAGTCCTCCGGTTGAAAAGCCTCATCTGCTCAATGCAGCCTGCCGTCGGGCAATCTCTCGTCGGGAACCAGTACGTCCGATTCCTTCGCCGCTTCGATCAGTGCCCGACGCGCGTCTGCGGTCGAACGATAACCTTCCAGCACTTTGAGGCAAGTGTCGAGGGCATCACGATGCCGAGGGCCGCGATTGAGCGGCCAGGTCGTCATCAGACACTCGGCCGCTTCCCGGGTGCTGCTGATCTCGCGATATTTGCCGACATGACCAAGTTCGACCACGACAGGCTTTTCAAACGGCTTGTTGTCCACCATCGCCGCCAACGCTGTGCGGCCGATTTGGTTGCAACGCCCGCGGCGTAAAGGTCTCAAGGGCTGCGGTTCAGGGCAATCGCTTGAGGTCTGCGCTGCCCCTCATCACCCTGAGGGGCGGCGCAGACGTTGACGATTGGCCGGTCGAGCGCTGGCTTTTGCTGAAACGATTGCCCTGGGCCACGGTCATCGGAAACGCATCCCTCAGCCCGCTGCCTTCATCCAGTGCTGCATCGTCGTCACCGAGCGGGCAAGCTGCGGCGCCGGGTGGATTTTCTCGCCGAAGGTCGCCGCGGCGCGCCACGCCCAGCGCGGATCGGCGAGGAAGGCACGGGCCAGCGCCACCATGTCGGCGCGGCCGTCGGCGACGATCGCCTCGGCCTGCCTGGGATCGTCTATCAGGCCGACGGCTCGCGTCGGGATGCCGGCGCCCTTGCGCACCGCTTCCGCCAGATGCACCTGGTAGCCCGGACCTGTCGGCAGCTTCTGCAAGGGTGAATTGCCGCCGCTCGAGCAGCAGAGATAAGCCACACCCGCCGCCTTCAGCGCTCTGGCCACCTCGATCGCGTCCTCGACGTCGAAACCGCCATCGACCCATTCCTTGACCGACAGGCGGGCGCCGAGCATCAGCTTCGGGACGGCCTTTCTCACCGCCTTGGCAATCTCGACGGCAAAGCGCATGCGGTTTTCCAGCGAGCCGCCCCAGCGGTCGGTGCGCTGGTTGGAAAGCGGCGACAGGAACTGGAAGATCAGATAGCCATGCGCGGCGTGCAGTTCGATGAAGTCGAAGCCGGCGCGTTCGGCGCGCCTGGCCGCCTCGGCGAAGCGTTCGATGATTTGCAGGATCTCGTCGTCTTCCAGCGCCCGCGGCACTTGCCAGCCCGTGTCGTAGGCAATTGCCGAGGCAGACACGATCGGCCACGGGTCCTGATCCGGCTTCAGCGGTCCGCCGCCTTCCCACGGTTTCTGGTTGGAAGCCTTGCGGCCGGCATGGGCAAGCTGGGTGCCGAATTTCGTGCCGGGGGCGGCGACGCGCCTGGCGGCATCCAGCGTGCGCCGGGCGGCAGCCTCGTTGTCGTCGGAATAAAGACCAAGGCAGCCATGCGAGATGCGGCCGCGCCGCTCGACATCGGTCATCTCGACCGTGACCATGCCGGCGCCGGACATGGCCAGGTTCATCCAGTGATGCAGGTGCCAGTCAGTGGCCGAACCGTCATCAGCGGAATATTGGCACATCGGCGCCACCGCTATGCGGTTCGGGAAGGTAAGGCCATCAAGCGTGATCGGCTGGAAAAGAGATGTGGTCATCAAAATGAGCTCCGGGAGGTTGAGGCTATTTAGGCAATGGATTGCGCCTGCGCCAGACACGAGGTGGTGAAACGTGCTCTGGACCAATCGCTGTCAGGCCGATCGCTATCAGGCCAATCGCTGTCAGGATTGCGCAAAAACCGGTTCGAGGCTAACGCAGGACCGAAAATCCGCCGCAGCATCCTTTGAGCGTCCGAAAGGACGCGCGGCGCCGTAGTCCTCGCGCCGGCAGCAGGAGTCCATTCATGGAAGATCGCATTCGCATCCGTTCGGAGGAAATTCTCTCCGACGACTGGGCGGTCCTGAAAAAGACCATCCTCGACTATCGCCGGCGCGACGGGCAGTGGGAGACGCAGATCCGCCAAACCTACGATCGTGGCGACGGCGCGGTGATCCTGCCATATGACCCGGAGCGTTCGACGGTGCTTCTGGTGCGGCAGTTCCGCTACCCGGCCTATGTCACCGGCCACCGCGAGCCATTGATCGAGGCTTGCGCCGGACTGCTCGATGAAAACGATCCGGAAACCTGTATTCGCAAGGAGGCCGAGGAGGAGCTCGGCTACCGGATGCAGGACGTGGAACGGCTGTTTGCACCCTACATGAGCCCCGGCAGCGTGACCGAACGGCTTTGGTTCTTCATCGCGCGCTATTCGCCCGCCGACCGCATCTCGGCCGGTGGCGGAGCGCCGGACGAAGGCGAGGACATCGAAGTGCTGGAGATGCCGCTCGACGAAGCTCTGGCCGGCATCGCCGCTGGCCGCATCGTCGATGCCAAGACGATCATCCTGATCCAGCACCTGAAGCTGAACCCGATCAGGGCTTGATCCATGCATGGGCCTGGACACCGCAAGGGAGCGCGCCAGCAGCCGGGCCGGCTGAAACGCGTTGGCGCGAAGGCGTTTCTCCTGGTCTTGAATGTTGCGCTGCTGGTCCGTTACCGGCGCCTGACCCAGCGCTTCTTCGAAAGGATGCGGCATCTGCCGAACTTCGCTGCCCCGACGACCTTCACGGAGAAGATACATTGGCGCAAGATTTTCGATGACGACCCGCGTTTTGCGGTCGTGCTCGACAAGCTGAAAGCCAAGGAACTCGTCAGGAATCGGCTTCCCTGGCTGGATGTCCCGGTGGTGCTGTGGCAAGGCGACAATCCGCGCGACATTCCCTTCAGCGGATTGAAAGTCCCCTACATCGTCAAATGCAATCACGGCTGCGCCATGAATGCCGTCGTTGTGGATCCCGCTCAGGCCGACAGCGGCGCAATTATTGCCGACATGAGCCGGCATCTCGGCGAGACCTATGGCGACCGCAAGCTGGAACGCGGCTACGCACACATCAGGCGCAAGGTCTTCGTCGAGGCGCTGATCGGCAAGGACCAGGCCTATCAGCCCATCGACTACAAGTTCAATGTGGTCGCCGGCCGCGTTGCTCTTGTCGTGGTCACCGCCTTCCGCTCGAGTATCCGCAAAACGGCGCTTTTTGATCGCGACTGGCGGCGGCTGGCGGTTGCCCAGGGCGGCATCGACGCGACGCTGGAAATTGCCAGGCCGGAAAGCTTTTCGCGCATGGTCGAGGCGGCCGAAGCGCTGGGTGGCGAATTCGACATGATACGGGTCGATTTCTACGAAGACGCAGGCGAGCCAGTTTTTGGAGAATTCACGATCTATCCCCGCAGCGGCCTGCAGCAGTTCGATCCGCCGGCCTTTGATCGTGAGCTGGGCGCGCGCTGGGACATTGCCGCGTCTCGCTATCTGAGCCGTCCGCCGGGCCAGTTTGCACGCTGGCACAGGGCAGCACTTGCCGCTGCCGGCCACATCTGACCGCGAACGACGGCCGGTGTCGTTGGTGCGGACGACGGAAATCGAACCGTCAGAGGGACTGATTTCAGGTCCGTTGAGACCCCTGCGCATTGCTGATAGGCTGACGTCGCGGCAGCAGGGGAAAAGAAAAAAGAAAAAGGGGAAAGTCCATGATCAACCGCAGTTCGTCCGCCCGCGCAGTCGCCGTTTGCGGCATGCTCGCGCTCTCGTCTGTGGCCGGCAACGGCTTCGTCGGCGCGGCGGAAGCAAAGACAGTCGTGATCCAGAGGACCACCATTTATATCAACACTCTGCCCAAGGGATGCGAGAAGACCACCTACAGCGGCGGGATCGTCGTCTGGAAATGCGGTACGAAATATTACCAGCCCTACAACAACCGTTACGTGCTCGTTTACATCAAGTAAGCGCGCTGGCTCTGGGGAGAGGCCTTGCAGCGACAAACGCCAGTCTTTGCCATAGAGAAACGACGTCCGTTTATCGCAAGGCATGCACCGAAACCTGCCCTTCTCGATCATCGCGGCTCGGTCGAATAACGATTTCGATGTCGCGGTTCAGCCGCGTAAGAAAACCCATGAGCCGTTCGACGGAGAAGCCGTCGAGGCGATAATTTACCAGAGCTGACACTTTGGATTGCGGGATGCCGAGCAGCTTCGCTGTCGCCACTTGGCGCAGTTTGCGCGCTTTGACGATCTCGTTGAGGGCGAGAGCGAGGCGCGTCTTGGTTTGCCGGTCGACAGCATCGGGTAGCCCCAGATCAGCGAAGACATTACCCGTGCCGTGTTCTATATCGATCGTCATATCCGTCTCCTGCCGCTCGTCCGGCCTCATGGGTTTGTCTCGTAGTCTCCCCGAGCCCGCTTCAACCGCTCACCGATGAGGTCAACATCGGTCGTGGCGGTCCGCTTGCCGGACGGGCTTTTCTTCTGGAAGGCATGGAGCACATACACCACACCCTCGAAGCGCACGGTGTACACCGCCCGGTAGGTGTCGCCGTCGTGGCTTTCCACCACCTCGAACACCCCGGCACCTTCGCCCTTCCATGGCTTGGCGTGCGGGTGCTTGCTGCCCAGCTGAGCCAGCCCGAGCGCGTACCCCCATGTCGCTTTTCACCGGATCTGGAAAAGCGAGGAAGTCGCGCTTGGACGACCCCACCCAGTGCAGCGGCTTTTCGCCGTAAGGATATGGGGCCGGACTCATCAGAGGGATATACCTTTTTGGGTATAATTTGCAAGCGCCAAGTGGTGCTGCTCGCCTTATCGGACCCAAAGCGACCGTGATCAAGACGTCAAGCTGCGGCCTCCCTAAACTCAGCTACAAGTTCTGAATATCCGAGGGTTTAGCCAGTACGGCGGATTTTGGGTTCGAATGCGACCTGGCGCTGTAGCAGGTGACTCCATACTGGTGCGGACGACGGGAATCGAACCCGTACGATCAGAGATCGAGGGATTTTAAGTCCCTTGCGTCTACCAATTCCGCCACGTCCGCAGGCCTTTCGTTTCAACTACTTAGGCGATTTCGTCAATTGCTGTCGTGCAAGCCCGGAAAAGTGTTGTGCAAAAAAGCCCCGTCTTTCATGGGCCGGTGGCCTCTCGGCTGGCCCTTGCCCTTCCGTGCGCGCTACCAGGAATTGGTTCAAGAGAAGGCCTCTTTCACCTGTTCGGCTGATGTGTCGGGGCCTGGAGGAGGCGTATATTTGAGGCCGGTCCCTACCGATCCTAACAGGCCTAGCTCGCTGGCTGTCCCCCGCTGGCGCGCTTTTTAAGTGCTGTAAATCGGGCAGGGGGCTAAATCTGCCCGCGCCTCTTCTGGAGGCGCGGGCTTTTTGTGTTGTGGATATCTTGTTGCATGACGATTGACTCTCGCCCCGCGCCGAAAAGAATGAGGGCTCCAATCGGGTAAGTCTCATGCATTCCACCTTCGATCTCTCCACGTCGTTCGCCAGCGCCGAAGTCAACAGCTTCGTCGTCCTGGCGCCGTCTGGTAAGGAGTTCCGCTCCCAAGCCGCCTTGCGCGCGGTCGAGACGTTCCTGAAGGGATGCTTCCCGAAGGTCGATTTCTACGCCAATGGTGACGGTTTGCCCTTCGAAGGCGACTATAAGGTCCTGCCGATCTGCGGCGTCGCGGACGAAGATCACGACACGCTGAACATGCTCGTCCTTCCCGACCGTGTTTTGATGAGTGGCATAGCCGCGGCGTTGAAGGGTTTCCGTCCCGGCCACGCGCCGACACTACACTAGCTTGTGGTCCCTGCGATCAAGAGGCATCGCGAGGGGAATGATCAGAACTTGTAGTTCAAGTTCACGCCCACCGTATGCAGCTTGACGTCCTGGTCGCGGTTGAGAAAATCGTCCGGGGCATCGTAATGCTCCTTGCCGAAATCGTAGTAACGGTACTGGGCGCCGACGACGAACTTGTCGGTCAGGGCAAAGTCGACGCCGGCGCCGATCGTCCAGCCGGCAGTCGTTTCCGTCTTAGCAAAAGCCGTGCCGGCGTTTTGTGACGTTTCGATGCCGGCAAAGGCGACGCCGCCAATGCCGTACACCAGCACGCGGTCCATGGCGTAGCCGGCCTTGGCGTTGACGGATCCGAACCACTTGATGTCGGTGCCGAATGAACTTCCCGGCTCTGCCTCGCCGCTGCCGTCGATTGCGGAATAGTTGAGCTCGGCCAAAGCGCCGATCACCGCCTGATCGAATTGCCAGAGGCCGGCGACATGGCCGACGATGAAGCCGCCGTCGAGGTCCGGCGCGGCAGAAAATGGCTCGCCTTCCGTTCCCCTTATGTCGGAGCTGCCCCAGCCATATCCGGCCTGCAGACCCGCATAATAGCCCGTCCAGTCGAAGCCGGGTGCGGTCATCGGTACGTCGGTCATCGGTTCGGCGGCGACGGCCGGTCCGGCCAGAGTGATCAGAAACCCGGCACTTGCGAGCGTTAGGCGACGCATCGAACTCCCCGAACGTCGATCCAGAACAATCCTTCAATTGAACGTAGCGTGATTTGCCGCAAAACGGAATCGGATTTCCGCGGGAGCGGATACCGGCGCCTTGTTCGCGCCTGAAAAAAAGGCTGGCGGAGAGCCAGGGGAATCGCATTTGGAATTTTTCGGCCGCCGTGG
>NZ_CAUM01000099.1 GCF_000350085.1 Mesorhizobium metallidurans STM 2683
TTGGGTCGCACAGGATTGCATCGGCAGCAGTGATCGCCTCGCGCACCTTGGCGCGGCGGATCTGCTTTGGCAGCGCCAGATCGTAGAGTCCCATATCGGCAAGGCCGGCGATCGTCGCGCCGTCGCGGTCGAGCAGCACCGTGTGGCTCGGCGTTGGGCGGTCGAGGAACACCGCCGACAGATCGACAATGCCGGCTGCGGCGATGGCCAGTGAAACCCTCTCGGCCGGGGCATCGCCGCCGCGCACCGAAAGCAGCGAGCCGGAGGCGCCGCGCCGCACGGCGCAGCAAAGCGCGTTGAACGCATTGCCGCCGACATCCTCACGCATGGTGCCGACGTTCGACGCCGCCGGCACATAGTTCCCGGAAATCCGGCCGCGCCGGTCGATATGGGCGGCGCCGATGGCCAGAATTTTTTGAGATTTCGTCATTCTGTGGCCGTGCACCTGCTATATGTCCGACACCGACACTAGGCCGACCAGGAGTTGCCTTGCAATCGAAGCAGCGATTCGGAGGACCGGTGCGACGACGAATCCCCGTCTATACGGGATACATCCGAGCCTGAATTCACGAAACAAAAAAAGAACAAATCCGGATATTCCTTGTTTTTCAGATGTTTGGTACCCCTTGCCAAACGAGAACAAAAAAGGTACAAATAGTCAGGGATTGCGGATTGTCCGGCCTTCATTGACGACCAAGGGGTAATGTATCATGGCTCAGAATTCTTTGCGGCTTGTAGAGGACAAAGCGGTGGACAAATCAAAGGCTCTGGATGCGGCGCTGTCGCAAATCGAGCGTGCCTTCGGCAAGGGCTCGATCATGCGGCTCGGCGCGAACGAGCAGGTCGTCGAGATCGAAACGGTGCCGACCGGCTCGCTTGGCCTCGACATCGCGCTCGGCGTCGGTGGGCTGCCGCGCGGCCGCATCGTCGAGATCTATGGGCCGGAAAGCTCGGGCAAGACGACGCTGGCGCTGCACACGGTGGCGGAAGCCCAGAAGAAAGGCGGCATCTGTGCCTTCGTCGATGCCGAGCACGCGCTCGACCCGGTCTATGCCCGCAAGCTCGGCGTCGATCTGGAGAACCTCCTGATCTCGCAGCCCGACACCGGCGAGCAGGCGCTCGAAATCTGCGACACGCTGGTGCGCTCCGGCGCCATCGACGTGCTGGTGGTCGATTCGGTCGCGGCACTGACGCCGCGCGCCGAAATCGAGGGTGAGATGGGCGATTCGCTGCCCGGCCTGCAGGCCCGCCTGATGAGCCAGGCGCTGCGCAAGCTGACCGCCTCGATCTCGCGCTCCAACACCATGGTCATCTTCATCAACCAGATCCGCATGAAGATCGGCGTCATGTTCGGTTCGCCCGAGACCACCACAGGCGGCAATGCGCTGAAATTCTATGCCTCGGTGCGCCTCGACATCCGCCGCATCGGCTCGGTCAAGGATCGCGACGAGGTCGTCGGCAACCAGACCCGCGTCAAGGTGGTCAAGAACAAGCTGGCGCCGCCCTTCAAGGTGGTCGAGTTCGACATCATGTATGGCGAGGGCGTGTCCAAGACCGGCGAACTGGTCGACCTCGGCGTCAAGGCCGGCGTGGTCGAGAAGTCGGGCGCCTGGTTCTCCTACAATTCGCAGCGTCTCGGCCAGGGCCGCGAGAACGCCAAACTGTTCCTGCGCGACAATCCCGATACGGCGCGCGAGATCGAACTGGCACTGCGGCAGAATGCCGGGCTGATCGCCGAGAAATTCCTCGAAAATGGCGGTTCCGAGGGTGGAGACGATGGCTTCGAGGACGAAGCCGGCGCCATGTAAGGCCTCAGTGGTGGCCGGAATCTGGCCATAATCCAGGTTCATTACCTCCAGCTTATGTAATCGAGTTCCTGTATCCTTGCGTTTCAAACCGCCGGCCAAGTGCCGGCGGTTTGCGTTTCAGCGCTGGTGCGGAGACGACCGGCACGCCGCGCCAATTGGCCCAATTCCGTGTTTCTGGACAGGCTGCGGCGCGGTCGCTAAAAGGCCCAATCGATCTTCTAAAACGAAGAGCCCATTTGCCGTCGGCCGCGCCGGCGGTTCTCTCCAGAAGGCAGCATTATTCATGAGTGGCGTGAACGAGATCCGGTCGACATTCCTCGACTATTTCCGCAAGGAGGGTCACGAGATCGTCGCGTCGGGCCCGCTGGTGCCGCGCAACGATCCGACGCTGATGTTCACCAATGCCGGCATGGTGCAGTTCAAGAACGTCTTCACCGGCCTGGAGAAGCGGCCCTATTCGCGTGCCACGACCGCCCAGAAGAGTGTTCGTGCCGGCGGCAAGCACAACGACCTCGACAATGTCGGCTATACCGCGCGACACCTGACCTTCTTCGAGATGCTCGGCAATTTCTCCTTCGGCGATTATTTCAAGGAGCGTGCCATCGAACTCGCCTGGAACCTGATCACCAGGGAGTTCGGGCTGAAGCAGGACAAGCTGCTGGTCACCGTCTACCACACGGACGACGAGGCCGCCGGCCACTGGAAGAAGATCGCCGGTCTCACTGACGATCGTATCATCCGCATCGCGACCTCGGACAATTTCTGGGCAATGGGCGACACCGGACCATGCGGGCCGTGCTCGGAGATATTCATCGACCGGGGCGAGCACATCTGGGGCGGCCCTCCCGGCAGCCCCGAGGAGGATGGTGACCGGTTCCTTGAATTCTGGAACCTGGTGTTCATGCAGTATGAACAGGTGACGAAGGACGAGCGCATCGACCTGCCGCGCCCGTCGATCGACACCGGCATGGGCCTGGAGCGCATGGCCTCCATCCTGCAAGGGGTGGAGAGCGTCTTCGAGACCGATCTGTTCCGTCATCTGGTCGACGCCGCGTCGTCCGCGCTTGGCCGCGGTCCCGATGAGGAGACTGTCGGATCGTTCCGCGTCATCGCCGACCATCTGCGTTCGTCCTGCTTCCTGGTGGCCGACGGCGTGCTGCCGTCCAATGAAGGCCGCGGCTATGTGCTTCGTCGCATCATGCGCCGCGCCATGCGCCATGCGCAGTTGCTCGGCGCCCGTGACCCCCTGATGTGGCGCCTGGTGCCGGCGCTGGTGCGCGAGATGGGCCAGGCCTACCCGGAACTGTCGCGCGGCGAACAGATGATCACCGAGACGCTGAAACTTGAGGAAACCCGTTTCCGCAAGACGCTGGTGCGCGGCTTGGGCCTGCTTTCGGAAGCGACGGAAAAGCTCGGCGCCGGCGACATGCTGGATGGCGAGACAGCCTTCAGGCTCTACGACACCTACGGCTTTCCCCTCGATCTGACGCAGGACGCGCTGCGCCAGCGCAGCATCTCGGTCGATCTTGCCGGCTTCACCGATGCGATGGAGCGGCAGAAGGCCGAGGCGCGCAAGAGCTGGACTGGTTCCGGCGAGGCCGCGACCGAAACGGTGTGGTTCCCGGTGCGCGAGAAGACCGGTGCCACCGAGTTCCTCGGCTATGAGACCGAGCAGGCGGAAGGCCTCATCCAGGCGCTGGTCAGGGAGGGCAAGACCGTCGACAGCGCCGCCAAGGGCGACGCGGTTGCCGTGGTCGTCAACCAGACGCCGTTCTATGGCGAGTCCGGCGGCCAGATGGGCGACACCGGCGTTATTTCAGGCGAAGGGTTTTCGATCGAGATCTCCGATACGCAGAAGAAGGCCGATGGGCTGTTCGTGCATCTCGGCAAGGTGGTCAGCGGCACGGTCAAGACCGGCGCGACCGTCGAGCTGAAGGTCGACCATGCGCGCCGCTCCAGGCTGCGCGCGAACCATTCCGCGACGCATCTGATCCACGAAGCGCTGCGCGAGGTGCTGGGCACCCATGTCGCGCAGAAGGGCTCGCTGGTGGCGCCCGAGCGTCTGCGCTTCGACATTTCGCACAACAAGCCGATCTCGTCCGATGAACTCGAAGAGGTCGAGCGCATGGCGAACGAGATCGTCGTGCAGAACAGCCCGGTGACCACGCGGCTGATGTCGGTCGACGACGCCATTGCCGAAGGCGCCATGGCCCTGTTCGGCGAGAAGTATGGTGATGAAGTGCGCGTCGTTTCGATGGGCACGGGCTTGCATGGCGCCAAGGCCAACCGGTCCTATTCGGTCGAACTCTGCGGCGGCACCCATGTCAGGGCGACCGGCGATATCGGTCTGGTGCGCATCGTGTCGGACGGCGCGGTCGCCGCCGGCGTGCGCCGCATCGAGGCGCTGACCGGCGAAGCTGCGCGCAAGCATCTCGACGAGCAGGACAGACGGCTGAAGGCGGCGGCGGCAACGCTGAAGATCTCGCCGGCCGACGTGCCGGCGCGCGTCGAGGCGCTGCTCGACGAGCGCAAGAAGCTGGAGAAAGAACTGACCGAGGCGCGCAAGAAACTGGCGCTGGGCGGTGGTGCTGCAGCCGGTGCGCCGGCCGAGAACGAAACCGTCGCAGGTGTCGGTTTCCTCGGCAAGGCGGTCTCCGGCGTCGCGCCGAAGGATCTGAAGCCGCTGGCCGATGCCGGCAAGAAGTCGCTCGGTTCCGGCGTCGTCGTCTTCGTCGGCACGGCTGAGGACAACAAGGCAAGCGTCGTGGTCGCCGTCACCGATGACCTGACCGCCCGCTTCAGCGCCGTCGATCTGGTCCGCGTGGCATCCGCCGCCTTGGGCGGGCAGGGCGGCGGCGGCCGGCCCGACATGGCCCAGGCCGGCGGCCCCGATGCCTCGAAGGCCGGCGATGCGATCGCAGCGGTGCGGGCGGCGCTGGAGGCCGCCTGATCGGATAGAAGTATCTAGGAGAATTTATCGCAAGGCCGGCAGGACAGAGGGGGGGCTGTGCCCCTCGGCCTTCCTACATTTGTCACCCAGCCTTTTCGGTGTTGGCAAAACTCGGCCGTTGGACAATGCGGTCCCACCATCCCTGAACATCGGGAAATTCAGCCAGGCGCTTCCGCCCTTCGGCGACCTTGAGGAAGTAGCCCATGATCGGTGCGGCGTGCAAATCGGCGAGTGTCAGCTCATCACCCAGCAACCACGGCCCGGCGCTCTTCAACAAGGAGAGCGTCCGAAGTACCTTGCCTGCTTGTGAAAGGCCGGCGGCGATCCGCGCCTGGTCGGGCGGCTCTTTCTCCAGCCGCTCGACGGCGACGTCCCAGACCATCGCCCGATAGCCATAAGCGTCGAGCATGCCGATGATCTGGTTCATCCGTGCCCGAGGCCGGGCGTCGGCCGGCTGCAGCGCAGGCCCGTCGAAGGCCTCGTCGACATAGCGCGCGATCGCGCTCGCTTCGAAGAGACGGAAGCCGTCATGCTCGAAGGCCGGAATTCGGCCGAACGGGTGATGCTCGAAATACCAGCCGGGAATGCCGTCCGCGGCGAAGACATCGACCGGGACGAGTTCGTGGTCGATGCCCTTTTCCTCCAGCGCGAGGCGGACGATGCGCACATAGACGCTGTAGTCCGCCCCGTAGACGACGGGCTTACCCACGTAGCTTGCCGTCAGGCCATCGCCTTCTGCAAATTCTCGTCGATCTTGTCGAGGAAGCCGGTGGTCGACAGCCAGGGCTGGTCGGGGCCGATCAACAGCGACAGATCCTTGGTCATGAAACCGGACTCGACGGTCTGGACGCAGACCTTTTCCAGCGTCTCGGCAAAGCGCTTCAACTCGGCATTGTCGTCCAGCTTGGCGCGATGCGCGAGGCCGCGCGTCCAGGCGAAGATCGAGGCGATCGAATTGGTCGAGGTTTCCTCGCCCTTCTGGTGCTGGCGGTAGTGGCGGGTCACGGTGCCGTGCGCGGCCTCCGCCTCCACCGTCTTGCCGTCCGGCGTCATCAGCACCGAGGTCATCAGGCCGAGCGACCCAAACCCTTGCGCCACCGTGTCGGACTGCACGTCGCCGTCATAGTTCTTGCAGGCCCAGACATAGCCGCCCGACCATTTCAGGCTGGAGGCCACCATGTCGTCGATCAGCCGGTGTTCGTACCAGAGCTTCTTCGCCTTGAACTCGGCCTCGAACTCTTGCTCGTAGACCTCCTGGAAGATGTCCTTGAAGCGGCCGTCATAGGCCTTGAGGATGGTGTTCTTGGTCGAGAGGTAGACCGGATAGTTGCGCAGCAGGCCATAGTTCAGCGAGGCGCGGGCGAATTCGCGGATCGACTCGTCGAGATTGTACATGGCCATGGCGACGCCTGAGGCAGGCGCGTCGAACACGTCGTGCTCGATCACCTTGCCGTCCTCGCCGACGAACTTGATCGACAGCTTGCCCTTCCCGGGGAAGCGGAAATCGGTGGCGCGGTACTGGTCGCCGAAGGCGTGACGGCCGACGATGATCGGCTTGGTCCAGCCCGGCACCAGGCGCGGCACGTTCTTCATGATGATCGGTTCGCGAAAGATCGTGCCGCCAAGGATGTTGCGGATCGTGCCGTTCGGCGACTTCCACATCTTCTTCAGCTTGAACTCCTCGACGCGCTGCTCGTCGGGCGTGATCGTCGCGCATTTCACGCCGACGCCGTGTTTCTTGATGGCGTTGGCCGCGTCGATGGTCACCTGGTCGCCGGTGGCGTCGCGGTGCTCGACCCCGAGGTCGTAATATTCGAGCTTCAGGTCGAGATAGGGGTGGATCAGCTTGTCCTTGATGAACTGCCAGATGATGCGGGTCATCTCGTCGCCGTCGAGTTCGACGACCGGGTTCGCCACCTTGATCTTCGCCATGGAAAGAATGCCTCGTTGTTGGGGGATCGGAACGGCCTGCCCGCATGGCTCTCGGCCGGGGATGCGGCCCGTATATCAAAGCATTTTTGGCCGCGCAAACGGCGATCCGCGTCGAGGCGCATTGGGCGGCCCTTGCGAAAGCTTCATTTTCGCGGCGGGATATGGCAGGGAACGCTGAAATGCCGCAAACAGCAGTTCATTGACAGCCATGCCCAAGGATCCCGACATTCCGCTTGCCGCAGGCCCGGCGATCATCCTGGTCGAGCCGCAGCTCGGCGAGAATATCGGCATGGTCGCCCGCGCCATGGCGAATTTCGGCCTTGCCGAATTGCGCCTCGTCAATCCGCGCGACGGCTGGCCGAGCGAAAAGGCGCGCGCTGCCGCAAGCCGTGCCGACCATGTCATCGACGCCGTCACGGTCTTTGACGATCTGGCCGCCGCGGTCGCCGATCTGAACTTCGTCTTCGCCACCACGGCGCGCGAACGCGACGGCTTCAAGCCGGTGCGCGGTCCGGTCCAGGCGGGCAGGGCGCTGCGGGCACGTCACATGGCCGGCCAGCGCACCGGCATTCTGTTCGGCCGCGAGCGTTTCGGTCTCTATAATGACGAGGTCGGTCTCGCCGATGAGATCGTCACCTTTCCCGTCGACCCGGCCTTCTCCTCGCTCAACATCGCCCAGGCGACCCTGCTGATGTCCTATGAATGGATGAAGTCCGGCCTCGAAGACGAGACGAAGACCAATTTCTCCAGCCCCGAAATGCCGCCGGCGACGAAGGAGCAGTTGCACGGCCTGTTCGCCTATCTGGAGGGTGCGCTCGAGGCGCGCGGCTATTTCCGCCCGGCGCCGAAGAAGCCGAAGATGGTCGACAATCTGCGCGCGGTGCTGACGCGCGCCGGCTTCGCCGAGCCGGAACTCAAGGTGCTGCGCGGCATCATCTCATCGCTCGACAGGTTTTCGCCAGCCATGCCGCGCGGCGACGGCTCGCCGGGCGATGACCCGAGGCGGATTCCCGCGGCCGCGCGCGCCCGTAAGGCGGAAATCGACGGTCAGGCCGACAAGGCCGCCGACAAAGGCGACGACATACCACCGCAGGATGGCAAGGGAACCGACAATGACTGATCGCCCGATCCTGATGTTCGATTCCGGTATCGGCGGCCTGACGGTGCTGCGCGAGGCGCGCGTGCTGATGCCCGATCGCCGTTTCGTCTATGTCGCCGACGACGCGGCCTTCCCCTTCGGCGCCTGGGAGGAGCTGGCGCTGAGGGTGCATATACTGGAGCTGTTCGCCAAACTGCTTGACCGGTTTTCGCCGGCCATTTCGGTCATCGCCTGCAACACCGCCTCGACGCTGGTCATCGAAGCGTTGCGCGAGAGATTTCCCGACCATCCTTTTGTCGGCACCGTGCCGGCGATCAAGCCGGCGGCCGAACGCACGCGTTCGGGACTGGTTTCGGTGTTGGCGACGCCCGGTACCGTCAAGCGTCAGTACACGCGCGACCTCATCAGCAAATGGGCGCAGAAATGCCATGTCCGCCTGGTCGGCAGCGATAATCTGGCCGGGCTGGCCGAAATCTATATGCGCGAGGGCTTCGTCGATGAAGAGGCCGTGCGCGCCGAGATCGCACCGTGTTTCGTCGAACATGGCGAACTCAGGACCGACATCGTCGTGCTGGCCTGCACGCACTATCCTTTCCTGGCCAATCGCATGCGCAAGACGGCGCCTTGGCCGGTCGACTGGCTTGATCCCGCCGAGGCGATCGCGCGCCGCGCGATGTCGCTGCTCGTGCCCGTCGACGGACCCCTGCAGGTCGACGAACCCGATATCGCCGCCTTCACCTCCGGCAAGGCGGATTTCGCCATTAGCCGGCTGATGCAAGGTTTTGGCCTGACGGTTCCTTGAAATCGGGAACCAAGGAACCAAGGAACCAAGGAACATAGACACGATCGTCGCGTTTTTCTCCCATAGCAAACGGGAGAACCGATCATGCCTGCTACGTCAAAAGCCCAGCAAAAGGCCGCCGGCGCGGCCCTGTCCGCCAAGCGTGGCGAGACGAAGAAGAGCGAACTCAAGGGCGCCTCGAAGGGAATGTACGAGTCCATGAGCGAAAAGCAGCTCGAGGAATTCGCCGAGACCAAGCGCAAGGGACTGCCGGAGAAGAAAAAAGGTTGATTTCAGCGTCGATCGGGTTTGGCCGTACAGTCGACAATTGACCCGCCAAAATCGAAAGCCTGCGGCCGAAACCGCGGGCGTTGAGATTGTTATGTTTGGGACATTCCCCCGACAGGCCGAAGCCGGAATTACCAGCGGGAACGACAGGTCCGTACCTTGTAGCGGATGACCTTCTTGTGGCCACGCTGCCAGACCACTCTCTTCTTCACCACGGTACGGCAGATTTGCTTGCCCCCGTGCCCTTGCCAATGCCTGGCCTGTGCCGGCTCCGGCGCGATCGCCATCGACCCTGCCATTACCGCTGCACCCACCAATGTAAGGAAGAATTTCTTCATGCGAATTCCGGCTCCTCTAGCCCGAAGTTTGCGCTCGCGAGACAAGCAACTGCTTGATTTGATTCGCGTATCTGAAAAGTGGGTTTTTCCGCTACTGGACACACCCCCCACTGGCATCAACGAACGTTTTCAGCCGAATCGAATCACAAATTGGCCGAGGTGTGAAGGGCGAAATGGACAGAGACATGGACACTTCTCAAAAGCGATTTTCGGCCCAACCGACTCAAAAGATTCAGCTTTCAGCGGTTTAGGGCCGCGAACTTCGGTCTAACGTCCTGATGCCGTTGGCTTTACCACCAGCCCCGCATCTGACATCGGAAGCGTTATGGGCTTGGCCCGGGCCGCGCCAGTCAAAAGCTTGACACCGGTTAAATCTCCGTTTAATCAGCGCGCCAACACCGGGCCGAAATGCTCGGTGGTTTCTTTTATGTGTGCAAGACTCTCGGGAAGCCGATCTATACTTTCCCAGTATCTTGTTGAAATGACGTGTCCCGTGGGTTTTCCGTCGCGTTGCGTGGAAAACCCTGTCAGGTCTCGAAAACGGAGGCCAGAGGAGGGCGCGTTTCCTTCACCCGGACCATGAGGTTCGGGTGTGTTGTTTTGAAAAGGGAATGCGATGAGCAAGCGCGAATCCGCGAAGTACAAGATCGACCGCCGTCTCGGCGAAAACATCTGGGGCCGCCCGAAGTCCCCGGTCAACAAGCGTGAATACGGCCCCGGCCAGCACGGCCAGCGCCGCAAGGGCAAGCTTTCCGATTTCGGCCTGCAGCTGCGCGCCAAGCAGAAGCTGAAGGGCCATTATGGCGACGTTTCGGAAAAGCAGTTCCGCAAGGTCTATGAAGAAGCCGATCGCCGCAAGGGCGACACCTCGGAGAACCTGATCGGTCTGCTCGAATCGCGTCTCGACGCGGTCGTCTACCGCGCCAAGTTCGTGCCGACCATTTTCGCCGCCCGTCAATTCGTCAACCACGGCCATGTCAACGTCAACGGCAAGCGCGTCAACATCGGTTCGTACCGCTGCAAGCCGGGCGACGTCGTCGAAGTGCGCGAGAAGTCGAAGCAGTTGGTGATCGTGCTCGAATCGGTCGGCCTGGCCGAACGCGACGTGCCCGATTACATCGAGGCCGATCACAACAAGATGACCGCGAGCTTCACGCGTATCCCCGGCCTGGCCGACGTTCCTTTCGCCGTGCAGATGGAACCGAATCTGGTCGTCGAATTCTATTCGCGCTGATCGGGCACCTCGTCAGCGACATCATCGAAGGCCGCCCGTCGAGGCGGCCTTTTCTTTGCCCGCCATGTCCGTTAATCCCAAACCCGACAAAGACACTTGGGCACCAATAAGACTCTGGGGCCGACGCGCCATGAACATGCTGCCAGACGCCGAAACACTTGAGCCGGTTGCCGATGCCGAAGGCGGCTTTCATCCGCTGTTTGCCGATGTGCCGTCTTCCGTAGAGTTCAACAAGTTGCGCAAGCGGCTGCTGCGGCTCACCCGTCAGGCGATCGACGATTTCGCGATGGCGACACCTGGCGCTCGCTGGCTGGTCGCCCTTTCCGGCGGCAAGGATTCCTACGGCCTGCTTGCATTGCTGCTCGATCTCAAATGGCGCGGCCTGCTGCCGGTTGAGCTATTGGCCTGCAATCTCGACCAGGGTCAGCCGAATTTCCCGAAGCACGTCCTGCCCGACTATCTCGACAGAAACGGCATCCCGAACCGCATCGAATATCAGGACACTTATTCGGTGGTCACCGACAAGCTCCCCGAGGGCAGCACCTATTGTTCGCTCTGCTCGCGGCTGAGGCGCGGCCATCTCTACCGCATCGCGAGGGAGGAGGGCTGTTCGGCCCTGGTGCTCGGCCACCACCGCGAGGATATTCTCGAAACCTTCTTCATGAACCTTTTCCATGGCGGACGCCTCGCCGCCATGCCGCCAAAGCTGCTCAACGACGACGGCGATGTCATGGTGCTCAGGCCGCTGAGCTACTGCGCCGAGGCCGATCTCGAAAAATTCGCCGCCGCCATGCAGTTCCCGATCATCCCCTGCGATCTCTGCGGCAGCCAGGAAGGCCTGCAGCGCAACGCCATGAAGGCCATGCTCGACGATCTGGAAAAGCGCATGCCCGGCCGCAAGGACACCATGATCCGCGCCATGGCCAATGTGCGGCCCTCGCATCTGCTCGACCGCAAACTCTTCGATTTTACCGCCCTCAACGACACCCTCACCGCGAGGCAAGCCGATGACATTTGACGATACCGCGATCGACTGGCTCGCCGAACTTCTATCCGACGTCGCCAAGGCCGAGATCATGCCGCGCTTTCGCCGGCTGAGCGAGGGCGACATTCGCCAGAAGACTTCGGCCGCCGATCTGGTGACGGAGGCCGACGTCAACGCCGAGCGGCTGATCACCGTCAAGCTGCGCGAGCGCTATCCCCAGGCGATGATCGTCGGCGAGGAGGCGTGTTCCGACAATCCGGCGCTGCTTGAGGGCCTCGGCGATGCCGATCTCGCCTTCGTCATCGATCCGGTCGACGGCACCTTCAACTTCGCTTCGGGCGTGCCGCTCTTCGGTGTCATGCTCGGCGTCGTGGTCAAGGGCGAGACCGTCGCCGGTATCATCCACGATCCCGTTGGCAAGGACTGGCTGATCGGCGCCAAGGGCGCTGGCAGCCATATTCGTCACGCACATGGCAGTATCGAGAAGGTGCATGTCGCCGAGCCTGTGGCGATATCGCAGATGACCGGCGCCGTATCGTGGCAATATCTGCCGGAACCGGAACGCTCGCGGCTGGCGCGCAACCAGACCAGGACCCTGTCGCATTTCAACTATCGATGCGCCGCCCACGAATACCGTCTGCTGGCCAGCGGCCACGGCCATTTCGTCGTCTACAACAAGCTGATGCCGTGGGACCATCTGGCCGGCGTCCTGATCCACGCCGAGGCCGGCGGCTATACTGCGCGTTTCGACGGCAGCGCCTATCTGCCGTCTCATCTCGGCGGCGGCATCATTGTCGCGCCGGACAAGGAAAGCTGGCGGGAATTGCGCCGCGAGCTTTGGGCGGAGTAGGCTCAAGGCCGGAGACCCCGAAATGAAACCTCGGTCCACAATTGTTGCAGCGGTCCTTGCCCTTGCCCTGGTTGCCGGCCCCAACGAGGCAAGATCGCAGGAACGCGCATGTCGCAGTCCCGATCCCATCGACACCATAGACGAGATGTTCTCCGCGATCTTCGCCTGTTGGGAGCCGCCGCCCGGAACTGCGGGCATGACCCTGACGCTGCAGTTCTCAATTCGCCGAAACGGCACGCTCATTGGCAAGCCTCGCGCCACTTATTCCCATCTAGGGAACGATGGCCGGCTCAACCGGGCCTTCGTGGCCTCCATCCTCGACGCTCTCGACAAGGCTCTGCCACTGCCCGTTTCAGACAGCATGGGTGGAGCAATCGCAGGGCGGACGCTGTTCCCTCGCTTCACGGCAGCGAGTGGGGATGCATCCTAAAGCGCGTCAGGCAATATGCATCAAACCGGCGGATTGTGCGGCTGGAACATCTTGCCACGCTCGGCGATCAGGATCATCAGCAGCGCCGCGACCGAGACGCTGCAGAAGCCGGCGGCAAGCGGCGTCACCGTGCCGTTGAAGGCCTGGCCGATCAGCGTGCCGAGAATGCCGCCGAGGAAGGTCTGCATAAAACCCAATATGGACGACGCTGTGCCGGCCAATTGCCCAAGCGGCTCCATGGCGAGTGCGTTGAAATTGGCGCCAAGCCCACCGAACGGAAGCATCGCGCCGGCAAAGAAGGTGATGAACAACCAGAGCGGCATCTTCATTTCCAGCGACACCACCAGCCAGGCAAGGCTGATCACCAGGAACAGCAGCAGCGCGCTCTGCGACAGGCGGCGCATGCCGATACGGCCGACGAGGCGCGAGTTCAGATAGTTGGAGAAGGCGAGCACCGCCGCGACCCCGGCAAAGATGACGGGAAACATCTCGCCGACTTTGAACACATCGACATAGATCTGCTGTGCCGAGGCGATGAAGCCGAACATGGCGGCGAAGATGAAGGTGCTGGCAAAGGCGTAGCAGAGCGCGATGCGGTTGGTCAGCACGATGCGGAAACCGCCAAGGACGGATGAAACCGTCAGCGGCCGGCGATATTCTGGATGCAGCGTTTCCGGCAGCCGCAGCAGCGACCAGGCCGACACGATCAGCGCGCCTGCCGCCATGGTTATGAAGATCCAGTGCCAGGAGGCAAACAGCATGATGAACTGGCCGATGCCCGGCGCCACCACCGGAATGGCCATGAACACCATGAAGATCAGCGACATGACTTCGGCCATGCGCCGGCCGTCGAACATGTCGCGCACGATCGAGACGGCGATGACGCGCGTTGCGGCCGCACCGATGCCTTGCACCAGCCTGCACAGAAGAAGAATGGCGAATGACGGGGCGATGGCCGCAGCCGCCGCCGCTGCGACATAGATAGCCAGCCCGGCGACCAGCGGCGCGCGGCGTCCAAACCGGTCCGAGATCGGTCCGAAGAAAAGCTGTCCGCCGCCGAAGCCGAGAATATAGGCGGCGATCACATATTGGCGATGGTTTTCATTGGTCACGCCAAGCGATGCGCCGATCTGCTGCAGCGCCGGCAGCATGATGTCGATGGCCAGTGAGTTCAACGCCATCAGCGCCGCGCATAGCGCGATGAATTCCCAGCGCGGAATAGGCAGGGTGCTTGCCTGTTGCGGCGCTTGTGCATGCTGATCCACGGCAAAGTCCGATCGTTAAAAACGAACATGCGCCGGCGGTGCCGGCGCAAAGGCTCGTCTCGTTCCCGATGTTCGGGAATCTAAGAAATGCCGAGGTGGGGGCTGCCCCGGTGCCTTAGCGCATGACCCCGAAAATCGGAGCCGATTTTCGGAAAGGATCATGCGCAAAATCAAAGTGCTACAGCGTCCTTTGCGCGTCCTAAAGGACGCGCGGCGCTGTAGTGTATGTCGCCCAAAACTGTGCAGCGGTTTTGGGACAGCGACATGCACAAAAGAGAAGTCAGGCGGCGCCTTTGACGCTCACGCCCTTTTCGACGAGGAAGGTCTGCAACTCGCCTGCCTGGAACATCTCGCGCACGATGTCGCAGCCGCCGACGAACTCGCCCTTGACATAGAGTTGGGGGATCGTCGGCCAGTTGGAATATTCCTTGATACCCTGGCGCAGTTCGGCCGAGTCCAGCACGTTCACGCCTTTGTAGTCGGCGCCGATATAGTCGAGGATCTGGACGATCTGGCCGGAAAATCCGCATTGCGGGAAACCCGGCGTACCCTTCATGAAGAGAACGACGTCGTTGCCCTTAACTTCGTTGTCGATGTAGTCGTTGATACCGCTCATGGAGAATCCTTTCACGCCTGTGGGAGGCAGGCTCGAAGCATCCTCTTCAAATAAACCCATAGGTTGCTCGAAACAAGACGTTTGCCGCATCGCCTTGCAAATGGCGCAAAGGATGGCCTGATGTTGGGCCAAACCTGGTGTTGGGCCAAGAGTAAGGGTCACTGTTTTCCCGGGAAATGATCAAAAGGCGGCATATCGCGGCGATTCTGATTGGCGCTCTCGCGCTGGCCGTGGTGTGGTGGTTCAGGCCACCGGCGCCTCCGCCAGTCATCGTTGGCGGCGAACTGCCCGCACCATGCCGGGACTTCAACTTCGAGGCGGTCCCCTATGTCGTCTGCGAGATCGATCTTCGCGGCTATGACGTCGGCGTCTTCCACGCTGGCGCGGACGGCAAGGCCTACGGCTCGCTGGAGAAATTCGACAAGGCGATGGCGGGCGAGGGCAGGCCGGTGCTGCTTGCCATGAATGCCGGCATGTATCACGAGGACTTGTCGCCGGTCGGACTTCTCGTCGAAGAGGGTCACGAGTTGGCGCCGCTCAACCTTGCCGATGGCGAAGGCAATTTCTTCCTGAAGCCGAACGGCGTGTTTCTCGTCCGCAAGGACGGCAAGGCGGCGGTCATGGAGACCAACGCCTATGCCACCGCTCGGCCGGATGCGGCGTTCGCCACGCAGTCAGGCCCGATGCTGGTGATCGACGGCCGGCTTCATCCTCGCTTCGAGGAGAATGGCGTCTCACGCTATATCCGCAACGGCGTCGGTGTGCGCGACACCGATACGGTCGTCCTGGCGATCTCGCGCTCGCAGGTCAGCTTCGGCAGTTTCGCCCGGCTGTTCCGCGACGCGCTCCACTGTCCCAACGCGCTCTTCTTCGACGGTGTGGTCTCGGCGCTGTCGAATGGTGACGGGACGATCGTCGGCGGCAAATACCCGGCCGGGCCTATCATCGCCGTGTCGGCGAAGAAGCCGGTGTCGGAGTAGCCCCCAAAAGAAGACCTTTGCCTGCCTTGTCCCGCATCAATCGGTCATTGACTGGAATATAGCTATAGCTAAATCTTGAAGCATGGACTATGCTAGTGGCGATTTGGAGGGAAGAGGCATGCGCGAGATGAAATCCTTGCTGGAGCGAAAGCTCGATCGAAGGCTGCTTCTGGCCGGTGGCCTTGCGGCTGCCGGCGGCACGGCGGTCGCGGCGAGTGGCGCTCGCGGGCAGACAAGCCAAGCCGGTCACGAGATGCCGGCGGCGGCGGCCGGTGAGAAGCCGCCGGCGCATCTCTCGGCCCATGGCTCGATGATCACGGTCGGCGAGGTCGACGACGCGCGCAACGGCTTCGATCCATCGAAGCTGCTGAGCGACTGGGACACCGGGACGATCTCGACATTGCCGGACGGGCGGACGCTTCGCACCTTCGAGGTCACGGCCGAGGACAAGGAGATCGAGATCGCGCCGGGCATCATGTTCCCCGCCTGGACCTACAATGGCCGTGTGCCGGGACCGTCCTTGCGTGCGACCGAAGGTGAGCGCTTGAAGATCGTCTTCCGCAACCAGGGCTCGCATCCGCATTCGATGCATTTTCACGGCATCCATGCCGCGCGCATGGACGGCATACCTGGCGCCGGCCTGATCGGGCCGGGCGAGGAGTTCGTCTACGAGTTCGATGCCAGGCCGTTCGGCTGTCATCTCTACCACTGCCACGCCCTGCCGCTGAAGCGGCACATCCACAAGGGCATGTACGGCGCCTTCGTGATCGATCCCGATCCGGCCCGGCGTCCCGAATACGAGGCGGTCGCCCGCTCGCGCCTGCTCGGCACGCCGGAGAATGCCGGATGGCAGGAATTCGTCATGGTCATGAATGCCTTCGACACCAACTTCGACAACGAGAACGAGGTCTACGCCGTCAACACGGTCGCCCACGCCTATGCGAAGAAGCCGATCCGGGTGCTGAAGGACAAGCCCGTCCGCATCTATCTCGTCAATATCGTCGAGTTCGACCCGATCAACTCCTTCCACCTGCATGGCAATTTCTTCGACTACTACAATCAGGGCACGACGCTCACGCCCACGCTCAAGACCGTCGACCTGATCACCCAGTGCCAGGCCGAGCGCGGCATTCTCGAGTTCCATTTTCGGGAGCACGAACCGGGCCTCTACATGTTCCATCCTCACCAGTCGGAATTCACCGAACTCGGCTGGTCCGGCATGTTCGACGTCGTGGAGGCCGTGTCGTGACCGACCTGAGCCAGCCTTCCGCCGATACGCGTGCCGATCGCCCAAGATGGGCCTATCTGTTCTGGATTGCGCTGCCGCTCGCCATACTGGGGTTGGCGATCGCCTGGCTGACCTCCGCGGACCCGCTGGCGAGCTTCCGCAATGGCGCGCCGCCGATCGAGAACCTCACCTTCGAACGGACGATCTTGGGTACGGATGGCATCCGCGTCCTCGTCCGGGCCGGCGGATCGGAACCGATGACCATCGCGCAGGTCCAGGTCGACGATGCCTACTGGCAGTACACGCAGGATCCGCCGGGCCCGATCACGCGCGGCGCCACGGCATGGATCAGCTTGCCATATCCCTGGGTGCTGGGGGAGGCGCATACGATCAACGTCGTGACCAGCACCGGGACGACGTTCGGGCACGAGATCGCCGTCGCCGTGCCGACACCGACGCGCGATTCGCTCAGCTTCGCCGCGCAGGCGGTGCTTGGCGCCTTCGTCGGCATCCTGCCCGTGGCGATCGGCCTGATGTTCTATCCCGCGCTCCGTGGCGTCGGACGGAACGGCATGGACTTTCTGCTGTCGCTGACCGTCGGGCTGCTCGCCTTCCTGTTCGTCGATGCCCTCCAGGATGCGTTCGAACTGGCGGGCGAAGCCGCCGCCCTGTTCCAGGGGCCGACGATGGTTGTACTCGCCACGGCAGCCAGTTTCCTCCTGCTGATGGCCGCGGGCCGGCGGAGCGGGACACCGACGGGTTTGGCTTTGGCCACCTTCATCGCGCTCGGCATCGGCCTGCACAATCTGGGCGAGGGGCTGGCGATTGGCGCCGCCTTCGCGTCGGGGGCGGCGGGGCTGGGCACCTTCCTCGTGCTCGGCTTCACATTGCACAATATCACCGAGGGCATCGGGATCGCCGCCCCGATCCTGAAGCAGCGGCCGCCACTGAGGACCTTCGCCGCCCTGACGCTGCTCGCGGGCGGCCCTGCGGTTATCGGCCTGTGGATCGGCAGCCTCGCCTATGCTCCGCAGTGGTCGGCACTGGCGCTGGCGGTCGGCGCGGGCGCAATCCTGCAGGTCATCGTCGAGCTGGTGTCGATGCAGCTTCGTCAGCGAGCGGACAGCACGCGCGCCTTGTTCGCACCGGCCGCGATAACTGGTTTGGCGGCCGGAGTTGGCTTCATGTACCTGACGGCGATGCTGGTGAAGATCTGAGCAGCGCCGGCCGGGAGTTCAGTCCGGCACGCTGGTCTGCAGCGCCAGCGCATGCAGCACGCCGCCCATATTGCCCTTCAGCGCGTCATAGACCATCTGATGCTGCTGGACGCGGCTTTTGCCGCGAAAGCTTTCCGCCACCACCTCGGCAGCGTAGTGATCGCCGTCGCCGGCCAGGTCGCGAATCGTCACCTTGGCGTCCGGAATGCCTTCCCGGATCAGTTTCTCGATATCGTGGGCGTCCATTGCCATGGCAAATTCCTGTTTCGGGCGGGGCAGCGGTGCGGCCCCGTGCGATGTGACTCGGATGAGCCTAAAGCCTTTCCGGTCCGTATTGAAGCGGTTCCGTCTAGCGCATGACCCCGAAAATCGGAATCGATTTCCGGAAAGGATCATGCGCAAAATCAAAATGCTACAGCGCCGCGCGTCCAAACGGACGCGCGGCGCTGTAGCGCCAGGGCGATTGGCGGCTCACAAGACATTCTGCTCCGGATGGATCCCATCATCCGCGGAAACATCCTCGCGTGTCGAGAAGGCACGGCCAAGGCTGAAAGCCAGCACATAGAGCGGAACGTTGATCACCAGGCTGACGATCGGAAGGTAGCTCGTCATCTGCCAGAGCGGCGAGAAGAACGGCTGGCCGTAGCCGTCGCATACAAGCGAAGAGCCATATTCCCACAGCGCGCCCAAGACGATGGCTGCGGCAAACAGCTTGACGCAGGTGACGATTTGTCGTGCCCGCGCCGGTTCCGGCAAAAGCCGGCCCCAGAGGAGCAGGCACAGGATGGGAATCGCATAGGCAAGGCTCTGGACGGCCAACATCAGGATCGTGCCGTTGGCCGCGGCCAGGAACTCTGCGCGGGTTTCCAGCCGGGGACAAACCTCGCTTGAGGTCGTCGACAGCAGGAAAAAGACAAACGGGCCGAGGAACCAGAAGAAGAACAGCGACGGCCAGAAGACGACTGCAAGCAGTGCCCGGGCAGCCAGCCTTGTCAAATGGCCTGATCCATGAAGCGGGGAAACCAGGCCTCGTGGGCGGCGGTCAATTCGCTGACCGGGATCGCACGCGCCTCGCCGAGTTTCAATTCGCTCCCTCCCGTCGAGCCGATCCACGGCGCGAAGATGCCGAGCTTGCCCTGTTGTTCGCGAATGGCATCCCATTGCTCGCTCTGCGGATCGATCGACAGCGTCATGAGATAGCGGCCCTGGTCCTCGCCGAACCAGACCGGGATCGGATCGGTCCCGACCAGGCCGGGAATGGTTGCGCCGATGCCGGAGGCCATCGCCATTTCGGCCAGCGCCACGGCGATACCGCCATCGGAAACGTCGTGCGCGGCGGTCACCACGCCGGAGCCGATCAAAGCGCGGACATGGTCGCCGACGCGTTTTTCATGGTCGAGATCGACCGGCGGCGGCGGGCCGTCGCTGCGCCCATGGATGTCTCTGAAATAGACGGATTGGCCGAGATGCGTTCCCCACATCGGCGGCGCACCGACCAGCAGGATCATCTGGCCTTCGGCGGCAAAGCCGATCCGCGCCATCCTCGACCAGTCGGCGATCAGTCCGACGCCGCCGATGGTCGGGGTCGGCAGGATGCCGCGCCCGTTGGTCTCGTTGTAGAGCGAGACGTTGCCCGAGACGATCGGGAAGCCGAGCGCGCGGCAGGCATCGCCGATGCCTTTCACCGCACCGACCAATTGACCCATGATCTCCGGCCGTTCCGGATTGCCGAAATTCAGGTTGTCGGTGGCCGCAAGCGGCAAGGCGCCGGTGGCGGTAAGGTTGCGCCAGCATTCGGCCACTGCCTGCTTGCCGCCTTCATAGGGGTCGGCCTCGCAATAGCGCGGCGTCACGTCGGAAGAGAAGGCCAGCGCCTTGGTCGCATGGCTTTCGACGCGCACCACGCCGGCGTCGCCGCCCGGAAGCTGCAGCGAATTGCCCTGGATCAGCGTGTCATATTGCTCCCACACCCAGCGGCGCGACGACAGGTCCGGCCCGCCGAGCAGTTTCAGCAGGGAGTCAGCAACGTCGGCCTGGGGCGCATCGTTGGCAGCCAGCGGCGCCGGCTTCTTCGGCTCGGTCCAGGGGCGGTCATATTCCGGCGCCTTGTCGCCAAGGTCCTTGATCGGCAGATCGGCGACTTCGTCGCCCTGGTGCAGCACGCGAAAGCGCAGATCGTCGGTTGTCTTGCCGACGATGGCGAAGTCGAGGCCCCATTTGTGGAAGATCGCCTCGGCTTCCTTTTCCTTTTCGGGGCGCAGCACCATCAGCATGCGCTCCTGGCTCTCCGACAGCATCATCTCATAGGCGCTCATGCGCTCTTCGCGCACAGGCACCTTGTCGAGGTCGAGCTCGATGCCGAGGTCACCCTTGGCGCCCATTTCGACCGCCGAGCAGGTGAGACCGGCCGCCCCCATGTCCTGGATGGCGATAACGGCGCCGGACGCCATCAATTCGAGGCAGGCCTCCAGCAGGCATTTCTCGGTGAAGGGGTCGCCGACCTGGACGGTGGGACGCTTCTCGTCGATCTTGTCGTCGAATTCGGCCGAGGCCATGGTGGCACCGCCGACGCCGTCGCGGCCGGTCTTGGCGCCGAGATAGACGACCGGCAGGCCGACGCCCTTGGCTTCCGACAGGAAGATCGCGTCGGTCTTGGCAAGGCCAGCGGCAAAGGCATTGACCAGGATGTTGCCGTTGTAGCGGGCGTCGAAATTGACCTCGCCGCCAACCGTCGGCACGCCGAAGGAATTGCCATAGCCGCCGACGCCGGAAACGACGCCGGCGACGAGATGTCTAGTCTTGGGATGATCGGGCGCGCCGAAGCGCAGCGCGTTCATCGCCGCGATCGGCCGTGCGCCCATGGTGAAGACATCGCGCAATATGCCGCCGACGCCGGTCGCAGCACCCTGGTAGGGTTCGATGAAGGAGGGGTGGTTGTGGCTCTCCATCTTGAAGACGACGCAGTCGCCATCCCCGATATCGACCACGCCGGCATTCTCGCCAGGTCCCTGGATGACCTGCGGTCCGGCGGTCGGCAACGTGCGCAGCCACTTCTTCGAGGATTTGTAGGAACAGTGCTCGTTCCACATCGCCGAGAAGATGCCGAGTTCGGTGAAGCTTGGCTCGCGCCCGACCAGGTCGAGGATGCGCTGGTATTCGTCGGGCTTCAGCCCGTGCGCGGCTATGAGTTCCGGAGTGATCGGCACGGAATTGGAAATGGTCATGGTCGGCAAATGTGTCCTGGGGATCGAGTCCCGTCTTATCGCAAGCTTTGCAGCCGATACACCCATCGATGGATGAAAAACAATGGAAAGCTCAGCGGGACGATACGCCGCCCAAAAAGACCTTCAATCGAAGGGCATCGGGCTCAGGAGAAACTGTCGTAGCCGGCACGGCCTTCGTCGAGAAGCCGCCTGATCACCGCGAGGCCATGCGTTAAGTCCTCTCGCCGTTCGGGCTGTGACACGCCAAAGCGGACGCCAAGGAAAACCTGTTCGGAGCGACCTGCCTTGAACTCGTCCTCATCGTCGATCAGCACGCCATGCTCGAGGCAGGCTTGCTTGAAGGTGCCGGAAAGCCATGGATCGGGCAAAGTGAGCCAAACGAAGGGCACGTTATCCAATGCCTTGAAGTCGAAGCCGTCGAGTATCTCGCGAACGATCGCTATGCGCGCGCTGATTTCGGCAATGCTGCGTTTGCGCATCTCGCTGGCCTGGCCGGACAAGACCAACCGGCTGCCCACCTCTGCCAGTAGGAAGGCGAGGCCGCCGGTCATCATCTTGTGGGCGACCCTGATCCGGTGGCGATAGGCCGGCGGGCAGGCTAGCCAGCCACTACGAACACCCGCCGCGACCGATTTCGACAGGCCGCCGGCAACGATTGTCCGTTCCGGCGCATATTCGGCGAGCAACGGTGTCGGGTCGTCTGTCATGCCGCCATAGAGATCATCCTCAATCAGGACGACATTGTATTGACGGGCGACGCGCGCGATGGCCTCGCGGCGCGTTGCCGACAGCGTCACCAGCGTCGGGTTCTTGGCTGTCGGCATCAGGAACATTATTTTCGGATGTTTTTGCGCACAGACGCGCTCGAAATCCTCGGGATCGATGCCTTCGTCGTCCGCCGCCACCAGTGCGGTCCGGCGCCCAATCAGGCCGGCGCTGCGGGAAATCTGCGAGTAGGTGAGGTGTTCGAAGACAACATAGTCGCCGGGAGTGGTGAGCCCTGCAATTGCTGCCATCACTGCGGCATGGGTGCCGAGGGTCGGAACGATGGTATCCGCGGTCGGGCGAAAAGAATTGCGCGACAGCCAGCTTCTGCCGGCCTCAAACCAGCGGCCCGGGAAATCGCGCGTGTAGCTTGAAATCTCATGAGGATAGTCCTGCGTTGTGCGCGAAAGCACATCGGCGACAATGGCGCCCTGGCCAATGTCGGGCGCGGCCGTGCTGTCGAGGCGCAGTTTATCGCGAGGCACATCGAAGTAGGAGCGCGTGCCTTGCTCGACGGGTTCTAGGAAATCCGGCTTCGCGGCATCCGGGCGCTGCGTCAGGACATAGGTGCCGCGCCCGACTTCGCCGCTCACCAAGCCGCGCTCGCGCAGCAATTGATAGGCCCGGCCGACCGTGCCGACGGTCGCGCCGACATCGTAGGCCAGATCCCGCTGCGGCGGCAGCTTTGCGCCGGCCCCGATGACGCCCTTGTCGATATCTGACTCAATGCTGTCAGCAAGACGCTGATAGAGGGGGCCGGAACCGGCATTGAGATCGGGAAGCCAATTTGTCATGGTGACAATTTTCTATATTGCACCGAATTTAGAGTCAATACATATGAATTGCGCGGCGAAAAGGGCTGCAATTGCAAATTTTGGCGGAAAGAAAATGAGTACAATTGAGCCAATCCGTTACGCGGGAACTGAATCGCCGGGGGCGCTCCCCTCAGGCCGGCGAACCTATGTCGGTCGCCTCGTGCGCCTGGTCAGGTCGCTCGCGAGCCGGATCGGGAGCTTGCTCGAGCGCCGGCGCAGCCGGCTGGTCTTGCTGGAGATGACCGACGATCAGCTCAAGGATATCGGCATCTCCCGCTGCGACGCCCACCGCGAAGGCCTGAGAGCGTTCTGGGACTGAAAGATGCACTCATGGGTGCTCGCTCGCTCAAAAAGGCGCTCTGATGTCCGCACTCAGGGTGTCTTTTGATATTCAGGGTGCGGGATATCGGGGCAGGCCGCGCGCTCGTAGCGGATCAAACGAGATCATCGAGATCGACATTGAGAGCCGCCGCGATCTTCTTCATTGCCGAGATGCTGCCCTCTTTCTTGCCGCTTTCGATCTCGGAAATGTGTGGCGCGCCTAGTTCGGTTGCTGCAGCCAGATCGCGCGCGGACAGACCCGGTGCATTCGCCAAACCTTCACTGCGTTCTCGCCCGCGATGATGCGATTGACGATGCTGGCGGGGACCGGTTCATCACGTCCGGTGGCAATGTCGCCTTTCACCTTGTCAGCCACGGCAACATCGTTGCCGTCAACAAGGCGCTCATACTCAAATAAATTAGCTGACAGAGAACATGTAGACTGAAGAGGACTGCTGTGCCGCAACCTGTTCGAGCAATTCGTCCCTCGCGAACTGCCTGGATCATCGCGGACGAGCGCCCGGACTCCTGATCCGTGAGATGCCGCGATCCGCGAGCACGGCAACGACACACAGCACGAGAAAAAGCCCGGTGACGGCCAGCGCCGAGAAGGCGACGCTGGTTGCGCCGTTGTTGGCGACATTGAGGAAGGGGTAAGGCACCTCGCCGGCGATCGGTGCCCGCACCAGTACATAGGCCAGGTAGACAATGGGATAGACCATCCACCAGGATATGTCGCTCCACCTTGTGGTGCCGTCAGCGCCGGCTACAAGCCACCACAGCACGAACAGCACCGGCGTCACATAGTGCAGCAGCACGTCGCAGACCAGGAACAGCCCTTGTGGTTGCCAAAGCTGCGCCAGAACGGTGGCGTAGATGATGAAGACCAGCGAGATCGCCACCGCCACGCCTGCCCGCACCCGCGGCCCGGCAAAAGCCGGAAACCTGGCATAGCCGGTGGATGACAGCAGGGCGGTGTGGACGAATACCGCGCCGATATTGGTCAGGATGGTGAAGAAGCTGAAATAGAAGACGAGCGAGCCGAGGAAACTGCGGCCCGCTTCCATCGACGCCGGAATGGTGATGCAGATTTGCAGGACAAG
Organism: Mesorhizobium metallidurans STM 2683; assembly: GCF_000350085.1. Taxonomy (GTDB): domain Bacteria; phylum Pseudomonadota; class Alphaproteobacteria; order Rhizobiales; family Rhizobiaceae; genus Mesorhizobium; species Mesorhizobium metallidurans. The sequence continues at coordinate 24,230 of NZ_CAUM01000099.1, forward strand.
CCCGGCGAGGCCAATGACCAGACCTGATATCTGCAGGAAGCGGCCCATCGCCCTATGCGGCCGCCGCGCAGGAGGGATTGCCCGCCTGCCAGCGGGCAATGTCCGAGCCGATCCGCGCGCCAAGCGGCTCGGCCATCAGCGGACCGAACACGTCGACGCGGCTGGAATTGCCCTGCGCCTGCACCACCAGCAGCGGCTTGCCGCCATAATGCTTGGCCGGCACCAGCAGGAAGCGCGGCGTGCCGCTGAACGAATTCAGTTCGTTGGCCATCTGGTAGGACTTGAAGGCTGGATCCTTGCTGGCGATCCAGCATTTGTGGGCGGCGATCGCTACCTGCTCCATGGCCAGCAGCGAGGCACTTTTGCCCGACGGGACCGGGGCGCTCTTCGGGCTCGACTGGCAGGACGCAAGCACAAAACCGGTTGCGATGAGAGCGAGGCAGGCGATTGTCTGTCTCATGGTCAAGCGGCTTCCGTCTCAAGTTGGAAAGGAAGATATCAAGCGGCGATGCCGAGGGCGCCTTCGAACAAAGCCCGGCCGTCATTGCCGCCATGAGCCGCTTCAATCAGGTTTTCCGGGTGTGGCATCAAGCCCAGCACATTGCCCTGGCTGTTGATGATGCCAGCAATGTCGTTGATCGAGCCATTGGGGTTGGTGCCTTCGGCATAGCGGAACACCACCTGGCCATCGCCTTCGAGCCGGCGAAGCGTCTCGGCATCGGCGAAATAATTGCCGTCGTGATGCGCCACCGGCGAACGGATGATCTGGCCCGGCTGGTAGCGGCGGGTGAACATGGTGTTGGCGTTGGCGATCTGCAGCTTCACCTGGCGGCAGACGAATTTCAGCGACGCATTACGCATCAATGCCCCCGGCAGCATTCCGGCCTCGACCAGTATCTGGAAACCGTTGCAGACGCCGATCACCATGACGCCCTTGGCCGCCTTTTCGGCGACCGCCCGCATCACCGGCATGCGCGCGGCAATCGCCCCGCAGCGCAGGTAGTCGCCGAAGGAAAAGCCGCCCGGAATGGCGATCAGGTCGACGTCGGGGATTTCGGTATCGGTCTGCCAGACGGTGGCCGGCGCCTTGCCGGAAATCTTGGTCAGCGCCGCGATCATGTCGCGGTCGCGATTGAGGCCGGGGAGAAGAACGACGGCTGATTTCATTTCGGTTCGTAAGGCCTCTGGGCTTCGGCGAGTTCGCACAGATTAGTGTCGGTCATCTGCCTTCCGGCACAACCTTAGGTAATGGCTACGCTATAGTTCTCAATCACAGTATTCGCCAGAAGCCTGTCGCACATGGCCTTGAGATCGGCCTCGGCCTTGGCCTTGTCGGTTTCCGCGAGCTCGACGTCGAAGACCTTGCCCTGGCGCACCTGGCCGACGCCGCCGAAGCCCAATCCGGACAGCGCGTGTTCGATCGCCTTGCCTTGCGGGTCGAGCACGCCGTTCTTGAGGGTTACGGTGACGCGGGCCTTGATCACGCTGGACATGCTCCTGTTCCGATAGACGGGAAAACTAGTGCTTCATGCCCTTGGGCGGCTCGCTGGAGGCGACGAGCACTGGCCCGGTCGGGCGCGGGGGCTCGTTCTCGTTCATGATGCCGAGGCGGCGGGCAACTTCCTGGTAGGCTTCGACCAGCCCGCCCATGTCGCGGCGGAAACGGTCTTTGTCGAGCTTGTCCTGCGTCGCGACATCCCACAACCGGCAGGAATCGGGCGAGATCTCGTCGGCGACGACGATGCGCATCATGTCGCCCTCGAACAGGCGGCCGCATTCGATCTTGAAGTCGACGAGCTGGATGCCGACGCCCATGAACAGGCCGGAAAGAAAATCGTTGACGCGGATGGCCAGCGCCATGACGTCGTCGATCTCCTGCGGGCTTGCCCAGCCGAAAGCGGTGATGTGCTCTTCCGACACCATCGGATCGTCGAGCGCGTCGGCCTTGTAATAGAATTCGATGATCGAGCGCGGCAGCACCGTGCCTTCCTCGATGCCGAGGCGCTTGGCCAGCGAGCCGGCGGCGACATTGCGCACGACCACTTCGAGCGGGATGATCTCGACTTCCTTGATCAGCTGCTCGCGCATGTTGAGCCGGCGGATGAAGTGGGTCGGAATGCCCATCCGGTTGAGATGGTTGAAGATATGCTCGGAAATACGGTTGTTGAGCACGCCCTTGCCATCGACGACTTCATGTTTCTTCTTGTTGAAGGCGGTGGCGTCGTCCTTGAAGAACTGGATCAGTGTACCCGGCTCAGGTCCTTCATAGAGGATCTTGGCCTTGCCTTCATAAATGCGGCGGCGATTTTTCATCTGATTTTCTCTGGATTTCCGGGCAGGCGGCAAGCAACCAGTTCCTGCCCGTCAGCCTAAATTAGTGAGGCGACGGGTAGGGTTCAATGCCGGTGTCTATCTCAATCGCGGTGTTTGCTCAATCGGCAAATCCTTTCAATCACCGCTTTCCGGACTGAAATGCCGCAGAGCAGCAAGCGATGTAGCATATTGACCGACCCGCGGCCTTTTGATTTGTGCTCGTCCAGCACACATATTCACCGTCAACGAATCGGATTTCATCGGAGGGATGCCATGAGCAGCATGAAAGACCGCGAAGAGGGCTTCGAGCGCAAATTCGCATTCGACGAGGAGCTTCGGTTCAAGGCCTCGGCCCGCCGCAACAGGGCGCTCGGCATGTGGGCCGCGGAAAAACTGGGCAAATCTGGCGCCGATGCCGAGGCCTACGCCAAGCAGGTGGTCGTCGCCGACATCGAGGAAGCCGGCGACCATGATGTTTTCCGCAAGATACGCAAGGATTTCGACGAAGCCGGCGTCGACCAGTCGGACCATCAGATCCGCCGCACCATGGATGAATTGATGGCGCAGGCCATCGAGCAGATCAAGAACACCTAGAGCATGATCCCGAACCGGAGGTCCGCGTTAGCGAAAAGTGGAGACCGGTTTTCGGAGAAGATCATGCTCAAAGAAAACAGCGTCTTCTGGACCAATCGACCGCCCGGCCTATCCGGGCGGTTTTTCTTTGCCTTTGCCGTCGTTTCCGGCTGAAACTGCGCCAGAGCCTGTTCTCCGGCCTTTATCCAACAAGGAAAGCGCCAATGTCCCTGAAGTCACGCCTGGCGGCGGATGAAACGCTGTGCACCGCGTGGTCCGGCGTGCCGGATGCCTTGACGGTCGAAATCCTGGCCAAACAGGGGTTTGACGCCGTCACGCTCGACATGCAGCATGGCGGCCATAATGAGGATAGCGTGCTGCGTGGCATCGCGCCGGTGCTGGCAGCCAGCAAGCCGGCGCTGGTGCGCATTCCGGTCGGCCGTTTCGACATGGCCAGCCGCGCGCTCGATTTCGGCGCCGAGGCAGTGATTGCGCCGATGGTGAATTCGGTCGCGGACGCCAAGCTGTTCGCGGCCGCCATGAAATACCCGCCGCTCGGCGAGCGCTCCTGGGGGCCGACCTACGCCTTCCCGCGCCACGGCAAGGGCGACCATGCCGACTGGCTGCGAGACTCCAACCAGCGCACCATGGCCTTCGCCATGGTCGAGACACGCGCCGCGCTCGACGCGCTCGACGGCATCCTCGACACGCCGGGCATCGATGGCATCTTCCTCGGCCCGTCCGACTTCTCGATTGCCTGGTCGAAAGGCACAACCGTCAATTCGACGCTTGAAAGCATGATGGAAACCGTCGCCTCGATCGCGGAGCGGACGCGCAAAGCCGGCAAGCATGCCGCGATCTACGTCATGGAACCGGCCATTGCCGGCCGCGTGGTCGCGATGGGCTACCGGCTGCTGGCCATGGGCTCCGAGCATTCGCTCATTTCGCTCGGGGCAAAAACCCTGCTGAAAAGCGTCAAGGATTCGATCGGATCCTAGAAAGCAGAGGCTGTCTCGAAATTCGCTCTGGCGAATCATATGGTGGTGGTTTCGAGAACCGGAGCGCAGCGGACATTTGGGTCCGTGAGCACCGGCCTACGCCGGCCGTAGCCTTAGCTACCACAACCGCTCATGAGTGCTTCGGCCGGCGAAGGCCGGAAGCGCAGAAAACGCCGCCAGATGGCCGCCGGAGTAGAGTTTCCAGATAGCCTCTAGAGATCCGTCAAGAACTTGGCGAATGTCATCGAGCCTTCAGGCCACGGGCCGAATCCGGAATCCGCATTGAGATGGCCGGCATCGCCGGCGTCGATGAACAGCGAGCCCCAGGCGCCGGCAATGTCTTCGGCAACGTCAAAGGCGCAGAACGGGTCGTTGCGGCTGGCGATCACCACCGAGGGAAAGTTGAGCGGCTCGCGCGGGTAGGGGCCGAACGTCATCAGGTGCTTCGGCTTTATCTTGAGGTTGGCGACGTCGGGCGGCGCCACGAAGAAGGCTCCCGCCACAGGCCGCTGGAACTGCGGCATGGCCTGGACAGCCGTCGCGACGCCAAGCGAATGCGCGACGAGGACGACCGGCCTTTCGGCCTCGTTGACCGCCTTCGCCACGCTCGCGGTCCAGTCGTCGCGCACCGGTTTCGACCACTCCGCCTGCTCGACGCGGCGTGCCGTCGACAATTTCGCTTGCCAGCGGCTTTGCCAATGGTCCGGGCCGGAATTGGTATAGCCCGGCACGATGAGAATATCTGCATCCCTGACTTTCATGGCGCGCATGTAGCGAGCGGCATCGCCGCATGCAACCGCGCATGATCCCAAAAAGTGGGAACCGGTTCTTGGATATGATCATGCGCCAAGCTAAAGCTGTTCGACGCATTTGATCACAATAGTGAACACCTTGTTCGCTTCCTGCCGTCTTGTGTGAACGATCGAGATCGACGATTTGTCCGCTTGAGCAAGACAGCCGTGAAGGACCGGGATTTTTGGCGCTGACACGACGTACAATGATCGGCGGCGCCGGGCTCCTGGCCATGGAGCTTCATCAAGCGCCGCCCAAACGGAGAGTTCGATGAGCGAATTGCCTTTTGCCGCCACGACACCGGTGAGCGTTGCCCGCGTCGGATTACGCGCGCGGGATGCCGAGAGCCTGGCCGCCTATTATCGCCAGGTTGTCGGGTTGCAGGAATTGAGCCGTGCCGATGGCGCGATCACGCTGGGCGCCGCCAATCGTCCGCTGTTCGTCATTGAGGCGGATCCGGCGGCGAAGCCTGACGATCCGCGTAGCGCCGGCCTGTTCCACACCGCCTTCCTGCTGCCTAGTCGTGCCGATCTCGGCCGCTGGATCAATCATGCCATCGCCAACAAGATCGCCATCGAGGGCGCATCCGACCACCTGGTCAGCGAGGCGCTCTACCTGACCGACCCCGAGGGCAACGGCATCGAGATCTATGCCGACCGCCAGCAGCGGGATTGGAAGTGGAACGGCGACAAGATCGCGATGGCGACAGAGCGGCTGAATATCCCCTCGGTCGTCGCCGACGTTCCGGCTGGCGATGCCGGCTGGCAGGGCGCGCCTGAAAACAGCATCATCGGCCACGTCCATTTGCGCGTCGGCAGGCCGGAAGAGGCCGAGGCCTGGTGGAACAAGGAGTTCGGCTTCGATACTGTGGCGAAATATGGCGGCGCGGCGGTATTTCTGTCGTCCGGTGGCTATCACCACCATATCGGCGCCAATGCCTGGCAGAGTTCCGGCGCCGGCCGTCGTGATCCCGCGCGGTCCGGCCTCGCCTGGGTCGAGATGCGTTCGGACAATATGACCGATGAGACGGCCCGCGAGGATCCGTGGGGAACGGTAATCAGGACCGTTCCCGGCAAGGCCTGATTATCTAGAGCCCGGCCTTTTCCAGCAAACGGCCAAGCATGAGCAGGCCTGCCGGCCACGGGCCAAGGAGAACCTCGTTTCCCATGTGACCGAGATCGCCGGCGTCGGCAAGCTCCGCGCCCCAGGCCGCGGCAAAGGCCGTTGCCTTGTCGAAGGTCACGCGCGGATCGGTGCGGCTGGCCACCACCAGCGTCGGAAAGGGCAGGCGCTTCAGCGGCATCGGCGCGAAGGGACGAACCAGTTCGAAGGACGGATCGGGATCCTCGACATTGGTCGGGGCAACGAGCAGTGCGCCTGCAATTTTCCGCAGTTGGCTTTCGCTGGCGCCAGCCGCCCATTTGACGGCCGTCGCCACCGCCAGCGAATGCGCCAGCAGCACCACGCGCCGAGGTGCCGCAGCAACCGCGGCGTCCACCCGGTCGATCCAGTCCTCAGGGCTTGGTCTGTCCCATTCGGCCTGCAACACACGGCTCGAATTGGGGAATGCCTGGCACCAGTGCGACATCCAGTGATCCGGCCCGGAGTTGCCGCGTCCCGGCAGGGCGAGAAAATCGAAGTCTCCAGCCGCGGAAATCATCACGCTTCTCCGAATACCCGCTTGAAGATCGTGTCGACATGCTTGGTGTGGTAGCCAAGGTCGAATTTCTCGCGGATCTCGGCTTCCGGCAAGGCGGCGGTGACCTCCTTGTCGGCCAGGAGTTCTTCAAGGAAATCAGCCCCTTGCTCCCATACCTTCATGGCGTTGCGCTGCACCAGCCGGTAGGCGTCTTCGCGTGAGACGCCGGCCTGGGTCAGCGCCAGCAGCACGCGCTGCGAATGCACCAGGCCACGGAACTTGTTCATGTTCTTCAACATGTTATCGGGGTAGACGAGCAATTTGTCGACGACGCTGGTCAGCCGCGACAGCGCGAAATCGAGCGTCACCGTCGCGTCCGGCCCGATCATGCGCTCGACTGACGAATGCGAAATGTCGCGCTCGTGCCAAAGTGCCACGTTCTCCATCGCCGGCAGTGCGAAGGAACGCACCATGCGGGCCAAGCCGGTGAGGTTCTCGGTCAGCACCGGGTTGCGCTTGTGCGGCATCGCCGACGAGCCTTTTTGTCCGGGCGAAAAATACTCTTCCGCTTCCAGCACCTCGGTGCGCTGCAAATGGCGGATCTCGATCGCCAGCCGCTCGATCGACGAGGCGATGACGCCGAGCGTGGCGAAGAACATGGCGTGGCGATCGCGCGGGATCACCTGCGTCGACACCGGTTCCGGCTTCAGCCCCAGTTTCTTCGCCACATGCTCTTCGACATAGGGGTCGATATTGGCAAACGTGCCGACAGCACCCGAGATGGCGCAGGTCGCGATGTCCTCACGCGCGTGCACCAGCCGCTCCCGGCAGCGCGAGAATTCGGCATAGGCCTGCGCAAGCTTGACGCCGAAAGTGGTCGGCTCGGCATGGATGCCATGGCTGCGGCCGATGGTGACGGTGTCCTTGTGCTCGAAGGCGCGGCGCTTGAGCGCCGCGAGCAGGCCGTCGATGTCGGCAAGAAGAATGTCGCTGGCGCGGGTCAGTTGCACGGCAAAGCAGGTGTCGAGAACGTCTGAGGAGGTCATCCCCTGGTGGATGAAGCGGGCGTCAGGCCCGACGAATTCACTGAGATGGGTGAGGAAGGCGATGACATCGTGCTTGGTGACGCGCTCGATCTCGTCGATGGCCTCGACGTCGAATTTCGCGGCGCCGCCCTTTTCCCAGATGGTTTTGGCGGCCTCTTTCGGGATCACGCCGAGTTCCGCCAGTGCGTCGCAGGCATAGGCCTCGATCTCGAACCAGATGCGGAACCGGGTCTCGGGCGACCAGATGGCCACCATTTCCGGCCGGGAGTAGCGAGGGATCATCGGTCAGTCCTGACTTGCGAGAGCGTTCGCCCGCGTCCTAACAGAGGCCGACACAATGCTCAACGCTGCTGGCGCGCAAACCAGATGCTGGCGGCAAACAGTGCGATGAAACCGAGCGGAAAATAAAGCCGGATGCCCAGAACGATGAACTGGTAAAGCGCCGTCGCCATCGTGAACACGAACTGGAAAGCCCATGTGATGGTCAGCGCCGGTGCATGCCATTGGACATAGTAGGAGCGGTATTGCAGGCCAAACAAGCCGCCGGTGAAGGCGATCGTCGCGGTAAGAAGGCAGATGAAGGCGGCGGCAAAGGCAACTTCCCAGTGCCGGCCAAGCGAAACGAGCCGCGCCAGGAACAGGCCAACCGGAAAGGCGAGCGCTCCGCCGGCGGCATAGAGCAGCGAGACGAAGCGGATCCTTGCCGGGGTCTCCCAGTCATCCAGCAACAGCGTGACGAGTGCGCTGGCGCCCATTGCCACGCCCCACAGCAAAGCGCCGCAAAGAGCCGTGCCCGGCGACGGCAAGGCACGCCGGACAAGACCCAGGACGCGGGTGCGGATGACGGGGAGCGGCGTCACAGGCGGCCGGTTACCGCGATCCAGCGATAGTCCGGCCCTTCGAAGCCGTATTGGCGTACCGCGATCAGCACGGCATAGGCGCTGAGGCCTTGCAGCGAGAACGTTTGTACCGCCCCGATCCGATAGCCATTCGGACAGCCCCGGCTTTTTGGGATCGCCTTGTCCTCATGCAGAAGCTCTGTCTTGCCGCCGGCTTTCGCCTCGATGCGCAGCAGGCGAAAGCCGTTGATCTCACCCTGGCTCTCGCAGCCTTCGGTATTGTTCAAGCCGATCTCGTCGAGCCGGAATTCGAGCGGATCGTCGACCGGAAAAAAGATCGGGCGTGGGTTCACCACCATGCGGAAAGGATCGGCCGAAAGCTCGGTCACCGGGTTGAAACCGGCGGTGATGCCGCGGTTGGCGGCCAGTTCGCCCTGTTTGATGATAGCTTCGCCTTTCTGCCGGGCCTGAAGGCGCGCCGCTTCGAGCGTGGCGTTCTCATCGTCAAGCCGGACCTTGACCGGCGTGCTCTTGAGAAAGCTGTCGTCGGCGGTGTTGATGTAATAGCGGTTGGCATAAGGAAATCCCGACCCGTCCTGGACGCCATATTCCTCGAAGGCGAACACGCTTCCCCCCTCACTGAAGCCGAGAATTTCAAGCTCGGCGACATCGCCGGCCTGAGCCCCGATGGGCGCTGCCAACCGGGCAAAGATGGAAACGGCAAAGAGGACGAGGATTCGCATGGATTCGCTCCGGCTTCCAAGTTTTCAATCCCCTACCACGACGAGATCAAAACGTCGTGCTGTCTGAATGCCGATGCATCCAATCCGGTCGCTATTTGTTATTGTCGGCAACTTCAAAAGGAGACCCATCAATGACCGACGCCAGCAAAATTCGCGAGCATATGGAAGTGATCGGCGCCGATGGCGTTCATGTCGGCACCGTCGACAAAGTCGAGGGGCAGCGGATCAAGCTCACCAAGGCCGACAGTGGCATGGGCACGCACAAGGGCCATCACCACTATATCCCGCTCAGCCTCGTTGCCGAAGTCGACGGCAAGAAAGTCTGGCTGTCGGCAAATTCGGACGTTGCGGTCACCTTCGAGGAAGAAAAATCCGATCCCACTTGATCCCGGTGTCGCGCAGCGATCACACTGTCGCGCATTCAGCGCGACGACCAGACCGGGAAGAGATCGCCCTCGGCCGGCGTCGCGGCAAAGACGCCGCGGCTGATGGCGCGCGCCATGGTGGCGCCGGCTGCGGCGTAGAGGTCGATCGCATCGTTGGGTGCGAGCTCGATGCCGCTCTTGCCCGTCGCCAGCGCGAACACCAGATCGCCGTCGGCGGGCGTGTGCGTTGGCCAAGTGGCGCGCACGAAGCCGTCATGCGCCGATACGGCAAGGCGTTTTGCCGCTGCCTTGGTGAGAACGGCATCGGTGGCGATGACGGCGATGGTGGTGTTGCCGCCGGGCTCTATGGTCTTGTCGCGGAATTTCAGCAGGATCCTTCTCGCGTCGGCCGGCATTGGCGAGGGATAGCCGAGCCCGCCAAACTCGTCGCCGATTTCGAACGGTGCTGCCCAAAAATGCCTGCTGCGACCGACCGTCACCGAGCCGGTCGGGTTGACGGCGGCCAGCGCGCCGATGGTGACGCCGCTGTCGAGCTCCGTCGAGGCTGAGCCGAGGCCGCCCTTCAAACCCGCACTCAGCGCGCCGGTGCCCGCGCCGACCGTACCGAGTGGAAAGTCGATGCCGGCTGCCTGCGCGGCCTCATAGCCGAGGTCGCGGTAAGGCGGATAGCGGTCCCAATCCTTGTCGCCGCCGTTGCGCAGGTCGAACAGGATCGCCGCCGGCACGATCGGCACGCGAAAGCCGCCGACCTCGACGCCGATATTCCTCTCGCGCAAGGCCGCCTGCACGCCCGATGCGGCGTCGAGACCGAAGGCGGAGCCACCGGAAAGCACGACGGCGTGGATCGCTTCGATGGAATTATGCGGTTCCAGCAGGTCTGTTTCGCGCGTGCCGGGCGCGCCGCCCAGCACCTGGACACCAGCAACCGCCGGTTCATCACAGAGCAGCGCAGTCACGCCCGACTTCAGCCTGGCGTCGGCGGCATTGCCGACACGCAGGCCGGCGACATCGGTAATCAGATTGCGCGGCCCGGTGCGAAACATCACTTCACCTCGAAAGGCACAAAACGCGCACCGTCGAAACGGAAGGCGCGGTAGGGGTTCTGGCTGAGATCGCCCTTTTCGTCGAAACGGACCGGTCCGATCACGGTGGTGAAATCGTGCGCGGTGAGCGCTTCGGCAAGCGGCTTGCCAGAGGTTGCCGCGAGCGCCGCGGCCGCCTTGGCGGTCTCGACCGCCGCATAGGCCGGCAGCGCGTAGCCTTCCGGCGCGATCTCGCGTGCGGCAAAAGCCTCCAGCACCTTGGGGTCGGCGACATCGGACCATTCGGGCGGCGCGATCATCAGTGTGCCGGTGGCATAGGGCACGTCGCCGGGCGGCGTGCGCAGCGTTTCGCCGCCGGCAAAAGTCATGCCGGCATCGAGTTGGCCGGCGTCGCGGCCCATGATGGCGATATCGTCGCCGTCGCCGCCGGCGAAGATGTGCGTCGCGCCGGCTTTCTTCAACCGCCCGATCAGGCCGATCTGGTTGTCGAGCTGCGGCCGGAACGTGTCGACGAACACCGGTTTCAGCGCTGCCTGCTCGGCGGCTGCGCGAAACGTCTCGGCGATTTCGCGGCCATAGATCGTGCCGTCGTCGACGATGGCGAACAGCTCGTTCTGCCAGAGCCGCGTGAGGATGGTGGCGACCGCGTTGCGCTCGTCGTCGCCGCGCGGTCCGAGACGAAACACCGGCCAGCCGGTCTTGGCGCGCCGGTCGGTCAGGCTTTCGGTGCGCACGCCGACGGTGATGACCGGTATATTGGCATCCTTCAGGATGGGCAGTGCCGCCTCGATCGCGTCGGTGCAGAGAAAGCCGACGACCACGCTGACCTTCGCCGCCGCGAATTCCCTCGCTGCGGCGGCGGCGCCATCGGCCGTACAGGCGTCATCGACCGTCTTGAGCTCGGCCCCGTTCGCTTCCGCCGCCAGGCCGGCGCCCGCCACGATCTGCTTGCCGAGGACCGCCGACGGCCCGGACAGGGGTGCCGCGACGCCGACGAGCAGCGTCTCGGCGCTTGCATTGCCGCAGAGCGACAGCCAGGCCAGCAGCGCTATTGTCGTTATCTCGAATCGCATGCGTGCGAAGAATTCCTCCGTGCCGGCCAAGCGTTTCCCGGCACTATGTCCCACAAAGACCTAAAGGCTGCCTAACCCAGGTGCAACACGCGAATTTCAGGATGCGAGTCAAGCACTTCGCTTGTGGCGGGCACTATGTGGCCATATATAACGGTTGGGTTCTAAGGGAAAATCATCGGTGCTGAAGAAGAACGACATTGGGCCGCAGGCCTATCGCGACGCGATGAGCCATTTTGCCGGCCACGTCCATGTGGTCACCACCGATGGTCCCGCTGGCAAGCGTGGCGCGACGGTCATAGCGGCCTGTTCGGTATCGGACACGCCGCCGACCATTCTGGTCTGCCTCAATCGCGAAAATCCCAAGAACGAGCCATTCGTGAAAAATGGCAAATTCGCCTTGAACACATTGGCTTCGCATCAGGAGGCGTTGTCGGTCGGCTTTTCCGGCCTCACCGGCCTTCCGGTCGAAGAGCGTTTCGCGCTGGGCGAATGGGGTGTCATCTCGACCGGTGCGCCGACGCTGAAGGGTGCGCTCGCCGTGTTCGACTGCGAGTTGATCGACACCAAGGACCTCGCCACCCATCGTGTGCTTTTTGGTAAGGTGACAGGGCTGCGCATCGGCGATAATTTGCGGCCGCTGATCTATCACGACCGCGGCTACCACGCTTTGTAGCGCCATGGTTGCACCCACGGAGAGAGAATGACCGAGTTGAAACCGCGCCCGGCGCCGCGGACGATCGACGAGACGCTCGCTCTGCTGACCGGTGCGGACTATGTGGCGGACCGGTCTTTGGCGACAGTGCTGTTTTTATCCCTGCGCATGAAGCGGCCGCTCTTTCTCGAAGGCGAGGCCGGCGTCGGCAAGACGGAGATCGCCAAGGTGCTGGCGCAGGTCCTCGGCCGTCGGCTAATCCGCCTGCAATGCTATGAAGGCCTCGATGTCTCGTCCGCTGTCTACGAGTGGAACTATGCCGCCCAGATGATCGAAATCCGCATGGAGGAGGCGGCTGGCAAAGTCGATCGCTCCGACATGGAGCGCAATGTCTTCTCCGAAAAATACCTGATCCGCCGCCCGGTGCTCGATGCGCTGACGGGCAAGGCCGGCGCCGCCCCGGTCTTCCTGATCGATGAGCTCGACCGCACCGACGAGGCCTTCGAGGCGTTCCTGCTCGAGATCTTGTCGGATTTCCAGGTGACGGTGCCCGAACTCGGCACGATCAGGGCGGAAGAACCGCCTGTTGTCATCATCACCACCAACCGCACCCGCGAGATCCACGACGCGCTGAAGCGGCGCTGTCTCTATCACTGGGTCGATTATCCCAATGCCGAGCGCGAACTGGAGATCGTGCACAGGAAAGTGCCGCAGGCCAACCGCCGGCTCTCGGCGGAGGTGGTTTCTTTCATCCAGAAGCTGCGGCAGATCGAGCTGTTCAAGGTGCCGGGCGTTGCCGAGACCATCGACTGGGCCGGTGCACTGACCGAACTCGACAAGGTGGCGCTCGATCCCGAGACCGTTTCCGACACGATCGGCGTACTCTTGAAATACCAGGACGACATTGCCCGTATCGAACAAGGCGAAAGCCGGCGCATCCTCAACGAGGTGAAAGCCGAGCTTTCAGCAGCGGAGTAAGGGCATGGCGCCGCGTCCCGAACCGAAAGAGGCGACAGCGGACGGGCGCATCGCCGACAACATCGTCTATTTCGCCCGCACCTTGCGCAAGGCGGGCATGCGGGTCGGGCCGGCCTCGGTGAAGGATGCCATCGAGGCAGTGCTGGCCGCTGGCATCGGTTCCCGCGACGATTTCTATTGGACGCTGCACGCCGTGCTGGTGTCGCGGCACGAGGACCATCCCACCTTCGACGAGGCTTTCCGGCTGTTCTGGAAGTCGCATGAGCTGATCGAAAAGATGCTGGCGATGTTTTCGCCGGTGGCGCCTGATAACAGAGAAAAGCAAAAACCCCGTGCGGCTGAGAACCGCGTCAGCCAGGCGATGTTCGAGGGCCACGGCAAGAACCAGCCGCCACAGGAAATCCCTGAAATCGAAGTCGACGCCCGCTTCACCTTCTCCGGCAACGAAGTGCTGCGGGGCAAGGATTTTGCTCAGATGAACGTCGCGGAGATGGCCGAAGCCAAGAAGGAGATCGCTCAGTTGCGGCTGCCCTTCGATATGGTCAGGACACGGCGCTTCAAAGCCGATGCGCATGGCCGCCGCATCGATCCGCGCGCCATGATGCGCTCGGCCGCGCGCACCGGCGGCGAATTGATCCTGCCGAAATTCCGTTCCGCCCGCGAGGTTCATCCGCCGCTGGTCGTGCTTGCCGACATTTCCGGCTCGATGAGCCAGTATACGCGCATCTTCCTGCATTTCCTGCATGCGCTGACGGAAAAGCGCCGGCGCGTCCATGCCTTCGTCTTCGGCACCAGGCTCACCAATTTGACGCGCCAGATGCGCCATCGCGACCCCGACGCCGCACTTGCCGATTGCTCGGCGGCGGTGAAGGACTGGTCGGGCGGCACGCGCATCGGCGACACGCTCTGCGAATTCAACCGGCTGTGGTCGCGACGCGTATTGGGGCAGGGCGCGGTGGTGCTGCTGATCACCGATGGGCTCGAGCGCGACGACGTCGCCGGCCTGTCGGAGGAGATGGAGCGCCTGCACAAATCCTGCCGGCGGCTGATCTGGCTGAACCCACTGCTGCGCTTCGACGGTTTCGAGCCCCGCGCCCGCGGCGTCAAGGCGATGCTGCCGCATGTCGACGAATTCCGCTCGGTGCACAATCTCGATGCGCTGGCCGATCTCTGCGCCTCGCTGGACAAGAAATCGGCGCTGCCGGTCGATCCGCGCCGATGGCTGCAAGCTGGCGAGAGGCGCGTCGCGTAACCATATCTTTCGCGGGGAAAACATATGTTCCTCCGGGAAAAACAGACCCTGAGAGAAGCGATCATGGAAAACAGCATCTATCTCGATGAGGCCCGCGATCCCCTGATCATCGCGGAAGGCTGGATGAAGGACGGCAAGGATGTCGCCATCGCAACCGTGGTCGAGACCTGGGGTTCGGCGCCGCGGCCTGTCGGCAGCCATCTGGTCATCGACGCGGACGGCAATTTCCACGGCTCGGTTTCGGGCGGCTGCGTCGAGGGCGCGGTGGTGACCGAGGCGATCGACGTCATCGGTTCAGGCAAGGCCAGGATGCTGGAGTTCGGCGTCGCCGACGAGACCGCCTGGCAGGTCGGCCTGTCCTGCGGTGGCCGAATAAAGGTCTATGTCGAGCGGCTTGGCTAGAGGCATGATCCCGAAAAGTGGGTACCGGTTTTCGGACAAGATCATGCTCAAACGAAAGATCTTTTGATGGATCCGTACGCCCTGAAAACGTTGAATGCCGAACGCCGCGCCCGCCGCGCGGCGATCCTGGTCACCGATCTTGGCGACGGCCGCGACCGCATCGTGCGCGAAGGCGATCAGGTCGCCGGCGATCTCGGAGCGGCGATCGCTAGGGCGTTTCGCACCGGCAATTCCGGCCCGGTCGAAGCTGAAGGACGGACCTTCTTTCTCAACGCGCACCTGCCGCAGCCACGCCTGGTGGTGATCGGCGCCGTCCACATCAGCCAGGCGCTGGCGCCGATGGCGAAAATCGCCGGCTACCCCGTCGAGATCGTCGATCCGCGCACGGCGTTCGCCACACCTGACCGTTTTCCCGATGTAGCGCTCCATGCCGAGTGGCCTCAGGATGTGCTTTCGCGCCAGCCGCTGGACGGCTACACGGCGCTAGCCGCCGTCACCCATGATCCGAAGATCGACGATTTCGCGCTGAAGGCGGCACTCGACGCCAACTGCTTCTATGTCGGTGCGCTCGGCAGCCGCAAGACACACGCCAAGCGCGTCGAGCGCTTGCTGGCCTTGGGCGCCACAGCCGATCAGATCGCCCGCATCCACGCGCCGATCGGCCTCGATATTGGTGCCTCGAGCCCGGCCGAGATCGCCGTCGCCATCCTCGCGCAGACGATTCATGCCTTCCGCTCGCGCGGCCTGGAAGCCAAGGGCGCTGTGGCGTGAAATTTGGCCCGGTTCCGATCGATCATGCCGAAGGTGCGGTGCTGGCGCACGCCACTACGGCCGGCGACCGGCGTTTCCGCAAGGCGCACCGGCTGAGCACCGATGATATCGCGTCGCTGAAGTCGGTCGGCATTTCGGAAGTTGTCGCGGCGGTCCTCGCTCCAGACGATCTCGGTGAGGATGCTGCCGCCGAGAAAATCGCGCAAGGCATGATCTATCGCAACATCGAAGCGAAGCCTGCCGCGACCGGGAGGGTCAACCTTCACGCCGAGGCTGCCGGCATCTTCACCGTCGATGCGGCGGTGATCGACGCCATCAACGCTGTCGATCCGACCATCACCATCGCCACGCTGGCGCAGCACGCGCCGGTCGAAAAGGGACAGATGGTCGCGACGGTAAAGATCATTCCCTTTGCCGTTGCCTCAGTCCTGGTCGATGCCGTGAAAAAAATCTGCGCCGGCGGCGAGATCTTTGCCGTCAACGCCTACCAGCCGGTGCGTGTCGGCGTCATCCAGACCGTGCTGCCCGGCATCAAACCGAGCGTGCTGGACAAGACGTTGCGGGTCACCGAAGCGCGGCTGGCGCGCTCAGGCGGCAGGCTGACAGCGGAGCGTCGCACGCCGCATGAGGTTGCCCCGGTAGCGGAGGCCGCGGTCTCGTTGGCGCGCGACAATGACATGGTGGTGATTTTCGGCGCCTCCGCAATGAGCGATTTCGGCGACGTTATTCCGGCCGCGATCGAGAAAGCCGGCGGCATCGTCATCCGTGCCGGCATGCCGGTCGATCCCGGCAATCTCTTGGTGCTCGGCGTGCTTGCCGGCAAGCGCGTCATCGGCGCGCCCGGCTGCGCCCGCAGTCCCAAGGAGAACGGCTTCGACTGGGTTCTCGACAGGCTGATTGCCGGGCTCGACGTAACGGCAAAGGACATCGCCGGCATGGGCGTCGGCGGGCTGCTGATGGAAATCCCGACACGGCCGCAGCCGCGCGACCCGCTGCTGTCCAGAGCCGAACCGAAGGTCGATATCGTGCTGCTGGCTGCCGGCCGTTCCAGCCGCATGGGCGGCCCGAACAAGCTGATGGCGCTGTTCGATGGCAAGCCGCTGGTGCGCCGCACCGCCGAACGCGCGCTTGGCTCCAAAGCCGCGAACACGATCGTCGTCACCGGCCACCAGCACAAGCGTGTGCGGGCGGCATTGTCGGGGCTCGACGTTGTCTTCGCCGACAATCCTGATTTCGCCGAAGGCCTGTCGTCCTCGCTGAAGGCCGGCATCGCTAGAGTCAGCGATCACGCCGCCGGCGCGATGATCGTTCTCGGCGACATGCCGGGCATCTCGTCGGCCGACCTCGACAGGCTGATCGATACTTTCCGCAAGTCGGAGGGCCGAGCCGTTGTGCGCGCCTCGCACCAGGGAAAGCGCGGCAACCCGGTGTTGTTGCCGCGTTCGCTGTTTCCAGCGATAGCGCATCTGGAGGGCGATACCGGCGCGCGCCATCTGGTCGAGGCCGAGGGGCTCGATGTCGTCGATGTCGAGATTGGCGAGGGAGCGGCCGTCGATGTCGACACCCCAGAGGCGCTGGAGAGTGCCGGCGGCGTGCTGCAGGATTGACAAACCAAAGCCGAAAAACGCATGGCTGGGACATGGCTATCGGCTCCCTTCCGCCCGCGTCTGCGCTTGTACCCCCCTCTGGCCTGCCGGCCACCTCCCCCTCAAGGGGGGAGATCGGACCTCGCTCCGGCTTTCGCCAATCTCCAAGGTCACAGGATGACCGGCGCCATGGAAGCTGCCAATCTCCCTTCTTGAGGGGGAGGTGGCCGGCAGGCCAGAGGGGGGCGGCCGCGCTCCATGCCCTTCTAATTTCGTTGTTTTTCCTTTCTTCTGCCGCTTACGCCACCGCTCTCGAACTAAAGCCCTTCAAGGACGATCTCTTCGCCTATCCGGCGACACTCTCGTCCGGGAACAATGGCGCCTACACCGTCATCGACTATCGTGAGCTGCGCGATATCAACGCTCGCGACGAAGTGCCGGAGCGCCGGGTGCATGCTCAATATGTCGATACCGGTGTGCGCAAGGTGCAGCGGGATCTGTTGCTGAAGACCGACGCGGGCGATGTCCGCCATGTCGCCGTCGGCAAGACTGATGGCGCCGGTATCATCGTGCTCTACTTGCACGGGCAAGGCGGCAGCCGGAAGCAAGGCGTCGACGACTTCACCTTCGGCGGCAATTTCAACCGCATCAAGAACCTGATGGCCGGCAATGGCGGCCTCTATCTCAGCCCGGATTTTACCGATTTCGGCGACACAGGTGCGGCGCAGGTCGCGGCGCTGATAAGCCACTATGCCGAACGGTCACCGGGCGCGAAGATCTTCGTCGCCTGCGGTTCGATGGGCGGCGCGCTGTGCTGGAAGCTGGCTGCCCGCAAGGACAGTGGCGGTCGCATCGACGGGCTGTTGCTGCTCGGCTCTCTGTGGGACGAGAGGTTTTTCGCAAGCCCTGCCTATAAGCGCCGCGTGCCGGTCTTCTTCGGCCAGGGCAGCAAGGATCCGGTCTTTCCCGTTGCAAACCAGGAAACCTTCTTCCGCTCGATCCTGGCCAAATCGAAGACTTATCCGACCCGCTTTGTCCGCTTCGAGACCGGCACCCACGGTACGCCGATCCGCATGGCCGACTGGCGCGGCACGCTCAACTGGATGCTGTCGAAAGCGCCCTGATGCGTAGCGTCCTTCAAGGCGGGGTGTTGTAGTCGAGCACGGTCTGCGGGTTGATCTCGCCGTCATACGACGCATCGACATCGTACTGCACCAGCGAGAAATTGCCGTTGCGGAACAGATAGGTGCCGGCCGATGAGGCGTCGCCGACACCGCGCCATTTGTTCATGGACGAGATCGTCTTGGTGGCGTCGTCATAGCCGGAATTGACCAGCTGGTCGTCGGTCTGGAAGCCGATGATGTTGATAGACTCGACCTTGCCTTCGCTGTTGTTGTTCTCATAGCGGATATCGAGTTCCGGCGAAGCAAACTGCAGCTGCCGCACGCCCGATACGTCGTCGAAGATGTAGTAGACGGCGCTCTCATTGTAAGCCGCCATCGAGCAGAAGAAGCGGAACAGCCGCATCTCGCGTTCGGGTTCGTCGGCGGCAGCATTGGCATCCTTGTAGAGGAGCGTATAGGTCTCCGGCTCGCCGACTGGCTTGCCCTCCGGCGTTTCCTTGTCGCACTGGTCGGCATAGGTGGCGGCGAAGACCTTCTTGGCCTGCTCCAGCGCCGAGTCTTTCTTCGGTGGCGGCGGGCCGTCACCACAGCTTTCCGGCACCGCCTCCTCGAAATCGGCCGTCGCCGGCTTCAGCGCACCCTTGTCGATGAAGATCGGGGTAAATGGCGGTTCCTGGATCGAGGCATTGACCTGGCGCAGCGTGTAGCAGCCGGCGAAGACCGTCTCCTTGCCATCCTTGTCGGTCGCGCGGATGGCGACGGGAACATTGTAGTATATGCTGCCGGCCGCGCCATCTTCGGACACGGCGCCGGTTTGGACCTCGACCTTGTCGGTACCGTCATAGCCCTTGACGAATGTGTCGAAGTCCTTGGCCGGCTTGGTGTCGCCGAAATAGCCCCAGGCGCGCGCGAATTCCTGCCGGCCGATGGCGCTGTAGAGTGAGCGGACGACCGCTTCAGCTGTGGACCGATCGTCGACATAGGGCGCCTCGGCGGCGAGCACTGGCTGGCCCGCTACGGCAAGGGAGAAAAAAGCGGTTGCTGCAACAATGGCGCTTCTCATCGGCGAATCTCCACCTGATGAGAAATTCTATCATACCGATTGCGGCGGCGCGGTGACGCTTGAAGAATCGCTGAGGAAGGCGCTACGTCCCGCCGCCGGCGTTCCGGCCGGACAGGAGAAACTCACGTGACCATATCGATGTATGAGGCATCCGTGCCGGTGTTTACGGCCAGGTTGAAAGCGCTGGCCGACATATTGTCGGCGGCCGAACAGAATGCGCTTGACCGCAAGATCGATCCACAGGTCTTTTTGACCTCGAGGCTTGCGCCCGACATGTTCGCCTTGACCAGGCAGGTGCAGATTGCCACAGACCACGCCAAGGGCGCGCCGTCACGGCTTGCCGGCCGCGAAGTGCCGAAATACGAGGACAATGAGGCGAGCTTTGCCGATTTGCAGGCACGCATCGCCAAGACCCTGGACCTTTTGGCGACGTTCTCGGCTGCCGATTTCGATGGCTCTGACGACAAGATGATCGAACTGAAGCTTGGCCAACGCGAAATCTCGATGGCCGGCATGCAATATCTGCTGCATCTGGCCATGCCCAACTTCTACTTCCACGTGACCACCGCCTACGACATTTTGCGCCACAATGGCGTGCCGCTGAGCAAGGCGATCTTCCTGGGATCACGCTGAGACTTTGAGGTTTCCCGGTCCCGCCGGGAAACCTCGCACCACTAAATATTCAGCGGAGCGACATCTCGCGGGCAATGCGCGGGAAATCAGCCGGCTTGACGCCGATGTCGGCGCGGTCGGCATTGCTCATCGAGTGAAGCAGGGCAAGTGCCGCGCGATAGCGCAGATGCTCCTGCGGACGCGGACGGGCAAACATTTCAGTGAAGAACCCCATGAATCAGGCCCCTTGTTGATCCTCCACGGCCCTCAATATAGGCAAATCATGACAATTGTGCAGTGCAGCATTTGCATGGCAGCCATGCCGCATCGATTTTTCTGATCACAATCGACGTGTCCTCTGAAACTTCTGGCGCGGTCGAACGTAGGTATAGTGCCGGCTTAGGCTGGTTTTTCCTCGCCATTCCTGGCGGACTTCCGGGCTGCATGGAAATGCAGTCCGGCTTTTTGTATAAACACAACGAGACCAAACGGCAGGCGGGCTTGGAGACAAGCGGTGCCTTCCTGTATGATGTGATTTCCTCCCTAGCGCAGCCGCGCAACGCTTTCCCGCCGGAGAAAATTCCATGGACAAACGCCGCCTCGGTCGGACCGATCTTCTTGTTTCCCGGATTTGCCTGGGATCGATGACCTGGGGCCAGCAGAACACCGAGGCGGAAGGGCATGCGCAGATGGATCTGGCCTTTTCGCGCGGCGTCAATTTCATCGACACGGCAGAACTCTATCCGATCCCGCCCAAGGCCGAGACGCAGGGCCGAACCGAAAAGATCATCGGCAGCTGGATGAAGGCGAATGGCAATCGCGACCAGGTGATCCTGGCCTCGAAGGTGGTCGGCCGCACCGCCAACGCATGGTTTCGCGGCGACCGTCCGTCGAAGCTGGTGCGCGCCGACATTTTCGACGCCGTCGAAAAGTCGCTGGCGAAGCTCGGTACCGACTATATCGATCTCTACCAGATCCATTGGCCGGAACGCGATATTCCCTGGGGCGCCAATCCGAACCGCGTCGGCGCCGTGCCGCGGCGGGCCGACGCTGTTGGCGCGCTGGCCGGTGAGACGCCGATCGCCGAGACGCTCTCCGTCTTCGACGAGTTGGTGAAGGCAGGAAAAATCCGCCACTTCGGCCTGTCGAATGAGAGTTCCTGGGGCGTCATGCGCTTCATCGCCGAGGCTGACAAAGGCGTCGGGCCGCGCGTCGTGTCGGTGCAGAACGCCTATAATCTCGTCAATCGCGGCTTCGAGGTGAACCTCGCCGAAGTCTGCGAGCGCGAACAGATCTCACTGCTTCCGTACTCGCCGCTTGCGCAAGGCTATCTGACCGGCAAATACGATCATGGGGCGCGGCCGCAGGGCTCGCGCTCGCAGCTCTTCAACCGCGGCCAGCGCTATGAGACGCCAAATGCTGCCGAGGTGCAGTTCGAATACAACGAGTTGGCGCGCTCCTTCGGCATGGAGCCGGCGTTGTTTGCCAATGCCTATGTCGCAAGCCGGCCCTTCGTTACCTCGAACATCGTTGGCGCCACGGCGATCTGGCAGCTCGAAATGGCGCTGTCTTCAGTCGACGTGACCTGGACCGAGGAGATGCAGAAGGCGGTCGATGCCATCCACCAGCGCGTCGGCAACCCGTGTCCGTAGGCGGGGCAGAAATGAATTTTCCGATCGAGGCCGTGCGGGAACGATTTCCGGCGCTCTCCCTGACCGACAAGGGCCGCCGTCGCATCTATCTCGACAATCCGGCCGGCACGCAGGTGCCGCGGACGGTTGCCGATGCGGTGGCGCGCTGCCTTTTGACCACAAACGCCAATCTCGGCGGCTTTTTCGAAACCACTATCGCGGCGCAAGAAGTTGTCGACGACGCCCATGCGGCGATGGCCGATTTCCTCGGCGCCGCGAGCCCCGAGGAAATCATCATCGGCGCCAACATGACGACGCTGACCTATCACATGTCGCGCACGCTCGGCCGCACGATGAAACCGGGCGACGAGATCATCCTCACCCGCATCGACCATGAGGGCAACGTCTCGCCCTGGTTGCAACTGGCCGAGGACCTCGGCCTCGTCGTGCGCTGGTTGCCCTTCGACGAGCAGAGCTGGCAGGTCGAGGAGGCCGCGCTTGCCGCGCTGATCACCAACAGGACGCGGCTTGTCGCCCTGAACTACGCCAGCAATCTCACCGGCTCGATCAATCGGGTGAAGGCGCTCACCCGCATTGCAAAACAGGCCTGCGCCCTGGTCTATGTCGACGCCGTGCAGTTCGCACCGCACGGCCTGATCGACGTGCAGGATCTCGGCTGCGATTTCCTGATCTGTTCGGCCTACAAATTCTTCGGCCCGCATATGGGCATTCTTTGGGGGCGTCGCGCGGTCATCGATGCGCTGCAGCCGTACAAATGCCGCTGCTCTTCCAACGGTCTGCCGGAGCGGTTCGAACTCGGCACGCCGCAGATAGAACTGATGGCCGGCCTGTCGGCCGCTGTCGACTATTTCGCGGAACTGGGTGCTGTGGCGGGCGAGGGCGGGTCGCGCCGGCAGAAGATTGCCAAGGCGTTCGAGCTGTCCATCGCCTACGAGAATCCGCTGGCGCAAAGGCTGATTGACGGTCTGTCCGACATTTCAGGCCTGACCATCCATGGCATCACCGATCCGGCGCGCCTTGGCGAACGCGTGCCGACGGTCTCCTTCACCGTCGACGGCATGGACCCGGAGACGATCGCGCGGCAGATGAACGCCGAAAACATCTTCCTCTGGTCCGGCCACAACTATGCCTGGGAGATCGTCCAACAACTCGGCATTCCCGCCGACCAGGGCGTCGTGCGCATAGGCATTGCGCACTACAATACGGCGACCGAAATCGACGAGACGCTGGAGAGCGTGCATCGGGTGATCGCCATGCTGAGGCAGGAGCGGTCGTAAACAGGCGTTCGATTACCGCTTCCTGCCGCCCCCAAAGCCGGTCAGGAACGCGGTGAGATTGTCGCCGAGTTCATCGCAGAGATAGCCGCCTTCCTGGACGATCACAGTCGGCAGGCCGAGCCGAGCAATGGCCTCGCCGATGCGCGAGAAGCCTGGCGTCGTTACCGACAGCCCGCCGAACGGATCGCCTTCGAAGGCATCGAGCCCCAGCGCCACGACCAGCGCTTCCGGCGCAAAGGCGCTGATGCGCTGGAACACCGCATTCAGCGCTTCGAGGAACGCGGCATCGCCCGATTTGCGCGGCAGCGGCAGGTTGAAATTGTAGCCGAGGCCGGCGCCTTCGCCGCGTTCGTCGGCATAACCCCAGAAGAACGGATAGAAGCGCAGCGGATCGGCATGCAGCGAGATGGTGAACACGTCCGGCCGCGCATAGAAGACGCCTTGCGTGCCGTTGCCGTGATGCAGGTCGACATCGAGGATCGCCACCCGCGCGGCTTGCTTGCGCAGCACTTGGGCCGCGACTGCCGAATTGTTGATGAAGCAGAAGCCGCCGGCGACATCGGCAAAGGCGTGGTGGCCGGGAGGACGGCAGAGCGCATAGGCCGCAGGCGCGCCTGACATTACCGCTTCGGCAGCCTCGACGGCGCTCCAGGCGCTCCAAAGCGCGCTGTTCCAGGTCTCGCCGGAGATCGGGCAAGCGGTGTCGGCCATGTGGTAGCCGGCCTGGCCGACCGCCGAAGCCGGATAAGAGCCGCCGCGCGCGATCGGATGGATGTTGGGGATGACTTCGGCCGAAGCGCCCTCGATGCGCTGCCAGCGCGCGAAGATATGCTCGAGGAAATCGAGATATTCGGGCGTATGCACCGCAGCAATCGGCTCCAGCCCATGATCCCTCGGCCGCTCGATCGTGCAGCCGGCGGCCCTGGCTCCAGCCAACAATCGCTCGACCCGTTCCGGCTTTTCCGGGTTGGGTTGCTGCGCACCGCTGGAGAGGAAAGCCTTTGGATCGTGGCGTTTCTGTTCCTCGGCATAGAAGGCTTTCATAGTGTTCCCTCATCCTCGGGCGCATCGGCGAAGGCGAAGAAGGCGTCGCCGACGATCTTCTGCACCTGCTCGTAGCTCGACCAGGCTATGCCAAGCCGTTCATAAAAAGCCTTGGCGGTTTCATTGTCGGTATCGACGGACAGCCTGAGATAGACGCCGCCGTCCTTCCGGCATTCTCGCGCGACGCGGCGCAGCAGGCACTCGCCGATCCTGCGGCCGCGAAAAAGGTCGTCGACATAAAGGTCCTGCACATAGACGCCGGGCCGCCCCATCCAGGTCGAGAAGATCGGGAAATGCAGGCAGAGGCCGGCGAATTCGCCGCCCACCTCCGCGATCAGGGTGGAGAAGGCGGGTTTCTCGCCAAAGCCGTAGATGCGCAAATCGTTAGGCGTCGAGGTGATCTCCTGATGCGCGCCGATATGGTCGCCGAGGCGTAAGAGCGCGGTGTGGATCGTCTCGATATCCTCGACGGTGCCGGGGCGGATCAGAATCTTGGACGAGGGAGCCGTCACTGTAGGCGAGGTGCCAAGGCACCCCCCTCTGTCCTGCCGGACATCTCCCCCTCAAGGGGGGAGATCAAATGTCGCTTCGGCTTTCGCCAATCTTCAACGTTGCAGAAAGGGAGCGGTCGGCGAAGCTGCCGATCTCCCCCCTTGA
>NZ_CAUM01000098.1 GCF_000350085.1 Mesorhizobium metallidurans STM 2683
TCTGTCTCCTCTTGAGATGACGCAGAGATAGGCATTGTCCGATCTCGCGATAATTGGCTACAATCCGCACGGGCTGTGCGAGATGGCGAACAATGAAGATCGACCTCGGAGATCTGCATGCTTTTATGGCGGTAGCACGCGCCAAAGGTTTTCGCGATGGAGCGCGTGCGAGCGGTGGCAGTGCGTCGGGCTTGAGCGAGGCGGTTCGTCGCCTGGAGGCACAACTCGATGTCAGGCTGCTCAACAGGACGACGCGCAGCGTCGTTCTGACCGAAGCGGGCGAGGGGTTGCTGGCGCGGCTAGGTCCAGCCTTGACCGAGGTCGAGGTGGCGCTGGACGTGGTGAATGGCTTTCGTGACAGGCCGGCGGGATCGCTGCGTCTCAACGTGCCGGTCAGCGCAGCCAGGCTGGTGCTGCCAGCCATTGTCCCGTCGTTCCTCGCCGCCTATCCCGGCATTCGGCTGGAGGTCATCGCCGAGGAAAGCTTTGTCGATATCCTGGCGGCCGGCTGCGACGCCGGCATCCGTTATGACGAGCGGCTGGAGCAGGACATGATCGCGGTGCCGATCGGACCGCGCGTGCAGCGCTTCGCCGCCGCTGCCAGCACCGCCTACCTTGATTGTCATGGCCGGCCGCAACACCCGCGCGACCTGCTCGGCCACGCCTGTCTGCGTGGCCGCTTCGCCGGCCGTACGCCGCCGCCGTGGGAGTTCGAGCGCGACGGCGAGGTGGTGCGGGTCGATCCCGCGGGGCCGCTTCTCGTGACCTTGGGCGGGGCGGCCGATCTCATTGTCGATGCAGCCATCGCCGGCACCGGCATCGTCTGCCTCTTCGAAGACTGGCTTCGTCCCTACTTTGAACGCGGTGCGCTCGAACCCGTCCTCGAACCCTGGTGGCAGAGCTTCTCCGGACCGTTCCTCTATTATCCCGGCCGGCGCCTCGTGCCGGCGCCGCTGCGCGCATTCATCGACTTCATCAAGGCGCCAGCCAATCACGCTTGAAATGGTGACTACCAAAGAAAAGGCCGCCCGGAGGCGGCCTTTTCGAATGTTTGAACTGCGTAGCGCTTAGCGCTTCGAGAACTGGAAGCTGCGGCGGGCCTTCGCCTTGCCGTATTTCTTGCGCTCGACGACACGGCTGTCGCGGGTCAGGAAGCCGCCCTTCTTGAGCACGGCGCGCAGCGCCGGCTCGTAGTAGGTCAGCGCCTTGGAGATGCCGTGGCGCACGGCGCCGGCCTGGCCGGAAAGGCCGCCTCCGATGACAGTCGCGACGATGTCGTACTGGCCCGAACGGTTGGCGGCGATGATCGGCTGGTTGAGGATCATCTGCAGGACCGGACGCGCGAAATAGGACGCGAATTCCTTGTCGTTGACGACGATCTTGCCGGAGCCGGGCTTCACCCAGACGCGCGCGATGGCGTTCTTGCGCTTGCCGGTTGCATAGGCGCGGCCCGACTTGTCGAGCTTCTGGACGTGGACTGGTGCGGCCGGCTGGGTGTTGGTGTTGCCGGTTGCAGTTCCGAGTTCTGCGAGCGAGGAAAGCTCAGCCATCTTACGAAGCCTTCTTGTTCTTGGCGTTCAGCTTGGCCACGTCGAGGGTGACGGGCTGCTGGGCGACATGCGGATGTTCCGTGCCTGCATAGACGCGGAGATTCTTCATCTGGCGACGGCCGAGCGGGCCGCGCGGGATCATGCGTTCGACGGCCTTCTCGACGACACGCTCGGGGAAACGGCCCTCGAGCAGCTGGCGCGCGGTGCGCTCCTTGACGCCGCCGGGGTGGCCGGTGTGCCAGTAATAGACCTTGTCGGTGAACTTCTTGCCGGTGAATACCACCTTGTCGGCATTGATGACGATGACGTTGTCGCCGTCGTCGACATGCGGGGTGAAGGTGGGCTTGTGCTTGCCGCGAAGATGGTTGGCGATGACAGTGGCGAGACGGCCGACGACGAGACCCTCGGCGTCGATCAGCACCCACTTCTTCACCACATCCGCAGGCTTCTGCGAAAAGGTTGTCATGTCTTCTGCTTTCGGTTCGGACCTTCCCATTTTCTAACAATAGGAGAAGGCGTTTCTTGTTGCTTGGATTGGCGACCAGCGTTGGCCCGCCGCCAATAACAAAACGGCGGCCTTTGCGGGCCGCTGCTTCGTGAGGGCTTATAGGGGAGGGTGTTGCGCGCGTCAAGGCGTAGAAAAACAGGATGAAAGTAAAAAACAAAGTAAAAACAATATGTTGGATGAAAGGTATTATTTTACCACATCGAAAACTCGTCACTCTTAAGGACCTTCGTTTTGAGATGCTGTGGTCAGGGGCAAACTGCGGTTGGTTCGATGCTAGCTAGGTCGGTGTTCCCATCAGCCGTATATTTATGTTGACACAACGTATAGATTTTGATATATATACGGAACCGTATGGAAAAAAGGATATGGCACATGCACCCAATTATCGAAGAACTCAACAGGCTTCGGGCATCAATCGACCGGATCCAAGCGTTCGTGGAAGCAGAGATGGCCCCGGCTTCCGAGGAATACAAAAAGTCCAATGGCCGCCTTACCGAAGAAGGCATTCGCATGCTGCATGCAGCGTTTGAGACGGGCGCAATCCCTGCCGAGGCTGCAAAGGTCGTTGACATTTCAAAGGGCGCCGCATGGCAGCATCAAAAGAGATGGAAGGCCTCGAAAGACAAGTCAGTTTGATATTCACATCAGGAGATCCTTATGCCCCGCATTTCCGCAGCTAAGTACCGAAAGATGAAGAATAGCTACAGGCCTGATGTTGCACGATATTTGAGCCAGAGAACCGGCGTGATTTCGTACGGCGAACTATCAAAGCAGTTCGGGATCAATCCCCGTTCTTGGGGGGATATTGTAGGCGGGATTGCGATCAGAACGAGCGAGAACCGGCTTCCCATCCTCTCCGTTATTGTCGTGAATGCAATGACAGGCAAGCCCTCAAAGGATGCCATTCAATACGAAGAACTCGGGTTGATCAGTGATGAGTTGATCGCCGAAGAGCAGGTCAAATGTTTCGCCTTTGATTGGTCAAGCACAATTATCGGCAGATGATGAAGAGATTCGACGACGAACCTAATGGATTCATTCGGAAAAAGGAGCACCAATGTTAAAGGACCGTATCCCCACCGACTCAACGATTGCAAGCATCGCGAATTGCCTTGAAAACCCCGACCACTACGTAAGCCAAGTCTATGGCAAAGCGAGAAGGGCGACGAAGGAGCACGGGAACTCAGTAGCCGTCCGCATTGGGGTATTGGGTACAGGCGCCAAACCGAACTATCGGACCGAACGAGTAGGTGAGAGCGATTCTGTTTTTTTGGTCTTAGCGTCCTACAGAGGCGACAACCACATGCCCCTGTTCGAGGTGAATGATGATTTAGAGTCGTCGAATTGGAGCGAACGCACCATGTCGGTCGAGGAACTTGGCGAGCTTCTGGGTAAAATTCGCAACTTCGTTCCAAAATAAACTTCGTAGGTAGCAGCCAGCGCTGTGGTGGTGGGCAAATTAGCAGCGGATAGTTTATTTTCCCCCCGTCAGCGGCACCGAGACCAACTGGGCGCCGTTGGCGAGCGCGTTGCGTATGTCGGGAAGCGCGACGATCGTTTTGCGGACGGATGGTTCTGGAACGAGCATGTCTTCCGCCCACAATCGCAATGCTTCAATTGCGTTCGGCACGATGTCTTCCGCCGCACCCGCCGCCGAGAAGCACCCGGGAATGTCCGGAAAGCGAATACCGAACGCGCTGTCAGGATCTTTGTCGACCAATGCGAAATAGTTTTTCATTTTGGCTCCAACGTTTCAGGACGGCGTCCGTTTCGGCGGGATCGAATAGGTACCCGTGGCATGCGCCACCGTATGCCTCTCCGGCCCGGCGACGATATCGATGTCGAACACCATCAGGCTCTTGCCCAGCTTCAGGATCCGGCAATGGCCGTCGATCGGTCCGGCTTCGGCCTTGCGGACGAAATTGATGTTGAGGTTGGTGGTGACCGAAAGCGCATCCGGCCCGGCATGCGAAAGCACGCAGACATAGCCGCCAATGTCGGCCAGCGTGAACAGCGATGGGCCGGACACAGTGCCGCCGGGGCGCAAATGCCGCGCGCCGGCATTGAGCCGCACCGTGCAGCCGCCGGGGAACACGTCGAGTGCCTCATAGAAGGTGAACTGGTCGTTGAGCTGGGGGTAGACGGTTGCCATCAGCGAATTGACTTCAGCCGCCGTCAGCACCGGTTCGAGATTGTCTTGGGCGGGCATAAGCGGTTTCCTATATGGATTCGGTACCGGCTCGGAGTGGGATCCTGGGCCAATTGTCGGGTTGGAGAAAACACGTCCCGTGGCTGTTCTTCAATCGGCAGCGTGCTAGTTCTTTTGTTCCATGGCCCGCGAATCCGATGCCGCCGGCCGACAAAAAGGTTGGAGAACATGGCCGAAATCGTCGCCATCAAGCCGCCCGAAGGCCCGGTTGCCGCCAGGCAGGACAGAGGTGTGCTCCGCCTGACGCTCGCCAGTCCGCCGGCCAATGCCTTGTCGCTGGCGGTCATGGCGGCGCTGACGGCCGAGCTCGACCGCGCAAAGGCTGACAAATCGGTTCGCGTCATCATCCTGGCGGCGGCCGGAAAAGTGTTCTGCGCCGGCCATGACCTCAAGGAAATGACTTTGCACCGCGCTGATGCCGACAAGGGCAAGGCATTCTTCGAACAGACGATTTCTGCTTGCGCGGCACTGATGCAGACGATCGTGCGCCACCCCAAGCCGGTGATCGCCGAGGTCGACGGCCTGGCCACCGCGGCCGGGCTGCAACTGGTCGCGAGCTGCGACCTGGCGATCGCTTCGCACGAAGCCACTTTCTGCACGCCGGGCGTCAATATCGGCCTGTTCTGCTCGACACCGATGGTGGCACTGTCGCGCAACGTCTCGCGCAAGCACGCAATGGAGATGCTCTTGACCGGCGAGACGATCGATGCGGCGACAGCCAAGGAATTTGGCCTCGTCAACCGCATCGCGCCGCGCGAATACCTGAATCAGATCGTCACCAAATACGCGCAAACCATTGCTTCCAAATCATCTTTGGTGGTCAAGACCGGCAAGGAGGCGTTTTACGCGCAGGCCGAGATTGGACTGGCCGACGCCTATGACTATACCGGCCGCGTCATGGTCGAAAACATGCTGGCGCGCGACGCCGAGGAAGGCATCGGCGCCTTCATCGGCAAGCGCAAGCCGGAATGGTCGGACGAGTAGGGTGGACGGACGACTAGCCATGGAACCGCGCATCTCGATCATCACCGTCGCCACCGACGATCTCGACCGCGCCGTGCGCTTCTACGAGGGGATGGGCCTGAAGCGCCATGCCGGGATCACCGATGGCGTCGCCTTCTTCCAGATGGGTGGCGTCATTCTCGGCCTGTTTCCGCGCGCTAGCGCCGAAGAGGATTCCGGCGTCACCTTCTCCGGGGCGCCGTCAGCGGTCTATCTCGCCTACAACACCCGCTCCGACGCCGAGGTCGACGAAGTGCTTGCGACGGCTGAGAAGGCCGGCGGCCGCATCGTCAAGCCGGCCGGCCGCGCCTTCTGGGGCGGCTGGTACGGATATTTCGCCGATGCCGACGGGCATGTCTGGGAAGTCGCGCATAATCCGGCCTTTCCGATCGCGGAAGACGGAACGATCTCGCTGCCGGACTGATCGCCGCCGCATGGCTCCTCGCAAGCAACTGACGCGGCTGAAGGCGCCTTACCTCAAGCGCATCCTGCTTGAGCCGTCGCGGGTCGCCGACTGGGAAAAATATCCCTGGAGCCTGCCGATCTTCCGTGGCCAGGAATTCCAGCTCGAATTCACCACGCCGATCACCATCATCGTCGGCGAGAACGGCACCGGCAAATCGACGCTGCTCGAGGCGATCGGTGCGCTGGCCGGCTACGACGAGGCCGGCGGCGGCAAGGGTTATATGCCCATCGACCACTCGCGCGCCGTCGACAAAAGTGGCGCGGCACTGGCCGGCACACTGCGCGGCCACTGGCTGCCGAAAGTCACCGCCGGCTGGTTCTTCCGCGCCGAATCCTTTTACTCTGTCGCCCGTTATCTCGACCAGGCCGCGCTGGACGCGGGTGAAGCGCCGCCCGATTTCCTGTCCTGGTCGCACGGCGAAGGCTTCATCCGCTTTTTCGAGGAGCGCTGCCGCCGGCAAGGCATCTACATCCTCGACGAGCCCGAGAGCGCGCTCTCGCCGACGCGCCAGATCGAGCTGCTCAAGCTGCTGCGGCGGATGGACCAGTCGGGCATGGCGCAAGTGATCATGGCAACGCACTCGCCGCTGCTGATGGCTTGTCCCGGCGCGCGGCTGTTCCGCGTCAGCCGCTTCGGCCTCGATCCGACCGATTTCAGCGATACCGATCATTTTCGCATGCTGCGCGACTTCTGCATCGACCCCGAGGCGTTTATGGAGGAGGCGCTGAGGGAAGATGACGAATGACGGCGCGCGACGATGATCTCAACTGGCGGATGGAAGAGGCTTGCCGCGAAGCCTGGCCGGCGGCTGCCGAGACGGTTGTCGAAGGCTGGCTTCTCAGGCGCTCCGGCGGCAGGATCCGGCGTGCGAATTCCGCCAACCCCTTGCGTGGCAAGCGGGGCGCGCCCGACGCGGTGCTCGACGCCGCCGAGTCCTACTATATCGGCCATGGCCAGACGCCACTGTTTCGGGTCCCCGATATCGCCGCCGAGCTGGAGACCGCGCTCGACCGTCGCGGTTATGATTGGGAAGGCGGAACGATCCATCTCCATGCCGGGATCGACGAACTGTCGGGAGGCAGCGACGGCCAGGTTGCGGTTTCTCCGACGCCGGGCGAGGACTGGTTCGCGGCACGATTCCGCATGGGCACCTATGACGACACCGAACGCCGCGTCTTTCGCGACATGACTGGCCTGATATCAGGCGACAAGGCGTTTGTGTCGTGCGAGCGCGACAACGAAATTGCCGCCCTGGCCTATGGCGTCATCCGCGATGGGCTGCTTGTCGTGGAATCTGTTGAAACCGACGCCAGGTTCCGGCAGCAAGGCTTGGGCCGCAAGACGGTCGGTGGCCTGATCGACTGGGCAAGGCGGGCAGGGGCATCGGCGGCGAGTCTGCAAGTGGTTGCCGACAACACGCCGGCCCGCGCGCTCTACGCCTCGCTCGGCTTCAGCCGCGAACTCTACCGCTACCACTATCGCAGGAAGGCGATTGCCGCATGAACCACGATGCCTACGACAATGCCTACATCGCCGGCATCCTCAATTCGGTGAAGACGATCGCCATGGTCGGCGCGTCGGCCAATGATGTGCGGCCGAGCTATTTCGTGTTGAAATACCTGCTGGCAAAGGGCTTTTCGGTGTTCCCTATCAACCCGGGTCAGGCCGGCAAGGAAATCCTCGGCCGGATGACCTATAGCAGGCTCGCCGATGTACCCGAGCCGATCGACATGGTCGACGTCTTTCGCGGTTCTGCGGCAGTGCCGGGCGTCGTCGATGAGGTCTTGCGGCTCGATCCCTTGCCGAAAGTCATCTGGATGCAGCTTGGCGTGCGCCACGACGAGGCGGCCGCGCGCGCCGAGGCCGCCGGCATCAAGGTGGTGATGAACCGCTGCCCCAAGATCGAATATGGCAAGCTGTCGGGCGAGATCGGCTGGACCGGCGTCAACTCCGGCGTGCTGTCGTCGAAGAAGCCGCTGATGCGGCCGGGTTTTCAGAGTTTCGGCGTTCGCCAGAAGTAGACCATGATCCCGAAAAGTGGAAACCGGTTTTCGGAAGATCATGGTCAAACAAGAAAGCCCACAGCTAGATGCCCCATCCCGATCCTATCGGGTTGGATCAGGCTCGAGACGGAAAGTTATTCCGGCAATCGGAACATTTTCTCGCGCCTCGATCACAGAACATGCATCGAAGGGCATTTTCTTCTTTGCATTCGTGACCGGGCTTCGCCAAGAATGCCCGGCGATTTTCAGAAGGTTCAAAAGGGAGGTATTCGATGACCCGCACGCCCGGTTTCAACACGCTCGCCGTCCATGCGGGTGCCAAGCCCGATCCGGCGACCGGAGCTCGGGCCACGCCGATCTACCAGACGACCTCCTTTGTCTTCGATGATGCCGACCATGCCGCCTCGCTGTTCGGGCTGAAGGCCTTCGGCAACATCTACACCCGCATCATGAACCCGACGCAGGCGGTGCTGGAGGAGCGTGTTGCCGCGCTTGAGGGTGGCACTGCGGCGCTCGCGGTCGCATCGGGTCATGCCGCGCAGATCCTCGTGTTTCACAATTTGATGCAGCCCGGCGACAATTTCGTCGCCGCGACAAGGCTTTACGGCGGCTCGATCAACCAGTTCGGCCACGCCTTCAAGAATTATGGCTGGCAGGTGCGCTGGGCCGACACCAACGACCCCTCGACCTTCGAAAGCCAGATCGACGACAGGACCAAGGCCATCTTCATCGAGAGCCTGGCCAATCCCGGCGGCATCTTCGTCGACATCGAGAAGATCGGCGACATAGCCCGCAAGTATGGCCTGCCGCTGATCGTCGACAACACGCTGGCCTCGCCCTATCTGGTTCGGCCGATCGAGCATGGCGCCGACATCGTCGTCCATTCGCTGACCAAGTTCATCGGCGGTCACGGCAATTCCATCGGCGGCGCCATTGTCGACTGCGGCACCTTCGACTGGTCGAAGTCAGGCAAATACCCGATGCTGTCGGAGCCGCGTCCCGAATATGGCGGCATCATCCTGCACGAAACCTTCGGCAATTTCGCCTTCGCCATCGCCGCGCGCGTGCTCGGCCTGCGCGATATCGGCCCGGCGATCTCGCCCTTCAACGCGTTCCTCATCCTGACCGGGCTGGAAACCCTGCCGCTGCGCATGCAGCGTCACTGCGACAATGCCGTGAAGGTCGCCGGCTGGCTGTCCGATCACCCCAAGGTTGCCTGGGTGAACTATCCTGGCCTGCCCAGCGACAAGAACAATGCGCTGCAGAAGAAGTACTCGCCGCTTGGCGCCGGCGCGGTGTTCACCTTCGGCCTGAAGGGCGGCTATGAGGCCGGCGTCAAGTTCGTCGAGGCGCTCGAACTGTTCTCGCACCTCGCCAATGTCGGCGACACCAAGTCGCTGGTCATCCACCCGGCCTCGACCACGCACCGCCAATTGTCCGACGAGCAGAAGGTCAAGGCGGGCGCCGGGCCGGACACGGTCCGGCTGTCGGTCGGCATCGAGGATGTCGAAGACATCATCGCCGATCTGGAACAGGCCCTGGCCAAGATCTGATGGCCATGACCCCGCCGAAATTTCTGTCCGTCGATATCGAGAGCGTCGAACCGGAACTTGGCGCACCGGCGCCGGATCGCCTGATTTCGGGCGATCCGAAGTTCCGCACCTGGAATGTCGAGGAACAGGATGGCGGCCTCTACGCCGGCATCTGGGAGGCAACGCCGGGCAAATGGCGCATCGAATATGACGAGTGGGAGTTCTGCCACATCCTGTCGGGCGTCTCGGTGATTTCCGAAGAAGGCGGCGAGGCGCGCACCGTCAAGGCCGGCGACAGCTTCGTGCTGAGGCCCGGCTTCAGGGGAAGCTGGGAAGTGCTTGAAACGACCCGCAAGGAGTACGTGATCAAGCTTTAATGCATGTCGCGCAAAAGTGTGCAACGGTTTTGCGATAACGACATGCATAGAAACAGCAGGCCGCCGTGCCGAATTCACAAAAGCCGATCGACATCGGCGTCGGAAAACCCGTAGCCGTGCATCATCTGCCTGTGCCAGGCGCTGCCGAGCAGATCGCCCAGACATGAATCGATGCGCTGGCGAAGAAACGCATTGCCCTTGGCGAGGGCAAATGCGCCGGCCGCCGGCTGTTTTTCATCCGCCGGAACGTCGATGACCTCAAGCAGCGCGGCGGGTCGGCTGGCCAGATAGCCTCGGTGTGCCATGGCGACACTTGCATAGGCCTGCACCGCACCGGCCGCGACCGCGTCCGCCGCACCCGCTTGCGTGGCGAATATCCTTATCCGCTCCGGCGCAACGCCATTTTGCAAGGCCGTCTGATGTTGGACCTGGCCTGATATGACGCCGATCAGGGCTGCCTCATCCCTGGCGACGGATCGATAACCCCGGAAGTCACGCGGATTGCCTTTCGCGACCAGCAGC
The DNA here is from genome assembly GCF_000350085.1 of Mesorhizobium metallidurans STM 2683. Lineage (GTDB taxonomy): Bacteria > Pseudomonadota > Alphaproteobacteria > Rhizobiales > Rhizobiaceae > Mesorhizobium > Mesorhizobium metallidurans. The sequence goes on from NZ_CAUM01000098.1 coordinate 10,170, forward strand.
CCGTCCGGCAGCACCCAGATCGGTCGCGTGAAGTCGACGGCTCTCTTGCGTTCGTCCGAAATGAACAGGCCGGTGGTCATGCCCCATTCACCGCTGGCCAATCCCGGAAGCAATCTGGCGAACTCGGTTTCGACCGGCGAAAAGACCTTTAACCCCAAGACCTGACAAACCTTCCGCGCAAGCTCAGTGTCGCAGCCAGCGACTTCCCCGGAAGCGTCGCTGAAGCAGAAGGGCGGTTCCCGCAGAAAAGCGAATGTCAATTTTTCAGCCATGCGGTCTCGGCCTCGGATATCTCAGAAGCCCACGACGAGCGCTTCCAGCCCATGAAAATGATAGCTGTCGCGGAAGCGCGGCTCCTCGGCAGGATGGAGCCGCGGCAGCCGCTCGAACAAGGTCTTCAGCGACACCTGCAATTCGAGCCGCGCCAGCGGTGCGCCGATGCAAAAATGGATGCCGGCGCCGAACGACAAATTCTTCTGGTCGGCACGGCCGGGCCGGAAAGCGGCGGGTTCGGCAAAGGCCAGGGGATCATGATTGGCCATGCCGAGCAACAGGCCGATCATTTCGCCCGGCCGCACGGTAATCCCCGGCGCGGCCTCGATCTCTTCATAGGCGTAGCGCAGGAACATGTGCAGCGGCGCATCGAAGCGCAGGCATTCCTCGACGACTGCCGTGGTTGCGTCCGGCGAGGTGAAGAAGCGGCAGGGGTCGCCGCCTTGCGCCAGGATCGTGCGCACGGCATTGCCGGTCTGGTGGACGGTTGCCTCATGGCCGGCATTGAGCAGCAGGATCGCCGAGGACACCAGCTCGTCCTCCGAAAGCTTCTGGCCGTCCTCCTGCGCCGCGATCAGCAGCGACAGCAGATCGTCACCGGGCTGCTTGCGCCGCTCGGTGACATAGCCGCGCAGAAAATCGGAAAAATCCCGTGCGGCGCGGTTGGCTGTCTCTTCCGTCTCGCGCGTGCGGCCATGCATGTACATGGCCACCATCCGGTGCGACCAGTCGAGCAGTTGCGGTCCCATCGCGACGGGAACGCCGAGCATTTCGGCAATGATGGTGATCGGCAAGGGCGAGGCGAAGGAGGGCAGCAGGTCGACCCCGTCAGGTTCGAAACGGTCGATCAGCCCGTTGGCCAGCGCCTCGACGCGCGGCCTGAGACGCTCGACCTGGCGCGAGACGAAGGCGCGGTTGACCAGCGTCCTCAGCCGCGTGTGCACGGGCGGCTCCAGCTCAAGCATCGAATTGGCCTCGATGCCGTCGAAGGCGGTGAGATGCGAGCGGTCCTCGCCGATACCTCGGCTGTCGGGAATGCCGGCCGGGTTCTGGCGCCCGAAACGACGGTCGCGCAGCAGCCGGTTGACGTCGTCGAAGCCGCCAAAGCACCAGAAGCCATAGTTCTCCCAGAAGAAGGCATTCGATGCGCCATGCAGGAAGGCATAGGCCTCGTAAGGATTTTGGACGAAGGCCTGCTCATGCGGGTCGAGGCGCAGACGCCGCGTGGCGGGATCGAAAACGAGATAGCCTGGCATCATCCTTGACCAATAGCGCATGACCCCGAAAACCGGAATCGGTTTTCGGAAAGGATCATGCGCGGATTCGAATTGTTGGAGCGTCCTTTGCGCGTCCGGTGGACGCGCGGCGCTCCAAGCCAAGCCAGCCTGGTCCCGGGCGGGGCGGCGACGTCGCGGGCTTGAAGACATGGCTTAGGGCCGAAGCTTAGTCTCGGACCGTGTCCAAATCAGAACCGACCGCTTGCTACGGGTAGAAGAATAGCGCAACAGCTGCAATTGCGAGCAAAACCAGGAAAGCAGCGTATGCGTAAGACGTCTTGGGCTCCGACGCGCTTTTCCATTTGAGCACGGCACCGCCATGCAAATCATACCGAACAAGAACGAAAGCGGCAGCAACTCCGAAAACAATTACAACCCACAGCAGCATACTGATCTATCAATCACAGTGCCGCGTAACGTGCACCCGCCGCCAACTGGTCGAGCCTTCCCGCACCATCACCCGGCGGGCCACCCTCCGGTATGACGGCGCGATCTCGGTGATGCGCCGCCGCTCCGGTCGCACCAGCACCTCACGGGCAACGCTCTCATATTCGGCTGGGAGGACAACCCGTCGGGTGCGCTCGGGTTCAACGACGACTGTTTCGGCGACACGCGCGTAGCGGGCCTTGCGCCAGACCTTGCACAGCACCTTGCGGCCGCGGATGACGCGCCATTCCCAGGCATAGCCGCCATCGTCGACCTTGACCGTGTGGTAGACGGCGCGGGTGATGGCCGGCACGACCTCATAGGTGACGCGGGGCGCTGCGATCTGCTCGACGCGCTCAACCGTGCCATAAATCGGCGGGTCGTAGTCGACCACCTGGCCGCCGGGGCTGACCAGCACATTTTCATAGACGGTGTCGTAGACGGCCGGCCTGTTGACCGGCTCGTAGCATTCGACGGCGCGGCCACCGGCCGCCGTTTCCGACATTGTGCCGAGCATGGTCAGGCCGGCAATGGCGAAGGAAGAAGCTTTCCTGGTCATGGCACTCCCCCTGTTTGAACTGCGCGAAGCGGGTTCAACGTTGAATTGTAGGCAAAGCCGTACCGGGGGAAAGCGGATTCGCCATATTTCGTTAAGCGATGCGGTTAAGAAACTGCTACGCAGTCCAGTCGTTTGAGGCTAGGCGGAGCCGCCGGTATTCGCACCGGGCTGGCCCTTGCGCGGAAAGCTTGATTCCACTTAACCAGGTGGCTAGGAGGGGCGGCCTTGCGCTAGGGTGAGCCGACATCCTATTTACATTCTAACGCTCCAGAACCGATTCTGCCCGACTTGCTCATATCCGGCGCCGGAATCCCATCTTCAATAAGGGATAGTCCATGAAGAACCCCGTCGAAACCTACATGAACCTCGTTCCGATGGTGGTCGAACAGACCAATCGCGGCGAGCGGGCCTACGACATTTTCTCCCGGCTCCTCAAGGAGCGCATCATCTTCATCACCGGCCCGGTCGAGGACGGCATGGCGACGCTGGTTTGCGCGCAGCTTTTGTTCCTCGAGGCGGAGAATCCGAAGAAGGAGATCAATCTCTACATCAATTCGCCCGGCGGCGTCGTCACTTCGGGTATGGCGATCTACGACACCATGCAGTTCATCAAGCCGGCGGTTTCGACGCTGTGCATCGGCCAGGCGGCCTCGATGGGCTCGCTGCTCCTGACTGCCGGCCACAAGGACATGCGCTTTGCCACGCCGAATGCCCGCATCATGGTCCACCAGCCTTCCGGCGGCTTCCAGGGCCAGGCGTCCGACATCGAGCGCCATGCCCAGGACATCATCAAGCTGAAGCGCCGCCTGAACGAGGTCTATGTCAAGCACACCGGCAAAAGCTACGACGAGATTGAAAAGACGCTCGACCGCGACCACTTCATGACCGCCGACGAAGCCAGGGATTTCGGCCTCATCGACAAGGTCATTTCGTCGCGCGAGCCGGTCGAAGGCGTTGCCGCATAGGCCTTTAGTGGCAGGTGAGTGGCGGCATAACGCGCTTTTGGCGCGGTTTGCAGCATTTCGGCCACAATTGGCTGTTCCCTCGACGGGCAGGATTGCCTACGTTAAGGCTATGTTGATTTTCGACGGCTTAGCTTTGGGTGGGGTTGTTGCGAATCATTGCCACGTTTTCTGATTTGTGTTTCGTACGGAATACGTTGTGGGAGCTAGGGCACTGGCGGCGGCGGATTCCCGCGATAGATTGAATATGCGCCCTTTCAGCCAGACCATCGGCGGGCGGCCATGAAAGGACAAGAAAATGAGCAAGGTCGGCAACAACAGCGGTGATTCCAAGAACACGCTTTATTGCTCGTTTTGCGGCAAAAGCCAGCACGAAGTGCGCAAGCTGATTGCCGGCCCGACGGTCTTCATCTGCGACGAATGCGTCGAGCTCTGCATGGACATCATCCGCGAGGAGAACAAGACCTCGATGGTGAAGTCGCGCGAGGGCGTGCCGACACCGCAGGAGATACTCAAGGTCCTCGACGACTACGTCATCGGCCAGCCCTACGCCAAGCGCGTGCTGTCGGTGGCCGTCCACAACCACTACAAGCGCCTGGCGCACGCCGGCAAGAACAACGACGTCGAGCTGGCGAAGTCCAACATCCTGCTGATCGGGCCGACCGGTTGCGGCAAGACGCTGCTGGCGCAGACGCTCGCCCGCATCATCGACGTGCCCTTCACCATGGCCGATGCGACGACGCTGACCGAGGCCGGCTATGTCGGCGAGGATGTCGAGAACATCATCCTGAAGCTCTTGCAGTCGGCCGACTACAATGTCGAGCGCGCCCAGCGCGGCATCGTCTACATCGACGAGATCGACAAGATCTCGCGTAAGTCGGACAATCCCTCGATCACCCGCGACGTGTCGGGCGAGGGCGTGCAGCAGGCGCTCTTGAAGATCATGGAAGGCACCGTCGCTTCCGTGCCGCCGCAGGGCGGCAGGAAGCACCCGCAGCAGGAATTCCTGCAGGTCGACACCGCCAACATCCTGTTCATCTGCGGCGGCGCCTTTGCCGGGCTGGACAAGATCATCTCGGATCGTGGCCGCAAGACCTCGATCGGCTTCGGCGCCATCGTGGCGTCGCCCGAGGATCGCCGCACCGGCGATGTGTTCCGCCTGGTCGAGCCCGAGGATCTCCTGAAGTTTGGCCTGATCCCGGAATTCGTCGGCCGTCTGCCGGTCCTGGCGACGCTGGAGGATCTCGACGAGCCGGCGCTGATCCAGATCCTGACCGAGCCGAAGAACGCGCTGGTCAAGCAGTATCAGCGTTTGTTCGAGATGGAGAATGTCGACCTGACCTTCCACGAGAATGCGCTCTCGGCGATCGCCAAGCGCGCCATAGAACGCAAGACCGGCGCACGTGGCCTGCGCTCCATCATGGAAGCGATCCTGCTCGACACCATGTTCGAGCTGCCGGCGCTGGAAGGCGTGCGCGAAGTGGTTATTTCGGAAGAGGTGGTGTCCGGCAACGCCCGGCCGCTCTATATCTATTCCGAGCAGAAGGAAAAGAAGGGCAACGTCAGCGCCTGACGTGAGCCGGCATTGGAATTTTCTCGAAAAACGGCGCCGTGAGGTGCCGTTTTGCTGTAGCGGTCGTTTTGATGTGCCGCCCTGCGACGGAGTGGATGAACGGACAGTGTTTGCCCTTGATCTTTGGCTCTCGTGCATCCAACTAACACGAGAAGGCCGTGGTGCCGAATTCTGTGCTGTAAAACTCCCGTCACAAACGGTGGTAGGCGGAACGATCCTCGGTCGTTAATATGAGATTCGCGGTTGGCCGAATGGCGGCTGCGATATGAAAGGTTGGACAATGGCCAAAGTATCCAAGGCTCCCAGCGACGGCGTCTTCGCAGTCCTCCCGCTGCGCGACATCGTGGTATTCCCGCACATGATCGTGCCGCTCTTCGTCGGGCGCGAAAAATCGATCAAGGCGCTGGAAGAGGTGATGGGTCAGGAAAAGCAGATCCTGCTTGCGACCCAGATGAATGCCGCCGATGACGATCCCGAGCCCGATGCCATCTTCGACATCGGTACGCTCGCCAACGTGCTGCAATTGCTGAAGCTGCCGGACGGCACCGTCAAGGTGCTGGTCGAAGGTGCTTCGCGTGCGAAAATCGTCTCCTTCACCGACCGTCCCGACTTCCACGAGGCTCGCGCCTCGGCGCTGGTCGAACCGGAGGAGGAAGAGGTCGAGGTCGAGGCGTTGGCCCGTTCGGTCGTCACCGACTTCGAGAACTACGTCAAGCTGAACAAGAAGATCTCGCCCGAAGTGGTGGGCGCCGCCAGCCAGATCGACGACTATTCCAAGCTCGCCGACACGGTTGCCTCGCATCTTGCCATCAAGATCCCCGAGAAGCAGGAGATGCTGGCCACGCTCTCGGTCAAGGAGCGGCTGGAAAAGGCGATGGGCTTCATGGAAGCCGAAATCTCCGTCCTGCAGGTGGAGAAGCGCATCCGCTCGCGCGTCAAGCGCCAGATGGAGAAGACGCAGCGCGAATACTACCTCAACGAGCAGATGAAGGCTATCCAGAAGGAACTCGGCGAGGGCGAGGACGGCCGCGACGAGGCCGCCGAGATCGAGGCGCGCATCAAGAAGACCAAGCTCTCCAAGGAGGCTCGCGAAAAGGCGGAAGCCGAATTGAAGAAGCTGCGGACGATGTCGCCGATGTCGGCTGAATCGACCGTCGTGCGCAATTATCTCGACTGGATCCTGTCGATACCGTGGGGCAGGAACTCCAAGGTCAAGCAGGACCTGGCCTTCGCGCAGAACGTGCTCGACACCGACCATTTCGGCCTCGACAAGGTCAAGGACCGCATCGTCGAGTACCTTGCCGTGCAAAGCCGCCAGAAGAAGCTGAAGGGGCCGATCCTGTGCCTCGTCGGACCTCCCGGCGTCGGCAAGACCTCGCTCGGCAAGTCGATCGCCAAGGCGACCGGCCGCGAGTTCATCCGCATGGCGCTGGGCGGCGTGCGCGACGAGGCCGAGATCCGCGGTCACCGGCGCACTTACATCGGCTCGATGCCCGGCAAGGTCATCCAGTCGATGAAGAAGGCCAAGAAATCCAACCCGCTCTTCCTGCTCGACGAGATTGACAAGATGGGCCAGGATTTCCGCGGCGATCCGTCGTCGGCCTTGCTCGAAGTGCTCGATCCCGAACAGAACTCGACGTTCATGGACCACTATCTCGAGGTCGAATACGACCTGTCGAGCGTGATGTTCGTGACGACGGCGAACACGCTGAACATCCCTGCGCCCTTGATGGACCGCATGGAGATCATCCGTATCGCCGGCTATACCGAGGACGAGAAGATCGAGATCGCCAAGCGCCACCTGATGCCGAAGGTGATCCGCGATCACGCGCTGCAGCCGAAGGAGTTCTCCGTCGGCGAGGACGCGATCCGCGGCATCATCCAGACCTACACCCGTGAAGCGGGCGTGCGGAGCCTGGAGCGTGAGCTGATGAAGCTCGGCCGCAAGGCGGTGACCGAGATCCTGAAGACGAAGAAGAAGACGATCAACATCACGGCGGACAATCTCGCCGATTACCTCGGTGTTCCGCGCTTCCGCTTCGGCCAGGTCGAGGCCGACGATCAGGTCGGTGTCGTCACCGGACTTGCCTGGACGGAAGTCGGCGGCGAGCTGCTGACGGTCGAAGGCGTCATGATGCCCGGCAAGGGCCGCATGACGGTGACCGGCAATCTGCGCGACGTGATGAAGGAATCGATCTCGGCGGCGGCCTCCTATGTCCGCTCGCGCGCGCTCGATTTCGGCATCGAGCCGCCGCTCTTCGACAAGCGTGACATCCACGTCCACGTGCCGGAAGGTGCTACGCCCAAGGACGGACCGTCGGCGGGCGTGGCGATGGCCACTGCGATCGTCTCGGTGCTGACCGGCATTCCGGTCAAGGCCGATGTGGCGATGACCGGCGAGATCACGTTGCGCGGCAGGGTGCTGCCGATCGGCGGGTTGAAGGAGAAGCTGCTGGCCGCACTTCGCGGCGGCATCAAGAAGGTGCTGATCCCGGAAGACAATGCCAAGGATCTGGCGGAGATTCCGGACAACGTGAAGAACGGCATGGAGATCATCCCGGTCTCGCGGGTTGGCGAGGTGCTGCGTCATGCGCTGGTGCGCATGCCGGAGCCGATTGAATGGGTCGAACCGGTCAATGCGCCGGCCACAGTGGATGCCGGAGACGACGCCAGCAAGTCGCTTGCACATTAGCAATAACTAAAGTTGCATCGCACAAACTCTAAAGTTGCAGAGCACAAAGAGAGAGCCGGGCCTTGAGCCCGGCTTTTTCATGTGAAAAACCCCGGATTTCCGGGCTTTTTCCGCTTTATTTGGCGCTTTTCGACTTGGTTGCGGGAGCGCTTCTTTCTAAAGTCCGTTTCCTGCCGGATGAGTCGAGTGGTTCCGGTTTTCTCATGGAAGGGAATTTTTATGAACAAGAACGAACTGGTGTCCGCTGTCGCCGATGCCGCGAGTATTTCGAAGGGTGACGCGCAGTCGGCGGTGGATGCGGTATTTTCCGTGATCACCGGCGAACTGAAGAAGGGCGGCGATGTCCGGCTTGTCGGCTTCGGAAATTTCACCGTGTCAAAACGCGCCGCGTCGACCGGCCGCAACCCGCAGACCGGCGCGGAAGTGAAGATTCCGGCGCGCACCGTGCCGAAGTTTTCGGCCGGCAAGGGTCTCAAGGACGCGGTCAATTAAGACCACTTTTTCTTTTTCAGAGATCAGAAAAGCCGGGTTTGCCCGGCTTTTCTTTTTTGAGCCTACGCAGGTACATGCGACCAGCAGGCGCGCATAACGCCATCGTCATCCTCGGGCTTGTCCCGAGGATCTACGTGCCTACGAAGAATAGACCCTATTACAATTACTTATGTTGATGTTGGCAGATCCTCGGGACAAGCCCGAGGATGACGGAAATCGCGATGCGCCCGAGAAGGTTCTATGCGGTCGGCGCGTCGGCGCGCATCAGCCCCTCCTGCTTGAGATCGGCCCAGAGTGCCTTGGGCAGCTTGGCGTCGAGCAGCGAGCGGTTGCTTTCGACCTCGCTCGGCCGCTGGCCGCCGGGGATCACCGACACGACCGAAGGGTGCAGCAGCGGAAATTGCAGTGCCGCCTCGATCAGCCGCACGCCATGGCGCTTGCAGACAGCCTCGATGCGCGTGACGCGGTCGATGATGTCCTGCGGCGCTTCGGAATAGTTGTAAAAGGCGCCGGGCCTTGGCCCGCTTGCCAGGATGCCTGAATTGTACGGGCCGCCGAGAACGATGCCGATGCCGCGCTTCTGGCAGAGCGGCAGGAAGGACTGTAGCGCCTCCTGCTCCAGCAGCGTATAGCGCCCGGCAAGCAGGAACAGGTCGAAGTCGCCACGCTCGGCCAATGTCTGGGCAACCGGCCATTCGTTGATGCCGCCGCCGAACGCCTTGATCACGCCCTGGTCGCGCAACGAAAGCAGCCCGTAATAGCCCGAGCGCATGAACTCCTCGATGCGCTGGTCGGAGGCTTGCCTGCTGCCGTGGGTGAAGATGTCGACGTCATGCACGAACAGGATGTCGATGCGGTCGACGCCGAGACGTTCCAGCGAGGCTTCGAAGGAACGCATGACGCCGTCATAGCTGTAGTCGTAGACCTCCCGGCGCGACGGCGTGTCGAAGAACTTGCCGATGCCGGTGCGATGCTCGGGCGGGCTGGCGCGCATGATGCGCCCGACCTTGCTCGACAGCACGTAGTCGTCGCGCTTTTTCGAGCGCAGGAACGGATTGAGCCGCGTTTCCGACAGGCCGAGCCCGTAGAGCGGCGCGGTGTCGTAGTAGCGGCAGCCGGCCTTCCACGCGGCCTCCAGCGTGGCGTTGGCATCCTCGTCGGAAACAGCGCGGTAGAGATTGCCGAGCGGCGCCGTGCCGAAGCCGAGCTCCGTGAAGTCGATGCCGCCATTGCCGATGCGGTCGAAATGCCGTGTCCTCATGTCCCTGCCGTTTCCTCGGTTGATTTGTCTGACATGACACTATCACGCCCGTGGCACAGCAAAAGCGCGCAGCGCCGTTGGACACGGATTTTCGCGGTGATAGCATGAACAAAAACAAGCCGTTCGGGGAAAACGTGACCCAGGAATTCAGACAGATTTCGGATCCCACCAGACCGGCGGAACCGTCATGACCAGGGCCGGCACGGATCTGTTCAAAATTGCGCTGAACGAGCTTGGCGGCGTGCTGGAGCGAGTGGATGAAAGCCGCGTCGATGCCGCCTGCGCCATGCTCGCTGGCGCAAGCAAGATCGTCGTCTATGGCTGCGGTCGCGAGGCTTTGCAGGTCAAGGGCTTCGCCATGCGGCTCTACCATCTCGGGCTGCCGGTCTCGGTGGCCGGCGACATGACAACGCCGCCGCTTGCAGCGGGCGACGTCTTTCTCGTCAGTTCCGGGCCGGGCGAGACCTCGACCGTGCTCACCCTGATGCGGATCGCCCGCGAAGCGGGTGCGACCGTCCTGCTGCTGACCGCCCAGACCGGGAGCAGCGCGGCAACGCTTGCCGACTTCACCTTGCTCATTCCGGCACAGACCATGGCCGACGACCAGGGATCGGACAAGACGTCCGTGCTGCCGATGGGCTCGGTGTTCGAAGGCGCGTTGTTCCTGCTGTTCGAGGTGATGGTGCTGAAGCTCAGGACCATCACCGGCATGTCGCCCGAAGCGATGCGCGCCCGTCACACCAATATGGAGTAGGGCGCCCATGCGCTACGAGTTGATGCTGCCGCACCAGATCCGCAAGGCGATCGCCGAGAACTGGCCGGTAGTGCTCCCGCTCGGCGTGCTCGAATACCATGGCGAGCACATGGCCGTCGGCATGGATACGCTGGCGGTCGTCAAGACGCTGGAGCTGTTCGAGAAGGAAGCCGACATCGTCATCCTGCCGCCCTTTTATTACGGCACGGCGAGCTATGCGGTGGCGCCGCCCGAGGGCAGCGGCTCGGTGCAGGTCGGCGGCAATGCGCTGGCGCCGTTCGCGGAGGAATTGTTCTACAGCCTGTTGCGCATCGGCTTTCGTAACGTCCATGCCATCATCCACCACCAGACCGAGAATTTCGCCGCCGGCATGCCAACCGATCTCGCCTTCAAGAGCGCCGGGCGGCAAGCGATCTTCCGCTTCCTCGAAAAGGAGCGCGGCGAGGGCTGGTGGGGCACGCAGGCGATGGCCGACTACTATTCCGGGCATGCGGCGGGTGAAAATTTCTTCAACTGGGTGCAGGTGCATCCGCTGATGCCAGCCACGATGAACGGCCAGTACCCGTTCGACCATGCCGGTATCGGCGAGACGTCGCTGATGCTGGCGCTGTGCCCCGAAGCGGTGGACGCCGGCCATTTCGCCGACAACACCGGCTGGTACACGGCGAGCGCGTCGGAAGCCTCGGCGGAACTTGGGCAAAAGGGCGTCGCCATGATCCTCGATCATCTGCGCGCGATCTTGTCGGCCTAGCGCAGCTCTGCCTTCTCCCCTTGTGGGAGAAGGTGGCCGAGCGAAGCTCGGTCGGATGAGGGCTGTTCCAGGGAACGCTGACGTCTCATTTCTTCCAGCACCCCTCGACCGTCTTGGCGCTGCACGCCAATCCACCTTTTCCCACAAGGGGGAGAAGGGAAGAAGGCGCCGCCTACTTCACAGCACCCGCCGTCATGCCCATGATCAGATAGCGCTCCAGCGCGATGCCGATGACGGCGAGCGGCGTGATGGCGGCGGTGGCAAGGGCTGCCATCGACCACCAGTTGATGCCTTGCGAGCCGGTCTGGCTCGCCACCATGACTGGAATGGTCTTGGCATCGGTCGAGGTCAGCAATGCGGCAAAGAAATACTCGTTCCAGCACAGCACCATCGCCAGGATGAAGGCGGCGACCATGCCGGGCAGTGCGATCGGCATGACGATGCGGAAGAAGGCGCCCCAGATCGACAGGCCGTCGACCAGCGCTGCCTCCTCCAGCTCGACCGGGATTGAGTTGAACTGGTCGCGCATGATCCAGATGACGATCGGCAGCACCATCAGCGTGTAGAGCAGGATCAGTCCGATGCGCGTGTCGAGCAGGCCGACTTCGCGGTAGAGCACCAGGAACGGCAGCGCCAGCACGACCGGCGGCAGGATCAGCTGCGACAGGAAGAAGAAGGAAATGTCCTCGTTCTTGAACCAGGCGAATTTGTAGCGATAGCGGGTGAGCCCATAGGCGGCGAGGCTGCCGATGATGATGGCGAGGCTCGATGCGCCGACCGAGGTGATGACCGAATTCATGAAGCGCTTGAGGAATTCCTCACGCACCGTCGAGGTCTGGAAGATCGAATCCGGCGATAGGCCGAGCGAGCGCCAGCCCTTCCAGTCCGGCTTGAAGTCGACGAAGGGGATGAGATGGCCCTGGGTGACGTCGATCGCGGTCTTGAACGAGGTGGTTATTGTCCAGTAGATCGGGAACAGGCAGATGAAGGCCCAGAAGATAAGCGCGCCGTAGATGAAGACGCGATTGGCGACAAAGCTCGCCGGCGAGCGGATTTCGGAGGCGCTATAGTCGGTTGTCTGAACGCTCATATGGCCTGCCGATCAGTTGACGTTGCGCACGAAGCGGCTGGCGAATTTCAGCAGCCACGTCACGAACACGACGATGATGATGAGATAGGCCATCGCCAGCATGGTGCCGTAGCCGACATTCGAGCGGTCGCGGTACTCGCGATAGATGAAGCTCGATACGGAATCGGTCGCACCGCCCGGGCCGCCCGAGGTGACGGTGATGATGATGTCGGCAAGCTTCAGCTTGAAGATGATGCGCAGGATCACCGCGGTCACCGACACCGGCAGCATCAGCGGGAAAGTGACCTGCCAGAAGGTCTGCCAGGCCGTGGCGCCATCGACGCGCGCTGCCTCCAGCACCTCGCGCGACATCGCCTGCAGGCCGGCGAGCAGCATGATCATCATGAACGGAATGAAGGTCCAGGCATCGAGCACCATGATCGAGATGCGGGCGGTGATCGGGTTGGAGAAGAAGGCCGGGTTTTCCCAGCCGAGATGGCGCGCCAGCGTCGCCGCCGGCCCGAACCGGTATTCCATCAGCGATTTGCCGATCATCCACGACACCGCGACCGGCGACAGCATCAAGGGCATCAGGAAGACGACGCGGAAGAATTTTCGCGCCCGGATCTGCGCGTTGAGCAGCAGAGCGAGACCGAAGGCGATGACATATTCGACGAACACGGCGAGCACGTAGAGCACCATGTTGAACAGCGCGTTGCGATAGTAGGGATCGCCCAGCATCTGCCAGAAATTGTCGAGCCCGTTGAACTTGCGGCCGGAGAAGGAAGAGAGATTCCAGTCGGTCAGCGCGATGTAGAAACCGAACAGCGTCGGAAAGATCACCATGGCGATGGTGAACAGCAGCGCCGGCAGCAGGAACAGCGCGCGCTGGCCGTCCTCGCCGCGGATCAGCACCTGTCCGACGCCGAGCGCAACGCCCCACAGGATATAGGCATAGACGACCGGCCGCCAGGTCTCGAAACCGATCGTGTCGACCTCGCTCTTGTAGAGGATCTGAACCAGGATCGTTGCCAGGAGGCCCAGCGTCGCCGCGGCCATCAGGGCCCAACCGAGGCGCTTGCGGCCGGGCGGGATCAGATCGGTAGGAACGGAATTTGCCGGCCACGCGTTCGTGGTCGAAGTCTGGTCAGCCACGCCTCTCGCCTCTTTTGCACAAGCGACCGGCCGGGCCGGTCAAGATACGGCCCGGCGACGAGGAGTCGCCGGGCCGCGATCTTATCATAGCTCCTGGCTACATGCCGAGCGAGGCCTTGTAGAGCTTGATCTGGCTTTCGCGGCCGATCTGGTCGGTCAGCTTCTCCCAGGCGGCGGCGATGGCATCGGCGCCTTCCTGCGCCTTCATCTTGCCGGCGAAGGTGTTGGCCAGGATGTCCTCGGCGGCGCTGTAATACTGGAAGATGCCGGGGATGCGCGGTTCGATCGCCGCGTTCGGATGGTTGTAGGAATCGCCCTCCGACTTGAGGTAGGAGGTGATGAACGCTTCGTCGTAGCCAGCCGCGACCCATTCCGGAATGTTGAAGTGGCTCTTCCTGTGGGGCTGGAAGCCGGACGGATACATGGCCGTCCAGAGCGACAGATCCTTGCCGCCGAGATGGGCGGCGGCGGACCATGCCGCCTTCTTCTTCTTTTCGTCGCTGTCGACGCGGGCCATGACGTAGACGCCCCAGCCGAGATAGGCGCAGTTCGGCGAATGGTTCGGGCCGCTGGCGAGCTTTTCCCACTGGCCGGTCTTGGAATTGTAGACGTCGTCCGAGCCCGGTAGGATCGAGAAGCCGGTGACGTCGCCAATGACCGAGGAGTCGTTGGTCTTGACGTTGGAACCGATATCGCCCCACCAGGGGATCATCGAACCGGTGCCGGCCAGGAACTGCTGGAAGCCGGTCGTGTTCGGGTCGGCATTGATCTGGTCTGGCGGCTCCGACGGCAGCGCGTCGATGACGTCCTGGATCGCCCGCACCCAGGCCGGGTTGTTGACGCGCGGCTTCATCGTGTCGGCGTCGAACAGCCAGGCCTTGTCGTCGGGATGCTTGGCATAGGCGCTGGCGCGGCTGCCGAGGAAGTAGAAGCCGAACCCGCCCCAGGGTTTGGGCGCATCGAGATAGCCATAGACGTCCTCGCCCTTGAACTTCTTGCCCTTCAGGAACTTGGTGACGGCCTGAACCTGCTGCCAGGTCTTCGGCACGCCCCACTCCGTCAGGCCTGACTTGTCGCCGCTGTCGGCTTTCCAGGCTGCTGCCAGATCAGAGTCTGCAAACACGTCGGTGCGGTAGTTGAAGTTGTGCGTGTCGCCGTCGACGGTCACACGATATTGCTTGCCGTCCCAGGTGCCCACCGGGGGTTTCAGATAGGCCACGAGGTCATCGATATCGATCTGCTCCTTGACCCAGTCCGGCATTTCCGAGGTCAGACCCTTGCCGCAGACATCGCCTTCGAACGGCGCGCCCATCTCGATGATGTCGAAGTCGACGGTACCGGTGGCGATCGACTGCTGCAGGCGGGCGTTGTAGTCGGCCTGCGCCAGGTCGATCCAGCTGATCTTGGCGCCGGTATAAGCCTCCCACGGCTTCAGGAAGCCGCGGAACAGCACATTGTGCAGGTTCTGGTTGTTGAGGCCCATGAAGGTGAACTCGACACCGGCGAATTCGCCTTCCTTGACATTGGCCTTGGTCGCCTCGAGGCAGAGCTCGCCGACCTTCTGAAAGTCCGCATCGGTCGGTTGACCCTTGCCGACGCCGGGAATCTGCAGGATCTGCGCGCGCAGTTCGCTTGCCGCGGAAGCCGGGCGCGTCAGCGCGCCGAGCCCGGCGCCGGATGCCGCGGCGATCGCGGCCATGCTGGCCGCGCCCTTGAGGATGTCACGACGGGTAGCACCCGCACGCACCAATTTTTCGTAAAGACCGACTCTCATCTACCATTCCTCCCAGAACAACAGTCGTGATTTGATATGCCAAGCTGTCGGACGCCCGAACGCCGGCGGTTCTCCTTGATCAAACGGGGACGTGGGACCCCACCCTGCGTCGCCTGGAGTTCCGATTTTCGGATGTATGACCGGCAGTCGGATTGGCATTTGCCACTATTCTCGCAACCAGGTGCCGTGTCAACGAGGTTGGGTTTTTATCTATAAGAGACTGACTTGCCCTTGCCGTTCGCGTTGGTTAGCTTCACGGCAACGAAAGGGCCTGTGGGTCCCAAGGACCCAAGGGGGGAGAATGGCCCAAGTCGCGATCAGCAATGTGGCCAAGGCATTCGGAACCGTCAAGGTCCTGCACGATGTCAGCGTCGACATCGCTGACGGACAGTTCGTGGTGCTGGTTGGCCCTTCCGGATGCGGCAAGTCCACCCTGCTCAGGATGGTCGCGGGACTGGAGACCATTTCCGGCGGCACGATCGCCATCGGCGACCGTGTCGTCAACCATCTGCCGCCGGCCAAGCGCGACATCGCCATGGTGTTCCAGAATTACGCGCTTTATCCGCACAAGACGGTCGAGCAGAACATGGCCTTTGCGCTGAAGCTGCGCAAAACCGATCCGGCGGTGGTCTCAGAGCGGGTCAAGCACGCCGCCGATATTCTCGACCTCAATCCCTATCTCAAGCGCTATCCGCGCCAGCTTTCGGGCGGGCAGCGCCAGCGTGTCGCCATGGGCCGCGCCATCGTGCGCAACCCGCAGGTGTTCCTGTTCGACGAGCCGCTCTCCAATCTCGACGCCAAGCTGCGCGTCCAGATGCGCGCCGAGATCAAGGAACTGCACCAGCGGCTGAAGACCACCACCATCTATGTCACGCACGACCAGATCGAGGCCATGACCATGGCCGACAAGATCGTGGTGATGCGCGACGGCCGCATCGAACAGGTCGGCGCGCCACTGGAACTGTTCGACCGGCCGGCCAATCTGTTCGTCGCCGGCTTCATCGGCTCGCCGTCGATGAACCTGCTGAAGGGCATCGTGAGCAACGGCGACAAGCCAGTCGTCGAGATATCGGGAACGCCGTTCCCGATATCTGCGAAAAGCAGTGTCGAGGGCGGCCGCGGCGTCGTCTATGGCGTGCGGCCCGAGCATCTCGAAATCCACCCCGACGGCGTCCCGGCGAAGATTTCGGTGGTCGAGCCGACCGGCTCCGAAACGTTGGTCTTTCTGCGCTTCGGCGAGGGTCAGATGGTGGCGCTGTTTCGCGAGCGCCACGACTTCAAGCCGGGCGACACGCTGCACCTCAAGCCCCGGTTGGACCAGGTACATCTCTTCGATGCAGAGACCGGCCGCCGTATCTGACCTCACACACAAAAAGCCCGTTCGGGAGGAATGCCATGCTCAAAGGGATCAATCCGCTGCTCAATGCCGACGTGCTCCAGGCGCTGAGAGCGATGGGGCATGGCGACGACTTGATCATCGTCGACACCAATTTCCCGTCCGATTCGACCGCGCGCCAGACAGTGCTCGGCAAGCTGCTGCGTATCGACGCGCCGGCGGCCGACGTGGTCAAGGCGGTGCTATCGCTCTATCCGCTTGACACGTTCGTCGACGATGCGGCGGCGCGCATGGAGATCGTCGGCAAGCCGGACGAGATACCTCCCGTGCAGAAGGAAGTGCAAAGAGAGATCGATGCGGCGGAAGGCAAGGCCTGGCCGATGATCTCGGTCGAGCGCTACGCCTTCTACGAGCGCGCCAAGCGGGCTTATTGCGTCCTCCAGACCGGCGAGCGCCGCTTCTATGGCTGCTTCGCCTTCCGCAAGGGCGTCGTGCCGCCGGACGCGGTGTAGCGACATGCCAGGCAAGCCTATTGTCATACTGGGCGTCTTCGTCGCCGATACCGCCTATCGCGCTGTCCGCCAGCCGCGCATGGACGAGACGATCCTTGGCACGTCTTTCAAGCTTGGCCCCGGCGGCAAGGGCTCCAACCAGTCCGTCGCCGCCGGCAAGCTGGGCGCCGACGTCACTTTCCTGACGCGCCTTGGCGTAGATCCGTTTGCCGACATGGCGAGGCAGACCTGGGTGCGGGCCGGCGTGAAGAGCACCGTCATCGACACGCCGCAAAGCTACACTGGCGCGGCCTATATCTTCGTCGAGGAGACGAGCGGCAACAACGCCATCATCGTCTGCCCGGGTGCCGCCATGCTGATTTCGCCGGATGACGTCGAGGCCCATGCCGGCCTGATCCGCTCGGCCGGCATCTTCGTCACCCAGCTCGAACAGCCGGTCGAGGCGGCGCTGCGGGGCCTGGAAATCGCGCGCGGGGCAGGGGTGACGACCATCCTCAACCCGGCTCCGGCCCCGTCGGTAACGCTTCCCGACCGCATCTACGCGCTTTGCGACTATGTCACGCCCAACGAGACCGAGGCCGAGGGACTGACCGGCATCAAGGTGTCGTCCATCGACGATGCCCGCCGCGCCGCCGACAGCCTGCTCGGCAAGGGCGTTGGGACGGTGATCATCACGCTTGGCGAAAAAGGCGCGCTGCTCCACACGGCCGGCCGTTCCGACCATGTTCCCGTGGTCAATGCCGGCCCGGTGGTCGAGACCACGGGCGCGGGCGACGCCTTCAATGGCGGCCTGGCCGCGGCACTCGCCAAAGGCGTGGAGCCGCTGCAGGCGGTGCGCTTTGCCTGCGCCGTCGCCGGCATTTCGGTGACGCGGCCCGGCACCGCGCCGTCGATGCCGTCACTGCAAGAGGTCGAGGCGGTGCTGCTGGAGGGTTGAGGGAGATCTAATCCCTCAAATGAAGCAAAGCCCGCCTGCCTTCACGGCAGCGCGGGCCTAGACATTAGATTGATGCGATTAGCGCCGAACAACAACGTTCTTAATGTCGTTGTTGTCTATGATATAGGGCCCCCGTCTGGAGTCCGGGCGCTCCAAAACGCTATTCACAGCGTCTCGCATGATCTCACTAAGCTGCTCTTTTCTCGATTGACTGCTACTTTGACTCAGGCTGACGCGTTCTGGTTCGACCATTGTTCACCCTCCAGCGATTTTGCGACTCTATGATACATCAGGTATGAGTACTCTCATACGACAATAAAAACGGAACGGTTAAGTTCCATCCCGGGGGGGCAAATGAGCAACACGGTCACCATAAACAATCCTGAACTCGTCATCGGACTCGTTGGCCCAATCGGTGTCGATCTCGACGCCATCGTGAGTTTCCTCGAAAGCGGCCTCAAGGACGTCGCCTACCAATCACAGGTAATCCACATCACTAAGGTGATGCGAGACCTACTCCCTCAGATGAGGGTCGAAGAGGATTCCTACAGCGCCAGATACCGTTCGTTGATCTCGAACGCAGACACGGTGCGCCGGACCATTGACAATCAGGCCGCGTTGGCCTGCCTCGCAATAAGTGAAATCCGCCGACTGCGACAAGAACTACAACCGAAGATGGATCCGAAAATTGCACGTGAGGCACCCTTACTGGGTACCGCCTTCATAGTCCGCCAGTTCAAACGGGAGGAGGAAATCGCCCTTCTGCGCCAGGTTTACGGTCGGAAGTTCATTCAAATTTCCGTCTTCTCTGACAAGGAGGAGCGTAGGTCACAACTCGTAAAAAAAATCAAAGAATATGGCACTGGAACGATAGAAGAAGACGATGCTGAGAAGCAGGCGATCGACCTAATCTCTATCGACAATAACGAAATTTCTGACGAGTATGGGCAACGCGTTTCAGACGTTTTCCATCGGGGGGATGTTTTTGTTAGAGGCGAAGTAAACCAAGGTTCAAAGAGTACAGTCGAGCGGTTCATCCGAGCCTTTTTTGGCCATAATAGCTATTCGCCTACAAAGACTGAATACGGCATGTACGCGGCGGCTGGAGCGGCCCTTCGATCTCTAGACCTTTCGCGACAAGTTGGTGCTGCCGTGTTCTCCCCCAACGGAGAGGTTATTGCCTTAGGTTGCAACGAAGTGCCGAAACCTTTTGGCGGGACCTATTGGTGTGACGATGCCGGCGATAAACATCGTGATTTTGAGGAAGGTGCCGACGGAAACCATAGCCGCAAAATTCGCGTAATCGATGATCTGGTTGAGCGAATGGGTAAACTCGGGTTCCTATCTGAGAAGCTCTTATCTTCTGGCTCGACTCACAAACAAGTTCGCAGATTGATGTCTGAAAAATCAATCTCGGATTCGAAAGTAATGGACTTGATCGAGTTCGGTCGGATTATCCATGCCGAGATGTCGGCCATCACTGACGCAGCACGGCTTGGCAAAGCTTTAGCTGGATCGATACTTTTTTGCACAACCTTTCCCTGCCATATGTGCGCAAAGCATATTGTATCTTCCGGCGTTAGAAGAGTCGTTTTTTTAGAACCATATCCAAAAAGCCACGCAAAGGATCTTCACGCCGATTCCATCACATTCTCTCCCGCAGAACGAGAGAAAAAAGTCCTATTTGAGCCATTTATCGGCATCTCGCCGCGAAGATACCGAGACATTTTCGAGAAGAAAAAACGAAAAGATCAATCAGGGAAGGCCAGTTCTTGGTACGAAGGCAGGCCAGTTCCAAGGATTGAAGACAAGAGTTCCGCTTACATTGAAAATGAGGAGCCAGCGATATCTCTCGTTACAAGGAAAATTCTTGAAATGGCCGGCGCATGATTAACTTGGCGAGGAAATGAAGCGAATACAAAAAGTCGAAACTCTCAGAAAACTGAAAGTCGAAACTTTTTGTATGAAGGAAACCTAGGCCATTCAAAAGAATGGCGCGAGTGACGGGGCTCGAACCCGCGACCTCCGGCGTGACAGGCCGGCACTCTAACCAACTGAGCTACACCCGCGCATGGACGAGCACGTGTCAGCCGTGTTCGTCGTTGGGGCGGTGGATAAGGGGTAAGCCAGCGGGTGTCAAGCGGGGAGCGCGACAGCATAACAGCAAACAGGAGAAGGTTTTTTGACAGGGCGAACTTTGTCGCCCAAACCGGCTTGCGGTTGGGGCATCGCCCGCTCATTTGGCCTTGCGAAGCCGGTCCCGACCGCTTAAAGGTCCGCGCCGGAGCGGGCGATTAGCTCAGTTGGTAGAGCGCTTCGTTTACACCGAAGATGTCGGCGGTTCGAGCCCGTCATCGCCCACCACTCAATCAATTGGTTGTATGCTTTCTCTCAATCCGTCGCTTTGAAATCGTCGACAGGCGTCGAAAATGATTGGTGACCACAGAGCCAAGCTCTGCGGCCTCCAACAGCCCTTTGGTGGCTGACCCGTTACTTGACATATGCCCATTGCCGCAGCGCCCATTACTGGCCGCAATGGCGGCCATTCACCGTCGTTGGCGAATGAGGCGGCCTGCCGCTGGCATTGGGTATATCGGGGCTTGCACCCCTGTGGGCCTACGGGGCAATTTTGATCGGCATTCGAATTCATAAAATCCGAGCTCTGCCCACCGCCGCCAATGCTGTATGTGGCGGTCGGATCGGGGGCAACGACCGCCTTTCTGGCATGGTGCCTTGGGTGGTGGACCTCGGAAGTTGCCCCGGCAGCATTGTTTGCGTTGGCACCCCAAAACACGAAGCCAGGTCGTTTGGCGACACAACGATCACGGCGGCAGCAGCCGAAAATCCTTGCCCTCGGGCAGCAACTGCCCGCCATCGACCACGATGGTCGTGCCGGTGATGTAGCTGGCATCGTCCGAGGCGAGGAACAGGAAGGCATTGGCCACGTCGCGCGGGCTGCCGAGCCGGCCGAGCGGGATGGAGTCTTCCATATTCTTGATATAGGCCGCGCCGCGATGCATCTGGATCGCTTCGGTGAGGATGTTGCCGGGCTCGACGCCGTTGACGGTGATGCCGTAGCCCGAGAATTCGAGAGCCGCCGAACGGATGAAGCCGTTGATGCCGGCCTTGGTCGCGGCGTAGTGGCCGTGACCGGGGCTGGTGACGTGTGGGCCGGTGATGGACGAGGTGTAGAGCATGCGCCCGAAATGCTGCGCCTTCATCGGCACGAGCGCGGCACGGGTGGCATTGAAGGTGCCGCGCAGATTGACGGCCATGACCCGGTCCCAGTCATCCGGGCTGGTGTTCTCGATGAGCTGCCAGGGGTAGATGCCGGCATTCTGGACCAGGATGTCGAGCCGGCCGTGATGGTCGAGCGCCAGCGCCGCCGCGGCCTGCGCATCGGCCATCCGCGAGATGTCGGTGCGGATGAAGGCGGCGCCGACTTCGTCCGCGGCCGCTTGCCCCGCCTCGATCTCGGTATCGGCCAGTACCAGCTTCGCGCCCTCCTCGGCAAAACGCAGGGCGGTTGCCTTGCCGATGCCGCGGGCCGCGCCGATGACCAAAGCGACCTTTCCGTCAAGTCTTCCGATTTCCGGCCGCCCGCTCATGCCAGCCCCCCTCTCATGCCAGTCTTTGGCGGATGGTCTGCTTGAAAGCGTCGAGCAGCACGGCGGCAAGCACCAGCAGGCCGTGGATCACCTGGGTGAAATTGGCGGGCAGGCCCATCAGGTTGATCGCCGTGTTGATGGCCGAGAGCAGCAGCACGCCGGCATAGACGCCGGGCAGGGTGCCGACGCCGCCCTTCAGGCTGACGCCGCCGATGACGACGGCGGCGAAGGCGTTGAACAGCAGGCCGACACCGAGATTGGCGGTGGCGCCGGACGTGCGTATTGTCAGCAGCCAGCCGGCAAGGCCGGCGATGGCGCCGGCAAGCATGAAGGCAATGACGAGGTTGCGGTTCACCCGGATGCCGGCACGGAAGGTTGCGGTCTCGTTGCCGCCGATCATGACGAGATGCCTGCCGAACGGCGTCCTGGCCATGATCAGCGAGAAGACGACGAAGCAGGCAATGGCGATCCAGGCCGTGAGCGGCAGGCCAAGCAGGCGCTGGATGCCGAACCAGCGGATCGCCGGCGCCAGATCCTGCGCCGAGCGGCCGCCGGAAATAACCAGCACGAGGCCGCGCACCCAGATGTAGGATGCCAGCGTGATGATGAAGGCGCTCATCTTCAGTCGCACGACCAGATAGCCGTTGGAGGCGCCGATGATGCCGCCGACGACAACGGCGATCAGCAGCGACACCGGAACCATCAGCCATTGGGGATTCAGCTGAATGCCAAGGCCGATACCCGACGAGCAGAACAGGATGCCGACCGCCATGGCGCTGAGCGCCGCCACGGATTCGACCGACAGGTCCATATGTCCGGCGATGATGACCAGCGCGAGGCCGATCGACATGACGCCAAGCACGCTCGACGCCTCGATGATATTGGCGAATATGCCGAGCTGGAAATAGTTCGGCACGAAGGTGGAGAAGACCACCAGCACGAAGACCAGCATGAACCAGACGAGGTTGTCGAGGACGAACTCGAGGATTTGGCGTGTGCGGGGATTCATTGGCTGATCCGGTTGGCGCTCGGGTTCAAGGCGATACAACATCCCACGCGCGTCCATGCGGGCGCGCGGCGCTTTGGAGTGGGCGCTCCGAGCCGGCGCGGCCCGGAGCGCAACTGTCTTATTCTACCGGCTTCACCATATCCGATGGCGGCTTCAGATTGCCCCAGAAGGCCGGGTTGTCGACGTTTTCCTTGGTGATCGCAGCGCCGGGGATCTTGATGTTCGGCCCCCAGGCTTCCTTGGTCACGGTCGACTTCAGGCCGAGCACTTCGTACTCGCCCGGCTTGATCTCCTGCTTGTTGACGATCTTGTCCATGAACATGGCGACCGCCGCGGCCTGCGCGTAGAGTGGCTGCTCGACTTCGACGTTGAGCCATCCCTTGCGGATCAGGTCGAGGCCGACAGGCGCGCCGTTCGAGCTCATCAGCATGACGTCGCCCGGCTTCTTGCCGGCGGCCTCGAGCGAGGCGACGGCGGCGACCGAGAGATGGGCGGCGTGGCTGAAGATCAGGTCGATGTCGGGGTTGGCAAGCATCTGGTCGGCGACGATGGTGCCGGCATTGCTGGCTTCCCATTGCATGGCCGGCAGCGAGATGATCTTGACGTCCGGAAACGCCTTCATCTTCTCCTCGAAACCCTTCTGGATGTCGAGCGTGTAAGGGTCGCCGGGATCGCCGAGCACCTGCAGGATTTTTCCCTTCACGGAGCCGTTCTTGGCGGTCAGCAGTTTCTCGGCCTGATCGGCGGCGACGTAGCCGATTTCGACGGTCCCCGCCACCGAGGTGAAGTCGGAGGGGGTGGACGTGATCTGACGGTCGAACTCAACCACCGGGATGCCGGCGGCGCGGGCGGCTTCGATGGACGGCTTCAACGCATTGAAATCGACGGCGGCGAGAATGATCGCCGACGGTTTTAGCGCGATGACGTCGTTCATCTGCGACTGCTGGGCGTCGGTCTTGTTGTCGGCGTTCAGCGTCTTCATCTCATAGCCGGTCTGCTTCAGGAAGAGTTCCAGCGCGCTCACCGAGCCGGTCTGGAATTCATCGAGCAGTGTCGGCACCATATAATAGACGGTGCCCTTGGACTGTGCGAATGCCGGCATAAGCGTGGCAAAGGCCAGTGCCAGGATACCGAAGACGGAAAGAAGTATTTTCTTCATGTCGTTCGCTCCTCTTGCGCCGGACCCCTCATTTGTCCCTCAGCCAGCCGGTCCGGCACCGGCGAGCGTCTCACCGGTGATCATGTTGATCACCGCGTCGGGGCTTGTTTTGTTGCGTGCGATATCACCCGCCACGACGCCTTGCCGGATCACCACGATCCGGTCGGCGACCTGGAAGGCCTGCTGCATGATATGAGTTATGATGACGACGCCGATGCCCTGGCTCGCCACCTGGCGGATCATGTCGAGGCCGCGCCGCGTCTGCTCGACGCCGAGCGCGGCGAACGGTTCGTCGAGAAGCACGAGCTTGCCGCCAAAATGCACGAACCGGTTGAGTTCGATGGCCTGCCGCTGGCCGCCCGAAAGATGCTCGACATTGGTGCGCAGCGAAGGGATGCGGGTGCCGGCGCTGGCCAGCGCCTTCTGGACCACCTGCTCCATGGCGCGTTCGTCGAGCACGGGAACGCCGAGAACCTTCCTGGTGATCTCGCGACCCATGAAGAAATTGGCCACCACGTCGACATTGGTGCAAAGCGACAGGTCCTGGTAGACGGTCTCGATACCCGCGGCCTTGGCCTCGGCCGGCGACCTGGCCAGGAATTCCCGTCCCTCGAACAGCATGCGGCCGGAAGTCGGCTCCAGGCCGCCAGCTATGATCTTGACAAGCGTCGACTTGCCGGCGCCGTTGTCGCCCAGAAGCGCCACGACCTCGCCCCTGCCGATCGAGAAACTGATGCCTTTCAGGGCTTCGATGGCGCCGTAATTCTTGGCGACGTTGTCGAGCACCAGCAGGGGATCGCTCATGCCAGGCTGAGCTCCGATCATGCCAGGCTGAACTCCGCTCATGCCGCCATCCCCTTGCCTTGCAGGAGGTCCCGCCCGCGTTCGCGCTCGGCGGTGAACATCTGGCCGAAGCGTGGCGAAAGCACCCCGGAAACGGCAAGTGCGGCGGCGCCGCGCAGCACCGCATATTGTCCACCGCGCCCTACGATGATGCGGGGGCTGGCGCGGTCCCTTCGGGCCGAGACCGAGTTGGGAAGCTGCGTTGCCGAGCCGGCCAGCCGCTCAAGCAGATCGGTGGACGCAAGTCCGCCAAGGATGACGGTTTCAGGGTCGAACAGGTTCTCGACGACGGCGATGGCGTTGCGGAAGACCGGGCCGATCTCGGCCACCCAGTCGGCGTCACTGCCGCTCCAGCGTCCTCGCGCTTCGAGCGAAAGATAGCGTTCGAGGCAGCCTCGGTTGCCGCAGGGACAGGCCTCGCCGCCTGGGACCACGGGAATGTGGCCGATCTCGCCGGCATTTCCCCAGGCGCCGCGCAATGCGCTCCCGTCATGCACCATGACGCCGCCAAGACCGACGCCGAAATAGAGATAGTAGTATTCGGAATATCCCGTCCCGAGGCCATAGAGGCGCTCGCCCATCGCCGCGGCGGCCATGTCGGTCTCGAAAAAAGCCGGCAACCCCGTTGAAGCCGCCAGCCGTTCCCTGAGCGACACGTCCTTCCAGCCGGTCATCGTTGTCGGCCCGACGAAGCTCATCGATTCCACCCCGAATGGGCCGGGCAACGCCATGCCGATGCCAAGAACGCGGCCGCCGGGACGCAAGCCGGTCAAATCGTTGACCATCGCCCCGATCAGGTCGAAGGCAAGATCAGGCGTGGCATTCGGCGCCTCACGGTGCGCGCTTTCGATCACGTCGCCGCTGAGGTTGGTCAGGGCCGCGTCGATCCCGAGGGGGGTGATGTGGATGCCGACGGCATAGCCGCCTTCCGGATTGATTCTGAGTGTTGCCGGAGGCAGGCCGCGCCCTCGCGGCTCCTCGCGCACGGACAGGACATAGCCGTGCTCCTCCAGTTCGCGAACGATGGTTGAAACCGTCTGGACGGTAAGCCCGACCCGCCTCGCTATGTCGCCGCGGGCAATGGGGCCATGAAGGCGGATGGATTCGAGCACGATGCGCCTGTTGTAAGGCCGCCCGAATTCCTGATTGGTCCCCCGCAGTGCCATGCCCTTGCGTCCCTTAGGAGAACGCAGGTTGGCATCAAAGATTTATTCAGTCAAATGGAATTCAAAAATAATGACTGACGCGCATGAAGTGCGGGCGGAACGGCAAAAGCTGCCGATCCCCCGCAGGGGGAGATCGGCAGCCTTTCCGACAGCACTCTTTTGCAGCCTGGACGATGGCTGCAGCTACTAAAGGAACTGCGCGACCTTCTTGCCGACCGTCAGGAAGCGCAGGGGATCGATCGCCTCGCCATTGTGGCGGACCTCGTAGTGCAGATGCGGGCCGGTCGAGCGGCCGCTGTTGCCGGTCTTGCCGATGACGTCGCCGGCGTCGAGCTTCTGGCCGACCCTCACGCCGATTTCGCTGAGATGCGCAAAGCGCGTCGTAAAGCCCTGGCCGTGATCGATCTCGACCATGCGGCCATAGCCGCCGTTCCAGCCGGCCTTGACGACGACGCCGGGTGCCGTGACCTTGGCGGGCACGCCGATCGCCGCCCTGAAATCCATGCCCGAATGCAGCGCCGCGGTGCCGAGGATCGGATCGGTGCGCACGCCGAATGGGCTGGTGACGGAACGGCCGGACGCGGGGTTGGCGAGCGGCAGGCGGCGCGCCTCCTTTTTGAGGTGGTCGAGCGCGTCCAGCGCCTCGTCGAGTTCCCTGACCTTGCTGTCGAAAATCATCGAGCTGTCGACGGGGATCAGCGGGCCGCCGATATCGCGTTCGTCGCCGAAATCGCTGTCGACCGGCAAGCCAGCCGCCTCGAGCGCTTGCGAAATCGCATCGGCGTTCTTGTAGGCGTTGTCGGCAAGCGTGGCGATGCGGGTGAGCTGCTGGCTTTCGATGGCCTTGAGCGACTCGTTGATCGAAACGAAGAGCTTGTCGGCGCGGTCGGCAGCCGTGTCGCTGGGCAGCGGATCGGAGCGGGTCGACCATAGGGAGAACGGCCTGCTGTCGCCGGTGCCCGAGCTGGTACCCAGGCCGGAACCAAGGCTGGCAACCGTATAGGCCTGTGGCTGGGCAGCCTCGGCGCGCTGGTCCGGCTTTGCGGCTGCCGCGGTGCCTGCCGCGGGCGGCGTTCCGACCTCGCTCTCGGCGCGGTCGAGGATCGGTCCAAGGCGGCCATGGCGCTGGCTGAGCTGGCTCTGGCGTTCCAGCAGCTCGCTCACTTTGGTTTCCATGAGCTGCTGGTCGAGAAGCTGGCGGCTGGTGATCCGGTCGACCTGGGCGCGCAGCGCCGAGATGCGATCCTCGTAAGCCTGCTGCATGCGCGCCTGCCGTGCGGTGGTGGCGCCGATCAGGTCGTCGCGCAGCACGAGGTAAGAGGTCGCCAGCAGGTAACCTATGACGATCGCCGCCAGCGCGGAGCCGCAAAATGCGGCAACCCACGGCCGTATGGTGAAGTGCCTTATCTCATCGCCCCGGGCGATGATGACCGTGTGGGGCTCCTTGCGCCTGCCGAAGACCGCTGACTGACCGGTTACGTTCACGTGACCAAGCTTTCGTTACGACACCAACGACGAGCCTCATTACACATCATTAAGGTTAACGGTCGGTTGCTTTGCCGCAACCGTTTGCAATTCACGGGTGCAGCCAAATCGGCAAAGTAAGACGGGGCGCCTGTTTGGCCCTCGCGGTCAGCGCGGGTCTCTAAACGCCCCGAGACGGCGGAGTCGGCTTTAAAGCGCGCGCACCGCCTCCAGCACCGCCTCGGCATGACCCTTGACCCGGACTTGCCGCCAGATCCCGGCAATCCGTCCGTCGCGGCCGATCAGGAAGGTGGCGCGCTCGACGCCCATATATTTGCGGCCATACATCGTCTTCTCGACCCACAGATGGTAGGCCTCGATCACCTTGCGCTCCTCATCGGCGACCAGATCGACGGTCAGATCGTATTTCGACTTGAACTTGTCGTGCTTCTTGACACTGTCCGGCGATAGGCCGATCACGACGGCGCCGGCCTTCTCGAATTCCGGCTTCAATTGCGAAAAGCCGATCGCCTCGGTCGTGCAGCCCGTGGTGTCGTCCTGCGGATAGAAGTAGAGTACGACCGGCTTGCCCAGCAATGCCGCGAGGCTGAGCGAGCCGCCGCCGTCGCGGGGAAGGTCGAACTGAGGCGCAAGATCGCCCACCTTGAGATCAGCCATATCGATGCCCTTGTTTGTGGTTACGCGCGCAGCCTCATCGATATAATGTCGAGCGGGGATTCGTCCACGATCGAGTTCGTAGAACGGAAAATAGCGTGGATCAGGAGCAACCGCAGCACGAGAAGATCAGATTCAGGCGTGATGAGATCACCGACCTGGGGGCCTTCCCGTCCGCGTGCCGGGTGCCGCCGCTCGGCCAGGCGTCGATAGGCCGCGGCGTTCGCATTCTGGCGAGGCTGTTCGCCGGCTTTGTCGCCCTTGTGCTGTTGGCCGCCGCTGCGGTGTATATGGTCGGCGTATCGGGCATCGGCTCCGAACGGTTGCGGGCGGAAGCCGAAACGGCCATCGAAAAGCTGGCCGGGGTCGACGTCAATGTCGAAGCCGGACCGGCTCGCCTCACGCTCGACGGGTCGAGCTTCATTGCGCTGCAGGTCAACGATGTCAGCCTTAAGACCGCAGAGGGCAAGCCGATGGCCGATGCCGGGCGGGTCCGCTTCGGCATCAGGCTGATACCGCTGCTTTCGGGCGAGGTGCGGCTCACCAGCGCCAGGATTTCCGATGCGCATATCGTGATGGCGGCGATGCCGTCGGGCGGCGACTGGACGGCGGCGCTGCGCAATCAAGATGGCCTCATCGATCCGGAAAAACTGTCCGAAGCGGTCTTCTCCAACATCAACCACGCACTCGACGCGGTGCGGGAGGATTCGATGCGCCAGATCGACCTCAGCAATGTCGATCTCGTGCTGCCGGAGGCCGGGTCGGTCAAACTGGTCAGGATCACCGACGCCTCCGTCTCGCAGTCGGGGCCGGGCGGCATGGAGTTTTCATCCGACGCCGAAGTCGACGGCAGAACGCTCACCATCGCCGCTTCCGCCACCCGCGACATCACGACCCGCCGCGTGACCGCTCTGGATGCCAGCGTGAAGATGGCGGAGGCCGTCGAGGCGGTGGCAGCGTCAGGCGGGAAGATGGGCGCGGTCGCCCTGAAGCTGGCGGGATCGCAAGGGTTTGGCGAGAGTGCATCGCGGCTGACAGCCTCATTGGCGCTCACCGGGTCCGTGCTCGATCTCGGCCAGCGCGGCTTGCTTCCGGCTGATGTCGACCTCGATGCGACGCTTGTCGCCGGCTCGAACAAGATCCAGGTCGACAAGCTGCTGTTGAAGACCGGCCGTTCGATATTCGATTTCGCCGGTTCGATCGGCCCGAAGCCGGCCACCGGAACGGCGGGCGAGGAGCCGTCCTACCGCTACGATCTGACCAGCGACGGTTCGACGCTGGCGCCTTCGGACTCGCCCGAGCCTGCGCTCAGTTTCTTTGCCCGTGTCGCCGGCGTCTACCAGCCCGAAAGCCACAAGCTCGTCGCCGAGCAGATCGGAGTGAGATCCGGGTCCGCGGGCGAGGTGCTTGGCACGGCGTCGGTGACATTCGTCGACGGCAAGGCGCCGGGCATATCCGTGGCTCTCAACGTCCACGACATGCCGGTCTCGCATGTCAAGCAATTGTGGCCGTGGTTTTCCGCGCGCAACGCCCGCCTCTGGGTGCTGAAGAACCTGTTTGGCGGCCGCGTCGTCGACGCCAATCTCCAATTCCAGGTCGTGCCGGGGCGGCTGGGCAACGGCGTTCCGCTTTCGGCGGACGAAGTGTTCGGCCGGTTCCAGATCGAAGGATCGCGTTTCGACACGGCCGGCCGCATTCCGCCGATCCGCGATGCCGTCGGCGTGGTCGCATTTTACGGCAACGATGTCGACATCACGCTGTCCTCCGGCAGTGTCTATATGCCGAGCGGCCGCACCGTGGCGGCAAGCGGCGGCAGGATGGCGGTAAAAGCGGCAAACCGCCCGCCGGTGATCGGCGCGCTCGACATCGACGTCGCCGGCGAAGCCGCCGCGATCGCCGAGCTCGCATCCTACGAGCCGATCAACGCCATGCGCCATGTCGGCCTGCTGCCTGACGACCTGTCCGGCACGGTGACCGGCCACGTCAAGGCCGACATCCCGCTGCAATCCGGCGTCGATACCTCCAAACTCGATTGGTTGGTGGCGCTCGACTACAAGGACCTGTCGCTGGGCAAGCCGTTCGAAGGCCAGACGGTGACGAACGCCGACGGCTCGATTACGGTAGAACCCGATAAGGCCGTCATCTCCGCCAAAGCGCTGCTGAATGGCCTTCCGGCCGAGCTTGACCTGATCGAGCCGCTAACCGACGACGGGCCGCCACCCGGCCGCAAGGTGGCGATGGTGCTTGACGACAAGATGCGCGCCACCGCCATGCCCGGCCTGTCGACGCTGCTTTCGGGAACAATCAAGGTTGCCATCGACAAGAGCGGCGGCGGCAGCCAGAACGTCTCGGCCGACCTGACCAACGCCAGGCTGGACATCCCCTGGGCCGGCTGGAGCAAGGGACCAGGCATTCCCGCCAACGTCACCTTCGCCATGACCAAGTCCGGCGACACCACGACGCTGTCCGACTTTGACCTCGATGGAAAGAGCTTCTCGATCGACGGCAGCGTCGTTCTGGTCAAGGGCGCACTGTCCTCGGCCCGCTTCAGCAAGGTCACCTTGAACCGGGGCGACGACGTCGCCGTGTCGGTCAAGCGATCGGGCAAGGGCTTTGCGATCGATATCAGCGGCAATGCGCTCGATGCCCGCTCCTTGATCAAGCAATTCACCTCCGACGTCGACACCGCCACCAAGACCACGGGTTCCGACGCGGTTTCCGTCAGTGCGGACGTCAATTTTCTGACCGGCTTCCACGACGAGACATTGTCGAACCTGAAGCTCGACTACAGCGCCGCCGGTTCCAGGGTGAACGGGCTCAAGGTGAGCGCCACGGCGGACTCCGGCGCCGCCATAACCATCAGCAACACGACCGCCGACGGCAGGCGCGCGCTCAACATGAAGTCGGCCGATGCCGGCGCGATCCTGCGCTTCCTCAACATCTACGAGCATATGGAGGGCGGTTCGATCACGCTGGCGCTGGCCGGGGCCAGCGACGGGTCGATGCGGGGCCAGGTCGATGCCCGCAACTTCTACGTGGTCAACGAGCCGAAACTCGCCTCGATCGTGTCGACCACGCCGGCCGGCGACAGCCGCAGCCTGAACGAAGCGGTCAAGGGCAATCTCGACACGTCGCGTGTGCAGTTCGAGCGCGGCTCTTCCGAGATCGAAAAAGGCGCCGGTTATCTGAAGCTGGCCAATGGCGTGCTGCGCGGCCCGCGCATCGGCACCACCTTCCAGGGCACGCTCTACGACCAGAACAACAATATGGACATGACCGGCACCTTCATGCCGGTCTACGGCCTCAACCGCATCTTTGGCGAGTTGCCGCTGTTCGGCACGCTGCTCGGCAATGGCCGGGATCGCGGCCTGATCGGCGTGACCTACCGGCTCAGGGGCGATGCCAACAAGCCGAAACTGGACGTCAATCCGCTGTCGGTAATCGCACCCGGGATTTTCAGGTCGATTTTCGAGTACAGGTGAGGTCAAACCCAATCACTCCTAAACGATCGGGTTCGACCCGCAGCGGACGCTCGTTTGCCCCGGCCGAATTCACGCCCATGACCCATAGGCGACCTTCCTGAGGCGCTGACCCAACAGCGGCTTTGCGCCTCATATCGTCGGTTATTCCATCGGCGATAGCCACCAAGAAGGGGTCGACTGCAGCGACAACATCGATTTGCCCGTCAGTTTTCTTGGTTATGCGTGCTTAGACACCTGCAGATTCTTGCAACGATCCAGCTGCGTATAAGAACCAGTTGTTGAAAAACGCTGGCCATGTGATGCTAGATTTTCAAAATAGTGGAACAGAGCAGGAGACAGGGCATGGCCGCCATCGTCGTTGACGCAGTTCCAGAAGATATGGGGAGCCTCATTGTCAGACTTCGCTGGGCAAAGGACAACCCAACGTCGCCTGCTCCGTCGGCGCAGGCGGTAAGCGACCTTGCCGCATTTACAAGTAATTGGACCGAACAAGGCGATGTCAATCGCAAGCAAATTCTTGAAGCCGCGGGGGTGACGGGGAAAATCAATTCTTCTGGAGACTGTGGCCTTATCCCAATCGAGGGCGATGAGGTCGCGGTGATGTTCGACGATGAAGCGGACAGTCAGGTCATTCCTGCTGGCCGGACAGTTGTTGTAGTGCCGACGCGTCGAGATCTTGAGTGCTTGTGGGACCTTACGAACCTCTACGAGGACTTCGTAGCCGAAAGCCTTGATTCGAACGACCTAGTGGCACTCGGACAACAGATCTTTAAACGATGCCGTTGAGCGCAACATAGCGTATTCATGGACAAGCGGTGGCGCTTCCGATCTCTGGCATTTCGGCGGGATCCGTTGAGTTCATATCTCAGCGCTATCGCTTTGTTTCCTTACCAAATTCGGGGGCGCCCGCCTATTTCGCCGTAGCGCTACCTCGTAGCGAATCTGATTCAGGAGCTATGCTCCCCCTCGCTGCCCAGCGAGGGGCGGGGCGGGTCCCGGCCGGTCGCGGGCTGTCACCCGCGTTGGCTCTATCTTCTTGCTTTGGGGAAGCGGTGGAGCTGACAAGTGCTTGTCTTTGGGGGGATGAAGTCTATGTGCGGGCACCCATCGCAAAGGTGCAGAGCAGGGCTATCGATCCTTCTGCTCTTATTCTCTTTAGCGATGAGCAGTATAGGCAGCGATCGTCTTGGAATGCGGTGCAAGCGAGGAGTGAGTGGGTACCAAACCCGCTTAACCGCGAGCTATCGCTCGACTGGGTGGAGGCCATGTCGCTGACCCACGGCCGCCGGATACTGGTCCCAGCCGCCGTGGTCTATATCGGTTACGCCGAGGCTGGTGACGAGTCATCCTTCGCAATTTCTGACAGTAATGGTTGTGCCGCGGCGTCAACGTGGGAGGAGGCTGTCGTAGTCGCCTTTTTGGAGCTAGTTGAGCGGGATGCTGTCGCGCTCTGGTGGATGGGGGCCGATCGAAAGCGGCCTGTCGATGTTTCTCATATCAGGGACGCGTCAGATTTGGCTCACTGGATTGGCGATCGTCCGCGTCGATTTGAAGTCCTTGATCTCACAACCGACTTGGGGATACCGGCTTACGCCGCCGTTTCTGCAACTCCAGAAGGGCGCGACGTTGCATTTGGATCAGCTGCCAACTTTGATCCAGCCTCTGCTATCCTCTCAGCGATTACGGAGATGCTGCAAAGCGAGATAGCCCTCAGACTATCTAGCATAGGTGACGGCGCAAACGACATATTGCGCTGGATGTCGCTAGTATCCTTCGAAACCGTTCCTCACCTACAGTCAGCTGGCCCCCCCATTCGAAGCATTCTTGACGAGCGCGGTCCTGCTACTGCGTCTGATGCAGTGGAGCGCTGCATACGGGCGTGCAACGACGCGAATCTGGCTATGATTGCAGTGAACTTGACGCGTGCTGCGATCGGTATTCCTGTTGCGCGCGTGTTGGTGCCTGGCCTTAGGCCAAGTCGATGCCGCTTCGCTCCGGGACGTCTCTTCGACGTGCCTACAAAGCTCGGCTGGCGGTCGCGGAGATTGGCCGAATCGGAACTCCATAAGATTCCTCTTTTGCTGTGAAAAACAGCATAAGAGCCCGACTTTCTGAAGACGCTCTGCGTTCTACGCCTGAGCACGATTGACTATGCTCGAATTCGTGCTGCTTGTGCTCACCGGACCGCATGATAGTTTCGAAATGTTGGGGAACAACGGGGTGGTCCGATCGAGGCTAATATATGCTTGAACCAAGAGCCTCTGGCCCTACGAAACGTCGCCCAGGCTCAAGCGCGACCCTCGCCTTTCTTTTTACAGACATAGAGGGTTCGACGGATCGCTGGGAGCGCCTGCCCACGGCCATGCAGGTGGCAATAGAGCGGCACGATCTTATTTTGAGCCGCGCAGTCAAGAATGCTGGCGGGCGCATTTTTAAGAGGGTTGGAGACGCGGTCCACGCAGTTTTCCCCCAAGCATTTGCCGCCCTGTGTGCAGCGATCGAGGCTCAGAGGGCACTGCACGACGACGGATTTCAAGATGTCGAGTATTTGAAGGTTCGGATGGCCATTCATATTGGGGCAGTACAAACGCGAGATGACGACTTTTTTGGCCCCCCCCTTAACCGGCTATCACGGATGGTAGCGGCCGCTCACGGGGGCCAAATATTGGTGTCTGATGCAGCAAGCATTATGATTGACAACCTTCCCGATGGTGCCGCTCTGCTGGATCTTGGCCAACACTTGCTGAGAGATGTCGATACCCCTCAGCGACTGCATCAACTAATGGCACTGGGTCTCGGCAGCAAGTTCCCACCGTTGAAATTAGACTCGCCGCGTCGCACCAACATCCCTCAGCAAACACTAGCGTTGATTGGGCGAGACTCCGAGTTGAGAGATATGGAAATACTTGCTCGGAAATTTCGGTTGATCACCTTGGTGGGACCAGGCGGCGTGGGCAAGACGCGTGTGGGCTTGGAATTCGGGAGGGAGGCTATTCTGCGATATCCGGACGGCGTGTGGGTGCTGGAACTAGCTTCCCTCACTGATGGTCAGCTGGTTGCCGAGAGCCTCGCAACGCTGTTTGGTGGAGGTATAGCGCTGGGTCGGCTTGCCTTGGACACCGTTGTGTCATTCTTACGTGACAAGTCCGTGCTGATAATTCTGGATAGCTGCGAGCATCTCCTTCTCTCTGTAGCAGAGACAGCGGAAGCCATCTTGCGCAATTGCGCTGGGGTGAGCCTCATTTGCACGAGCCGAGAACCGCTGGCCGTTCGCGGTGAGCGCATATATCGCATTCCATCGCTAAGTTTCCCGACGCATCCGGACGCTGCCTCAGCAGAGTCAGCACTTAGGCATCCTGCTGTCAGGCTGTTCGCAGAACGAGGGAGCGCAGCCGGCACAGGTTTTACAGTGGGAAAGGAAAATGTAGCAGCGGTATGTACAATCTGTAAGCGGCTAGATGGCCTTCCGCTCGCTCTTGAAATTGCTGCTTCACATCTGAGAGCTTTGCTGGCCCATGAGTTGGCAGACCTTCTTGAGAAGCATCTTATAGTCCTCGGTGGCGCCTCGCGGACTGCACTGCCACAGCAACAAACGCTCCAATCGGTATTTGAATGGAGCTTCAATCTTTTGGTTGCAGACGAACAGACGTTGTTGAAGCGGCTCGCGATCTTTGCTGGAGGGTTTACCTTAGAGAGCGCCCAGGCTGTCGCCACAGATAATACGATCATTCACAGTAATGTCTTTAACATGCTTTCTTCGCTTGTCGACAAATCGCTCGTGACCCTTGTCCCTGTCGGTCATCAGACACGCTATCGCTTGTTGGAATCGACCCGTAGCTTCGCACTCGGACGATTGGCTAAAGAGGAACACGAGTCACTAGCTCGTCGCCTTTGCAGTTTCCTGATCTCCTTTTATGCCGAGGCTTCGGCCGAGTGGCTTGATGGGTCGACGGACAACTGGCTCCAGATATATGCACCTGATCTCGATAACCTCAGGGCGAGTCTCGAATGGGCCTTTGGCGCGAACGGGGAAATCGAGCTTGGACTTGAACTCGCAAGCCACAGCCTGCGTCTTATGTTGGAGTTATCCCTCTTCCCTGAAATTGACCGC
Organism: Mesorhizobium metallidurans STM 2683; assembly: GCF_000350085.1. Taxonomy (GTDB): domain Bacteria; phylum Pseudomonadota; class Alphaproteobacteria; order Rhizobiales; family Rhizobiaceae; genus Mesorhizobium; species Mesorhizobium metallidurans. The sequence continues at coordinate 45,490 of NZ_CAUM01000098.1, forward strand.
TGGTTCCAAGCCACGTCCGCTCACGTACGAGAAGACACTCCGCTTCTAGTGAAGGCTCGACTTCTCTACGCCACCAGCTATGTGCATCACGCCTGGTTCGGCGGGAGAGACGCTGCACAACCAGCTCTGGAAGCAGCGGCACTTTTCCGCGCTTCGGGTAGCACGTTGGAACTGGCACAGTGTTTGGTGCGAGCCGGACAAGCGCTATCTTCTCCAACTGAGACAAGACACGCCAGACTGTTGCTTGAGGAAAGCCACATGCTGCTGCCACCTTATGGCGATACGAAGGTACGCGCCACTTGCTTACTTAGCCTCGGTGTCCTTTCCGATTTCGAAGGTAATTTCCTCGACGGATATACACTTCTCAAGGAGTCCGCCGATATCTTTCAAGAGATAGAGGACAATTTTGGGATGCGTTTCGTGCTTATCTGCCTGGCCGAAAATCGTTTCAGCCTAGGCGCGGCAAATGATGCGCTGATGTTTGTCCAGCAAGCAATCGATCTTGCAGTTAAGCACAACCATCGGCACACCTTGTCGCTCGCGCGTATGAATTTGGCAGCGTATCAACTCATTCTCGGTATGACCGGCGAGGCGCGGGAGACCGCGCGAGAGAGCTTGAGAGATGCGAACACACTCGGTCTGTCCAGCTATATAGTGATCCTGGTCGAACACCTTGCGCTGGTTGCAGCCCTTGACGGAAAATTGGATCGAGCCGCTCGCATGCTCGGCTATTCTGACCGCATGCGACTCTTCCATGGGTCGGTTCGCGAAGGAACTGAACAGAAGATCTATGAGCGGCTAGCCCCACTAGTCGCCAGCATTGTACCTCGCGAGAAGCTGATTAGACTCGCCGGTGAGGGGGCTGCCTGGACCGAAGGGCAAGCAGTTGAACACGCCATGGCTATCTGACGTTTAGCCTTCTATTGGGCTGCGACATCCAGAGAGAAAGCGGCCAAGGCAGCGCCCACCTCGCGCATAACCGCTTCTCGGGTTGACAATTCGGGCTGGAACTCACGTCCGCATTCCAGAGTGAAGCTCAAGATGCGACCGGAGGAGGGATTAACGCGGTGCCGGCTATAGGCGTAGTCGTCGCTCGCGCCGGACGTACCGTAGATCGAATAAGCCTGCCTTACCCGATAGCGAACACCGCCTACGCACTGTGCAGCATAACTCATCAACCTCGAAAGTCTGACCGCCTCCTCGAGATCGGCCTTTTCGATGAATTCTCCATACCTACGATCCCAGGGAATTCCCCGACAACCATCAAAGCTAGGATTAAGGAAGTTCTCGTGGCGGTTTACAGTTTGACTGCTGTCAATGCCCCAACTGTGAAGAACGGCGGGAGCATAGCTATGTACGTCGACGTACCATCGCGTGTCCGGGAACCGATCCAGGAGCCAGACGATATTACGGGTTTCCGGCTCCGATACAGCCGAGGGCCCAACATAGACATAAGAAGATGGTTTGCTTGAAGCATGCGCGAAGCCACGGGCGAAATGGCGCGCGAAGTCCCAAACGACATCAAAATTGCGATTGAGATCAACGCCGTGGCATATCGTGCCATCTTCCATCGGGTACCGAGCCCTATTTTTTCTCCAGTTGGGATCGACTGTCTGGCTATAGACTCTGCCATCAGGATTTGCGCAGGGCAGGACCAAGAGCTGCAGGTTCTTAATGATTGTGTCGACCCCGCTCGCATCGATCTCACAGTCTCCATATTGGAGCCCTGCACCAAAACGGTATGACTCCAAAAGGTCTGAGCAGAAGCGTACCAACGCATCTGGAGGCACCCATTCCTGAGCGTGCAGACCACCCACCAGAGTTGCTGTCTTTGCATTGGGTCCTCGCGCGCTACCAATCCGGAGGGCGAATATCGGCCGCCCTTCGACGCTTATATTCGGCAGCCTCAACAATTCAGCCGACGTCGGATACGCTTCCGACAGACGTTCAAGGGAACCGACGATTTCGTCGTAGGTCAGATAAGGCCCGCTTGTTAACCCCACATTGGAACTGCCACCCTGAGCGGCTCGAAAGCCGTTGCCATGAGAAACCATGCGAAGTCGAGCTTCCGCACTCGGCATCTCCTGGTCGACGGCGGTGCAAACGCACATTCGCGATGCTTGCAAAGACTGAAATTCAGCATCGGTAACAAACGCAGTGATGGCGAATCCTGGCGGATTTTTCAGTACGATAGGGCGGCACCCCAGGTCGAGCTGCCTCTCGCGCGTTTCGTTAACCAAGGCGTGGAGATCTGCGGACTCTAGCGTTATCTTCCTCATATCGTTCGGCAACCAGCTGAAACTTACTGCAGAATTTCTTCGCCTTGACCGTAAATGACCTTTAAGCGAAAGGCTAGGAACTCTCCCTCGACCTGAAGAGATATTGTTCCTCGACCACCAATCACCATATTGAGATGGCTTTGCTGGGGTGGAGCGGAGCCGCTACCTGCTCGTTCCGATGAGACGAATGGCAATATTCCACCCCATCTCGGCCATTGGCCGCAGCTAGCTGATCAAGTTTCTATCGAGACGGATCAGGCTCTCGTCAAACCGGCCGCACCAGCACGTGTTTTTTCTTGCCGAGCGACAGCTTTGCGACCTGTTCCGGGCTCATATCCTGAGGCGTCACCACCTTGCGGTCGTCTGACACCGGCTGGTCGTTGAGGCGCACGGCGCCGCCCTGGATATGCCTTCGCGCCTCGCCGTTGGATGCGGCAAGGCCGGCAGTGACGAGCAGCGACAAGATGCCGATCCCGCTTTCGAGATCGGCCCGGCCAACCTCGACGGTCGGCAGCGTTTCGGCGAGTGCGCCTTCCTCGAACGTCTTGCGCGCGGTTTCCTCGGCCTGTTGGGCTGCCTCGCGGCCGTGCACGATGGCCGTCGTTTCCGTGGCCAGAACCTTCTTGGCCTCGTTGATCTCGGAACCGCCCAGCGCGGCGAGCCGCGCGATCTCGGCGAGCGGCAGGCGGGTGAATATCCTGAGGAAGCGCTCGACGTCGGCGTCCTCGGTGTTGCGCCAGTATTGCCAGAAGTCATAGGGCGAGAAGAGATCGCCGTTGAGCCACACCGCGCCCTTGGCCGATTTGCCCATCTTGGCGCCCGACGTCGTCGTCAGCAGCGGTGTGGTCAAAGCGTAGAGCTGCGGCGTGCCCATGCGGTGGCCGAGATCGACGCCGTTGATGATGTTGCCCCATTGGTCCGATCCGCCCATCTGCAGCCGGCAGCCATAGCGCTTGCTAAGCTCGACGAAATCATAGCCCTGCAGGATCATGTAGTTGAATTCGAGGAACGACAGCGATTGCTCGCGCTCGAGTCTCAGCTTGACGCTATCGAAGGTCAGCATGCGGTTGACCGAAAAATGCCGGCCGACATCACGCAGGAATTCGACATAGTTGAGCTTCATCAGCCAGTCCGCATTGTTGACCATGATCGCCTCGCTGGGACCATCGCCGAAACGCAGGATGCGGCCGAAGATGCGCTTGATGCCCTCGATGTTGGCGGCGATCGCCTCGGGCGTCAAAAGCTGGCGCTGGTCGTCGCGGAAGGAAGGATCGCCGATCATCGAGGTGCCGCCGCCCATCAGGGCGATCGGCCGGTGGCCGGTCTCCTGTAGCCAGTAGAGCATGGTCGCCGAAATCAGATTGCCGATATGCAGGCTGGTCGCCGTCGCGTCGTAGCCGACATAGGCGGTCACCGTCTCCTTGGCGAAAAGCTGATCGAGACCGGCCTCATCCGAAATCTGGTGGATGAAACCGCGCTCGCTCATGATGCGCAGGAAATCGGATTTGAAGGCGGACATTTTTTCTTTCCCGAAAGCGCCCGGCCGCTGCGGCCCGGGTATTGAAGGCGCGCGTTTAGCACTCAAGCGCGATCAGCAAAAGTGGAATCCGGCTTTGTGGCCACGCCGATGCCGTCTGCGATGATCCGGCGCGAATGCTTGCGTCATCGTTTCGGCTGGCGTAATGAGGCGCCGCGCCAACGGGTCCTTGCAGCCTTCGCCCGCTGGAACGGCACCGCACGGCATCCACCAAATGCCATATCCTGTGACAGAGCCCCGACGCGACATGCCGGAGATATCCATCGTCATTCCTTGCAGGAACGAGGCGGCGAACCTGCCGCTCCTGCTCGACGAGATCGGCGCCGCGATGGCCGGGCGCGACTTCGAGGTGATCGTCGTCAACGACGGTTCGACCGACGAGACGACCTCGGTACTGGCCGCCGAGGCTGCGCTTCGCCCATTTCCGCTGCGTCACCTCAGGCACGAAAAATCCGCCGGCCAGTCGCTCTCGGTGCGCTCGGGCGCCTGGGCGGCGCGTGGCGGGATCGTCGCCACGATCGATGGCGACGGCCAGAACGACCCGCAATACATTCCCATGCTGATCGATGCGCTGCGGCAGGCCGGCCCTGAGTTCGGCGCGTCGCAGGGACAGCGCCTGAAACGCCGCGACAGCAAGATCAAGCAACTGGCCTCGCGTTTCGCCAACTGGCTGAGAAACGCAATCCTGCATGACGAGACCCGCGATACCGGCTGCGGCCTGAAGGCGATCCATACGGATATCCTCCGGAAATTGCCGTTCTTCGACGGCACTCACCGCTTCGTTCCGGCGCTGGTCATCCAGGAAGGTTTTCGCGTCGTTCATTGCGACGTCGTCGACCGCTCAAGGCGTCACGGCAAATCGAACTACGGCATTTTCGATCGCGGCCTGCAGGGTGCGCTCGATCTCGTCGGCGTCTGGTGGCTGCGCCGGCGGCGCCGCAGAATGCCCAAGGCAGAGGAAATCAGGCATGGCTAACGTGTTTCAGGAATTGGCGACCTGGTTCCATCAGGTTTTCATCAAGCAGTTCGACACCTGGGTTCTGCTCGGCTTCGTCGCCCAGTTCTTCTTCTCCATGCGCTTCGTGGTGCAGTGGATCGCGTCGGAAAAAGCCAAGCGCAGCGTCGTGCCGGTCGCCTTCTGGTTCTTTTCGCTGGGCGGCGGCGGCCTGCTGCTGGTCTATGCCATCCAGCGGCAGGATCCGGTGTTCATCGCCGGCCAGGCCTTGGGCATGTTTATCTACATCCGCAATCTTTGGCTGATCGCCAATGAGCGCAAAGCGGCGATGACGAAGGTCGACTGAGAAATCCGTCTATCAGGGTAAGCGATCGGTGGTTGAATGAACAGGAACATCCTCTTTCTCTTCCTGTTCAGCTTGCTGATGACGGTTAGCGGGCTGGCGACCATGCCACCGCTCGATCGCGACGAACCGCGCTTCGTCCAGGCCACCAAGCAGATGGTCGAGACCGGCGACTATGTCGACATCCGCTTTCAGCAGGCCTCGCGCTACCAGAAGCCGATCGGCATCTACTGGCTGCAATCGGCCGCCGTCACGCTGAGCGGCAAGGGCGCCGAAGCGCCGATCTGGGTGTATCGCCTGGTCTCCGCCCTGGGCATTGCCGTTGCCGTCGCGGCGATCGCCTGGACAGGCGCCAATCTTTTCGGAACCAGCGCCGGCCTGGCCGCCGGCCTGGTGATGGCTGCGATTTTCGCGACCGCCTTCGAGGGGCGTGACGCGAAGACCGACGCGATGTTGCTGGCCTGCTGTGTGCTGGCACAGGGCGCATTGGCGCAGATCTATTTGGCGTCGCGCCGGAAGGAGGCCGTTGCCAGCCATCTGCCATGGATCTTCTGGGCGGCCCAGGGCGCGGCGATCCTTATCAAGGGGCCGATCGCGCCGCTGCTGTCGGCGCTGACCGTCGCCGCGCTGTTCGCCTTCGAACGGGACTGGCGCTGGCTGGCGAAGCTGAAGCCGGCGCGCGGCCTGGCCCTCGTGTTGCTGATCGTGCTGCCATGGCTCATCCTCATCACCTGGAAAAGCAGCGGCGCTTTCCTGCAGCAGGCCGTCGGCAAGGATATGCTCGGCAAGGTCGCGCAGGGCGAGGAATCGCACGGCCTTCCGCCCGGCTTCTACATGCTGACCTATTCGCTGTTCATGTGGCCCTTCGGCCTGATTGCCGTCGGCGCCGGGCTCCAGGCCCTCAATCGTCTGCGCGATGATCCCCGGCTTCGTTTCTGCCTCGCTTGGTATATCCCGTTCTGGCTTTTGTTCGAACTGATCCCGACGAAACTGCCGCACTATGTCATGCCGGCCTATCCAGGCATGGCGCTGCTGATCGGCTGGCTCCTGACATTGCAGCCGCAGGACGCGAATGCACCGCTCAAGCGCTGGCAGGTGTGGCTATGGTGGTCGACCGCCTTCGGCCTCGCCGTGGTCACAGTGGGCCTTGCGGTGGTCTGCATCGCCGCGCCGATCTATCTCGCCGGCACCTTCCTGTGGTGGAGCATTCCGGCCGCCGCCGCGGCGCTCGGCGCTGGCTATCTGGCCTTTTCGCGCCAGTTGCAGGTGTCCCTTGGCCGCATAGGCGCTATCGCGGTTTGCGCCGGCGTTGCCTATGGTCTGCTGTTCGGCATCATCGCGCCGTCGTTGCAGCCGCTTTGGCTGAGCCCTCGGATCGAGGCTGCGGTTAGCGCCAACCGCCCCTGCGAGACGACGGTGCTCGCCTCCGCGGAATATCACGAACCGAGCCTGGTGTTCCTGGTAGGCACAAAGACCATTTTAACCGATGTCGACGGCGTCGCCAGGCATCTGCTGGACGACCCGGCCTGCGCGCTGGCACTGGCGCCGGTCGGCGACGAGAAAAAGCTGACCGATCTGCTGGCGGGGCAGGGCAAATCGGCGGACCGCGTCGCCGAGATCGACGGCATCAATTATTCCTCGGGCGACAGGCTGTCGCTTGGCCTTTACCGGATGACCAGGTGAACATGTCCATGACCGCAACCGCGGTGTTCCACCGATCTCTTGGCAACTTTCTCGACACGATACGGATCGTGCGAAGGCGCTTTGCCGTGCGCAAGGCCAGCTATCCGCGCATAGTCTGGCCGGTCTGGCTGCTGGCCTGGATCCTGCTCACAACCGCGGTTTTCCTGCGCCTTGATCGGGCGGCTGGGGTGCTTTGGGGAGAGTGGCCCCCTGGTCTTGCCCGCTTCACCGAGTTCTTCACGGTTTTCGGATTGGGCGGCTGGTACCTCATTCCGGCAGCGCTTTGCCTTGTTGCCGCCAACCTGACCGACTGGCGAAGCCTTTCCAGGCACACGCTGATGATCGTCTACAACTGGACCTGCTTTGCCTTTCTGGTGCTTGGTGGGGTCGGTCTTTCAGGCATAGCCGTCAATCTGCTGAAATACGGCATCGGCCGAGCGCGTCCGCTCTATTTCGATCAATTCGGGGTGTTGTCGTTGCATCCGTTCGCCATGGAGGCGCGCTTTGCCGGCTTTCCATCCGGCCACGCCACCACCATGGGCGCCGTCTTCGGCATCGCGCTGCTGCTGTTTCCGAGGCGCTGGTACATCGCGCTGGCGATCACTGCCTGCATCTCGTCGACGCGGGTGTTCGTCGGCGTGCATTATCCAAGCGACACCGTCGCCGGCTTCGGTCTCGGCTGCGCCGGCGCGATCCTGTGCGGACTGATCTTTGCCCGGCTCGGCTTCATCTTCCGTCGAAACTCGGCGAGCCTGCCTATCCGCAAGACGACCTTTCGGCTCGGCTACTGGCTCTCGATGCCGCCGTAGGACCTGACCAGCCCGGCCATGTCGGCCGAACTGGCGCTCTTGCCTTCGCTCTCCAGTCCCTCGGCGACACCGACTCGGTCGGCGGCTGGCCGGTTCTGGCTGACCTTCCACTTGCCGCTTATATCGGTGATCTCGATTTCGAGCCCGACAATGCCCTTGATCTGCGACTGGATGAAGGCCGGCGGCGCATCGGTGACGGCCCAGGGCGCTTCGCGTGCGCCTTCCTGCGACATCGTCAGATCGGAAATCTGCCGCGCCAGCCAGTCCCGGTCCTCGATCACCCTGACCATGCCGCGCACCTGGACGATGGCGTAATTCCAGGTCGGCACGACCTTGCCGGTCTCGCGCTTGGTCTCATACCAGGAAGGCGTCACATAGGCGTCGGTGCCCTGGAAGACGACCAATACGGGTGAGAGAGGACTGTCGGCCAGCAGGCGCCACTGCGGGTTGGCCTTGGCCAGATGCGCGCGCAGCCTGCCCTTCGGCGGTACATCCGCGTTGGGCAAGGAGGGGGCATCGAGCAGGAAGGGGATCGCATTGGCGACCGGCCCCTCGGCGCCCCCCTTGGCACCATTGGAGATCAGCAGCCCAAGCGGATGCGCCCGTACCAGCCCGTGCAGGATTTCCTGCCGCGTCTCCTGGAAATGGGGAGGCTGGTACATCAGGGTCCGCTCCTATCTCAACCGCTTCGGCCGTGGGTCGGACAATTCGCCGGCCAGCCGGCGATCGAGATAGTCCGCGCATTCCTCGAGCAGAAGCTCAGCGTCGTTGGAAAAGAAATGGTTGGCGCCGGGCAAGGTCTTCTGGGTGATGGTGATGCCCTTTTGCGTGTGCAGCTTGTCGACCAGCCCCTGCACGTCCTTGGGCGGCGCCACCTTGTCGGCGTCGCCATGGATGATGAGGCCTGAAGACGGGCAGGGCGCCAGGAACGAGAAATCATAGGTGTTGGGCTGCGGCGCGATCGAGATGAAGCCTTCGATCTCGGGACGGCGCATCAGAAGCTGCATGCCGATCCATGAACCGAAGGAATAGCCGGCGACCCAGCAGCTCTTGGAATCCGGGTGCAGCGATTGCACCCAGTCGAGTGCGGCGGCCGCGTCCGACAGTTCACCGGTGCCATGGTCGAATTCGCCCTGGCTGCGGCCGATGCCGCGGAAATTGAAGCGAAGCGTGGTGAAATCCCGCTTCTGGAACATGTAGAAGAGGTCGTAGACGATCTTGTTGTTCATCGTGCCGCCGAATTGCGGATGCGGATGCAGCACGATGGCAATCGGCGCGCTCTTTTCCTTGGAGGGCTGGTAGCGGCCCTCCAGGCGGCCGGCCGGACCGGTGAAAATGACCTCAGGCATAAAATACTCCAATTGGCATAAGAATGCGCGGCGCGCCCGGAACAACTCTTCCCCAGGCCCCAGTCTTCCCAGGCCTTGACGCAGGGCGAGCGTCTTCTTAGAAGCTAGTTTAGAATTGTTCAAAACTGAGTGGCCAAAAAATCGTGCCTCGGCCACCCACGCCGCAAGCCGCGTAAATAGGACGGCTTGCCTTGCAATTTCAAGGAAATAACGCGCTATCACAGCGGAATGGCTCTTGAGGGACCGATCGAAACGAAAATGGCAAGGACACGCACCTATCTCGACTACAATGCCAGCGCGCCGCTGCTGTCCACGGCGCGTGACGCAATGATTGCCGCGCTCGATGTCGCCGCCAACCCGTCATCGGTCCATGCCGAGGGTCGCGCCGCACGGAGGCTGATCGAGAATGCAAGGCGCGACGTCGCCGCCCTGGTCAATGCCAAAGCCGAGCATGTCGTGTTCACCTCCGGCGCGACGGAAGCCGCCTCGATGCTGCTGACGGCGGACTGGCGGATGGGCCGCGGCACTGTGCGCATGAGCCGGCTCCATGTCTCGGAAGCCGACCATCCTTGCATCCTGAATGGCGGGCATTTTCCGGCAGCGCTGGTGATGCGGATCGGCGTCGACGCCAATGGCATCGCCGACCTCGCCCAACTGTCGGCGGCTCTGGCCGCGCATGACAAGGGTGAAGGCTTGCCGCTGGTGGCGATCCATGCCGCCAACAACGAGACCGGCGTTATTCAGCCGATTGACCGCATCGCCGAGATCGTCAAGGCGGCGGGCGGCATTCTGGTCGTCGATGCGGTACAGGCGGTGGGCCGCATTCCGATCGACATGTCAGCGGGTTGCGCCGATTATTTGATTCTGTCCTCGCACAAGATCGGCGGCCCCAAGGGCGTCGGCGCCATCGTTGCCGCCGCCGACCTGATGATGCCGAAGCCGTTGATCACTGGCGGTGGCCAGGAAAAGGGCCATCGCGGCGGCACCGAGAACCTGGCGGCCATTGCCGGTTTTGGCGCGGCGGCGCGGCAGGCGCTTGCCGGATTGGCGGGCATCGCTGCGGTCGGCCATCGCCGCGACGGGATCGAGGCCATCGTGAAGACGCTGGTGCCGAACGCGGAAATCTTTGGAACCGGTGCGCCGAGGCTTGCCAATACGACATTCTTCGCTATTCCCGGCATCAAGGCCGAGACGGCGCAGATCGCCTTCGATCTGGCCGGCGTCGCGTTGTCGGCCGGATCAGCCTGTTCGTCGGGCAAGGTCGGTCCAAGCCATGTGCTGAAGGCCATGGGTTTTGGCGACAGCCTCGGTGCCTTGCGCGTGTCCATTGGCCACGCAACCGGCGCCGAGGACATCGAACTGTTCCGCATCGCGCTGGCGGGGATCGCGTCGCGTAGGGCGGACAGGGAAAAAGCTGCTTGAGGGCGGCTGGAGCATCGAACCGAAAAGTGTGAAGCGGTTTTCGGAAAAATTCGATGCTCAAGAAAAAGGATTACGGGCCACAAGGGCCTGGTAGAGCCGTGCGTTTCATAGTGGCCGGGTGAATTTCCGGCCGAGGCGCACTATATGGAACTTACGCCGCCTCGGAGCGCCCATGGCTGCTCGTTTCGCGGTGCCATAGTTTGAAAACTGTCGGGCCTTGACCCCGGCGTGGATGGAGAACGCATATGCCTGCTGTGCAGGACACGATCGATCGGGTCCGAAAGATCGACGTCGACCAATACAAATATGGATTCCAGACCGAAATCGCGATGGACAAGGCCCCCAAGGGCCTGAGCGAAGACATCATCCGTTTCATTTCGGCGAAGAAGGACGAACCGTCCTGGATGCTGGAATGGCGTCTGGAAGCCTATCGGCGCTGGCTGACGCTGGACGAGCCGACCTGGGCGCGCGTCCACCATCCGAAGATCGATTTCCAGGACATCTATTATTACGCGGCGCCCAAGAGCACCCCCGGCCCGACGTCGCTCAGCGACGTCGATCCCGAACTGCTGAAGGTCTATGAAAAGCTCGGCATTCCGCTGAGGGAACAGGAGATCCTCGCTGGCGTGCAGAAGACCGACGTGTCGGAATTCGAGGAGGCCAGCGACAATGTCTACAAATCGGGCCGCGTCGCTGTCGACGCGGTGTTCGATTCCGTCTCCGTCGTCACCACCTTCAAGAAGGAGCTGGCGCAGGCCGGCGTCATCTTCTGCTCGATCTCGGAGGCGATCCGCGAGCATCCGGAACTGGTGAAGAAGTATCTCGGCTCGGTCGTGCCGACCACCGACAATTACTACGCCACGCTGAACTCCGCCGTGTTCACCGACGGCTCCTTCGTCTTCGTGCCCAAGGGCGTGCGCTGCCCGATGGAATTGTCGACCTATTTCCGCATGAACGAGAAGAACACCGGCCAGTTCGAGCGCACGCTGATCATCGCCGAGGAGGGGGCTTACGTCTCCTATCTCGAAGGCTGCACGGCGCCCCAGCGCGACGAGAACCAGCTTCACGCTGCCGTCGTCGAACTGGTGGCGCTCGACGACGCCGAAATCAAATATTCGACGGTGCAGAACTGGTACCCCGGCGACGCCGAGGGCAAGGGCGGCATCTACAATTTCGTCACCAAGCGTGGCGACTGCCGTGGCGACCGTTCGAAGATTTCATGGACGCAGGTCGAGACCGGCTCGGCGATCACCTGGAAATATCCAAGCTGCATCCTGCGCGGGGACGATTCCAGCGGCGAGTTCTATTCGATCGCTGTGTCGAATGGCTACCAGCAGGTCGACAGCGGCACCAAGATGATCCATCTCGGCAAGAACACGTCGAGCCGCATCATCTCCAAGGGTATTGCCGCCGGCTACTCGCAGAACACCTATCGCGGCCAGGTCTCGGCGCACCGCAAGGCGACCAATGCCCGCAACTTCACCAATTGCGACAGCCTGCTGATCGGCGACCAGTGCGGCGCGCACACCGTGCCCTACATGGAAGCCAAGAACTCGACGGCGCAGTTCGAGCACGAGGCGACGACGTCGAAGATTTCCGAGGACCAGAAATTCTACGTCATGCAGCGCGGCATTCCCGAAGAGGAAGCGATTGCGCTGATCGTCAACGGCTTCGTCAAGGACGTCATCCAGCAACTGCCGATGGAATTCGCGGTCGAGGCGCAGAAGCTGATCGGCATCTCGCTTGAGGGAAGTGTGGGTTGATTAGATGGAACGGCGCTCCTGGAAATTCTTCGAGCGAATCGAGAGCTTGATATTCATCGTTCTGATGCTCTTGCTGACGCTGGCTGTTGGAGGTGCCGTGATGGCTCTGATAGGCGCAATGTTTGGCCTGAGTTCGGTAAAGACTATTGGTGGTTCGGTCGCGGGCCTAGGCGCGGTTGGGTTTTTTGGCTGGATGTTGGTTACTGGCGATCTTGCGGGCGCGCTTTTAGGGATATCCCGTCAAGGACCGAGCGTCGAGAACACTAAGGACACGAAAGTAGAAAATGATGCTTGAGATTAAGAATTTGCATGCCCGCATCGTCGATGACGGCACCGAGATCATCCGCGGCCTGAATCTGACGGTGAAAGCCGGCGAGGTCGCCGCCATCATGGGTCCGAACGGCTCGGGCAAGTCGACGTTGTCCTACATCCTCGCCGGCCGCGAGGACTATGAGGTCACCGAAGGCGACATCCTCTACAACGGTGAGAGCATCCTCGAAATGGACCCGGCCGAACGCGCCACCGCGGGCATTTTCCTCGCCTTCCAGTACCCGATGGAGATACCGGGCGTCGCGACCATGGAATTCCTGAAGGTGGCGATGAACGAGCAGCGCAAGGCGCGCGGCGAGGAACCGCTGAAGATCCCGGAATTCCTGAAGCGGGTGAAAGATGCCGCCGGCTCGCTCAACATGGACATGGCGATGCTGAAGCGGCCGCTTAATGTCGGCTTCTCCGGCGGCGAGAAGAAGCGCGCCGAGATCCTGCAGATGAAGCTGCTCGAACCAAAACTCTGCGTGCTCGACGAGACCGATTCCGGCCTTGACATCGATGCGCTGAAGATCGTCTCGGACGGCGTCAACGCGCTGCGCTCGCCGGATCGCGCCATCGTCGTCATCACCCACTACCAGCGCCTGCTCGAACACATCGTGCCTGACTCGGTGCACGTGCTCTACAGGGGCCAGGTGATCAAGTCGGGCGACAAATCGCTGGCGCTCGATCTCGAGGCCAATGGCTATGCCGGCGTGATCGGCGAAGCCGCGTGAGATGCCAGCAGGCCAAGAAGGCAAGCCAGACAAGGCGATACTGATGAATATGCATACTCAACCCCAGCGGACCCCGGCCGAAACGGCGCTGATCGACGCCTTCGGCGAGCGGCTGTCGCTGCTGCCCGGCGACGGCGCGGTGATGCTGAAGCGCGACGATGCCATCGAGACAATCAAGCACGGCTTGCCGACGCGGCGCATTGAATCCTGGCACTACACCGATTTGCGCCGTCTGCTGAACGTGGTGCCGGACTTCGATCCGGCTGCCGCCGCGAAAGCCATCGCGCCGATCGTTGAGGGCTCCGCCGTGCTGCCGGTGCTGAATGGCGTGTCGAGCGCCAAGGTTCCCGCTATCGAGGGCGTGACGGTCCAGCGCCTGTCGGAGAAACTGACCGACGGCAGTGTCGCACCCGGGCTCGATTCCTATGGCGCCGATGACGCCATCGGCGCGCTCAACACCGCTTTCGTCGCCGACGGCTATTTCGTCGACATCGCCGATGGCACTGAACTGCAAAAGCCGGTCGAGCTGCAGAACCTGCAGGCCGGCGGCCAGACCCATGTGCGTCTGCTGACGCGTGTCGGCGCCGGCGCCAAGGCCGTCGTCGTCGAGCGTCAGGCGGGCGAGGGGGCGGCACTTGTCAGTTCGGTCAGCCAGCTTGTGCTTGGCGAGGGCGCCGAAGTGACATGGCTGATCGTGCAGGAGCAGCCGGATACGGCAACGCATCTTGCCCAGTTCAAGGCACATCTCGGCAAGAATACGAAACTGACGCTGTTCGTCATGAATGCCGGCGGCAAGCTCGTGCGCCAGGAGATTGTGGTCAGGACGACAGGCGAGGGCGCCGACTTTACGCTGCGCGGCATCAACCTGCTTGCCGGCGATACGCATACCGACGTCACCATGGTGCTCGACCATGCCGTGCCGCACACGACCTCGACGGAAGTGATCCGCAATGTTGTCACCGGCAAGGCGCGCGGCGTGTTCCAGGGGCGCATCAACGTCCACCAATATGCGCAGAAGACCAACGCCAAGATGGCTTGCAACACGCTGCTTTTGTCGGACGATGGCGAGTTCTCGACCAAGCCGGAACTGGAGATTTTCGCCGACGACGTCGTCTGCGGCCATGGCGCGACGGTCACCGAGATCGACCACAACCATCTGTTCTACCTGATGGCGCGCGGCATCGACGAGAAGACGGCTCGTGGCTTGCTGGTGAAAGCCTTCGTCGCCGAGGTGATCGAGGAACTGGACGACGAAGCGATCGTCGAAGCCTTGGAGACGAGGCTCGACGACTGGTTCGCGACGCACGGTTAAGCGACGGGGGGCGATTGATAGCCCCCTCATCCGGCCGCTTCGCGGCCATCTTCTCCCCGAGGGGAGAAGAGGCTTGGCGGCGACGTTGGCGATCTCCTCTCCCCTCGGGGAGAGGGTGGCCGTAGCGAAGCGGAGGTCGGGTGAGGGGGAACCACATCGGAAGGTTGATTGCTGTGGACCAGAAAGTCGAAAACATCCCCTACGACGTCGAGGCGATCCGCCGCGACTTCCCGATCCTGTCGCGGGAAGTTTACGGAAAACCTCTCGTCTATCTCGACAATGGCGCCTCGGCGCAGAAGCCGCAGGCGGTGCTCGACGCCATCCAGCATGCGTATTCCCAGGAATACGCCAACGTCCATCGCGGCCTGCATTTCCTGTCCAATGCCGCGACCGACGCCTATGAGAACGCGCGGAAGATAGTACAGAGGTTTTTGAACGCGCCCAGCACCGACAACATCGTCTTCACCTCCAACACCACCTCCGCGATCAACACGGTCGCCTATGGCTATGGCATGCCCAATATCGGCGAGGGCGACGAGATCGTCCTTTCGATCATGGAGCACCACTCCAACATCGTGCCCTGGCATTTCATCCGCGAGCGGCAGGGCGCCAAACTGGTCTGGGTGCCGGTCGACGACCTCGGCGTCTTCCACATCGAGGAATTCGAGAAGCGGCTGACCGACCGCACCAAGCTGGTCGCCATCACGCACATGTCGAACGCGCTGGGCACGGTGACGCCGATCAAGGAGATCGTGCGCATTGCGCATGCGCGCGGCATTCCGGTGCTGGTCGACGGCAGCCAGAGCGCCGTGCATATGCCTGTTGACGTGCAGGATCTCGACTGCGATTTCTTCGTCTTCACCGGCCACAAGGTCTACGGACCCTCGGGCATCGGCGTGCTCTACGGCAAGAAGGATATTCTCGCGGGCATGCGCCCATTCATGGGCGGCGGCGAGATGATCGAGGAGGTGACTGAAGACATCGTCACCTACAACGAGCCGCCGCACCGTTTCGAGGCTGGCACGCCGCCGATCGTGCAGGCGATCGGGCTGGGCGCCGCACTCGACTACATGGAAAAGATCGGCCGCGAGCGCATCGCCGCGCACGAGGCCGATCTGAAGGACTATGCGCATGAGCGGCTCAGGGCCATCAACTCGCTGCGCATCTTCGGCGATGCGCCCGGCAAGGGCGCCATCATCTCGTTCGAGTTGCAGGGCATCCACGCCCATGACGTGTCGATGGTCATCGACCGGCAGGGCGTGGCCGTCCGCGCCGGCACCCATTGCGCCCAGCCGCTGTTGAAACGCTTCGGCGTAACCTCCACATGCAGGGCATCGTTCGGCATGTATAATACCAGGGCCGAAGTCGACGCTTTGGCGGATGCGCTCGAAAAAGCGCGAAAGTTCTTCGGGTGACGACCATGGATGACGCTAGCCACACCACTGAGACCGCACCGGAAGCAGCAGTCAATCCGCTGGTTTCCGCCTCGGCCATTCCCGCCGACGAGTTGGCGCGGCTGACCGACGATATCGTCTCGGCGCTGAAGACGGTCTACGACCCGGAAATCCCGGCCGATATCTACGAGCTTGGCCTCATCTACAAGATCGACATCGAGGACGACCGCTCGGTCAAGATCGACATGACGCTGACCGCGCCCGGCTGCCCGGTGGCCGGCGAAATGCCCGGCTGGGTGGAGAACGCCGTCGGCGCCGTCGAAGGCGTTTCCGGCGTCGAGGTCAACATGACCTTCGATCCGCCCTGGTCGCCCGACCGTATGTCGGAAGAGGCGCAGGTGGCGGTGGGGTGGTACTAGCGTCGGGCCAGCCAGAGGCTGGCGCACTTGCGCCAGGTAGAAAACTTCACCATTTTAGGTGAGGAATCATTCGGCAGGCCTTGAACCTGCACAGAATGGAGAAGGAAAACATGGGACGCTTCGCCGTCATCACGATGACCGAAAAAGCCGCAGACCGGGTGCGCGACATCGTCGCCACGCGGGAAAACGCGCATGGCATCCGCCTTGGCATCAAGAAGGGCGGCTGCGCCGGCATGGAATATACGGTCGATCTGGTGACCGAACCCAACACCAAGGACGATCATATCGAGCGCGACGGCGCCCATGTCTATGTCGCGCCGGAGGCTGCGCTTTTCCTGTTCGGCACCGAAATGGATTTCGAGCAGACGACGCTGCGTACCGGCTTCACCTTCAGGAACCCGAACCAGAGCTCGGCCTGCGGCTGCGGTGAATCCGTTGAACTGAAGCCGGCCGATCTGAAAGCGCTGGCCGAGGCGCGCGCTTCGGCCTGATTGGGCCCGCTAGTTCCTCGACACGCAAACGTTCGGGATTGCCCGAAACCTCTCAACATCGTCATCCTTGGGCGAAGCAGGAGCGAAGCTCCGTCGCGGAGACCCAAGGATCCATGCCGTAACCTTAACTGAAGAGTGCGGCGGAGCAGAATTCTGCACCGAAGCAACGCTCTGAAGTCACGGCATGGATCCTGGGGTCTGGGCCGCGTCGCTTCGCTCCTTGCTCCGCCCCAGGATGACGACGGAACAGGGGTTCGGCCAATCGCCTGGGCACAATATCCGCTAGCGCCATCCGATTCGTCAAAATTTCAGGGCTACGCAAATAGCTACTCCACCCACATCCCCGTTCGCTTGTGCCAGTCGGCGATCGACTCCTCGGGATAGACGTCGAACGCTTTGTCCTTCTTGCCGACCTCCGGCTCGACCCAGTTCGCCTTGTATTTCAACATCAGGTGCACCTTCTCCGGCGGTTTCGGCAGGTCGCTGTCGATCGCCGAGGCGAAGGGATGCACCAGCTCCGGCCAGGTCGGATCGTAGAGCCAGAGCGCGGACCCACATTTCCTGCAGAAATTGCGCTCGCCTGACGAGATTTCGCATTGCGGATGCTCGTCGTCCTCGATCTCGGCCCGGTAGACGCCAAGATTGCGCTTGCCATTTATCTTCAGCGTCTCGTAGTCCGCGCCGAGATTGACGGCGAAGCCGCCACCGCCCTGCTGCTTGCGGCAGATCGAGCAGTAGCACAGCATGAACGGCACCGGCGTGTGGCTTTCCACCTCGAAGCGGACGGCATTGCAGCGGCAGGACCCTTTGAGCAGAAGCGGCATGACAAAACTCCGACGAATGGCTCTCAACCTGTCAGCATGGTTTTGGTTGCGGCGATGACAAGGCCGAATCCGAATGACATGATCACGATATGGACAATGAACGCATCGCCGAACTTTTCGAAGGGCTCGGCCCGGTCAGCATACGCAAGCTGTTCGGCGGCAAGGGCATCTATTTCGACGGCGTCATCGTCGCGATCGTACTGCGCGGCGAGCTGTTGCTGAAGGCGGACGCTGAAAGCGCTCCCGATTTTGAAGCCGCCGGCTGCCGGCAATGGACCTATACCGGCTCGCGGCACGGCAAGCTGGTCTCGATGCCGTATTGGAGCATTCCCGACAGCGCCTTCGACGACCCGGACGAGATGGCGGTCTGGGCGCACCGGGCCTATGAAGCGGGGCGGCGGGCCGGGAAGTGAACTGCACTGCCGGAGCAGTCCACTTTGAATTCGAATCCCTCACCTGACCCAGCGCTCACGCCAACTCCCGCGCCTCGGGCACGAGGGCCAGCGCCTCGGCAAAGGCCGCCGCCGTGAAGGCTGGTGCAAGCTCCGCATTTTCGATGGCAAGCATCGCCGCGGCAACGCCTTCGCGCAGCGCCGCAGGCAGTGCCAGGCCGTTCAGCAGGGCAGCCACCGTTGCACCCGCCAACACATCGCCGGCGCCGGCGACATCCACGATTTTCCGCGTCGGCGGCAGGACCGAGAAGGCGCCGGTCTCGTCGAAGCCGAGTACCAGACCATTGCCCGCCGTCACCACGCCGCTACTGAGGCCGGCGCGCCTTAGCCCGCCGACGAGATCCTGATCCGTGGCGTCGGCGCTGGCCAGCGCGGTGGCCTCGCGCCGATCCATGAAGGCCAGCGCCAGGCTGCCGAGCACCGGTGTCAGCCGCTCCGCCTTGTCAGGCGAAACGCCGATGGCGAAGATAGGCTTGCCGGCAGCGAGAACCACCAGCCGCTCAAGTGCTGCCGACGGCAGGTTCGCATCC
>NZ_CAUM01000097.1 GCF_000350085.1 Mesorhizobium metallidurans STM 2683
TCTAGACGAATTTGGTGGCTTGATGGGGTCAATGCGCTACGCCGAGCGCACGGGATTGTTCAGCCCCCGCAAGCCTATTCCGTTGCCGGATGCGGAAAGCTTTCAGCGGTTGGAAAAAGGGAGTTCGTCCGCTCGAAGCAAGGGCCGCCAGCCTTTGTTGCCGGCAAAGTAGCGACGCCTCGAGAACAGCCTGCGGGCCATTTCAACTGTGCTTCGGGTCGGTCCGTATCCGAACATTGAATGGTCTGCCCCTGGCGATAAGCGATGCCAGAGCAAACCGTTTGAGACATGTTTCAGCGGTGCGAACCCGAAAGCTTGGAAGCTATGATGCCGAGTATGGAAAAAATGGGGAAATCGACGGCACATCCGGCAAATCGCCGCGGAGGGGAAATGCCGGAAACCATCAATGAGCGGTCGCTCTACCGGTTCCTGGAAGCCAATGCCCGCATGTCGCCAAGCGCTCCGGCGTACCGCGCCAAACTTCGCGGTGTCTGGAAGACTTGGTCCTGGGTTGAAGTCCTCGACGAGGTCGTGAGCCTACACCAGTTGCTCGACGCTGCAGGGGTCCGTGGCGGTGATCTGGTGGGGATCAGCGGCGAGTGCAACCCTCGACTTTACTGGTATGTACTCGCGCTACAGAGAGCGGCAGCCGTGCCTGTCCTGTTGAACTCGCGCGCATCACAGCGAGAGTTCCACCGAGCATACGAAAAAGCAGAATTCTCAGTGTTTATCGCGGGAACCGAATCGGAAGTAGATGTCGCGGTTCAGACGCGTCCAAAATGCCCGAAACTGCGACTGGTACTCGTGCTGGACAGGGGGCTGGAGACCGACACTCATGATGGCTTCGTCAGCCGCGAAGACGACTTGGCGGTTGGCAACAGCATTCACACAGGCCTCGATCTGGTTGAGCGACCCGACCCGCGCGCTGTTGTTCTATGCGGCTATGATGAGGCCGGTGAGAGCCTCCTTGTCGTGTGGTCACATGCGGCGGCGCTCAAAGCGGCCATGCAATTCGCATCACTTGCCGGATTGCGCCCGACCGACCAACTGGTCACGTTTCTTCCCGTGGCATGGTTCGGTGACTATCTTCAGTTTTCGGCAGCCTTGATCAAGGGGGCGCTTGTCAGCTCCGCCGAGAATGCCGCTACTGTCAGTCAGGACATGCAGCGACTGGCGCCCGATGTGCTATTCGCTCCAGTCGCGACCTACAGGAAAATGTTGGGCTCGGATCGAGGCCGATATCAGACGCTCTGGACGCCTGGTTGGCTGGCTTCACGCGATGTCGAAATCCTGGGCTGCGCCTGGGCATCGCAGAAACCCCATAGTCCGATGGCTTGTTGGGGTGGTGTTCCGATCACCGCTCAAGAATATCGTTGGCCTTTCAAGGACCAGGCTCGCTTTCTGTGCGGAAGGTGCGTTGCCTCCAGAGCTCGTGAACTTCTTTGCAGCGCTTGATGTGGAAGTATGCGCACTTCACCTCGATATCCGATACGGCGGCCTGCTCGCTGTCTACGGCAACGATGCCCTACCAGCCGACACAATGCCTGGTATCGAGTTTGTCCAGGATGCGCAGGGCGGTACCCGCTGCATCTCGGACCACGAAGCGATGGGCTTGCTGGGAGCCGGCGGTCGATTGACAATTGAAATGGGCCTAAACGGCGGACCGACACGACTTTCCGGACGTGCGCTGCTTTCAGGCCAGGTGCTTGTTCCCGACCTCAACGACCTCGATGGTCTTGAGCCGCGCGATACCGTAGCCACTCGCAGGCATCTGGCGCGGCTCAATTCGGCTTTGCCGGTTAAGCACGCTGTTCTGAGGAAGCATGAAGACAGCGGATGGGTCGCGGTCATCGACCCCGATACCAATTATTTGCGAACCCTAGCGTCGGATCCTGGCGCTGACTACAGCGACCTCACAGAGCAGGGTGAGATTCTAGCAGCGATCGGAGCCATCATGAGGAATTCGAATAAGGCTGAAACGGAGGCGTATCCCAATTCCGGCTGCCGCATTGCCTACTTCACTTTCTTCGATCAGCCGCTTGCACCGGAAAACGGCTTAACGGGGCAGGGCGGAATGCAATGGAGTCAGATTAAGCAGTTGTTGCCGTTCACGCCGATAGGGGCGGAAACCAGCCACCGAGTATTTAGGCCGCTCCATAGGGTCGAAGAAGCATGAACATGCTGCCGACGATAAGGACTGGGCGAGGTCGGTCAGATTCCCAGGTAATCGTGGTCGAAAACGTTAGCTTGCGGTTTGGGGGTCTCGCGGCTCTCACAAACGTAAGTCTCGACGTGCGCGAAGGCGAAATCTACTCGATCATCGGACCGAACGGTGCTGGCAAAACCTCGCTGCTCAATTGCATCAATGGGTTCTACACCCCGACGAGTGGCAGGATTACTCTTGGTGGCGACGAGATTGCTCGTCTTTCTCCTGCGACGATCGCCCGAAGCGGATTGTCGCGAACGTTTCAAAATCTCGCCTTGTTCAAGGCCCTTTCGACGATCGACAATCTTTTGCTCGGTCGAAACTTAAAGATGCGCACCAATTTCCTACAAGCAGCCGTGTTCCTCGGACCGACTAAGCGAGAGGAAGTCAAGCACCGGGCGGCGGTAGAAGAGATCGTCCATTTTTTGCAGCTCGAGGCGGTGCGGGACGAACCCGTCGGCCAACTTCCGTATGGCACGCAAAAGCGCATCGAGTTTGGGCGCGCGCTGGCCAGCGAACCCAAGATCATTTTGTTGGATGAGCCGATGGCAGGCATGACCCAGCGAGAGAAGATGGAGATGTGTGACTTCATTAGAAGCGCAAACGAGATGCTGAACGTTACCTTTGTGCTGATCGAGCACGATATCGGGGTAATCATGGGGCTTTCTGACAGAATAGCAGTCTTGGATCGTGGTCTGAGGATTGCCGAAGGAACGCCGCGAGAGATTGCTGCGGACCCTGCCGTCATATCGGCCTATCTCGGCGTGGAACATTGAGGAGGACGCAAGGCTATGTCTTCGGAAATCCAGTTCTTTTTTGAAGTGCTGCTAAGCGGCCTGTTGACTGGCATCTTGTACTCCCTGGTGGCGATTGGCTTTGTCCTGATCTACAAAGCTTCAGAGGTCTTCAATTTCGCCCAAGGCGCGATGGTCCTGTTCGCCGCCATGACGCTTGCCGGCATTCATGGCAATGGCGTCAACCTCGTGCTTTCGGGCATCATAACGCTTCTGGTGATGGTCCTCCTCGCGTTCAGCGTCGAGCGATTTATCTTGCGCAGGATTGTCAATCAATCACCGCTCAGCATGTTTATGGCAACGATTGGTCTTTCCTATTTCCTTCTCGGTCTCAGCCAGCTGGTTTGGGGCGCCGACGTACGTGCCCTCGACATCGGCATTCCCGATGACCAGTTTATCGTTGGCGAAATAATGATCGACCAGTTCGACTTAACCGTCGCGGCAGTTTGCCTGATTTTGGTGTTGTCGCTTGTCTACTTCTTTCAACGCACCAGGGTGGGCCTTGCACTGCGCGCCGTCGCAGATGATCATCAGGCAGCGATTTCGGTTGGCGTTTCGCTTCACAAGGTATGGGTTATCGTGTGGAGCATCGCCGGCTTTGTTGCCCTGGTCACCGGTATCGTTTGGGGAGCACGGCTGGGAGTTCAGCCCGCGCTGAACCTGATTGCCCTAAAAGCACTGCCCGTCATTATTCTTGGCGGGCTCTCGTCGATACCGGGCGCCATCGTAGGCGGGCTTATCATCGGCGCCGGCGAGAAGCTCTTCGAGATCTATTTGGGATCCATCTTCGGTGGCGCCACGGAAAGCTGGGTTCCATACGTGATCGCCATAGGCTTTCTGCTCGTCAGGCCGAGTGGACTGTTCGGAAACAACCAGTTGGGGAGAATCTAGATGTTTTACCGAACGGCCCGCCGCCTTCCCGACTCGTATTCAGCGCAACTTAGCATCATCGGCCGCAACGAGGACCGTATTATTGCCGCTTTGACTTTGCTCGCTGTACTGACCCTTCCGCAGTTTGCCAGTCCCTATTTTCTCAAAGCGTTGTTGATTCCGTTCCTGATATTGAGCATCGCGGCTATCGGCCTTAACCTGCTCATGGGCTATGCCGGCCAACCATCGCTCGGCTCCGGAGCCTTCATGGCAGTAGGTGCATACACCGCCTACAAGCTTGCGACAAATGTGCCAGAAATTCCGATCGTGGTGGATTTCGCCATTGCCGGAGTGATGGCTGCAGGCGTTGGTATCGTGTTCGGCCTCCCTAGCCTCAGGATGCGTGCCTTCTATCTGGCGATCGCGACGCTGGCGATCCAGTTTTTCATCGAATGGCTCTTCTCCAAAGTTGCTTGGTTCTGGAACGATCACCCTTCAGGTGTTGTCTCCATACCGCAATTTTCGGTCTTCGGGATCCCGATAGATACACCCCAGAAAGAGTTTTATCTCATCGGCATCATCGTTGCGCTGATGACAATCCTTGCCCTGAATCTCACCCGCAGCCACATCGGGCGTCAGTGGATGGCGGTCCGCGACAACGAGACTGCGGCGCGCCTGATGGGGATATCCGTTAGACGAGCGAAATTATCTGCCTTCGCAATCAGCTCCTTCTATTGCGGCGTAGCAGGGGCCTTATGGGCGTTTGTCTATCTGAAGACACTTGGAATTACGTCATATTCAATCGACGTATCGTTCAAGATTATGTTCATGATTGTCATTGGCGGCGTCGGCACCATAGGCGGCTCTTTCATCGGCACTGCCTTCGTCTTGTTGGTTCCGATATTCCTGAGCACCGTGGCGTCAGCTTTGTCTTTACCGATAAGTACAGGGTCGATCGCGAGCATGGAGCAGATGATTTTTGGTCTGCTCATCGTCTACTTTGTCATTGTCGAGCCGCAGGGCATTGTTCGCATCGTACGCAACTTCCACCAAAAGCTCGTATCGTGGCCTCTCAATGTTGGGCGCTGATTGAGTTAGGGTTTGCCGCACTGAGGATCAGGCTTTTGAATCTGGTGCTGTCGAACTGCGAATGGAATCGCGGCGAGGTCGGCACGGTCTTCAGGCAACCGTTTGATTTACTTGCGGAAACGGCCGCGTCTGCGGCAGCTGCACAAGCTCGCGGGGATGTGTCGCTGACGAGACATCCAATTTGGCTGGGGAACCTGGATTCGAACCAGGACTAACGGAGTCAGAGTCCGTGGGTCTACCGTTAACCTATTCCCCAGCAGGCGTGGCTGATGACAAGCCACGCGGGCAGGGCGACGATGTCGCCGCGCTGCCTTGTAGCCGCCGACGGAAAATAGTCAAGCCTGCCGAGTGCTTCAATCGCCACGTTTCGTCAGCCTGTTTCGGACGCTGTTCTCAGGCGTTCGCCCAATCCGAGTGCCTCAACCCTCGCCCCGCCCGAACTGCAAACGCTCGAAGAACAGCACGACGCCGAGCGCGATCAGCAGCGGGATGATCAGGTAGAACAGCCGGAACACCAGCAGTGCGGCCAGCACGCCGACCGGGTCCATATCCGACAGGCCCGCCAGGAACACGACCTCGAACACGCCGAGCCCGCCCGGCGCGTGCGAGATCTGCGCGATCGAGAACGACACCAGGAACACGCCGAGCACGACGAAATAGCCAGGATTGCCTGATACGGGCAAGGCGAAGAAGATGATCGCCGCCGCCGCCAGCAATTCGATCGGGCCGATCAGCAACTGCCGCGCCACGATCGGCAGGGCCGGATAGTGCAGCTGGAAGCCGCCGATCTTGAGGGGCTTGAGATGCAGCCAGCTACCAAAGACATAGGCCGCCACCAGGATCAGCATGGCAAGGCCCGCCGCGATGGCCAGGCCATGATGCGGCGCGCCGGAAAACCGGTCGATGATCTCGGGCTCGAGGACCAGCACGAGGCCGGAGACGAGGATCGTCGACAGCACGAAGGTGATCCAGCAGATCGCCACCAGAATGCCGACATCCTGCCCGGTCAGCCCCCTTGTGCCATAGGCGCGGTAGCGGATCACCGCGCCCGAAAACACCGAGCCGCCTATGTTATGCGACAGCGCATAGGTGGTGAACGAGCACAGGGTGACGAACAGCCACGACACTTTTTTGCCGATGTGTAAGAGCGCGATGTGGTCGTAGCCGGCGAGCGAGGCATAGGCGATCACCGAACTCAGCGCCGCGAGCACCCAGCCGCGGGTCGGGATGGCGACGATGCCGGCCCAGACGTCGTCGAGCGAAATGCCGCGCAATTCGTGCCAGAGCAGCAGCAGCGAGAAAATCACCGCCGCAATGCCGACGACCGGCCAGAAATAGCGTCTCCAGTTCATGGCGTGGTCGTCATGCGTTTCAGTCCGATGCCCTTTTCCGGTTCGCGGCAGGCAAGACCGCCGACGATTCCGGATATTCACCCCTCCATTTCAGAAATGCCTTATTGAAGCCGGCTATTCAACCGGCAAGGCGCGGCTCTTGGTGCCGCAGTCTCGTGCTGGCGGCAAAATTCGCCGCCTGCGCTCTTGGTGATCCGGCACGGCGCTGCTAGTCTGGCGGCAACTTGAACACATGAAAGCGCCTGCTGCGTCCGGTCTCCGGTTCGCGCGGCGCCGGAAGGAACTGAAGTGGAAGACCACGACACCGGCGCCGGCGCGCCGGCGGTGGGCGTGTCCAGGGCTCCGCCGCCGTCAGGCCAGGCAAGTCCATCCGTCGGGCGTCCTGACCGTCAGGCGGGCGCCCGGCCGGGGCATCCCGACCATCAGGGCGAGCAGCAGAAGGGCAAGGCCAGGAAGCGGCGCAAGCGCCGGCGCGGCCGCAAGGTTTTCGCCCGCGACGACAATCACGCGATCGTGGCCGCACCGTCCGCGGCAGCCACCGGCGCTCCCCCGCAGGAAACAACGGCTACGCCTTTGCCTTCGGCTTCGCAGGCGCGGCCGGAACTTCGCCGCCCGCCGCTGCAAGAATTGCCGGTGTTTGCCGCACTCGACCTCGGCACCAACAATTGCCGGCTGCTGGTCGCCGTACCGACCCGCCATGGCCAGTTCCGCGTCATCGACGCCTTTTCGCGCATCGTCAGGCTGGGCGAGGGGCTCACCGCCAATGGCCGTCTCGGGCAGGCGGCGATGGACCGCGCCGTCGAGGCGTTGAAGATCTGCGGCGACAAATTGCGCGGCCGCAAGATCAGGAAGGCGAGGTTGATCGCCACCGAAGCCTGCCGCACGGCCGCCAACGGCGTCGAATTCCTCGACCGTGTTGAGCACGAGGCGGGTCTGAAGCTCGAGATCATCGACCGCCAGACCGAGGCGCGCTTGGCGGTGTCCGGCTGCGGCTCGCTGGTCGAGCGCGACACGCAAGGCGTCGTCCTGTTCGACATCGGCGGCGGTTCCTCCGAAATCGCGCTGATCGACCTCACCGGCCACCGCTCGCCGAGGCTCGCCAACCACATCGTCTCGTGGACGTCGCTGCCGGTCGGCGTCGTCTCGCTGGCCGAGCGCTTCGGCGGCCGCACGGTCTCGCGCCAGATCTTTGCCGCCATGGTCGAGGATGTCGCCGTGCGCCTGCACGCCTTTGACGGGCGCGACCGGCTGAGCCATGTGCTCGCCAGCCCGAAATTCCATTTGCTCGGCACCTCGGGCACGGTGACGACGCTGGCCGGCGTCCACCTCGACCTGGAGCGCTACGACCGCCGTCGCGTCGACGGGCTATGGATGGACCGCGACAGCGTCGACCGCATGGTCGAAAAACTCGTCGGCTGGGATTTCCAGCAGCGTGTCGCCAACCCCTGCATCGGCGCCGACCGTGCCGACCTGGTGCTGGCCGGCTGCGCCATTCTGGAGGCGATCCGCGCCGTGTGGCCGTCGGAGCGGCTGCGCGTCGCCGATCGCGGCCTGCGCGAAGGCATATTGAGCGAATTGATGGCCGACGACGGCGTCTGGCGCAACAATGGGCGTAGCCGGTAATGACCAGGAAACCGCAGAAGCCCGGTATGGCCGGCATTCGCGTGCTGAAGACGCGTATCAAGAAGAAGAGCGGCCTCAAGGAATCGTCGCGCCGCTGGCTGCAGCGCCACATCAACGATCCCTATGTCCAGCGCTCCAAGGCCGACGGCTACCGCTCGCGCGCCGCCTACAAGCTGATCGAGATCGACGACAAGCACCATCTCTTGAAGCCAGGCATGAAGGTCATCGACCTGGGCGCCGCGCCCGGCGGCTGGTGCCAGGTCGCGGCCGCGCGCACCAAATCGACGGCGGACCATCCGCATGTCGTCGGCATCGATTATCTCGAAATGGACGCGGTGCCGGGCGCGCCGGTGCTGCTGATGGATTTCCTCGATCCCGAGGCACCGGAAAAACTCGCCGAGACGCTGGGCGGTCAGCCCGATATCGTGCTCTCCGACATGGCCGCACCCACCACGGGCCACAAAAGGACCGACCACATCCGCACCATGTATCTGTGCGAAGTGGCGGCCGATTTCGCGCTTTCGGTGCTGAAGCCTGGCGGCCATTTCCTGGCCAAGACCTTCCAGGGCGGCGCCGAGAACGAGTTGCTCTCGCGGCTCAAGCAGAATTTCCGCTCGGTGCACCACGTCAAGCCGCCGGCCTCGCGCGATGAATCCGTAGAGCTTTATCTGCTTGCGAAGGATTTTAAAGGGCGTACACCTGCCGAAGGTTGAGAGCGCCGTTGCCTGGCGTCAACTCCCCGGCGGACTTACGGACTCCAGCGTCTTGGGCGTCGTCAGCCTGCCATGACCTGAAACGGCGTTGCCGGCGTCGGGCGCCAGCCGCATGAACGTCAGCGACGCCGCCGCCGAAACCGCCGCCACGATGAAGAAGGCGGTATGGAAATCGGTCAGCGTCAGCGGCCCGCCATGGATCGATGTCGACACTTCCAGTATACCGCCGGCCAGCGCCACGCCGAGCGCGATCGACAATTGCTGGAACACTGCCGTGATCGGCGTTGCCTTGCTGGTATCTTCGGCCGACACCTCGGCATAGGAGAGCGCGTTGACGCCAGTGAAGAACATCGAGCGGATGAAACCGCCTACCAGCAATATGGCAAGCATCAGCGCATAGGGCGTCTCCGGGGTGAAGAGGCCATAGATGGTAATCGACCCCGCCGCGATCAGCGAGCCCGAAATCAGCACCCGGCGGAACCCGGCTACCCTGAATATCAGCGCGGTGACGAATTTCATGCCGATGGCGCCGATCGCCGAGACGAAGGTGATCGTACCCGACTGGAACGGTGTCAGCCCGAAGCCGATCTGGAACATCAGCGGGAGCAAGAACGGCACCGCGCCGATACCGATGCGAAACAGCGAGCCGCCAAGCACCGAGGAGCGGAACACCTGGTTGCGGAACAGCTCCAGCGCAAGCAGCGGATTTGCGGCGCGCCGGGCGTGGAGGAGGTAAAGCGCACCCGATACCAGGCCGACGGCCACGGTCATGAAGCCGGCCATCGGCGGCAAGGCGGGCAGGCTGACCACGGAAAGACCGAAGACGACGCCCGATGCCGCAAGCCCCGTCAGCACGAAACCGGTGAAATCGAGCGGCGGGGTCTCTGTCGCGTCGGTGTCCGGCAGGAAGCGGGTGGCGAGCCAGATGCCCATCAGGCCGATCGGCACGTTGATCAGGAAGATCCAGTGCCAGGTGAAATAGGTGGTGATGAAGCCGCCGACCGGCGGCCCGACGAGTGGCCCGACCAGCGCCGGCACGGTCAGCCAGGACATCGCGGCGACGAGTTCGCTCTTGGGCGTGGCGCGCACCAGCACCAGGCGTCCCACAGGCGTCATCATGGCGCCGCCAATGCCTTGCAGGAAGCGCGACACCACGAAGGCCGGCAGCGAATTGGAGAAGGCACATGCCACCGAACCGACGATGAAGACGGCGATTGCGGCGCGAAACACATTCTTGGCGCCGAAGCGGTCGGCCATCCAGCCGCTGATCGGAATGAAGATCGCCAGCGACACCAGATAGGCAGTCAGCGCCAGCTTCAACGCGATCGGGCTGGTGTGGATGTCGACGGCAATCGCCGGCAGCGATGTCGCTATCACGGTCGAATCCATGTTTTCCATGAAAAGTGCGACCGCCAGGATAAGCGGGATAATGCGGTTCAAGGGAACGCCCTGATTTGTCTTCGCGATTCTCTGCCCAGCTTGGGGGCGAGCCGGCATGACGGGCGGTTATCACGCCTCGGCTCGGATGTCGCATTAAATTGCTGTTACTTTTGTGCGACCGCTACCCTTGGTGGCGGCTATCAGGCCAAACCCCATAGTTTGCGGCCGCATGCAATCATCGGCTTTTCATCGGCCACGGGACGTGTTACGAGCCAGCGCCAATCCTGAAAGGGAAGAAACGAGTCGGCGCTGTCCATTCCGGTCCAGCGCTTTTTTGTATTCCGAGGGCTGGCCATGGCAAAAATCATCGAAACGTCCACGGGCGCACTGGCGCTGACATTTGACGACGTGCTGCTGCAGCCCGGTCATTCCGAGGTCATGCCCGGCGAGACCGACATCCGCACCCGCATTGCCGGCGACATCGACCTCAACGTGCCGATCCTGTCGGCCGCCATGGATACGGTCACCGAGGCGCGTCTTGCCATCGCCATGGCCCAGGCCGGTGGCATCGGCGTCATCCATCGCAATTTTTCGCCGGCCGAACAGGCCGAACAGGTGCGGCAAGTCAAGAAATTCGAATCCGGAATGGTGGTCAACCCCGTCACCATCGGCCCGGACGCGACGCTCGCCGACGCGCTCGCCTTGATGCGCACCTATTCGATCTCCGGCATTCCTGTGGTCGAGAATGGCGGCGCCGGCGGCCACACCGTCGGCCGTCTGGTGGGCATCCTGACCAATCGCGACGTGCGCTTCGCCTCCGATCCGGCGCAGAAGGTCTATGAACTGATGACCCGTGACAAGCTGATCACGGTCAAGGAGAATGTCGACCAGGACGAGGCCAAGCGCCTGCTCCACCAGCACCGCATCGAAAAACTGGTTGTCGTTGACAAATCGGGCAATTGCGTCGGCCTGATCACCGTCAAGGACATCGAGAAGTCGCAGCTCAATCCGCACGCCACCAAGGATGCGCAGGGGCGCCTGCGCGCCGCCGCGGCCACCAGCGTCGGCGATGACGGCTTCGAGCGCGCCGAGCGTCTGATCGATGCCGGCGTCGACCTTCTGGTGGTCGACACCGCGCATGGCCATTCGCAGCGCGTGCTGGATGCCGTGACCCGGGCGAAAAAACTGTCCAACTCGGTCCGCATCCTGGCTGGCAACGTCGCCACATCGGAAGGCGCGCAGGCACTGATCGATGCCGGAGCCGATGCCGTCAAGGTCGGCATCGGGCCGGGGTCCATCTGCACCACCCGCATCGTCGCCGGCGTCGGCGTGCCGCAGCTTTCGGCGATCATGTCGGCGGTCGAGACGGCACATAAATCGGGTGCTTCAGTCATCGCCGATGGCGGCATCAAATATTCGGGCGATCTGGCCAAGGCGCTGGCCGCCGGCGCCAGTGCCGCCATGATCGGTTCGCTGCTGGCCGGCACCGACGAGAGCCCGGGCGAGGTCTATCTGCACCAGGGCCGCTCCTTCAAGGCCTATCGCGGCATGGGCTCGGTTGGCGCCATGGCCCGCGGCTCGGCCGATCGCTATTTCCAGGCCGAGGTGCGCGACACGCTGAAACTGGTCCCGGAGGGCATTGAAGGGCAGGTTCCCTACAAAGGACCTGTGTCTGGCGTGCTGCACCAGCTTGCAGGCGGCCTGAAAGCCGCTATGGGTTATGTCGGCGGCCGCGACCTTGCCGATTTCCGCGACCGCGCCACTTTTGTTCGCATATCCAATGCCGGACTTCGTGAAAGCCACGCCCATGACGTCACGATTACCCGCGAAAGCCCGAATTATCCCGGCGGAATTTGATCAGAATGCCGTCGGGCGGAGCCTGACGGCGATGATCCTGCGACTGTCGCGCCACGCCGCGGCGCTGTGTTTTGCATCCGCGGCGGTTTTCATCGCCATGACGGCGATGGAATTTCTCTATTTCCGCAGCCTCAGTGGCGGACTGCCGTCGCTCGACATGCGCTTTGCCGGTTTCACGCCGGACGAGGGCATGGCCTGGCTGACGGCACTTGGCCGGCGCGGCGGCGAGATCATCCTGGTCTGGCATTATCTGACCTTCGACCTTTTATTCCCGGCATTGCTGTCGGTGACCATGGTCAGCCTGATCCTCGCCACCGGACGGCGGCTGAAGAATTTCCGGGCAATGCCGGCGCAACTGCAGTCCCTGCTTGCGGTTGTTCTGGTGCTGCCATACACGCTTGCCGACTATGCACAGAACATAGCAGTGGCGCGGCTGCTGTCGGATTTCCTGTCGGCCAATCCGGATTCGCTGTCTTTCGCTTCGGCGCTGACCGTCACAAAATTCGCGCTTCTGGCGATTCCCTTGGCGGTCATTGCGGTTTTCTACCTGGCGGGCCAGAAACGGCTTTGAGTCAGGATGAAAAGGGCGGAGGGGCCTCTTGAACCAGACCGCGATCTTCTGGCCTGTTCTGGCGCAAGTGCTTCTGGTCTACATCGTCTATCTCGTGATGGGCCGCCGCAGATACGGCGCGGTGAAGTCAGGCGAGGCCAAGGCCGGCCAGTTCAAGACCCGCTCGACCGAGCCGGCATCCAGCGTCACCGTCGCCAACAATTTGAGCAACCAGTTCGAACTGCCGGTGCTCTTCTACGTCCTGTGCCTGGCGCTGCACGAGACCAACGGCGTCAACTACCTGACGCTGGCCTTGATGTGGATTTTCGTGATTTCGCGCTGCGCCCACGCCTGGGTCCACCTCACCAGCAACAATCTGCGCCTCCGCAGCCGTATTTTCTTCTTCGGCGCGGTGGTTCTCTTGCTCGCCTGGATATGGTTCGCGCTTCACCTGCTGACGGTCGTCTGAACGAGCCCAGCCTAGAGGTCGAACACCGCGATCCTGCGCTTGTCGAACTTGATGCCGATCTCGCCGCGCACCAGCTTCAGCGCCGCCTCGCCAAACACGGCGCGCCGCCAGCCTTGCAAGGCCGGCACGTCGGCAGCCTCGCCATCGGCGGCGATACGGTCGATGTCGTCGCTGGAGGCCAGCACCTTCGAGGCGACGCCCTCCTTTTCGGCGACGATCCGCAAAAGCACTTTCAGCAATTCCGCCGCGGCATTGGAACCCTCGGGTGGCTGAAAACTCTTCGGCAGCTTCGGCATGTCTTCCCTGGGCAAGGCAAGCGCGCTGTTCACCGCGCCAAGCAGCGCCGTCGCCGTCGCCGACCGCTCCCAGCCCTTCGGCGTGGTGCGCAGCTTGCCGAGCGCTGCCGCATCGCGTGGCGCCTGTTGCGCGATCTCGTAGATGGCGTCGTCCTTGAGCACCCGGCCGCGTGGCACATCGCGTTCGCGCGCTTCCCGCTCGCGCCAGGCCGCCACCGCCTGCACGATCACCAGCTCCTGCGGCTTGCGCAGCCGCATCTTGAGCCGCTTCCAGGCATCCTCCGGATGCGGGTCGTAGGTCTCGCGCGAGGTCAGCACCTCCATTTCCTCGTTCAGCCAATGAGCGCGGTTTTCCCGCTCAAGCTCGGCGCTGAGATGCTGGTAGACCTCGATCAGATGGGTGACGTCGGCAAGCGCGTAGTCGAGCTGCTTGTCGGAAAGCGGGCGGTGGCGCCAGTCGGTGAAACGCGAGGATTTGTCGAGCCGCGCCCCGGTGACCCGCTGCACCAGCTGGTCGTAAGAGACGCTGTCGCCAAAGCCGCAGACCATCGCCGCCACCTGGGTGTCGAACACCGGATGCGGCACCAGATCGCCGAGATGGACGATGATTTCGATGTCCTGGCGCGCCGCATGGAAGACTTTGACGACCGTCTCGTTGGCCATCAGCCTGAAGAATGGCTTGAGGTCGATGTCCGGCGACAGCGGGTCGATCAGCGCGGTCACGCCGGGCGCCGCCATCTGGATCAGGCACAGGATCGGCCAGAAGGTCGTTTCGCGGATGAATTCGGTGTCGACGGTGACGAAATCCGACTTTTCGAACGCGGCAAGAACGATTTCGAGTTCTTTTTGGGTGGTGATGACGTGCATCAAATCGCTTTTGGCAAAGGTAAGGTCTCCTTCAATTTCAGCCGCGCGGGCTTTCGTCAAGGGTCAGCCGACCCGTCGGAATCGCCATTGCGCCTGGCCAGCCGGGCGAAAACCGTCGAGGTGCGCAAAAGCGCCGTGAAACGGCTGCGATGGCCCGCCGGCACGCCGGATCGCACCTGCATCCGATAGAGGATGACGACGATGAATATCATGTAGACGACAGCGCAGAACACGAACAGGGCGCTTGGGCCGAAATATTGCATCGCCGTCGACGCGGCGAACGGGCCGCCGATGGCGCCGAAGGAATAGAACAGCATCAGTGCCGCATTGATCAGCACGAACTCGCCCTTGTCGGCACGGTCGTTGGAATGCGCCGCCGACAGCGAGTAGAGCGGCATGGCGAAGCAGCCGAAGATGAAGACGATCAGGAAGTTGAGGAACGGGTTGCTCCCCGCCAAGAACCCCAGCGCAAGTGCGGCAAACATTGCGCAGCACGTTGTCACCAACAGCACCGAGCGCCGGTCCCAGCGGTCGGAAAGATAGCCGAGCGGGTACTGGATGATGGCGCCGCCGAAGATGCCGACGCTGACGAAGGTGACGACGTCGGCGACCGACATGCCGATCTGCTCGGCATAGACCGGCGACAGCGTGCGGAAGGCGCTGTTGGTGACGCCGACGGCGATGCAGCCGAAGCAGCCGAGCGGCGAAATCCGCCAGACGCGTGCCAGGTCGAGCTTGACGTTTTCGGGAGGGGCCGGATTGGAGCGGTCGCCGAGCGACACCGGCACGAGCGAGAGCGTGATCATGATCGACATGATGGCGAAGATGGCGAAGCCGCCGGCGCCGAAGATCGGAATCAGGAACTGCGCGCCCGTCACTGAACCGATGTCGACCATCCGGTAGATGGCAAGCACGCGTGCGCGATCCTTGTTGGCGACCCCGGAATTGAGCCAGGCTTCCATGATGGTGAACAGGCCGGCAAAGCAGAAGCCGCCGGCAAAGCGCACCGCGCACCACATGACAGGATCGATGACCAGCACCAGGAGCAGCGTGCCGGCCGACGCGATCGCCGCCAGCGCCGAAAAGGCGCGGACATGGCCGACCGCCTTCATGATGCGGGTGACGGCGAGGCAGCCGAGAAGGAAGCCGGCGAAGTAGAACGTGCCCATCAGGCCGATGGTCGAGGCGGGAAACCCTTCCTGCGCGCCGCGCAGCGCGATCAGCGTGCTCTGCAGGCCATTGCCGCCCAGCAGGATGCCGGCGGCAATGAGAAGCGGGATCAGCGGGCGGATGGAGGACATGAAGGAAGGCAATCACATGTTGGTGATCCTTATTGAACCATCGCTCCCTTCAACGCCAGCGGCAATTGGCCGTGGGCCATCCTCGCCATAGAGACTGAAGCTCCCTGATAGCCTCGCGCCCGCGAACCGTTGCTAAAGCGGAATTGGTCCATTCGTTTTAACGTTTTCCATCGAAACGCAGGTCCGGAAGCTTTTGACGTTCCCGCCTTCGAAGAAGAGTTCGCGCGTCATTTCATTATATTCGGCCATGTCCTTGACGTTGACGATCAGGATGAAATCCATTTCCCCGGTCACATAGTAGCACTGCTGCACCTGCCTGCTCCGCAGGAACCGATCCTTCATGGCGTCCAACAGATCCAGACGCTCATTCTCGGTCGTCACGTGAACGATGATCGTCAGCGGGCGTGCGACGGCCGTTTCATTCACGATCGCGATGTCTTTTCTGATGACACCGCTTTCGCGAAGCTGTTGAAGCCGCCTGGCCACTGCCGGAGGCGAAAGTCCGATGCGTTCCGCAATTACCCGCTGCGGCATCATGTTATCGACCTGAACCAACTGGAGAATCTTGAGATCGAAATTGTCGATCGTGACTGCAGGCCGCTTCTTCATTGCGCTTCTCCATATCGAGCAATTCGCAAAAAAATTGCACATCTATACGTGATAGAGAGCACAAATAAAGTTGGGATTGGAATATTCTCTCAAAAATTAGACGAGAGAGTTCCATGCCATTGCATTTCCACAAAGCCGCGGATCGTCAGATGAACGAGGCAGACAGGCGCACCATGGGTGTTGATGCCCCTGATATCGTGCGACCATTTCTTTCTCTCTGGGGCCGCACCGAAACACCTCCTCTAATTTCACTTCCCGAGCTGGCAAAGCACACCGGGACCGGACACGTCCTGCTCAAGGACGAAGGACAGCGATTGAATCAGGGCAGCTTCAAGGCCCTTGGTGGCGCGTACGCCGTGATGGCAATCTTCAAGTCCATGCTGGAAGAACACCTGGGGAGTGAAGTGGGAATTGCGCAACTCACCTCTCCAACCGCAAGAGAATTCGCCAGATCGATGACGTTCTGCTGCGCAACGGACGGCAATCATGGGAAGTCGGTGGCCGCAGGCGCGCGACTGCTCGGTTGCAGGGCGGTGATCTTCGTCCATGGAGGGGTAACGGCCGCGAGGGCTGCCGCCATTGGCGCTGATGAAGTCATCCGGGTTGAAGGAAACTATGACCACTCAGTCGCGGAAGCGGAAAGAATAAGTGCCGAGCGCAAATGGATCCTGGTGTCGGACACGTCATGGCCGGGCTACGAGACAATCCCGAGTCTGGTAGCGCAAGGATACACTGTACTCGCGGACGAAGCGCTGCAACAGTTTGCGCTGCAGGGACTTCAACCACCCACCCATGCCTTCCTTCAGGCGGGTGTCGGTGGTTTTGCCAGCAGCGTTTCGGGGCATCTTTCCGAAGCCCTGGGGCGGGACAATATCACCACGATTATCGTCGAACCTGACCGCGCTGCATGCCTTTTCGAGACAGCCAGAGCGGGCGAACTGCGCTCCTTCACACCAACCCAACCAACCATCATGGCGATGCTGGAGTGCTATAAGCCATCGCTTGTTGCATGGCGGATTCTCCAAAGGACGGCGGATGCTTTCATGACCGTTTCCGAAGAGGACGCAAAGAACGCGATGCGTTCGCTCGCCTTTCGTGGTCAGCGCCGACAAGGGATTGTGGCTGGTGAAAGCGGTGCGGCCGGGCTGGCCGGGCTTCAGGTGCTGAGCCGAGATGCAAACGCCCGCGCGATCTTGAAGCTGGACGAGCATAGCCGCGTGCTTCTCGTCAACACAGAGACTGCCACCGACCCGGCTTCCTACGAGGAGATTGTCGGAGCGTCGCCTCAGTCGATATCCGGCGTTCTTGCCCGGAAAGGCACGCCGACCGCCCAGGTTCAATAAAGGGATCAAAACCAACAATGCCCTCTGCGCAGAACGCACAATTTTGAAGGGACAACACATGCAAAACCAACTGATTATTCCGCGGAGGGGCTTCTCATCCTCGGAATTCGAGGCGCGTGTGGCCCGGGCCCAAAGGATCATGAGCGCTCACGGATTTGACGCGCTCCTCGTCTCCGCGCCGCCGAATGTTCGATATTTTACCGGATTTGACACTCAGTTCTGGGAAAGCCCGACGAGGCCGTGGTTCGTCATCGTTCCTTTGGCTGGAGAACCGATCGCCGTTATCCCGGAGATCGGCGCACCTGAAATGGCCCTGACGTGGATGAAGGACATACGCACTTGGCCTGCCCCAGTTCCAGAGGACGACGGCCTTTCACTTCTCAAATCAACCCTGGACAGCCTGCCGAAACGCTTCGGGAGGATCGGTGCGGAAATGGGCCGGGAAATGGCGCTGCGCATGCCTGTCTCCGAGTTCCTCAGGTTGCGCGAAATCCTCGGTTCCCCTGTCGAAGACGGATCGCCATGCCTTTGGGAAATCCGCATGGTGAAGACCGCTGCCGAAATCGAACACATCAACTACATCTGCCAGATAGCGAGTGACGCCTACGAAGCGTTGCCGGCGCAGATATCCATTGGCGAGAGCGAACGCGAGGTCGCCCGCAAGTTGCGCATCGACATCGCTCGCCGCGGGGCGGATTCGACACCGTTCCTACCCGCGATTTCCGGTCCCGGAGGCGTCCAGCAGATCGTTTGCGGACCGCACGATCGTATTCTGGAGACAGGCGACATTCTGTTCATTGATACCGGATCGACATTCGACGGCTACTTCTGTGACTTCGACCGCAACTACGCCGTCGGGAGCGTCTCCGATGATGCGCACAGGGTGCACGAGGCGCTGTGGCTTGCGACGGAAGCAGGAATCAAGGCTGCCGTTCCCGGCGCCGCTACGGATGACGTTTTCCGCGCTATGTCGAAGTTAATCGAGGACGCCGGCGCGATCGGAAACAATGTCGGCCGCCTCGGTCACGGACTTGGCCTTCAACTGACCGAGCCGCCGTCACATCGGCTCGGCGATAGCACCGTAATCCTGGAGAACATGGTCCTGACTATCGAGCCCGGAATGGAATATGCGCCGGGCAAGATGATCGTCCATGAGGAAAACATCGCAATCACCAGAGACGGTGCACGCCTGCTGACGAAAAGAGCACCGCGCGAACTGCCAGTAATTCGCTGAGGACGAATGGGAGGAGAACCATCCATCTGAGGCAGATAGTCTGTCTCATAATTAAGGGGAATAAAAGATGAAGCTTAATATCAAAGCCGCAACTGCCACCAAATCAAGCGTGGCGGCGACAATTCTTGCGCTCACGCTGGTTACCGCGGGAGTTGCCCATTCGGAAGACGTCGGCACAATCACTGCTGGCAAGCTTCTTGTTGGGTCCGATCAGGTCTATCCGCCCTATGACTATCTGGAGAACGGAGTCACCAGGGGCTTGGATGCAGACGTCATGGCTGTGATCGCACCCAAGCTCGGGCTTGAGGTCCAGTTTGTCGACACCCGCTTTGCCAATCTCATCGGAGGACTTCAAGCCAACAAGTACGACGTCATTGCGTCTGCTCTTTATGTGACCGCTGCCCGCGCCAAGGTGGTGGACTACATTCCGTACGCCAAGACCGGAGGATCCTTGATGGTGCGCAGCGACGACGATTTCGCGCCGAAGAAACCGGAGGATCTGTGCGGCAAACGAGTGGCGAACCTCAAAGGCGCGGCATGGGTTCCGGAACTTCAGAAAACGTCGGATAAAAGCTGCGCTTCCAATCCCATAGACGTCAAGGAATTCGCCACGTCTGCCGAAGCAGCACAGGCCCTCCTGTCTCGCGGTGCAGACGTCGTTTTCGACGACGCTGGTGTTTCGAAGGCCGCCGTCGTTGCAACGGGCGATCGGCTGAAAATCACATCCACCGAGTAACTGTTTCCTGTCGTGATGGGTATTGCCGTCAAGAAGGGTAACACAGAGCTGTTGGATCGACTGAAGAACGAGCTGCAGGCGCTGGTCGCATCGAAGGAATATGATGCGATCCTCGCGAAATATAACCTGGCGCTGCCTTCTGAGGAAGAAATCGCCAAGTCACTCTCCGAGTAAACTAGCAAGCGCGCGCAAGCGTAACCCACCAGGGCTACGCTTGTTGGCAGCACCGGAAACGAAAATAATGGAATTCGACTGGTCCTATACGATCGGGCTTCTCTGGAGCCGCGACTTCTGGAACGCAACCCTGCTTGTCGTTGAACTCAGCCTGGCGAGCTGGATCATCAGCGTGATACTTGGATTCTTCGTCGCCCTTTCGCACCGATCCGGGTTCCTCGCGGTAAGAAAGATCGCCTCCGTATACGTCTGGTTCTTTCGCAGCCTCCCGCTGCTGGTCTTGCTGATCTTCGTTTACAATCTCCCGCAAGCGTTCCCGTCGACGGGCTCATTTCTCTCGATTCCGTTCATCTCCGGTCTGATCGCGATCGTTCTAAGCGAGACCGCCTACATCGCCGAGATCCACAGAGGCGCGCTGGTCTCCGTCAGCAAGGGACAATACGAGGCCGGGCATGTGCTCGGTCTGTCACGCTCCGGCATCCAACGGCTCGTGGTCATTCCGCAAGCGCTACGGATAGCTCTCCCGTCGCTCGCGAACGAGTTCATCTCGATCGTCAAACTGACGTCGCTTGTCTCGGTCATATCGCTGGCGGAAATTCTTCTTGTTGGCCAGCGCTACTACACTCAGAATTTCAAGGTTATCGAAACCATGGTGGCGGTCGCGTTCTACTACGTGCTAATCGTGACCGTTTTTGACACGTTGCTGAAGGCGCTGGAACGACACCTCGATTTTTCCAATCGTCTCACCGCACTTTCGAAGGCCGGGGCTGACGGGGCGGACTCCGCGTCGGACTTGCCCTCGATCGTGGAACGGGTCGACAGCCAACCCGCAATTCGGCTTGACCGTGGGGGGAAATCCTTTGGCGACAATTCCGTATTCAACAACTTGAATCTGGCCGTTCGTCAGGGAGAAGTCGTATCTATTATCGGACCCTCTGGATCAGGGAAGACCACACTTATCCGGTCACTGAACGGGCTTGAGACGCTTGACCAGGGTATCGTGTATCTGAAGGAAAAACCCTTCATTGCCGGACGTGAGGAGCAACTCGGCAGAACCTTGCCGAAAGCCAAAAATGAGATGCTGGAACTCGGAATGGTGTTTCAGAGCTTCAATCTCTTTCCCCACAAGACGGTACTCGGGAACGTCACGCTGGGCCCCCGTTATCACAATCGCGGAAGCGTCGGCGAGATTCGGTCCAGCGCCAGGGCGATCCTGAGCCAAGTCGGAATGCTCGCGCACGAAAACAAGTATCCGC
The DNA here is from genome assembly GCF_000350085.1 of Mesorhizobium metallidurans STM 2683. Taxonomy (GTDB): domain Bacteria; phylum Pseudomonadota; class Alphaproteobacteria; order Rhizobiales; family Rhizobiaceae; genus Mesorhizobium; species Mesorhizobium metallidurans. Next base: position 20,720 of record NZ_CAUM01000097.1, read on the forward strand.
ATCAGCTTTCGGGCGGCCAGCAGCAGCGCGTCGCCATCGCAAGGGCATTGGCGATGAAGCCGTCGGTCTTGCTGTTCGACGAACCGACGTCGGCACTGGATCCGGAGACGGTTGGCGAGGTGCTTCGCATCATGGCCGATTTGGCAAAATCCGGTCGGACGATGATCATCGTGACGCATGAGATGAAATTCGCTCTCGAAGTGTCGGACCGGGTGATTTTCATGGAAGGCGGGAAGGTCATCTTCGACGGATCGCCGAATGCGCTGCGTGAGGAACTTTTGCGGGATGTCCGGCTCGCCGATTTCGTCCGCCTTTGAGAGCGAAGAATACCAGATGACCCGAATGACTGTTGATGGCGAACGGCTTGTTCGCCGACTGAAGGAGCTGGGGGCCGTGGGCGTCGACCAGGACGGCCGATTGACAAGGCTGGCCGCCACCGACGCCGACAAGGCTGGCCGTGATCTATTCGTGAGATGGGCTAAGGAAGCCGGACTGAAGGTTTTGGTAGATCGCATCGGCAACATTTTCGCGGTCTACGAAACACCGGAAAATTCTGGAACGGCACCTATCATGATGGGATCGCATATCGATACGGTTATTGACGCAGGAAATTTTGACGGATGTTACGGCGTTCTGGCAGGGCTCGGCATCGTTGAAACGATCATGGCCGAGGGAATTCACCTAGCGAGACCGCTTGTCGTCGCTGCCTTCACCAACGAGGAAGGCGTGAGATTCACCCCTGATATGATGGGTTCCTTGGTCTATGTGGGCGGAATGGACGCCGAAGTAGCGCTTCAGGCAGTTTCAATCGACGGCAAGCTGCTTGGCTACGAGCTGGAGCGTATCGGATACGCGGGAAAGCTCGATCCGGAGTTGCCGGCTCCCGAAGCCTACGTCGAGCTTCACATCGAACAAGGTCCCGTTCTCGAATCCTTGGGAATGCAGATTGGCGTCGTTGAAGATCTACAGGGCATTTCATGGCAGCGGATCACGATCGATGGCGTTGCCAACCATGCCGGAACGACACCTATGGACCTGAGGCGCGATGCCGGATATGCGGCCGCGAAAATCATGGAATTCGTGCACGAGCGCGCCATGGAATACAACACGGAAATGGTCGGGACGGTGGGATCTGTCCATTTCGAGCCCAATGCGATCAACGTAATACCCTCCCGTGCCACTCTTACGGTGGACCTGCGCAGCCCGAAGGAAGAGCGGCTCCTGGAGGCGGAGGCCGCGCTTGCAGAGGAGCTCACATCGATTTCGAATGCCCTAGGTGTAACCGCCAGAAGTGAGATACTCGCCCGAACACAACCAGTACAATTCTGCGACGATATCGTCGCCAGGATCGAGCAGGTCGCGGAGCTGCGAGGTTTCAAGTCCGTAAGGATCACATCGGGAGCTGGACACGACGCTCAGATGATGGCCCGCCTATGCCCGACCGCTATGATCTTCGTGCCAAGCGCAAAAGGCATCAGCCACAATCCCGATGAATATACCCCGGACCGCGACCTGATCAACGGAGCGCACGTCTTGCTGGACGTGGTAACAGACTTGGCGGGTAAGCACTGACTGCTATCGCGTAACGCGACTGGCGTCCGCAGCATCGTACATGGCCCGCAAGGGAAGATTGACGGCAAAGTATGTCTGCCGTGGAGAAACGGCCGAGCTGAGAGAAGCGACGCTTCGCAAGACAGCGTAGCCGCTAACGGGCTGGACGCTGTGCTTGGGAACCCAAGACGTATCTTTTCAGTTCAGTGCAAGGAGGGCTGAATACGCGTTCCATGAGCTGCCGCGCCTAGGAAGGCGCCAGGCGTTGGCTTGTCCGCTTCTGCCGCCCGGTCGGTCTGAAGCTCCGAGGGAGGGTCTGCCATCATGAAATTTCACCCCGCACTTGTCGCGTTTGCCGTCGCTGCGTTTCTGACGGCTGGGCCGGCGTGGGCTGTCGACCTCGCCATCGTCTCGGGCGATACCGGCAACGGCCAGAGAATCCTTCGCGAGATCCTCGATCAATACGAGAAGAAGACCGGCAACAAGGTCACCGTCGTTCCGGTGCCGCCCTCGGGGACGGACCAGTTCGGCCAATACAGGCTCTGGCTCGCCGCTGGAAGCAGCGACGTCGACGTCTATCAGACGGACATCATCTGGGCCCCGCAGCTTGCAAAGCAGCTCGTTGACCTGACCGAGGCGACCGATGACGTCGTTGGCGCCCATTTCCCGTCGATCATCCAATCGCAGACCGTCGATGGCAAACTGGTCGCCTTGCCGATTTTCACTGACGCCCCGGCGCTCTACTATCGCAAGGACCTCCTCGACAAATACGGCGCCAAGGTCCCGGCCAACTGGGCCGAACTTACCGACACCGCCAGGCTTGTCATGGACAAGGAGCGCGAGGCCGGCAACAAGGACATGTGGGGCTTCGTCTTCCAGGGCAACGCCTATGAGGGGTTGACCTGCGATGCACTCGAATGGGTCAAGTCGAATGGCGGCGGCCAGATTGTCGAGCCGGACGGCACCATCTCCATCAACAATCCGAAGGCAGCTGCAGCGCTGGAAATGGCCCGGAGCTGGGTGGGAACCATCTCGCCTCCCGGCGTTCTGGCCTACCAGGAAGAAGAATCGCGCGGTGTCTGGCAGACCGGCAACGCCGTCTTCATGCGCAACTGGCCCTACGCCTATGCGCTTGGCAATAGCGAAGGCTCCCCCGTCAAGGGCAAGTTCGAGGTGACGACCCTGCCGCCGGGGTCGGGTGAGGGCGCGCGCCCGGCTGCAACGCTTGGCGGCTGGAACCTGGCCGTTTCCAGATATTCGAAGAACCCGGACGTAGCGATCGGGCTGGTCAAATGGATCGCCTCTCCTGCGATGCAGAAGTACCGCGCCTTGCAGGGGGGATATCTGCCGACCATCCAGGCGCTCTACGACGATGCCGACATTGCCAGCGCGCAGCCGGTCATTCCGCGCTGGAAGAACGTCGTTCTCAACGCGGTACCGCGTCCCTCGGCCCAGGCCAAGAGCAGGTACAATGAGGCATCGAGCGAATTCTGGACCGCCGTCCACAACACCCTGTCCGGCGAGGGCACGGCTGCCGACAACCTTGCCGATCTCGAGTTCTCCTTGACCAGGCTCAAAGGCGCCGCCTGGTGATCTCACGGCACCCAAGCTCGCTGTTGATGCGCCAGCGCGCTCGCTCGGCATGGCTGTTCCTTGCCCCGATGCTCATCGTGCTCGCCGCCGTCGCCGGCTGGCCACTTCTGCGCACGATCTATTTCAGCTTCACCGATGCCTCGCTGGCGGACCTCGAGGCCAGCCGGTGGATTGGCTTCGCCAACTATTTCTCGGTCCTGCAAATGCCGAGCGGTCGGGTCATCCATGACGGGCTGCTCGCCGACCCGGTCTGGTGGCGCGCCGTCTGGAACACGGTGCGCTTCGCGGTGATTTCGGTGACCTGCGAGACCATCCTCGGCATGATCGTCGCGCTGGTGCTCAACGCCGAATTCCCGGGCCGCGGCATCGTGCGCGCCGCCATCCTCATTCCCTGGGCGATCCCGACCATCGTCTCGGCGAAGATGTGGCAGTGGATGCTCAACGACCAGTTCGGCATCATCAACGACGCCCTTCTCAGGCTTGGCTTGATCGGCACCAAGATCGCCTGGACGGCCAGCGCCGATACGGCGATGTTCGCCGTCCTCATCGTCGATATCTGGAAGACGACGCCGTTCATGGCGCTGCTCATCCTCGCTGCCCTGCAGATGCTGCCGCAGGAGATCTACGAGGTCGCCAGGCTCGATGGCGTCAGCCCGTGGAAGGTTTTCTGGAAGGTCACCTTGCCGCTCATCCGGCCGGCGCTGATGGTGGCTGTCATCTTCCGCGGCCTCGACGCCCTGCGCATCTTCGACCTGATCTACGTGCTCACACCCAACAACGTCCACACCAAGTCGATGTCGGTATTTGCCCGGGAGAACCTGTTCGAATTCGACAAGTTCGCCTATGGATCCGCCGCCTCGACGCTGCTCTTCGTCATCCTCGCGCTGCTGACCATGCTCGTTCTGCGGTTCGGCCGGGTGAGACTGGACAAGGATTATTGATCATGTGGATCGTCAAGCGCGCCGCCTTTTACCTGCTCGTCGCCGTCATCGTCCTCGTCGCGGTGTTCCCATTCTACTACGCCATCATCACCAGCCTGAAATCAGGGACCGCGCTGTTTGAGGTCGACTACTGGCCGAAGATGATCAGCTTCAGCAATTACAGGAGCGTCTTCACCGAAGGGACGTTCCTGCGCAACCTGTTGAACTCGCTGTTCGTCTCCAGCGCCGTCGTCATCATTTCGCTGTTCCTCGGCGTTACCGCCGCCTATGCGCTTGCGCGCATCCGCTTTCGTGGCCGCTCTGCTTTGCTTTTCATCATCCTGTCCGTCTCGATGTTCCCGCAAGTGGCGTTGCTTGCCGGTCTTTTCGAACTGATCCGGACGCTGGGCCTCTACAACTCGCTCTTGGCATTGATCTTCTCCTACATGATCTTCACCTTGCCGTTCACCGTCTGGGTGCTTACCGCCTTTGTTCGCGACCTTCCGATCGAGCTCGAGGAAGCGGCGATCCTCGACGGCGCGACGCCCTGGATCATTATCACGCGCGTTTTCCTGCCGCTGATGTGGCCGGCGCTGGCGACCACCGGGCTTCTCGCCTTTATCGGCGCGTGGAACGAGTTCCTGTTCGCTCTGACGTTCACCTCCAACAACGAGCAGCGAACAGTGCCGGTCGCGATAGCGCTGCTTTCGGGCAGCTCACAGTTCGAGATCCCCTGGGGCAACATCATGGCCGCATCGGTGATCGTCACCGTGCCGCTCGTCATCCTCGTCCTCATCTTCCAGCGCAGGATTATCACAGGCCTCACCGCGGGTGGGGTCAAGGGATGAGGTGGTAAACACCTCATCGGGCACGCACCACATGGCTCGACTTTGGCCGCGGCGCGAAGGTCGGCTTCGGAAAGGCCGACCAAGAGTATCGGGTTCTGGTCGAGGCTGAAGTTCGAACGGAGATGCCACTCAAGCGCCGTCTGCCTTGACAAAGCCGGCCTCTCATGTGCTTTTCGCGCAAATTTCGGGCCGGGCCATCATGCCTTGGCCGCAACCCAGCATCCGGACTTAGCAATGACAATGCATCGTTACCGCAGCCATACCTGTGCCCAATTGAGGAACAGCGACGTCGGCTCCTCCGTCCGCCTGTCGGGCTGGGTGCATCGCGTGCGCGATCATGGCGGCCTGCTGTTCATCGACCTGCGCGACCATTATGGCTTGACCCAGATTGTCGCCGATCCGGATTCGCCAGCCTTCAAGGTCGCCGAAACCGTGCGTGGCGAATGGGTGATCCGCGTCGACGGCGAGGTCAAGGCGCGCCTGGCGGACACGGTGAACGCAAACCTGCCGACCGGCGAGATCGAGATTTTCGCCCGTGAGATCGAAGTGCTGTCGGCGGCCAGGGAATTGCCACTGCCGGTGTTTGGCGAACCGGACTATCCCGAGGACATCCGCCTCAAATACCGCTTCCTCGACCTGCGCCGCGAGACGCTGCACAAGAACATAGTGGCGCGCACGAAAATCATCGCCGAGATGCGCAAGCGCATGGGCGAGGTCGGCTTCACCGAATTCTCGACGCCGATCCTGACCGCGTCTTCGCCGGAAGGCGCGCGCGACTTCCTGGTGCCGTCGCGTATCCATCCCGGCACTTTCTATGCGTTGCCGCAGGCGCCGCAGCAGTACAAGCAGCTGATCATGGTGTCTGGCTTCGACCGCTATTTCCAGATCGCGCCGTGCTTCCGCGACGAGGACCCGCGCGCCGACCGGCTGCCGGGCGAATTCTACCAACTCGACCTCGAAATGAGCTTCGTCGAGCAGGACGACGTGCTGTCGACGATGGAACCGGTCATGCGCGGGGTCTTCGAGACCTTCGCCAACGGCAAGCCGGTGACGCAGAAATTCCAGCGCATTCCTTACGATGTGGCGATGCGCAAATACGGCACCGACAAGCCGGACCTGCGCAACCCGATCGAAATGCAGGCCGTCTCCGTTCATTTTCGCGATTCCGGCTTCAAGGTCTTCGCCAACATCCTGGCCAACGATCCGAAGGCCGAGGTCTGGGCCATTCCGGCAAAAACCGGCGGTTCGCGTGCCTTTTGCGACCGCATGAATTCCTGGGCGCAAGGTGAGGGCCAGCCGGGGCTGGGTTACATCTTCTGGCGCAAGGAAGGCGAAAAGCTCGAAGGCGCCGGTCCGCTCGCCAAGAATATCGGTGAGGAGCGTACCGAGGCGATCCGCCTGCAGCTCGGCCTTGCCGATGGCGATGCCGCCTTCTTCGTCGCCGGCGACCCGAAGAAATTCGTCTCCTTCGCGGGTGCTGCACGTACGCGCGCCGGCGAGGAACTGAATCTCGTCAACCGCGAGCGCTTCGAACTGTGCTGGATCGTCGACTTCCCGTTCTTCGAATGGAACGAGGAGGAGAAGAAGATCGATTTCGCCCACAACCCGTTCTCCATGCCGCAGGGCGGCATCGAGGCGCTCAAGGGCGATGATCTGCTCGGCATCAAGGCATTCCAGTACGACATGGTCTGCAACGGTTTCGAGATCGCCTCCGGCGGCATTCGCAACCATCTGCCCGAGACCATGGTCAAGGCCTTCAAGACTGTCGGGCTGGATCGCGAAACGGTCGAGGAGCGCTTCGGCGGCCTCTATCGCGCCTTCCAGTATGGCGCGCCGCCGCATGGCGGCATGGCGGCCGGTATCGACCGTGTCGTCATGCTTCTGGTCGGCGCCAAAAACCTGCGCGAAGTGACCATGTTCCCGATGAACCAGCAGGCTTATGATTTGCTGATGAATGCGCCGTCGGAAGCGAGCCCACAGCAGCTTCGCGAATTGTCGTTGCGTATCGCAGTGACCAAGAAAGAGGCTTAGAAACCTCCCGCAACCGATTCTATTGATTCATGAAAAAGCCCGGCGACCGCAGCCGGGCTTTGCTGTTCGAGCGGCCGTTTCGATCAGTCTTCGTTCGCCTTGACGGTCACGCCAAGCGTCTTCGGCAGGTCGAGCGGGTTGGACATGGCGCCTGCCATGATCAGCGCGAACGGCACCGCTGCCGACGGCTCGGCCGAGATCTCGAGGCTCTGCGGATCGTCGAGATATTTGCCGACCGCAGCCGTCACCTCGGCCGTCAGTTCGGGATTGTTGAGCTGCGCCATGCCGAAAGGCACGATCGCCTTGGCCTGGTTGGCGATGTCCTTGCCGGACATGCCTTGCTGCTTGCCGACATAGTCCAGCACCTTGTTGGTCAGCGAATCGTCGTCGAAGCGGACGCTGGCGCTGTTGAACGAAAGCTGCTGCAGGAGGCCGAGCATGGCCATGCCCTCAGCCGATTTGTCGGCGCCTTCGGGCTGCGCCGCCATCTTCTTCTGCATCTGCTGCAGCGACTTGATGACGTCCAGCGTGTAGCCGCCGAGATCGAAGGTCATGCCGAGCGTGCCGGCATTGTCGACGGAGATGTCGTATTTCGACAGTTCCATCTTGCCGTCCGAAGGCTGCCAGGTACCGGCCATTTCGAGGTTGCCCGTGATGTTCTGGTAACCGAGGGCGTTGATCACTTCCTTGGATTTCGGATCGTCGACCAGTGTCAGGTCGGCATTGAACTTTTCCGTGGTACCCGAAAACGCCATCGCCTTGCCTTCGGCTGGCGGCGTGATTTCGATTGCAAGCCCGTCCATCGAGAAGGCGGTCTTGTCGGCGATCTTGACTGTCATGTTGTCGAGTTCGGCCGACTTGTACATCATCAGCGAACCCAGCGGTCCCGTCGCCCCGTCTGCCGGAACCGTCATGTCATGGATGACGAAGGGGCTGAGGTTGAGCGTGACCCCATCCTGGCTGCGCTGGAACGCCGAAGTCGATACGGTTGCGATGGCATAACCGCCATTGGCCTCGGTCACGCCTTCGAGCTTGACGTCGCCGATCGGCAGCGTTTCCTTTTCAGCTGCCGGTTTGACGGACACGCCTTGCAACACCATGCTGGAAGCATCGCCGGTCACTCCGGTCCACGAAATGTCGACGCCCTGGGCGGCCATGGCCGCCTTCAGCCGGTCGGCGACCGCCGTATCCTGTGCGAAAGCCGCGTTCAGCGGCAGCGTTAGCAAAAAGGTCGAAAAAGCAAGCTTTTGAAGAGTTGAGCTTTTGATTGTCATCGCGAGTTCCCTGAGAGTGTCCTGAAATTGTTTTTCGAATTTCTTTGCGCCATCACCATTCCGTGACGAACTGGACGGGAAAAAGGCGCATCCCGCACAATGGCCGAAAATCACCGCGAAAGCCAAACCGATCAAGAGTCCTATGCGCGGTGCCGCGAGTTTGTCATGAAAACCGGTCATCTTCACCCGTCGCATTCCGCCTTAGAGCCGGCATGTAACAAGTTGATGTTGGCCGGCGCGGTGGCATTTCCATTCCTGTTGCAGATGGGCTGCTCCATTCCTGCGCCTCTTGCCGCGAATCACCCACTCGGCTAGTCCCAGCCCATGGGAAAAAGGCTTTTGCCGCCTGAAGATGGCGGCGGTGACCACGTCGAACCGATCGATCTGAAGAAGGCGCTGGAAGAGCGCTATCTCGCCTATGCGCTGTCGACCATCATGCACCGGGCGTTGCCGGACGTGCGCGACGGGCTGAAGCCGGTCCATCGCCGCATCATGCATGCCATGCGACTGCTGCGGCTCAACCCCGACCAGGGCTTTGCCAAATGCGCCCGCATCGTCGGCGAGGTGATGGGCAAGTTCCATCCGCATGGCGACCAATCGATCTACGATGCGCTGGTGCGCCTGGCGCAGGACTTTTCGATGCGCTACCCGCTGGTCGACGGGCAAGGCAATTTCGGCAATATCGACGGCGATAACGCCGCCGCCATGCGCTACACCGAAGCGCGCATGACGGAGGTGGCGACCGAGCTGCTTTCCGGCATCACCGAGGATGCGGTCGACTATCGGCCAACCTACAATGAGGAGGACGAGGAGCCGGTCGTGCTGCCCGGCGCCTTCCCGAACCTGCTCGCCAACGGCTCGTCCGGCATTGCGGTCGGCATGGCGACCTCGATCCCGCCGCACAATGCGGCCGAACTTTGCGATGCGGCCTTGCATCTGATCGAGCATCCGGATGCGCCGGTGACGAAGCTGATGGATTTCGTGCAAGGTCCGGACTTCCCGACCGGCGGCATCATCGTCGACAGCCGCGCCTCGATCCTCGAAGCCTACGAAACCGGTCGCGGCGGCTTTCGCGTCAGGGCCAAATGGGGCCAGGAAGACCAGGGCAGGGGCACCTGGAGCATCGTTGTCACCGAAATCCCCTATGGCGTCCAGAAGGCCCGGCTGATCGAAAAGATCGCCGAGCTTTTGATGGCGCGCAAATTGCCGCTCTTGGAAGACATCCGCGACGAAAGCGCCGAAGACATCCGCGTCGTGCTGGTGCCGAAGAGCCGTTCGGTCGATCCCGGCATCCTGATGGAATCGCTGTTCAAGCTGACCGAACTCGAAAGCCGCTTCCCGCTCAACATGAACGTGCTGTCGCGCGGCAGGGTGCCGAACGTGCTCTCGCTGAAGGGCGTGCTCAAGGAATGGCTGGAGCACCGCCGCGACGTGCTGATCCGCCGCTCGAAGCATCGCCTCGGCGAGATCGAGAGGCGGCTGGAGATCCTCGCCGGCTATCTGATCGCCTATCTGAACATCGACGAGGTGATCAGGATCATCCGCGAGGAGGACGAGCCCAAGCAAGTGATGATGGCGCGCTGGTCGCTGACCGACGACCAGGCCGAAGCCATCCTCAACATGCGGCTGCGCGCCTTGCGCAAGCTGGAAGAAATCGAGATCCGCAAGGAATTCGACGGGCTGACGACCGAGAAGAAGCAGATCGAGGCGCTGCTTGCGTCGGACGCTAAGCAGTGGGCGACGATCAAATGGGAAGTCACCAGCATCCGCGACAAGTTCGGACCGGAGACCGAACTCGGCAAGCGCCGGACCCAGTTCGCCGATGCGCCCGAACATGACCTGACCGACATTGCGCATGCCATGATCGAGCGCGAGCCGGTCACCGTGGTCGTCTCGGAAAAGGGCTGGCTGCGGGCGATGAAGGGTCATCTGACCGACCATTCGACGTTGACCTTCAAGGAGGGCGATAGTCTCAAGCTCGCCTTCCACGCCCAGACCACCGACAAGGTGCTGGTCTTCACCACCGGCGGCAAGTTCTACACGATCGGCGCCGACCGGCTGCCGGGCGGCCGCGGCCACGGCGAGCCGATCCGCATCATCGTCGACATGGACAATGACCAGGACATCGTCACCGCCTTCGTCCATGATCCCAAGCGCAAGCTGCTCTTGGTGTCATACGATGCCAACGGCTTTGTCGTGCCGGAGGAGGAGGTCGTGGCCAACACCCGCAAGGGCAAGCAGGTGATGAACGTCAAGGCGCCCGACGAGGCCAAGCGCTGCGTGACGGTCGCCGGCGATCATCTCGCCATCGTCGGCGAGAACCGCAAGATGCTGGTGTTTCGGCTTGCCGAGATCCCGGAGATGGGACGCGGCAAGGGCGTCCGCCTGCAGAAATACAAGGATGGCGGCGTTCTCGACCTCAAGACTTTCACGCTCGAAAGCGGCCTCTCATGGCAGGATTCGGCCGACCGCACCTTCACCAAGTCGCGTGAGGAATTGGCGGAATGGATCGGCGCCCGTGCGTCCGCCGGACGCATGGTGCCGAAGGGTTTTCCAAGGACGGGTAAGTTCGGGTAGTCTCTGGACGACAGCATTCCTTCGCACCCCCTCTGTCCTGCCTACCTTTCCCTTCCCAAGCGCCTCCGTTCAAACATTTGGAATGTCGTCACGATTGCTGCACTATAATCATCCATAAGCGATGCGGCGATGCAGGCTGCATCGCCGTGGTCGGGGAGAGTCGGGCATTTGAAGGAAGCAAAAATCCAGAAATCGGAACGCCAGCAGCGCCTGTTCGGTCTGTCGACGCCGCTCAGGGCGGCCGTCATCCCACCGCTGTCGGCCGCGCGCTGGCTGCTGGTGCTGATCGTCGCCGCCGGCGTCTATTTCTTCCATGGCTTCCTGGTCCCGGTGCTGGCCGCTCTCGTCATCGCCTTTGCCAGCTGGCCGCTCTATCGGCGGCTGCTTGCTGGTGTCGGCGGCAACCGCACGATCGCCGCGACATTGGCGATCCTGTTCATCCTGGCCTTCCTGGTGGTGCCGATCGCGCTCGCCGGCGCCTACGCCACCAACGAAGTCCGCGACTGGGTCGGCTGGGCGATCGAGACCAACCGCGAAGGCGCGGTGACGCCGCACTGGATCGCCACGCTGCCTGTGGTGGGCGACTGGCTGAACGAGCAGTGGACGCGCAATCTCGGCCATCCTGGCGGCATCGGCGAACTGATCCAGCTGATCAGCGGCGCCAACATCGGCAGCATCTATCGCGGCGTGCTGGCTGCCGGCGGCAGTGTCTTCGGGCTTCTGCTGGCCTTGCTGTTCATGCTGATCGCGCTGTTCTTCGCCTATCGCGACGGCGAGCATTTCGCCGGGCAGGTCGACCGTCTCGGCGAACGCATCCTGCCGGCCAGGTGGGAGCGGATCTCGCGCGTGGTGCCGGCGACCATCTCCTCGACAGTGACAGGCATGACCGTGATCGCCATCGGCGAGGGGCTGGTGCTGGGCGTCGCCTACTGGCTGGCCGGCGTGCCGTCGCCGGTGACGCTCGGCGCACTGACCGGCATCATGGCGCTGATCCCCGGCGGCGCCCCGCTGTCGTTTACGCTTGTCTCGATCTATCTCGCCGCCAGCGGCTCGCTGATGGCGGGGCTGGCGCTATTCATCTGGGGCTCGGTGGAACTCTTCATCGTCGACAAGACATTGCGCCCGAAACTGGTCGGCGGCCCAATAAAGCTGCCGTTCCTGCCGACCTTTTTCGGCCTGATCGGCGGCGTCAAGACCATGGGCTTTCTCGGCCTGTTCATCGGCCCGGTGCTGATGGCGCTGCTGGTCGCGATCTGGCGCGAATGGCTGCGCGAGGTGGAACTGGCCGACGAGTCCGCCTCGGAAGCGCCCGCTGGACCGGAGGGCGCCCCGCCGCAGATAGAGATCGTCGCCGACGCGAAAAAGATTCAGGCCGGGTGAGAGACGGCAAGCGTGGCGCGGCGCTTGCGGCCCTCGTACAATTGCCACGCCGAATGCGCAACCAGCGCGACGATGATGACCGCGCCGCCGATGAGACTGTCGCGCGACGGTGTTTCGGCAAAGACCATCCACACCCAGACCGGTGCCAGAACGGTTTCGAGCAGGTAGAACATCGCCACTTCCGGTCCGGAAATGTATTTCGGGCCATTGGCGAGGCAGAAGAACGAGATCGGCATGATGACGGCGCCGTTGAAGATGATCCACCATGGCGCGCTCACCTGGATGCCGCCTTCACCCGAAACCATGAACACCGCGACTGCGAGGGGCAGAACGACGCTGATCAGCGAGGTGAAACCCATATCCTTGCCGCTGGCGCGCGAGATGGTGATGGCCAGTGCTATCAGGAAGGCCGAGCACAGCGCCATGAAATCGCCGAACAGGTGCCCGGTCCCGATCGAGCCGCCGACGATGATCAGCACGCCGAGGATCATGACCAGCATCGTCAGCACCGTGGCCAGGTGCGGCCGTTCCTTCAGGAACAACCACGACAGCAGCCCCGTGAACACGGTGCTGAAAGCCAGGATGAAGACCAGATTGGCGGTCGAGGTGTGATAGACGGCGGTGACGAAGGTCAGCGAGGTCAGCCCGTAGCATATGGCCACCGCAAGCCCCGACCAGCCAGGGATGAGTTGCGGCGCATTCCTGCTCAGCGAGCGCCAGATGGCCCAGATGACCAGCGTCGCGAAAAAGGTGGAGCCAGTGCGCAGCAGCAGGATCGTCCAGGCGCCGCCATCCGCGAGCCGGATCAGCGGAATATCGGCGGTCAGCGCCAGTCCGCCAATGGCGGTGATAAGAAGGCCCTTCTGGTGGTCGATGTGAGATGACATGGCGGTCTCGCAATGTATGGGAAGGCAGGCCGCAAGATCGACCCGGCGCCTGTCTCCCAGCCACGCGGCTGCAAGACCAGCATCCTCCTCCTGAAACAGTTTAGGGATGAAAGGCGGAAGAAAAGGTCAGCGCGAAACCGCTTCGTGGTCGTAGCGTTCCCAGCCCTTCGGACCGAGATGCTCCTGCGGCATAAAGCGCATCTTATAATTCATCTTGCGCGAGCCGTTGACCCAGTAGCCGAGATAGACATGGGGCAGGCCCATCGCCCTGGCGCGCGCGATGTGGTCGAGGATCATGAAGGTGCCGAGCGAGCGATCCTCCAAGTCCGGGTTGAAGTAGGAATAGACCATCGACAGGCCGTCGGCCATCTTGTCGGTGAGCGCCACCGCGATCAGCTCGCCCTGGCCCTTGCCGGTGATGAAAGTGTCGGGACCGCGGCGCCGGTACTCGATGACCTTGGTGTCGACATGGGTGTCCTCGACCATCATGGCATAGTCGAGCACTGTCATGTCAGACATGCCGCCGCGGCGGTGACGGGCGTCGAGATAACTGCGGAACAACGAATATTGCTCGGTGGACGGCTGGGCGTCGTGCATGGCGCCGACAAGGTCTGAATTGTGCTGGATCACCCGCTTCATGTTACGGCTGGCGGTGAATTCCTGGGCCAGGATGCGTACCGAAACGCAGGCGCGGCAGGTCTCGCAGGCCGGCCTGTAGGCGATATTCTGCGAACGCCGGAAGCCGCCTTGCGTCAACAGGTCGTTCATCTCCGGCGCCTTGTCGCCGACCAGATGCGTGAACACCTTGCGCTCGAACTGGCCCTCGAGATAAGGGCACGGCGACGGCGCGGTCAGGAAGAACTGCGGCGACTGGGTAGGGTGCTGCGTCATCGATCCTTGGAGACACTCCTGCGAATCGCTCTACCTTTGGCGCGGACGGCGAAAAATTCAACAGGATTGTGCAGGCGTGGTTGACCGGACGCCTTCACATTTGCGGATAAGGTGCTGCATTGACTCCTCGAAAGCGGTTTCAACGGCCGCTGCGGCTGACCACCGTGCCGAGCAGCAGGTCGTGCAGCGTGCGCTTGCGGTCGGAAAACAGCGTCACCAGGAGGATCAGCGGCGTCAGGATGACGTTGCCGGCCCAGAACAGCACCGAATGGACGACAGCCGTCAGCCCGTCGATGCGGGTGCCGTCGAGGCGGTCGAGCCTGATGCCCATCATCTTCATGCCCGTGGTGGCCTGGTCGGCGCCGCCCAGCGTGTTCCAGATATAGAGGACGGCGACGACCGGCACGAGGACGGAAAACAGCATCCAGCCGAGGCCGAGCGTCAGCAGGCCGAGCAAGAACACCAGGATCGCGAAAGGGATGGTGAGCAGCGCGACGATGCAATAATCAAGAATGAAGGCAAGGATGCGCCGCGTGCGCACGCCCTCATAGGCCCTGACATCGTCGAGCCTGGTGGTGATGATTTCGCCGTCAATTACGCGCGCGTTCATGTCATGTCCTCGTAACAGGCGCCACGCTAGGGTGCGCGGCCGCCGTCGTCTGAAATGGTGAAGTTCGCAGGCGGAATCAAGATCGAGCCCTCACCGGCAAAGATCGACAATATGACGCCCGGTCCGAACCGGTTGAATTTGCGGGGCGGATGGCGTTAGCTTGCTGCGGCGCAACAAGACGCCGGGGACAGGGGCAATATGGACTACGACATGCTGGTCATCGGCAGCGGCCCTTCCGGGCGCCGCGCCGCGGTGCAATCGGCCAAACTTGGCAAATCGGTGCTGGTGGTCGACAGGGGCCGGCGCCTCGGCGGTGTTTCCGTGCACACCGGCACCATCCCCTCGAAGACATTGCGCGAGACGGTGCTCAACCTCTCCGGCTGGCGCGAGCGCGGTTTCTACGGTCGCGGCTACCGGGTCAAGCAGGACATTTCCATCGGCGACCTGGTCGAGCGCCTGCACAAGACGCTTGACCACGAGGTCGAGGTGCTGCAGCACCAGTTCATGCGCAACGCGGTCAAAAGTGTGCGCGCCACGGCGAAGTTCCTCGGCCCCAACAAGCTCAGCCTGACGACCGACAATGGCGACTATAGCGAAGTCGGTTTCGCCAATGCGCTGATCGCCGTTGGCACCAGGCCGCACCGGCCGCGCGACGTGCCCTTCGACAAGATCCGCGTCTTCGACAGCGACGAGATGCTGGAACTCGACCATCTTCCGCGCACGCTGACGGTGATCGGTGCCGGCGTTATCGGTGTCGAATATGCGACCATCTTTTCGGCCCTCGACGTGCCGGTGACGCTTGTCGAGCCGCGCAACACCATCCTCGATTTCGTTGACCGTGAGATCGTCGACGATTTCATCCACCAGATGCGCGACCGCGGCATGACGATCCGGCTGGGCAGCACGGTCAAGGAAATTGCCTCCAAACCCGACTATGCGGAGGTCACGCTTGCCGACGGCCGCACCATCCGCTCCGAGATCGTGCTTTATGCCGCCGGCCGCAGCGGCAATCTTGGCACCCTCGGCCTCGACGTGGTCGGCATCGAGGCCGATTCCCGGGGCCGCATCAAGGTCGATCCACAGACCTTCCAGACCAGCGCCCCCAACATCTACGCCACCGGCGACGTCATCGGTTTCCCCAGTCTTGCCTCGACCTCGATGGAGCAGGGCAGGGTGGCCGCCTGCCACGCCTTCGGCGTAACCTTGCCGCCGCCGCCGGAAACCTTTCCCTACGGCATCTACGCCGTGCCGGAAATCTCGACGGTCGGCCAGTCGGAAGAGCAGGTGCGTGAGAGCGGCGCGGCCTACGAGGTCGGCGTGGCACGTTTCCGCGAGACCTCGCGTGGCCACATCATGGGCGTCAACACCGGTTTCCTGAAACTTCTATTCTCGGTCGAGACGCGCCGCCTGCTCGGCGCGCATATCGTCGGTGAGGGCGCCACAGAACTCATCCATATCGGCCAGGCGGTGATCAATCTCGGCGGCACGGTCGATTTCTTCGTCAACAACACCTTCAACTATCCGACGCTGGCCGAGGCCTACAAGATCGCGGGCCTGGACGCCTGGAACAGGATGGGGCGGGGCTAGGACGACAGGCCCATCAATCCGCCTGTGCGACGATTGCCGCCTGGTCCGCCCGCCATTGCCTGACGATCGCCGCGTCGCGGTCGCCGAATTCATGGCCCGAGGGGACAATCCGCGCGTCGACCTCTGCGCCATGCTGGCTGAACAGACTGACCAGCGCCGGCGCAAAGGGCGCGTAGGTCAGGTCGGCGGCGCCGGCGATGATCAGCACGCGCGCTCTGGAAAGGTCCGCAGGCGGCAAATCGTCGAGCACCGGCATCGGGCGCAGCAATGCTGCCCGTTCGATGAGATGCGGATGCATGAGCATCACGCTCGAAACCAGATTGGCGCCGTTCGAATAGCCGAGAAATGTCGTTCTGGAAAAATCGAGGCCATGGCGCTTCGCCGCCTCGGTGATGAAGTCCGCGAACGCGTCCGCCTCGCTACGGATGCTGTTTTGTTCGAAGCGCGTCGGCGTGATCCGTGTGAACCACCGATAACCGTCCTCCTGGGCGATGCGGCCACGGACCGCCACCAGCACGGCGCGCGGTGCGATCTGTCGCCCCAGCGCCACCAGCGCCGTCTCGTCGACACCTGACCCATGCAGCAGGAAAAAGCATTCGCCGCCCGGCTTTGCCGGCTTGTAGAGGCGATACGAAAACGCCAGGTCGCGCCGCAAAAAGCCGTCTTCCGGTGGTTTTTCCGCCATGGTTGCATCCTTTTGATTTCGTAATGGTTTTGTTCGTTTGCCGGCTTCAAAACGGAATATTTTCAGGCTCCTACAAAGTTGATTGAACCGGGCGCATTTCAATCCGTTTTTCGCTGGTATTTATCCCTCGGGAGGAGTCGACGCGGTGCCCGGGATGGCTGCACTGCCGGCATGAACAAACAGCTTTGAGGCCTTTTATCGATGACCATGCCAGTTTCGCCCGATCGCGGCACCCGTGTTGCAGAGCGTGATACGCGCATAGATGTGTTCCGGGCGCTCGCCCTCCTGACCATCTATGTCAACCATGTGCCCGGCACCGCTTACGAGTACCTGACCTACAAGAATTTCGGGTTTTCGGATGCCGCGGAGGCCTTCGTGCTGATCTCCGGCATGTCGGTCGCTCTCGCCTATGGCACAAAATTCCAGCCCGGCAGCCGGCTGCTTGCGACGCTTAAAATCTGGCGCCGCGCAGGCGTGCTCTATGTTGCCCACATCGTCACGACGGTGGTGGTGATGGCCATCTTCTGCGCGGCGGCGGTGTTGGCGAAGCGGCCGGACATTCTGGCGATGATCAACATCGAGCCGCTCATGAGGAAGACGCCGGAAGTGCTGGTTGGCATCGTCACGCTCGGCCATCAGCTCGGCTACAACAACATTCTGCCGGTATATGCCGTGCTGCTTTTGATGACGCCGGTCTTCCTGCTGTTCATCAGTAGCAGGCCCTTGGCGACGCTCGCCGTATCCGGAACTCTGTGGCTGGTTGCCGGAATCTACCAGATTGCTCCGCCGAACTATCCGGAGCCCGGCTTCTGGTTCCTCAATCCGCTGTCATGGCAGTTCCTTTTCAACATCGGCCTGGCGGCCATGCTGCATGTCAGGCGCGGCGGCACCATTCCGGTCAATCGCTGGCTGGTGGGTGCCGCCGGCGCCTATGTGCTGACGGCACTGGTCTGGGTGCACACCCCGCTCTGGGGGCAGATAACGTGGTTCAATCTGCCCGTGGTGATCGGCGGCTTCGACAAGACCTTCCTGTCGCTGCCGAGGCTGTTGCACATCCTGGCCGTGAGCTACCTGGTCGTGGCCATTCCGTCTGTCTCGAACCTGTTCCGTACGAGCCGTGACCACCCGCTCGCCATTTTGGGCAAGCGATCGTTGCCGGTTTTCATCGCCGGCACGGTGATCGCCATGGCGGCGCAGGTGATGAAGCTGATCAATCCGGGTGGATTTGCCTATGACAGTCTTCTCATCGCCGCCGGCATCGCCATGCAGTTCGCGCTCGCCTACTACCTCGAATGGCTGTCGGGCATTGGGTGGAACAGCAAGAGCAAGCCGGTCCGCAGCGAGACACCGCCGGTGCGTACGTCGTTTGGCGCAGGGTCCATGGTGACAAGCGCCAATTGATAGATCTGCTAGAACTCAAACCCTCGTCGGCGGCCGGGATGAGGCCCTGACGACAAGTTCGACATCGAGCGTTTCGCGCCGCACCATGCCGTCGAAATCGAGGATCCGTCGCGCCGCCCTGCGGCCGATCTCGGCGATCGGCTGGGCGACCGTGGTGAGCGCAGGCTCGCAAAGTGCGCCGTCGGGCACGCCGTCGAAGCCGACGATCGAGACGTCCCGGGGCACGGCGATGCCCCGCGTGGCCAGCCATTCGATCGCGATCATGGCGATCCTGTCCGACATCGCCAGGATGGCGGTGGGCGGCTCTGCCGAGGCGAAGATTGTTTCGAGGCCAGCCCATGTGCTGGCCTCGTCGTTTTCGGTCTCGTAGACCGGCACATTGGCGGTGTCGACACCGACGCGCGAAAGCTCCTCGAAATAGCCGGCAAGCCGGTCGCGCGTCCCGGTGTAGAGCGCCGCCCGGACCTGCTCGGGCGAAACAAGGCCGGTGCGGTCGTCGACGAAGGCGAGTGACAGCACGGCAAAGCGGCGATGCCCAAGCTCGCAGAGATGGCGCGCCGCCAGGCGGGCACCGGCGACATTGTCGACGCCGATCGCCGAGACCGTGTCGTCCTGCGAGCCGAGTTCGAGCGCGACGAAGGGGAGCTTTCGTTCGCGCGTCAGCTCGACTAGGCGCGGACCTCCCTCGATGCAGAACAGGATGAAGCCGTCGACCAGGGCACTCTGGATGTTCCAGGCAAGCTTCTCCTGATTGCCGGCCGAGACAAGCGCGATGCCGGCACCCGTGGCATCGCATGCCTCGGAGATGCCGGACATCATGACGCGGGCAAAGGGATCGTCGAAGAAATAGGAGAGGGGCTCGGTCGTGGCGACGCCGATCGCGTTGACCTTGCCGGCGCGCAGCAGGCGGCCTTTGGGATCCGGTCCGGCATAGCCCATCGCCTCGGCCGCCGCCTTGACCCGTTCGCGGACCTCCTCGCGTACGATCTCGGGACGACTGAAGACATTGGAGGCGGTGCCGTGCGAAACGCCGGCGGCTTTGGCGATATCGGCCAGCCTTACAGGTCTTGTGTTGCCTGCGGTGAATGACGCCATTTTCCTGCCTCCGTACTCCATCTAACACTTTTGTTGGATCGATTCAAATGTTTGCTTGACTTCGGTCGAATATGAGCTATCTTTGAATCGATCCAAGCGCCGCATTCCAGCGAGTGTGGATCAAGGTTAAGAGGAGCGTGCGATGCATCCCGTCAACTACCTGTTTGAAGACATCTACCGCAATGACTGGAGCATCAGGTCGAACGCGGTGAGCCAGAAGCGCCGCGGCAGAACCAGTGCGTGGGTTCGCGATCTGCGCTTCCTGGTGGAGCGCAAGCGGAGCTGATCGGCAGGGTATTTTCGTGCCCGTTGATTGGATCGATTCAATTTTCTCAGAGAAACCCGAGAGGAGACCAAGCCATGCATCCCGTCAGCTATTTGTTCGATGACATCTACCGCAACTATTGGGGCATCTCGCCGGCCTCCCGGCGGCCGGAACGGCTGCGCTTGACCAGGGCCGCGCGCAATCGTGACCTGCTTGTCCGGCCGGAACGCAGACAAGATTAAACCTTCCCCTTGGGGGAGCTGCCGTCTCAGGGGCGCGGGCGCACCAGTGCCGAGGCGGCGATCACAAGCCAGCCTCCGATCAGCAAGGTGCCGCCGATCGGCGCCGACATCGGGAAAAGCCGCGAGCCGATGAAGTCGCGAGCCAGAAGATCGCCTGCGAACAGGACAAGCCCGACGAGAAGGACGAGGCTTCCGGCCCGCAGGATCCGGTTTGCGCCAAGCAGTCCGACGGCCAGGAAAACCGGGGCGTGCGTCATAAGGAAGGACGCGGCCGTGCCGACGAAGGCGCCACCCAGATGCGCCGCAGCGGCCGACAGCGCCACACCAGCCGCACCGCACAGGCCGCCGGCCAAAACAAGGATGCGGTTGCTGCCGTTTGCCGGATGTTCGGCAGTGCTCATGTCGCTGGTCTCCCTATGTGAACGAACGATGTGAATTAGCGACTGCTCGCGAACCGTGTCAGGATTTGCCGGCTTCCGCCAGCATGGCGCGCGTGCGGCGCGACTGGACCAGCCAGTTATACGCAGCGCCGCCCGCCATCAGCACCGATGTGCCGAGAAACACGGCACGCATGCCGAAATGACCGCCGACGAAGCCGCCGAGCAGCGGCCCCGCGACCTGCCCGACATATTGTGCCGAGATGGACAGACCCAGCACATTGCCGCCGACGCCGTCCGGAACATTGTGGCGGATGACGCTGGTGATGCAGGGCAGGAGGCCGCCAAGCGCCAGGCCCATCAGGAAGCGCAGGCCGATGAGCTGCCAGCTCTGGGTGACGAAGGCTTGCGGGATCAGCAGCAGCGCCGAGACGGCAAGTGCCGCGATAATGACATTCCAGTGGCCGATGCGGTCGGCGAGCTTGCCGAGCCGCGAGGCCGACAGGATGGCGCCGAGTGCCGCCGCCGACATGACGACGCCGGAGATCAGAGTAACCCGGCTTTGATCCTCGATGAGCTGCTGGACATAGACCGTGATGATCGGCTCGATCGACATGGTGGCGAAGCTCAAGAGCATGCCGGTCGCCAGCATGGCGACAACAGGGCGCTTGTCGGGAATCTGCGCCCAGCCGCCTTTCGGCTTCTCGGTCGATGCTGCCTTGCCGGCGGCCGGGCGAGGGTTCTCCTTGATGAGGAAGGTCGTCGCCAGGAAAGCCAGCAAGATAACGCCGCCAGCAAGCAGGAACGTGGCGCGGATGCCGATCAACGGCGGCAGCGCGCCGCCGAGCAGGGGGCCGACCAGGCTGCCTGCGGTGATGCCCGCCGACAGCACGCCGAGCGCCCAGCCTGAACGGTCCTTTGGCGTCTGCATGGCGACGAGTATGGTCGAACCGGAGGAATAACCGCCGGCGAAACCGATCAGCAGGCGCAGCAGCACCAATTGCCAGACGCTCTGCACCATGCCGGTCAACGACATGCAGATGGCCATGCCGAAACTGGCCCGCACCAGCATCAGCTTGCGACCATAGCGGTCGCCCAGCCGCCCCCAGAGCGGCGCGACAAGCGCCGCCGCAAAGAAGGTGGCGCCATAGGCGATGCCCGACCACTGCACGATCGCCGCGTGGCCCTCGGCGCCGAGCTGCTCGACATAAAGCGGCAGGAAGGGCAACAGCAAAGTCATTGCGATGAGCGTGCTGAACGAGCCTGCAAAGCACACAGCGAGATTGCGCCGCCAGTGGACGTTATAGCTGCCGTGTTCCGTGTTGGCCTGCGCCATGTCTGTCCTGCCCGGTATCGGGCTTGTTGCGGATACCAATTTGGGATACCAACTTGGTATCCGTCATGGACGTCAACTCTGTCGCTGTCAATGCGACCGCCACGAATGGGACCACGATGTCGCAGATGCACAATGTCGAGAGCCAGCTTCGCGAGATGATCCTCGGCCTCGAGATCGGTCCGGGCGAGCGCTTGACCGAGCGCTGGATCGAAAGCCGGTTCGGCGCCTCGCGCACGCCGGTCCGGGCAGCACTGCTGCGGCTTGAGACCGAAGGCCTGATCTGTCGCGACGGGCGCGGCTGGACGGTCTCGCCCATCAATCTCGCCGAGTTAGAACAGATCGCGGTCTACCGCGAGGCGGTCGAGGTCGCCGCGCTCAGGCTGACATGCGCGCAGGGCGACAGAAGCGGTGTCGATGTCATCGAAGCGATGCTCGAGTCCTGCGGCTCCGACACCCCGCGCGAGGAATGGCACCGCGTCGGCATGGATTTCCACATCGAGCTGGCGCGCCTGTCCGGCAATGAGTTTCTGTTCAGGGCGGTCCGCGATGCGATGACCCGGCTGTCGCGCGCCCGCTGGCTGGAGATTCGCGACGAGGCGGCACTCGGCCGTGCCTGGGCCGAGCACCATGCCATTCTGGCGGCAGTGCGGGCCGGCGATGCCGACGAGGCGGCGCGCCGGCTTTCGGCGCACATCGTCAGCAGCCGCGACCGGCTGATGACGTCACTGCACAATGACCGGCGCGGCCTGCGCGCCAGGGGATTTGCAGTCGTTGCCGCCTGATCTCACCGGGCGTAGACAAGAGTGTCGTCGCGCAAAAGCCGATGCGCGAACGTGAAGCACACATTCGTCCTCGCTTCGCGAGCGGCGATGGCGTAAGAGCGGCGATGGAAAACAACCGATTTGAAACACCCGTGACCGTCAAGTCGGCCACGGACGGAACCAACCAGCTCCTGCGCACGGCTAGGGAGGCTTCCGACTACCTCCTGAACAGCTGGCCCGGCAAGCGCAGTCCCAAGCATCGCGAAGCGCTGCAGGCCTGCCATGATGCGCTGGCCGGCGACAAGCCGGCGATGAACGCAAGGCGCGCCTTCATCGCCGCGGCCCGCGAAGTCAACGTCTTCGTCAGCGACAAGGCCTCAGCCTGAAGCATAGCGAAATCCGGTCCGCCTCGCGGGCTGGACGCCGTTTTGCTCAGGGCAATCGTTTAAGGCGCCAACTTCGACAATTAGTCATTCCAACATCAGTTGGAGGCTATCTTTGTCTGAAGCGATTGCCCTGCAGTTCTACTTCGCAGCTTCCGCTTCGGTTTCGGAGCTGGTGTCGCCCTCGGGCTTCGAACGTTCCCTGGCGGCGACCTTGGCCGCCAGCTTTTCCGCCTTCTTGGCGGCCTTCTGCCGGTCTCGCTCCTTGCGTTCCTGATCGTAGTTCGGTGCTCGCGCCATATCGTTTCCTTTCACTATGCTTGATCCCTGCCTAGGAGCATTGGACAGCAAATACAACACCGCAAGCGGCGATCGGCTGCATGGCTGGCGCCAGTCCGGTTCGGGGCTTGCAAGATGGCTGGCACAATGGTGCAGGAAAGGCCCGGGTACAGACGCCGACAGCCGCCAAACTATTTTGATCCAAGTGACCGATGGCCTCGTTTCAAAGAAGCGCACAGAAGCTGTTCTACTATGCGCGCAATGCCTTGCGCGATATCGGCCCAGGCTCTGTTTCGCTGCCGGCTTGCCGGACTGCTCGATCAGGCTAGACTTTCGGACGGCTCGGTCCGGGAAGGCCTCAACTATTGCAACAGGCTGCAGGAGGCTTTCGCGCCGAGCCCTAATATTTCGTCCTCAGCGGCCAAGTCGAGCCCGACGCCGAGGTCTGGCGCTACATTTCGGCGTAGCGCCACGGGGATCGAGCCTTGTCAGGCACTATTCCCGGTCGAGAACCAGATCGGCAGGGCCGAACCGGTCCTTTGCCGTCTGCTGCTGGTGCCAATAAGGGTAGAGCACAGGCGGACGGCTGACCGCGTCGAGCCGTTTGCGGTCGTCGTCGGTTAGCACCAGGCTTGCGGCGGCGATATTGTCCTTGAATTGCGCTTCGGTCCGGCCGCCGATCACCAGCGAGCTGACGGCCGGCCGGCCAAGCAGCCAGGCCAGCGCCACCTGCGCCGCGGACACGCCATGGCTCTTGCCAATATAGGCAAGCACGTCGACGATCCGCCATAGCCGGTCCTCGTCGCGGATCGGCGGTTCCGACCAGCCGCTGAGCTGGCGGGCCGTGGGGCTGTCGCGGTTGTATTTGCCGGACAGCAATCCGCCGGCGAGCGGGCTCCAGACCAGCACGCCAAGCCCCTGATCGACCGAAATCGGCAGCAGTTCATATTCGGCTTCGCGCGCTTCCAGCGTGTAGTGGATCTGCTGGGTGATGAAGCGTTGCTGGTTATGGCGGTCGCTGATGCCAAGCGCCTTCATCACTTGCCAGCCGGAGTAATTGGAGCAACCAGCATAGCGGACCTTGCCCTGGGTGACGAGCGTGTCCACCGCGGCGATGGTTTCCTCGAGCGGCGTCGTGCCGTCCCATTCATGCAGGAAATAGATGTCGATGACATCGGTGCGAAGGCGCTTCAGGCTCCTCTCGCACTCGCGGATCAGATGGTAGCGCGACAGGCCTTCATCGTTGGGCCCCTTGCCGATCCGCATGCGCGCCTTGGAGGCGATTAGCACGTCGTCCTTGCGCTTGCCGCCAAGCGCTTCGCCGATGATTTCTTCCGAGAGCCCGTTCGAATAGACATTGGCGGTGTCGATGACGTTGATGCCGGCATCGATGCACAAATCGATCATCCGGCGCGCCTCTTTGAGATCGGTCTTGCCAACCGCCGAAAAGGCGCCGGCGCCGCCGAAGGTCATGGTGCCCATGGTCAGCGTCGAAACCTTCAGCCCGGACCGGCCGAGAGTGCGGTATTCCATGTCAGGTCCTCGCAATTGTTTTGAAGGGGCGTCTGCCAGGCCGCCCGGAATGAGACGGGCATTTGTAGGATAATTCATGCGGCTTGTCGCCCCTCCGAATGCAACGACCGTTCACGTATGGCTGATTGATGGTGGCGATCGGCGCACCGGCCCTCTGCAATAAAACCGTCATTGCCGGTCTATATTGAAGTCGGCTTAAGGTGTCCCATCTGCGGCCGGCTGGCTGGGATTGAGGGCGCCGGACAAAAGCCGGCAGGCTTGCACGCGGAGCAGCACAAAATGACCGAGATAAAACAGAATTCTCCGGCCAAGGATTGGCTGGAAGCGGAACTCGCCGACACGCTCGATGAAGATTACGAGCTGGAAATGTCGGAACCGGCCCTGTCGCTGGAAATCGCAAAAATCTACAAGAACTCGCATCCACCGTCGATCGAGCGGCAGCAGTATTTTCGCGATCTGATCACGCTGCAATCCGAATTGATCAAATTGCAGTCCTGGGTGGCCTACCACAAGAAGAAGCTGGTGGTCATTTTCGAGGGCCGCGACTCGGCCGGCAAGGGCGGCGTCATCAAGCGCATCACCCAGCGGCTCAACCCGCGCATCTGCCGCGTCGTAGCGCTGCCGGCGCCGACCGAGCGCGAGAAGTCGCAATGGTATTTTCAGCGCTATGTTCCGCATTTGCCGGCCGGCGGCGAGATCGTGCTGTTCGACCGCTCCTGGTACAACCGTTCCGGCGTCGAGCGGGTGATGGGCTTTGCCCAGCCGGATCAGGTCGAGGAGTTCTTCCGCGACGTGCCGGATTTCGAACGCATGCTGGTCCGTTCCGGGGTGACGCTGGTCAAATACTGGTTCTCCATCACCGACGAGGAGCAGCAGATGCGCTTCCTGATGCGCATCCACGACCCGATGAAGCAGTGGAAGCTGTCGCCGATGGACCTGCAGTCGCGCGTGCGCTGGGAACAGTACACCAAGGCCAAGGAAGAGACCTTCGCCCGCACCAACATCCCGGAAGCGCCCTGGTTCATCGTCGAAGGCAACGACAAGAAGCGGGCGCGGCTGAACTGCATCGACCATCTCCTCAAGCAACTGCCCTATGAGGAGGTGCCGCATGAGGAGATCACGCTGCCGGAGCGTGTCTTCAATCCCGAATACGAACGCCAGGTGCTGCCGCGCGAGCTTTACGTGCCTGAGAAGTATTGAGGCAAAAGCAGCGAGGAGGGTGCCGCCTTTGGCGGCGCCCTCTGACAGACTACTAGGCCCGCTTGATAATCACATGCGTGGCAAGCGGCGTCGCCACCTGTTCGGTGCACTGATAGCCGAGCTTGGGCATGTCGAGGCCGGCAAAAAGGTTCTCACCCTTGCCGAGCAGCAGCGGCGACACCGCCAGGTGCATCTCGTCAATCAGCTTCTCCTGCAGATATTGCCGGATGGTGGCGACGCCGCCGCCGACCCGGACATCCTTGCCGCCGGCCGCCGCCTTTGCCTGTTCCAGCGCGGCATGGATGCCGTCGGTGACGAAATGGAAAGTCGTGCCGCCTTCCATCACAATAGGGTCGCGCGGATGATGGGTCAGCACGAAGACCGGCACATGATAGGGCGGATTGTCGCCCCACCAGCCTTTCCAGTTCTCGTCTGGCCATTCGCTGCGGATCGGCCCGAACATGTTGCGCCCCAGGATCCAGGCGCCGACATTTTCGAAGCTGCGCACGGTGAACGCTTCGTCCGTGTCCGTGGTCCCGCCATCCTTGCCGACCATCTTGCGGAAGGTCCGGGTGCCGACCATCCATTTGTGCAGATCTTCCCCGCCGACGCCCAGCGGGTTCGTCAGGTCCTGGTCGGGACCGGCGCCAAAGCCGTCGATCGACAGGGTGAAAGCGGCGACGCGAAGTTTGGACATGAAAGCCTCCTCGATAATCAGTTGCGATTTGAAAGCAGTTGTCTATAGCAAACTGATTGCAAAATGCAATCGGCCTTTCGGACACGGGCAAAGCGAGAGCAAAGAGGTCAAGTGACCTACGCTCTTGTTCACCGGCGCCTGAGTGGCAAAGCGGACAGCCGGCGCTACTGGTCGCGGCCGAACATCCGGATAGGAGTTACCCCTTCAGCATCGCCGCCACTTCGGGCGCGAAATAAGTGAGGATGCCGTCGCAACCAGCGCGCTTGAAGGCGAGAAGCGATTCCAGCATCGCCTTTTCGCCATCGATCCAGCCATTGGCGGCTGCGGCCTTGATCATCGAATATTCGCCCGACACCTGGTAGGCGAAGGTCGGCATCGCGAACTCGTCCTTCAGCCGCCGGATGATGTCGAGATAGGGCAGGCCGGGCTTGACCATCAGCATGTCGGCGCCCTCGGCGAGGTCCTGCTCGGCCTCGCGCACCGCCTCGTCGGAATTGGCGTGGTCGATGTAATAGGTCTTCTTGTCGCCCTTGAGCAGGCCGGCGGTGCCGACCGCCTCGCGGTAGGGGCCGTAGAAGGCGGAGGCGAACTTCGTTGCGTAGGACATGATCGCCACGTCGGAAAAGCCGTTGGCGTCGAGCGCGTCGCGGATGGCGCCGATGCGGCCGTCCATCATGTCGGAAGGCGCGATGATGTCGGCGCCCGCCGCCGCCTGGATGACAGCCGCCGCCGTCACCTGTTCCACCGTCTCGTCATTGACGATGATGCCGTCGCGCAGGATTCCGTCATGACCATGCGAGGTGAAGGGGTCGAGCGCGGCATCGGTGATGATGCCGATCTCCGGCACCGCGTCCTTGATGGCGCGGGTGGCGCGATTGATGATGTTTTCCGGGTCGAGGATATGCGAGCCGGTCTGGTCGCGCAGGCCAAGTTCGACATTGGGGAAGGTGGCGATCGCCGGAATGCCGAGCTTTGCCGCGCGTTCGGCTTCCTTCACCGCGAGGTCGAGCGACAGGCGAAAGACGCCGGGCATGGCGGCGATCGGCTCGCGCACTTGTCTGCCGTCGACGACGAAGATCGGCCAGATCAGATCGTCGACCGTGAGCCGGTTCTCCTGCACGAGGCGGCGCGACCAGTCGGCCTTGCGCATGCGCCGCAGACGGCGGCTGCCGGTGATCTCGTCGACGCTGCGCGCGCCGGCAGCCTTTGCGGGGGTGAATTTGTTCATCGCCTAAACTCCGGATCGGGCAGCTTTTACCACGAGGCCGCGCGGCTGACCAATGCGACACGTTTGTGCCAGTTCGCTGGCAGCTACGGATTTGGCGGCCACGCAAGGTCAGGGCCGGTTTTGAAGAACGACACGTTGTTGGTGAAAATGCTGGCCGGGACAAGCCTGATCATACGCCCGTCCGGATGTTCGATCTGGGCCACATTGTCGATAAACCACTGGTTCCAGCTTGCTTCTGGACCAAGATATTTGAGCAGCAGCCGTCTGAAGCGGTCCGGCGACATCGGTTCGATGGTGGCGGCGCCGCGCAGCCCGAGATGGAGCAGGATGCCGGCATTGTTGTCGAAATGGACAATTTCCACCGCGCAGCGCGGGTCTCTTTCAAGATGCTTTACCGCACTGCCATCCAACGACCCGAGCAGCCAGATCGCACCGTCTTCCCAGATGAACCATACTGGTGCGTTGCGCGGTGCGCCGTCTGCGCCAACGGTCGCCAGATTCGCCATCAGCGGGCGGCTGAGGACATCGTCCGGGTCGAACTTTCGCGGCATCTCCCAGGCGTATCCCGACGTTTCAACGATCATGCGTTCGCCTTTGAGTTGACTGCTGCATGGCCGCTGGCCATGCCTTCGCTGATAATTTTGCGCCCATTTGATCCAGACGCAAAGGATGACTCCAGAAATCCAAACTCGCCCGTTGCCGATTAGCCCTGGCATTGACGCACCCATGCGCCAGCTATTAGAGCGACGTGCGTCCACTTGGACGCACAAGTACGCGTCTCAAGACTTTGAGTCTTCGCATCGTGCCCTCCGAAAATCGATTCCGATTTTCGGGCCGATGCGATAGCACTTCAGTCCCGCGGGCGCGGGGAGGGATTCTCTGGCGATGGATTTTGACGGAGGCGACGAAATTCGCTTCGAACATTTGGGTCGGGCTGGCATCGTCACGCTGACGCGGCCGCAGGCGCTGAATGCCGTCACGCATCGCATGATCAAGGCGCTCGACAGGGCCTTGCACGCCTGGGAGCGGGATCACGAGGTCGATGTTGTCGTCGTCAAGGCCGAGGGTAGAGCGTTTTCCGCGGGTGGCGATATCTTGCATATCTACGAAGCCGGCCGGGCGGGAAAGCCGCCGGTCGAATTCTTCGCCGATGAATACCGACTCAATGCCCGTATCGCGCGATTCAAGAAACCCTATGTCGCGCTGATCGACGGCATCGTCATGGGCGGCGGTGTCGGCATCTCGTTCCACGGCTCGCAGCGGGTCATGACCGAGAGCGCCCAGTTCGCCATGCCGGAAGTTGGCATCGGCTTTTTCCCCGATGTCGGCGCCAGCCACCTCCTGCCGGACCTCGGCGGCAGCTTCGGCATGTATCTGGCGCTTACGGGAAACCGCATCCGCCATGGCGACGCGCTCTGGTCGGGCCTGGCGACGCACACGATCAAGGCGCAGGATCAGGCCGCATTTCTTGACCGGCTGGCGGCGACTGGCGACCCGGAATCGGTGCTGCGCGGTTTTTTCACCCCGGCCCGGCGTGAGACGGACAGGTCGGTGCTGGAGGCGATTGCCCGCCATTTTGCGCAACCCTCGCTGACCGATATTGTCGGCAGCCTGGAGCGGGCATCCGCTGTCGACGATTTCGCGGCAAGGACGCTGGCGACAATCGGCACCCGCTCGCCGACCAGCCTGCATATCGCCTGGCGCCAGATCAGCGCCGGGCTGACGCTCTCCATGGACGAATGCATGAAGATGGAGTTCCGCATCCTCAACCGTATGCTGTCGGGCCATGATTTCTACGAAGGCATTCGCGCCGCCATCATCGACAAGGGCTCGACGCCGCTCTGGCGGCCGGCAAGCCTCGACGCGGTCAGCGCTGCCGATGTCGATGCCTATTTCGCCCCGCTCTATGAACGGGAGCTCAAGCTGTGAGCGAGGTCACGTCGAGACGCGTCGTGCTCCAGCCGACGACGGTGGAGGTCATCTTCGCCTGGTTCCAGCGCATCATCGCCGTCTACTGCCTTCTGTTCGGCATATTGTATTGGATCCGGCTGATCGGCTTCTACCAGGGCCCGCTGTGGCGCTTCGACCTGATGCCGGTGCACTGGCAAGTGGCGGCGGTGATGCTCGCCGTGTTCTTTCCTTTCGCCGCCGCGGGCCTCTGGATGCTGGCCTCCTGGGGGCCGGTGATATGGTTCATCTGCGCGTTGACCGAGACGGTCATGTATGCCGGCTTTCCCGAGCTCTTCGGCCACCGGCTGCTGATCGTCGCCTCGCACGCGGCGGTGGCGGCGCTCTACATCGTCTTTCGCGTGGTGATCTGGCTGCAGAAGCGCCAGATCCGGCGCTAGCTTATCCGCGCCCAAAATCGGTGGTGAAATCTTTAGGTTAATTATCCTTGCTCGGGTGACCGTTCGTTAAGCCTCTTTCGAAACCTCTTACCGGTAAGCTCTTGTTAGCCTTGGCGTTTAAGTCGAATTTTATGAGTATTCGATAGTGTCGCGATCAAGGTGAGAAACAAAAAATCACCAGGGCGACAAACGAGAGGCAAAGACAATGATCAATTCGCGTCCGGCGGCGAAGACCGCCAACGTATCCGACGACCGCCGCGAGGCAATCCGCTCGCTTTACATGGAATCGCTGCAGCTGGTTGAGCGTCTGCACCGCCGTCTGCTTGATGTGATCAAGGACGAGTTCGACCGCAATGGCCGTTCCGACATCAACGCCATCCAGGCGCTGCTTCTGTTCAACATCGGCAACTCGGAGTTGACCGCGGGCGAACTGCGCTCGCGCGGCTACTATCTCGGCTCGAACGTCTCCTACAATCTGAAGAAGCTGGTCGATCTCGGCTTCATCAACCACCAGCGCTCGCGTATCGACCGCCGTTCGGTCCGCGTCTCGCTGACGCCGAAGGGCAACGAGGTGGCGGAAGTTGTCGCCGGTCTCTACGAGCGTCATGTCGGCTCGATCGAGCAGGTCGGCGGCATCAACACCGACGAGTTCAAGCAGATGAACCGCGCCCTGCAGCGCCTCGATCGCTTCTGGAACGACACCATCGCGTATCGGATGTAATTCATCCGCCGCATCGCGATCTGAAGCCGCGCCACAAAAGTGCGGCCGGGGAGCAGCCAATCAAGGACCGGTGCCGAAAAGCACCGGTCCTGGCGTTTCGTATGGGCCAGCCGTTCCAAATCGCTGATAAGGCCACGTTGCCGCCATATTCCCGGTGAAAGCGAGAATGCGGGTGACGCTGTGGCGAAAGTCATGAATTCACCCCGGCCTCGCGTCGCACCTTTGCCTCTTTCACATCGTAGTGATGGGGCGCTGGTTGGCTAATTGTTAACAATGCCAACTTTAGTGTGCGGGCGAGATCGCCCAATAGATCAACGCAGCGAGTGACAAGAACTGCTACAAGAATGTCTGGAACGTCCATGAGAACCAGCCGCCGTTTCTTCCTTTCCGGAGCCTCCGCGCTTGCAGCCGCGGTTGTCGCGGGCAGCGCCAGCGCGCAGGATGTGATCGGGGACATCCTGAAATCCTCGGGCCGCGGCAATTGGGACGACCAGTTTGACGCCCGCCCCAGCCAAGGCGGCAAAGTGGCCTCGACGCTGCCGATCTTCAGCCTGCAGACCGTTTCGTTCACCGAGCAGGCGGTGGCGCAGTATCAGAACATCGTCTCTCAGGGTGGCTGGGAGCCGGTTCCAGATACCAAGAAATTGCAGCTTGGCGTCGACGATCCCGACGTGGTGCCGCTGCGCAAGCGTCTGATGATTTCGGGCGACCTGGCGCAGAGCGCCGGCATTTCGACGGCCTTCGATTCCTATGTCGACGCCGCGGTCAAGCGCTTCCAGGCGCGCCATGGCCTGCCGTCCGACGGGACGCTCGGCCAATACACTTATGCGGCGATGAATGTTTCGGCGCCAATCCGGCTCGGCCAGTTGCAGATCAATCTGCAGCGCCTGCGCGAGCGCGCCGGCACGTTGGGCAACCGCTATGTTCTGGTCGACATCCCGGGCGCCCAGATCGAGGCGGTCGAGAACGACCGCGTCGTGCTGCGCCATACGGCGATCGTCGGCAAGGTCGATCGCCAGACGCCGATCGTCAATTCCAAGATCAACGAGATCGTCGTCAATCCCTACTGGAATGCTCCGGTCTCGATCGTGCGCAAGGACATCATTCCGCTGATGCGCAAGGATCCGAACTATCTCAAGGACAGCAACATCCGCCTGTTCGCGCCGGATGGCAGCGAGGTCGATCCGCTGACCGTGGACTGGTCGACAGACGACGCCGCGAAATACCGCTTCCGCCAGGATCCGGGCGCCGGTAACGCGATGGCCTCGGTCAAGATCAATTTCCCAAGCCCCGATGGCGTCTATATGCACGATACGCCGCAGCAGAGCCTGTTCGGCAAGATGATGCGCTTCGATTCCTCGGGCTGCGTGCGCGTCCAGAACGTACGCGATCTCGTCACCTGGATCCTGCGCGACACGCCGGGCTGGAACCGCCAGCGTTTCGAGGCGACGATCAAGAGCGGCGAGAGCGTCCCGGTCCAGGTCACCAATCCGGTTCCGGTCTATTTCCTCTATCTGTCGGCCTGGTCGACGGGGCCTGGCGTCGTACAGTTCCGCGACGACATTTATGGCCTCGACGGGGCCAACGAGCTGCAGATCACTTCCGCGCTGTAACTAACTGATTCTTTTGCTGAAAAGGCCGCCATAGGGCGGCCTTTTTGCTTTCAGGTTCCCGCCAACGCGTCTGTTATGTGCCTAGAGCAATTCCAGGAAAAGTGTGAAACGGTTTTCCCGGGAAAAGCGCATAGCGCTTTCCCTGGGGAATTGCGCAAAAAACAAAGACATAGAGCGGTTCGGCGTTTCCATGAAACGATGAACCTCTCTAGCTGGACGTTCCACCCGGTTTTGCGCATGGTCCTGAAACCTCGTTCGGAATCGCATCTTGCAAGTCGCCGTCTTCATCCTCGTCGTGCTCGTCTTCGTCGCCCTTTCCGGCGCGCTGGTCCGGCTCGTGCGCGTGCCGCTGCCGGTATTGCAGATCGCTATAGGGGCGGCATTGGCCTGGCCGGTGCGCGGCATCCAAATCGAGATCGATCCCGAGCTGTTCCTGCTGGTGTTCATCCCACCGCTTTTGTTCGGCGACGCCGTTGCCGCACCGAAGCGCGAACTGCTGGCGCTGCGCGGCCCGATCCTCGACCTTGCCATCGGGCTCGTCTTCTTCACCATCGTCGGTTTCGGCTATGCCTTGCATTGGCTGGTGCCGAGCATCCCGCTGGTCGTCGCCTTCGCGCTGGCGGCGGTGCTGTCGCCGACCGACGCGGTAGCCGTCTCCTCGATCGTCGACCGGAACGTGGTGCCGGCGCGGCTGATGCATATTCTGGAAGGTGAGTCGCTGCTCAACGATGCGTCGGGTCTCGTCATGTTCCGCTTCGCGGTGGCGGCAGTGCTGACCGGCAGCTTTTCCTTTGCCGCCGCTTCGCTGAGTTTCCTCTACGCCGTTGCCGTCGGCATCCTGGCCGGTGTGGTGGCGGTGTTCGCCGCCGCCAAGGCGCTGCAATTGCTCAACCGCATCGGCGGTGTGCCGGCCGAGGCGCAGGTGCTGGTGACGATCCTGATCCCCTTCATTGCCTATCTCGGCGCCGAGCATGCCGGCGCGTCCGGAATCCTGGCCGCCGTCACCGCCGGTGTGCTCACCAGCGGGTCCGGCATATTCCGCTATCTCGGAGTATCGGCGCGCATGCAGACCATATCGCTGTGGACGACGCTGTCCTTCGTCTTCAATGGCGCGCTGTTCATCCTGCTCGGCCTGCAGCTCCCCGGCATCATCCGCAACGTGCCGCCCGAACTGAGCAGCCGGCATTGGCTGATCGAGCCGGTTGCCACGGTGCTGATCCTCACTCTGTGCCTCATCGCGCTGCGCTTCCTGTGGATCTGGGTTGGCGACATCGCGGCGCGGCTTTTCGCGCGGCTTGGCAAGCGCAAGGCCGAGACGTTCGGGCTGCGCGTGCGTCTCGCCGGCTCAGTGGCGGGCGTGCGTGGCGCCATCACGCTGGCCGGCATCCTGTCGCTGCCGCTGGCCATGCCGGACGGATCGCCGTTTCCGGCGCGCGATGTGGTGATCTTCCTCGCCGCCGGCGTCATCATCTGTTCGCTTGTCATCGCCAGCCTTGCCTTGCCGAAAATCGCGCGCGGGCTGGTCGAGCCGGGCGAGCATCCTGGTGCCGCCGAGGAGCGCCGGGCGCGCGTCGGCGCGGCCAATGCCGCAATCGCCCGCATCGAAAGCGTCGCCAATGACGGCAGCGAAGGCGAGGAGGCCGGCGCCCGCCTGGCGGTGGCAGACAGCATCGTCGCCGGTTATCGCCGCCGCATCGCCGCCTCCGACGAGGCGGATGAAGCCCGCGCCGAGGCCCGTGAAGCCGGGCGGCTGGAGCTCGAACTCAGGCTCGCCGGCATCGAGGCCGAGCGCGCCGCCGTACGCGCCATGTTTCGCAGCCGCGAGATCAACGACCATACGATGCAGGCGCTGTTCGCCGAAATCACCCTTACCGAGGCCCTGCTGAAGGGCCGGCAGGCAAGGAAATAGGCCTGCGGACCCGCGTTGGCGCAATCCGGCCAGCAAATTTCGCGCCGCAAACGTGGCGGGGGCAAAGCAACTGTGTTAATGGCGCGACGGGCCCCCGGATCAAGGATTTCAAGCCATGGCAACAGCAGCGGCAGTGTCGAACAAATTCGAATCCTTCTTCGAAACCACGCTTGAGGATGCCGATCCGGAGATCTTCGGCGCCATCCGCAACGAACTCGGCCGCCAGCGCCACGAGATCGAGCTGATTGCGTCGGAAAACATAGTCTCCCGCGCCGTGCTGGAAGCGCAGGGGTCGATCATGACCAACAAATACGCCGAGGGCTATCCGGGCAAGCGCTACTATGGCGGCTGCCAGTTCGTCGACGTGGCCGAGGACCTGGCCATCGAACGGGCGAAAAAGCTGTTCGGCTGCAACTTCGCCAACGTCCAGCCCAATTCCGGCAGCCAGATGAACCAGGCGGTGTTCCTGGCGCTCTTGCAGCCCGGCGACACCTTCATGGGCCTCGACCTGAATTCGGGCGGGCACCTGACCCACGGTTCGCCGGTGAACATGAGCGGCAAATGGTTCAAGGTCGTCTCCTACGGCGTGCGCAAGGAAGATCATCTGCTTGACATGGATGCGATCGAGAAAACCGCGCATGAAACGAAGCCGAAGCTGATCCTCGCCGGTGGCACCGCCTATTCGCGCGTCTGGGACTGGAAGCGTTTTCGCGAGATCGCCGACGCGATCGGCGCCTATCTGATGGTAGACATGGCGCATATCGCCGGCCTGGTCGCGGGCGGCGTGCATCCATCGCCGCTGCCCCATGCCCATGTGGTGACGACGACGACGCACAAGTCGCTGCGCGGCCCGCGCGGCGGCATGATCCTGTGCAACGACGAGGACATCGCCAAGAAGATGAATTCGGCGGTATTTCCGGGCCTGCAGGGCGGGCCGCTGATGCATGTCATCGCCGCCAAGGCGGTGGCTCTGGGCGAAGCGCTGAAGCCGAGCTTCAAGCTCTATGCCGAGAGCGTCGCCGCCAACGCCAAGGCGCTGGCCTCCAGCCTGCAGGAGACCGGTCTCGACATCGTTTCCGGTGGCACCGACAATCATCTGATGCTGGTCGACCTCAGGCCCAAGAACGCCACCGGCAAACGCGCCGAGGCAGCACTTGGCCGCGCCAACATCACCTGCAACAAGAACGGCATCCCGTTCGACCCGGAAAAGCCCTTCGTCACCTCGGGCGTGCGTCTGGGCACGCCAGCCGGCACCACGCGCGGTTTCGGCCAGGCCGAATTCCGCGAGATCGGCAAGCTGATCGCCGAGGTGCTGGATGGGCTCAAGGTCGCCAATTCCGACGAGGGCAATGCGGCGGTGGAAGCCGTGGTGAAGGCGAAGGTCGCTGCATTGACGGATCGTTTTCCGCTCTATCCCTATCTCGGATGAAAGTCATTCATCTCGGGTAACCTCAGTCGCTATCGAGAAGCGCCATTCCAGGCGGTTCGGGCAGGAGTTCTGATGATGCTGCAACATCTTGCTGGCGCTGGCGTCCTTGGCGCCTTGGCCACATTGGCTGTCTTGCCATTGTCCAGCGTCGCCTGGGCGCAGACCACTACGCCCGCAGCACCCAAGATGGAAACCTTCGGCAAATGGTCTACCCTTGTGGACGAGGTCGACACCGGCGAGGACATGCGCAAGACCTGCGCCGCCTCGACCGCCTTTCTCGACCCGAACGGCACCAGCGGCACGCTGACGCTCGCCATCTCGAACGGCGACGCGCTGCCGCCCGATGGCTATCCGACCGTCACTATCGCCATCAGGAACAATGACCTGCCGAAAGGCGAGAACATTCCGACGGTGTTCGGCGACGACAAAGGCAAGGTCAAGGCAAGCTTTCATCTCAGCGCCGGCGGACAATGGATGATGAACAACAAGACCGAGACCACCCTGGCACTGTTGCGCGCCATGCGCCGCGCCAGCACGCTCGACGTCAGCTTCGCCGACAAGCCGGTCGGGACCGTATCGATGGACGGCTTCACCAAGGCCTATCGCAGCCTCGGTGCATCATGCGGCTTCCCGACCGCCGACGTCGCGCCCTGACCGCGGGCATTGGCGGCTCTCGCAATTTTGCTCGCGCCTCGCTATCTCTGAGGCGCGAGAGGCCGTTGCCGACACTTTGCCATCGTTGCAAAAACCTCTAAGCCTTTCGCTCGCCGGAGCCGGATGATTCAGGTCGAATCGACCTGAAATCTGAATCCGGCTCCAAATCAAATAGAAAGAGCATGATGTCGTCCGAAAACCGCTTCACACTTTTCGGCATCATGCTCTAAGAATCGCGAACCGAAGGCTTTCCATGCGCTGTCCCTACTGCCAGTCCGAAGATACGCAGGTGAAGGATTCGCGCCCTGCCGAGGATGGCGCGGCGATCCGCAGGCGCCGCGTCTGCCCCGATTGCGGCGGCCGCTTCACCACCTTCGAGCGCGTGCAGTTGCGCGACCTCGTGGTGGTCAAGAAATCCGGCCGCAAGGTGCCGTTCGACCGCGACAAGCTGCTGCGCTCGGTCGAGATCGCGGTGCGCAAGCGCAATGTCGATCCCGAGCGCATCGACCGCGCGGTGACCGGCATCGTGCGCCAGCTCGAAAGCTCGGGCGAGACCGAAGTCGCCTCCGGCGAGGTCGGCCGGCTGGTCATGGAGGCGCTGAAGTCGCTCGACGACGTTGCCTATGTGCGCTTCGCCTCGGTCTATCGCAATTTCCGCGAGGCTAAGGATTTCCATGACGTGCTGGGGGAATTGAAGGGCGACGAGCCTAGGGGTGACGAGGACGCCGGCTGAGCATGGCAAGGCCCGAACGCAGCAAAGCCGAACAAGAGAGCCTGGATCGCCGTTTCATGGCGGCGGCGCTTAGGCTGTCGCGGAAAAATGCCGGCCGCACCTCGACCAACCCTTCGGTCGGCACGCTGATCGTGCGCGACGACGGCGACGGACCGAAGATCGTCGGCACCGGTGTTACCGCCGTCGGCGGCCGGCCGCACGCCGAGACCGAGGCTTTAGCCGAGGCCGGCGAACTCGCGCGTGATGCAACCGCTTACGTCACTCTCGAGCCTTGCGCCCATCATGGCAGCACGCCGCCTTGCGCCAATGCACTGGTCAATGCCGGCGTCGCGCGCGTGGTCGGCGCTGCGAGCGACCCCGATCCGCGTGTCTCCGGCAGGGGCTACGCCATTCTGCGCGCCGCCGATGTCGAGGTGGTCGAGAAGGTGCTTGCCGCCGAAGCCGCCGAGCAAATGGCTGGCTATCTGATTCGATCCCTGAAAAAACGCCCGGAAGTGATTCTTAAACTTGCGCTTTCCAGCGATGGCAGGATCGGCAGGGAAGGCGAGGGGCAGGTCGCGATCACCGGTGAGATCGCGCGGCGCGAAGTCTACCTGATGCGGGCCGAAGCCGACGCCATTCTGGTCGGCATCGGCACGGCGCTGGAAGACGATCCGGCGCTGACCGTGCGTTTGCCGGGGCTGGAGAACCGTTCGCCGGCGCGCATCGTGCTTGACCGCCAGATCCGCCTGCCCGAAACCTCGAAGCTGGTTTCCGGCATCGACCGGGTCCCGCTCTATGTCGCCGCTTGCCTGGAGGCCGACCCGCACCGGCGGGCAGCACTCGAGCGCGTCGGCGTGCGCTTCATCGGCACCGAAACGCATGAGGGCGGCGTCGCCCTGCCGGAACTGCTGGAAGACCTGGCGGCGCTCGGCATGGCGAGCGTGCTGGTCGAGGGCGGTGCCAAGGTCGCCAGGACTTTCCTTGCCGAAGGGCTGGTCGACCGCATCGTGCTGTTCCAGGGGCCGGAAGCGATCGGCGCGGGCGGCGTTGCATCGCCCGTCGATGCAAACCATATCCCGGCGGGATTTCGCAAATTGCGAGACATGCGTTTTGGCGAAGACAGCTACGCCGAGTGGGTCAGAGATATCTAGGATCAAGGCCGCGATGTTTACCGGAATTGTCACCGATGTCGGCACCGTTGCCGCCGTGAAGCCGCTGAGGGAAGGGGTCGGCTTGCGCATCGACACCGCCTACGATCCCGAGACCGTCGCCATCGGCGCTTCGATCTCCTGCGGCGGCGTCTGCCTTACCGTCACGGCGTTGCCCGAGCACGGCTCGAACGCGCGCTGGTTTGAGGTCGAGGCCTGGGAGGAAGCGTTGAGGCTGACGACGGCCGCGGGCTGGAAATCCGGCACCAGGATCAATCTGGAGCGGGCGCTGAAGATCGGCGACGAACTCGGCGGCCATATCGTATCAGGCCATGTCGACGGCACCGCTGAGATCGTGGCGCGCGAGGAGGAGGGCGATGCCGTGCGTTTCACGCTGGAGGCGCCACGCCATCTTGCGAAATTCATCGCGCCCAAGGGGTCCGTTGCGCTCGACGGCACCTCGCTCACCGTCAACAAGGTCGAAGGCACCCGCTTCGACGTACTTTTGATCCACCATTCGCTGACCGTCACCACCTGGGGCGAGCGCAATGTCGGCGACCGCGTAAATCTAGAGATCGACACCATGGCTCGCTACGCGGCGCGGCTGGTTGAGGCAGCGAAAGAGGGGCTTTGAACCACCCCCGGAAATTAGACCGGGCCTGAGCGTCGGACAAAGCTTGCGAATGCGGCCGCTTCGGCCTAAGTCACCGGCGATCCCGGAGACATTTATGGCTGGCACATCCCAACACGGCAAAGCGTTTATCCGCCCGAAGCAGAAGGCGCACCTTCTCGTCATCGAGGCCCGCTTCCATGACGACCTTGCCGACGCGCTGCTCGAAGGCGCGACAAGCGCGCTGGACGAAGCAGGCGCGACCTATGATGTCGTCACGGTTCCGGGTTCGCTGGAAATCCCGGCGGTGATAACCTTCGCGCTAGACGGCGCCTCCGAAGGCGGGACCGCCTATGACGGTTTCGTTGCCCTCGGCACCATCGTCCGTGGCGACACCTATCACTTCGACATCGTCGCCAATGAATCCAGCCGCGCGCTCATGGATATTTCCGTGCAGGAAGCGGTCTGCATCGGCAACGGCATCCTGACCACCGAAAACGACGCCCAGGCCTGGACGCGGGCCAGGCGTTCGGAAGGCGACAAGGGCGGCTTTGCCGCACGCGCGGCGCTGACCATGATCGCCCTCAAGCAGCAATTGGGAGCGCCATCGTGAGCGAACCCGCTTCGCCCGGCCAGCCCACGGTGCGCCACGCCAACAAACGCGGCGCCGCCCGTCTGGCCGCTGTGCAGGCGCTCTACCAGATGGATGTGGCCGGCAGCGGCGTCTTCGAGATCACCGCCGAATACGAATTGTTCAGGCTTGGCAAGGAAGTCGACGGCGCGCTTTATCGCGAGGCCGACGCGCAATGGTTCCGCGCCATCCTCACCGGCGTCGTCGAGAACCAGAAGACCATCGATCCGGTCATCCGCCAGGCGCTGACCGACGATTGGCCGCTGTCCAGGCTTGATTCGACCCTGCGCGCCATTCTGCGCGCCGGCGTTTATGAGCTGATGAAGCGCGAGGATGTGCCGGTCGCCGTCATCGTTTCGGAATATGTCGACATCGCCAAGGCCTTCTACGAGGACGACGAGCCGAAGCTCACCAACGCCGTGCTCGATCGCGTCTCGCGCCGGGTACGCGGCGAGGGGCGCGGCAAGGACGCTTCATGACCGCCACGACTATGGCCGCCGGGGCCGGCAAGGAGGCGCGCCGAACGGCGTTTATTCTGGCCGCCTCGCAGGCGGTCATCGGTTCGGCCGCGCCCATCGCTATTTCGCTCGGCGCTCTGGCCGGGCAATATCTGCTTGGTCCCGACAAGTCGCTGGCGACCGCGCCGGTCACCGGTTTCAATCTCGGCGTCGCGCTCGGCGCCCTGCCGGCCGCCGCCATCATCCGCCAGCTCGGCCAGCGTGGCGGCTTCGTGACCGGCACGATCATCACCGCGCTTGGCGGGCTCATTGCCACGCTGGCGCTGTTTAATCCCAGCTTCTGGCTGTTCGCCTTCGGACTGATGGTGATCGGCGTCGGTGGCGCCTTCGTCCAGCAGTTCCGCTTCGCCGCCGCCGACAACGCGCCGCCCGAATTCAAGGCGCGCGCCATTTCCTTCGTGCTGGCCGGCGGCATCGTCACCGCCATCCTAGGTCCGCAGATCGTCATCTTCACCCGCGAATCCTTTGCGCCGGTGATGTTCGCCGGCTCGTTCGCTTCCATCCTCGTGCTGGCGGCGGTTGGCGCCGTCATCCTGTCGTTCCTGCGCATTCCGGCGAGAGCCGTCGGCAGGGCGGAAATCGCCGACGTCGATGCCCGGCCGCTCTCCGAGATCGTCACCAGGCCGCGTTTCGTCGCAGCACTTTTTTGCGCCGTCGGCAGCTATGCGCTGATGAGCTTCGTCATGACCGGTGCACCGCTGGCCATGGTCGGCTGCGGCCTGTCGACGGACGACGCCACGCTCGGCATTTCCTGGCACGTGATGGCGATGTTCGCGCCGAGTTTCTTCACGGGATCGCTGATCCACCGCTTCGGCGCCGAACGGATCGTGGCGCTCGGTCTCGTCTTGCTCATCGGTTGCGCCGTGGTGGCGCTGTCGGGGCTGGCGCTGTGGCAGTTCTGGACGGCGCTGATCCTGCTCGGCCTTGGCTGGAATTTCGCTTTTATCGGTGCCACTGCCATGGTCGCCGACAGCTACCGGCCATCGGAAAAGGGCAAGGTGCAGGGCTTCCACGACTTCGTCCTGTTCGGCTCCGTCGCATTTGCCTCGCTGATGTCGGGCGCGGTCTACAATGCCTGGGGCTGGGAGATGCTGAACTGGATCATCTTGCCGGTGACGGTGCTCTGTTTCGTGGCGTTGGGCGCGTTGAAGATGACGAGCTTGCGCCCGGCAAACTGACATCACACTGTATCACGCTGTCGGGACGAGGCGCGTCGGATTTACCGCGCCGGAACAAAATTATTGCGCCTGTACCCATTGTTATGAAACCGTGTGCCCCGACGGTGCGTTGAAGCCATGCTCATATGCGGCAACCGCATTCCGGTTCACAGCAAGGGATCTCACCATGTTTTCAATCAAGCTTCTGGTCGGCGCGGCGCTGGCGCTCGGCATCACCGCAGCCTCCGCAAGCGCTCAGGTGGTGGTGTCGTCGAAGATCGACACCGAAGGCGGCGTGCTCGGCAACATCATCCAGCTGGTGTTGAACGCCAACAACATCCAGACGACCGACCGCATTCAGCTCGGTGGCACCCCGGTGGTGCGCAAGGCGATCACCGCCGGCGAGATCGATATCTATCCGGAATACACCGGCAATGCCGCCTTCTTCTTCGAGAAGGCCGACGATCCCGTCTGGAAGGATGCCGCCAAGGCGTATGAGACGGCGAAGAAACTCGACTACGACGCCAACAAGATCGTCTGGCTGTCGCCGTCGCCGGCCAACAACACCTGGGCGATCGCGCTGCGCAAGGAGGTCGCCGAGACCAACAAGCTGGCCACGCTTTCCGATTTCGGCAAATACGTTTCCGGCGGCGGTCAGGTGGTGCTGGCGGCTTCGGCTGAGTTCGTCAATTCGGCGGCAGCACTTCCGGCCTTCCAGACCACCTACGGCTTTACGCTGAAGCCGGAACAACTGATCACGCTGTCCGGCGGCGACACGGCTGCGACCATTGCCGCGGCGGCGAACCCAGACCAATGGCGCCAACGCCGCCATGGTCTACGGCACCGACGGCGGCATCGCGCCGTCCGGCCTGGTCGTGCTCGATGACGACAAGGGCGTGCAGCCTGTCTACCAGCCAGCGCCGATCATCCGCGAGGCGGTGCTGAAGGAGCACCCGGATATCGAGACGCTCTTGAAGCCGGTCTTCGCCAAGCTCGACCTCGTCACGCTGCAGGAATTGAATGGCCGCGTGCAGGTCGGCGGTGAGCCGGTCAAGGGCGTCGCCGAGGACTTTTTGAAGAAGAACGGGTTCTTGAAGTAGTCAGCCCGTTTTGAAGATGACGCCGGTGCGAGGCGCCCCCCTCTGGCGGCCGCGCGCCATGACCATCCGGTTCGATAAGCTCGGCGTGGTCATCGCCGCGATCGTCGCCTATGCCGCTTTCGCGGCGCCCTTCGCCACCTTCCGCGCCAACCGCATCGTGCCCGGCGAGGCACGCTCGATGCTCGAGGCTCTGCCTGCGGCGACAGGCTCGCTGCTGCTGGCGACCGTCGTCGCCGCGGCGCTCGTCGCGCTGTTGAAGACGCCGCTGATCCTGCGCCTTGCGGCCAGCGTGGTCGCACTTGCAGCCCTTGCCGTCCTGATCGGTGTCGCCGGCAGTTTCCTGACGCCTGAGGGCAATGCGTTCGCGCGCATTTCGCCCGCCTCAGGGTTCTGGCTGCTCATCTTCGCCTTTACGCTTTTGCTCGCCGATGTGCTGACACGATTGAACCTGTCGCCATGGGCGCGCGTCGGCGTGCTGGTCTTGGCTGCGCTTGCGATTGGTCTGCTTTTGGCTTCGGGAAGCTGGAACAACCTGTCGATCCTCAAGGAGTATGCCAACCGTGCCGACAGTTTCTGGGCGGAGGGCTCCAAGCATGTGACGCTGGCGCTGGGCTCGCTGGCGGCGGCGGCGGTCGTTGGTCTGCCGCTCGGCATCCTCTGCCACCGCGTCGACAAATTGCGCGCCGGCGTGCTGAATGTGCTCAACATCATCCAGACCATCCCCTCCATCGCGCTGTTCGGCCTGCTGATCGCGCCGCTCGGCTGGGTCGCCGTGCATGTCCCGGGCGCGGCCTCCCTCGGCATTCGCGGCATCGGCACCGCGCCCGCCTTCCTCGCGCTGTTCCTCTATTCGCTGTTGCCGGTGGTGGCCAACACCGTGGTCGGCCTCGCCGGTGTGCCGCGCGCCGCCAACGACGCCGCCCGCGGCATGGGCATGACCGATCGCCAGCGCCTGTTCGGCGTCGAGTTTCCATTGGCCTTTCCGGTCATCCTCACCGGCATCCGCATCGTGCTGGTGCAGAATATCGGCCTCGCCACGATTGCCGCGCTGATCGGCGGCGGCGGCTTCGGCGTGTTCGTGTTCCAGGGCGTTGGCCAGACGGCGATGGATCTGGTGCTGCTCGGCGCGGTGCCGACGGTGGCCCTGGCCTTTGCCGCGGCCATCATCCTCGACGCAGCGATCGAAATGACCGCCACCAAGCGCAGGGTTGAAACGGCATGATCGAGATCGAAGGCATTACCAAGCGCTATGACGCGACGACCGTCGTCGACGACGTGTCGATGCTGATCGAACCACGCACCATCGCCGTGATTGTCGGCACTTCCGGCTCCGGCAAGACGACGCTGCTGCGCATGATCAACCGGCTGGTCGAACCGAGCTCGGGGGTGATCAAGCTCGACGGCGCCGACAACCGTTCGCTGCCCGGCTACGAGCTGCGCCGCAGCATCGGCTACGCCATCCAGGGCCACGGCCTGTTTCCGCACCGCACGGTGGCGCAGAACATCGCCACCGTGCCGGTGCTGCTCGGCTGGGACAAGGCCCGGATCAAGGCCCGCGTCGACGAATTGATGACCCTCTACCAGCTCGACCCCGAAGCGTTCGGGCCGCGCTATCCGCACGAATTGTCCGGCGGCCAGCAGCAGCGCGTTGGTGTCGCCCGCGCGCTTGCCGCCGAGCCGAACGTGCTTCTGATGGACGAGCCGTTCGGTGCGCTCGACCCGATCATCCGCAACAAGGCGCAGGAGGATTTGCTGGCGATCCAGAAGCGCTTCGGCACCACCATCATCCTTGTCACCCATGACATGGAGGAGGCCGTGCATATGGGCGACAAGATCGCGGTCATGGATGCCGGCAAGCTGGTGCAATATGCCAAGCCGGCGGAGATCCTGGCGAAGCCGGCCAGCGCCTTCGTCGAGACGCTGGTCGGCGCCAGCGAAAAGCCGTTCCGGCTGCTGTCGCTCGGCCGCGTGCGCGACGCGGTGGAGAAGGGGACCGCCGAAGGCGAGGCGATCCCCGGCGACGCCAGCCAACGCGACGCCTTGGCCG
Source organism: Mesorhizobium metallidurans STM 2683 (assembly GCF_000350085.1). GTDB lineage: Bacteria > Pseudomonadota > Alphaproteobacteria > Rhizobiales > Rhizobiaceae > Mesorhizobium > Mesorhizobium metallidurans. The sequence goes on from NZ_CAUM01000097.1 coordinate 64,951, forward strand.
AGTTGTTGTGGTCCGGCCGGCCGGCGCTGCCGGTGAAAGGCGATGACGGCAAGCCGCTCGGCCGCGTCACCGTGGACGGGCTGGTGAAGCGCGCGGCGAGGCCGGCATGAAGGAGGCCGGTATAAAAACTTGGCTTCCATCGCTGCTCAGGCTTGCGCTGGTGGTGTTGCTGGTCGCCTTCGTGACCAATCCCGGCTGGTTTGAACCCCTGTTGAAGCCGCTGACGGAAAACAATGCGCCGGCGATCTACAATCAGGGCAGCCTTTTGACATTGACGCTGCTGCATCTCAGGACCGTGCTGATCGCCACGGTGGCCGCGACCATCGTCGCCGTGGCGCTCGCCATCCTCGTCACCAGGCCGGCCGGCGTCGAGTTCCTGCCGCTGTCGCGCAGCCTGGTCAATATCGGCCAGACCTTTCCGCCGGTGGCGGTGCTGGCGCTCGCCGTGCCGGCCGTCGGCTTCGGCGAGAAACCAACGCTGATCGCGCTGTTCCTCTACGGCCTGTTGCCGATCTTCGAGAATGCGCTGACCGGCCTGACGACGCTGCCGGCCAATGTGGTCGAGGCGGCGCGCGGCGCCGGCATGACCGGCTGGCAAAGGCTTACCAAGGTGGAACTGCCGCTCAGCGCGCCGATCATTCTGGGCGGCATCCGGCTGTCGGTGGTCATCAGCCTGGCCACCGCGACCATCGGCTCGACGGTGGCGGCAAAGACCCTGGGCGAGGTGATCATCGCCGGTCTATTATCGAACAATCTCGCCTTCGTCCTGCAGGGCGGCCTGATCGTCGCAGCCCTTGCCGTGCTTATCTATGACGGGCTCTCGGCGATCGAGCGCTATACAGCGCGCCGCATGGGACGCGAGGCAGAGTAGTTCAACATTCAAGCTCGCGCGGGGTGGTCGAGCGTCAGTTCGAGCGTGATGCCTGTCTCGCCGACAATCCAGCGGCGGCGGATGACCGCGAAATCGTGCCTGGTTCCAGCTTTCACGAGAGAAACAAGATCTCCGACGGCGCAATCGCTGCCGAGATCGAGCGTTTCGACAACCTCGGCGATGCCTTGCTTGCTGGCATAATGTCTCGCGACGACTGTGAGTGTGATGATCGCCGGCTCTCCAGTTGCGCGATCTTCGGGACTCGGCGATTGATGAGCGCGATGCCCCGATCTTTCAGCAGGAGTTCTTGCCATGACCTTGCGTTTCTCCAAGATCGTCATGTGTCTGTGTCTGGCGGCTTTCGCCTTCCTCGTCGCCTTCGGCAACATCACCGATTACGGCTCAAACTTCGCCTTTGTCCAGCATGTGTTGAGCATGGACACAACCTTTCCCGGCAACGCGCTGATGTATCGCTCGATCACCAACCCGTCGCTGTGGACCGCAGGCTACTGGCTGATCATCCTCGGCGAGGCGCTGACCTGCCTGCTCTATCTGATCGCCGCCTGGAATTTGTGGCAGGCGCGCAATGCCAGCGGGCAGGTTTTCAACGATGCCAAGAAATTCGTGGTGATCGCCGCCACCATGGGTTTCCTCGTTTGGTATTTCGGCTTCATGGTCGTCGGCGGCGAGTGGTTCGCCATGTGGCAGTCTTCGACATGGAACGGTCAGGAGGCGGCGTTCAAATTCTACATGACCATGCTGGCGGTGCTGATCTTCGTTATCCAGCCTGACAGTGACCTGCGCAAAAGCTGAGCAGGCGCCGGCCGATTTCAATCGATCTAATCGAGCGGCATCGCCGAAGGGCATGCCGTCTCCCTACGGCTTTTGGGCGAAAGCCGGGCAAAAATCGAACAATATCTTGACGTTCGCGGCCCTGTTTCGCATAAGCCGATGCGAAGGAAGCGGATTCCGCGCACGGAATCCGCTTCCCGTCTCAACGGCCCAGGGAGGGGTTCTTTTGGGCCATCAATCGAGGAAAATTAGGCAATGACCATTATTTCCGCCGTCATCGCCTGCGGCCTGCTTTCAGTCCTTTACGCCATCTGGGCGACACGTTCGGTCCTTGCGGCCGACCAAGGCAATGCACGCATGCAGGAAATCTCCGCGGCCATCCGCGAAGGCGCTCAGGCTTATCTGGCACGCCAGTACACCACCATCGCCATCGTCGGCGTCGTCGTCCTGCTGCTCGCCTGGTGGCTGCTTTCCGCTACCGCCGCCATCGGCTTCCTGATCGGCGCGGTTCTGTCGGGCGCGGCCGGCTTCATCGGCATGCATGTTTCGGTGCGCGCCAATGTGCGCACCGCGCAAGCCGCTTCCAACAGCCTCGCCGCCGGCCTCGACATCGCCTTCAAGTCGGGCGCCATCACCGGCATGCTGGTTGCCGGCCTCGCGCTGCTCGGCGTTTCCATCTACTATTTGATCCTCACCCATTTCATGGGTCTCCAGCCGAACGACCGCATCGTCATCGATTCGCTGGTTTCGCTCGGCTTCGGCGCCTCGCTGATCTCGATCTTCGCCCGTCTCGGCGGCGGTATCTTCACCAAGGGCGCCGACGTCGGCGGCGATCTCGTCGGCAAGGTCGAGGCCGGCATTCCCGAAGACGATCCGCGCAATCCCGCCACCATCGCCGACAATGTCGGCGACAATGTCGGCGACTGCGCAGGCATGGCCGCCGACTTGTTCGAAACCTACGCGGTGACCGTCGTCGCCACCATGGTTCTCGCCGCCATCTTCTTCGGCGGCACGGCCGTTCTAGGCGCCACGATGCTATATCCGCTCGCCATCTGCGGCGCCTGCATCCTGACCTCGATCGTCGGCACTTTCTTCGTCAGGCTTGGCTCCAACGGCTCGATCATGGGCGCGCTCTACAAGGGCCTGATCGTTACCGGCCTGCTGTCGGTCGTCGGGCTCGCCGTCGCCACCTCCGTAACGCTCGGCTGGGGCGAGATCGGCACCGTCGCCGGCATGGCCATCACCGGCAAGAACCTGTTCATCTGCGGGTTGATTGGCTTGGTTGTGACCGGCCTGATCGTGGTCATCACCGAATACTACACCGGCACCAACAAGCGCCCGGTGAACTCCATCGCCCAGGCGTCGGTGACCGGTCACGGCACCAACGTCATCCAGGGCCTTGCGGTTTCGCTGGAATCGACGGCGCTTCCGGCGATCGTCATCGTCGGCGGCATCATCTCCACCTACCAGCTCGCCGGCCTCTATGGCACGGCGATCGCGGTCACCACGATGCTCGGCCTCGCCGGCATGATCGTCGCGCTCGACGCCTTCGGCCCGGTAACCGACAATGCCGGCGGCATTGCCGAAATGGCTGGCCTGCCCAAGGAAGTGCGCCACTCGACCGACGCGCTCGACGCCGTCGGCAACACCACCAAGGCGGTGACCAAGGGCTACGCCATCGGTTCGGCCGGCCTCGGCGCGCTGGTGCTGTTCGCCGCCTACTCCAACGACCTGAAGTTCTTTGCCGCCAATGGCGACAAATATCCCTATTTCCAGGGCATGGGCGAAATCTCCTTCGATCTCTCCAACCCTTACGTCGTCGCCGGCCTGATCTTCGGCGGCCTCATCCCATACCTGTTCGGCGGCATCGCCATGACTGCTGTCGGCCGCGCCGCGGGCGCCATCGTCGAGGAAGTGCGCAAGCAGTTCCGCGAGGATCCGGGCATCATGGCCGGTACCTCGAAGCCGAACTACGCGCGCGCCGTCGATCTTCTGACCAAGGCGGCGATTCGGGAGATGATCATCCCGTCGCTGCTGCCGGTGCTGGCGCCGCTGGTCGTCTATTTCGGCGTGCTGCTGATCTCGGGTTCGAAGGCCTCCGCCTTTGCCGCCCTCGGCGCCTCGTTGCTCGGCGTCATCGTCAACGGCCTGTTCGTCGCCATCTCGATGACCTCGGGCGGCGGCGCCTGGGACAACGCCAAGAAGTCGTTCGAGGACGGCTTCACCGACAAGAACGGCGTCAAGCACCTCAAGGGTTCCGAGGCGCACAAGGCCTCGGTGACTGGCGACACGGTTGGCGATCCCTACAAGGACACCGCCGGCCCGGCGGTCAACCCGGCGATCAAGATCACCAACATCGTCGCTCTGCTGCTGCTGGCTGTGCTCGCGCACGGCTGACTACTACAGCACTATCGGTTCAAATAAAAACCCGCCGGAGCGATCCGGCGGGTTTTTTGTTGCCTGATTTCTGATGCCAAGCGGTGAACCGCCGGGCAGGGATCACATGCCTGGCGACGATCCGCCGCCGGGGATGCCGGGCGCCAGTTTGCTGGCGCCGTTGATGATCTGGCTGAGGAAGTTCTGGTCCTTGCCGCCGGTCGGCGTGGTGCGCGAGATGAAGTCGAACACCTTGCCGTCCTTCATGCCGTAATTGGCGATCTGGGTGACGCGCCCATCGTCGCCGAAATACACCGCCAGCACTTTCTGGTCGACCAGACGAGGCTTGTCGAAGGCGACGTAACGCTTGCGCGTCTGCGAAATGTAATAGAAGGCCTCATTGTCGAACGTAGCTGTCGTCGACGGCGTGCCGAGCGCCAGCAGCACCTGTTCGCGGCTGGAGCCGACCGGCACCGAGTCGATCGCCTGCTGGTCGATCACATAACCCTGCGTCAGCGTCTCGCTCGGATTGAGATCGCCGACCATCTTGGACGAATTGCAGGCGGAAAGCGCAGAAGCGACCACCAGCAGCGAAATCATGCCGGCGGGCCTTGACAGAAAAATCGACTTGAATTTCAGCGCGCGCAACAACAACTCCTTCAAACTGCCGCAACTTGCGCTGGGCCGCAAAACCGGTAAACCAGCTTGCTTGCCGATGCAACAAGGCCAATTCAACAAACGGTCCCCGGGAGACCACCCTCAAATGTTCCAGCGCCTTTTTGGTCGCGAACGTCACGCCAACCGCGCTATCACCGAAGCGCTTTACGCACAAATCGTGGCATCCGCGCGGCAAACCGTGTTTTATTCCGACTGGAATGTACCGGACACGCCGCTCGGCCGTTTCGAGATGCTGTCGCTGCACATGTTCCTGCTCCAGCATCGGCTGCGTGGTGAGAGCGGTGCTGCCGGAGAGGTGGCGCAGGTGCTGATCGACGAGTTCTTCCTGGATGTCGAGCATTCGCTGCGCGAACTGGGCATCGGCGACGTCGGGGTGCCTAAACGCATGAAGAAGCTGGCGAAGATGTTCTACGGCCGCACCGCCGCCTATGACGACGCCCTGGAACGAAACGACCACGACGCGCTTGCCGCTGCTCTTGCCCGTAATGTCAGGCCGGATGCCGGCGCTTGGCCGCAAGCTGCGCAACTGGCAAGCTACGTGGTCGAGGCCGGCAGGCATCTCGCGGAACAGCCGGCCGAATCGATCGTTTCCGGCACGGTGACTTTTCCTGTGGCCAAATCAGGCTGAACCAAATCAGGCTGAAGGAGAGGAAGATGAAACATGCCGACAGCCAAAGCCCGGTGTCCTTCGTGGCAAACGTCGCTCGCCTGCCGCAAAAGGGTCTGCCGGTGGTGATCGATGCCGATTCCGGGCAGCGCGCAGCACTTGCCGGCGAACATGATCTGCTTTCCGTCGAAAGCTACCGCGCCGAGCTCCTGGTGGCGCCATGGAAGCGCAATGGCGTCAAGGTCAGCGGTCGTGTCGAGGCCGATATCACACAGGCCTGCATCGTCACCCTCGATCCGGTCGAGGCCCATATCGACGAGGCGGTCGAGGCGCTGTTCCTGCCGCAAGAGTCCAAGCTCGGGCGGCAGGGTTTCGAGGGCGGCGGCGAGATCCTGCTCGATGCCGAAGGGCCGGACAGTCCCGAGACTTTTTCCGGCGACAAGATCGATGTCGGCGAGCTTGCCGAACAGTTCTTCGGACTGGCGATCGATCCTTATCCACGCAAGAAAGGTGCGTCGCTGGAGGTCGCCGGCGATGCCGAGCCCGAGGAGAACAAATTCCAGCAAAAGCTGCGTTCCCTGCTGGGAAAATCCTGAAACCCGACCCAACCAGAGAAAAGCCGGTTGTGCGGCAGCCCAAAAACGCTATTTTCGCCGAACCTTCGCGAGCCCCGAACCATCGCAAGCGCCAGGCGCTCGCTCAAGCAAAACGTGAGATGAATACCGCGTGATCAGGATTTCCATCGATGCCATGGGCGGCGATCACGGACCAAGCGTGGTCATCCCGGCGCTCCTGACGGTCGCGACCCGGCGTCCCGACATCCGCTTCGTCATTTATGGTCGTGAAGAGGCAGTGCGCCCCGAGCTCGCCAAATTCCCCAAGCTGGCGCAGGTGAGCGAGTTCATCCACTGCGAGATATCGGTGAGGATGGACGACAAGCCAAGCCAGGCACTGCGCCATGGCCGCTGGAAGTCGTCGATGTGGAAAGCGGTCGAGGCGGTCAAGTCAGGCACTGCCGACGCCTGCATCTCGGCCGGCAACACCGGCGCCCTGATGGCGATGTCGAAATTCTGCCTGCGCACCATGGCAACGATAGACCGTCCGGCGATCGCGGCACTTTGGCCGACATTGCGCGGCGAAAGCGTGGTGCTGGACGTCGGCGCCACCATTGGCGCCGATGCCCATCAACTGATTGACTTTGCGATTCTGGGCACCGGCATGGCGCGCTCGGTTTTCGGCATCGAGCGGCCGAGCGTCGGCCTGCTCAATGTCGGTGTCGAGGAGATCAAGGGCCAGGAAGAGGTCAAGGAGGCGGGCCGCATGCTGCGCGAGGCCAACATGGCCTCGATGAACTACCACGGTTTCGTCGAAGGCGACGACATCGGCAAGGGCGCCGTCGACGTGGTCGTTACCGAAGGATTCGCCGGCAACATCGCGCTGAAGACGGCGGAAGGCACGGTAAGACAGATCGCCGGTTACTTGCGCGCCGCGATGAACCGGACGCTGATGGCCAGGATCGGCTATATCTTTGCCAAAGGTGCCTTCGATCGCCTGCGTGAAAAGATGGATGTCGGCCGCTCCAATGGCGGCGTCTTCCTGGGGCTGAACGGCATTGTGGTGAAAAGTCATGGCGGTGCTGATTCGGATGGCTTCGCGGCGGCGATCGAGCTCGGCTACGACATGGTGCGCAACAATCTGCTCGACCGCATCGAGGCCGATCTCGACCTGTTCCATGCGCGCAATCCGCATGCCCAGACCAACAGGAAATCCGACGTCGTTGCCGACGCAAAGGAATAGGAAAAAGCATTGATCAGATCAGTCGTGCGCGGCATGGGCGCCGCGCTGCCCCGCCGCATCATGAAGAATGCCGATTTCGAAGGCATGGTCGAGACGTCGGACGAATGGATCGCCCAGCGCACCGGTATTCGCCAGCGCCATATCGCGGCCGACGATGAGACGACGGCTTCGCTCGGCGAGGCGGCGGCGCGCGCGGCCCTCGACGATGCCGGACTGACGCCTGCTGACATCGATCTGATCGTGCTGGCGACCTCGACGCCCAACAACACCTTTCCGGCGACTGCCGTTGACATCCAGAACCGGCTCGGCATGCATCACGGCTTCGCCTTCGACCTCCAGGCGGTGTGCTCGGGCTTCGTCTATGCGGTGGCGACCGCTGATCTTTATATCCGCGGCGGCCTGGCCAAACGGATCCTGGTGATCGGCTCGGAAACCTTCTCGCGCATCCTCGACTGGAGCGATCGCTCGACCTGCGTCCTGTTCGGCGACGGCGCCGGCGCCATGGTTCTGGAAGCAGGAGAGGGCGCGGGCAGCATCGCCGATCATGGCGTGCTGGCAGCGAGCCTGCGCTCGGACGGCACGCACAAGGACAAGCTCTACGTCGACGGCGGACCGTCGACCACCGGAACCGTTGGCCATCTCAGGATGGAAGGTCGCGAAGTTTTCAAGCATGCGGTCGGCATGATCACCGACGTCATCGAAGCGACGTTCTCGGCCGCCGGAATCACTGCCGAGGATCTCGACTGGTTCGTGCCGCATCAGGCCAATAAACGCATTATTGACGCTTCCGCCAAAAAGCTCGGGATAGCTGAGCGAAAGGTGGTGGTTACGGTCGACTTGCACGGTAACACCTCAGCGGCATCCGTGCCGCTGGCGCTCTCGGTGGCCGTTGCCGATGGCCGCATCAAGAAAGGCGACTTGGTGCTGCTCGAGGCGATGGGCGGGGGCTTCACCTGGGGCGCGGTTTTGCTCCGCTGGTAAGTGCCGAACTGACAGGTTCGGTCCTTGACCTTGACGGATCAATTACTTAGGCTCTGCCTTTGCTTGTATCGATTTATGTTTTGAGCTGATGGGACGGTTCGCATGGGGGGAAAGACACTTACGCGCGCCGACCTCGCCGAAGCCGTTTACCGAAAGGTCGGCTTGTCGCGTACTGAATCGGCTGAACTCGTCGAAGCTGTTCTGGACGAGATTTGCGATGCGATCGTTCGCGGCGAGACGGTGAAACTGTCGTCCTTCGCGACATTCCATGTCCGCTCCAAGAACGAACGCATCGGGCGCAATCCCAAGACCGGCGAAGAAGTGCCGATTCTGCCGCGCCGGGTGATGACCTTCAAGTCGTCCAACGTGCTGAAGAGCCGCATCCTGCGCTCCCACCAGAACAGCAAGGCGAAGGGCGGCAAATAGCGCCTGCGGTTCAAAGCTCTGGTTGAAAACCGCGGTCCTCTTTGACGCCGGGCTTGAATGTTGTTTCATAAACCGCTGAAATAAGACCCGATTCGGCAGAACGGGCCGGATCGGATGACTCTTTGTTGAGCATGGTCTTGTCCGAAAACCGGTTCCCACTTTTCGGGATCATGCTCCAGCGTGAGGATTTCGCCCATGGACAAGAGCCCCGATGCTTTCCGCACCATCAGCGAGGTCGCGGAAGATCTCGATCTGCCGCAGCATGTGCTGCGTTTCTGGGAAACGCGTTTCAACCAGATCAAGCCGATGAAGCGCGGCGGTGGTCGCCGCTACTACCGGCCGCAGGATGTCGAACTGATCAAGGGCATTCGTCATATGCTCTACGACCAGGGCTACACCATCAAGGGCGTGCAGAAATTGCTGCGCGAGAATGGCAACCATTTCCTGGTCGCCATCGGCAATGGCGACATGGCGGCCGTCGAGGCGATCTCGCAACGCCGGCAGGCCGACGCGGTGCCGCTGACGCCAGGCGCCCAGCCGCGCGGCGCGGACGACGAGATGCTGGTCGGCCAACCCAAGGTGAAACCGAGCCGCCGCTTTTTCGGCCTGGGCAAGAGCGACGAGGAAGGCCCGGTCCAGCCGGATGCGTCGAAGCTCTCGCGCGACAATCGCGCCTTGCTGCAGGAGGCGCTGTTCGACCTTCTGGAATGCAAGCGCCTGCTCGATCAGGTGCGCTGATCCTGTCGCGCAAAAGCATGTCCTCGGGCTTGACCCGTGGGTGCGCAGCGGTTTTTGCGATAACGACATGCATAAAAGCTGCCGCATGAAGCCGTTTAAACGCGCCGCGCTTTAAGGGGCGGCGGCCGTCTCCCAAACCGGAACGGTCTTGGAGGTCATGCGTTACGATTCCTTCTGCAAATGAAGGAACCCTGCCATGGCATCGCTTTCGAATATCTCCGACATCGACCTTGAAAAGCAGGTCGCAGCTCTCTCCAGGGAACTGGCGGCGCTGAGGAAAGCCATGTCCAGACGGGGCGGCGCCTATTACGAGGACGGGCGCGACGCCGCGTCGGACTACTATTCGCACCTTGCCGGGTACCTCGGCGACGCTCTGCCTGCGATCAGGAAGCAAGGCAGGGCGATCGAGAAGACGGCGCGCGATCATCCGGCGACGGCAGCCGCCGTCGGCTTGGTTGTCGTCGGGCTGGTTGCCAGCCTGCTTCTCAGCCGACGCTAGCTCGATTCGGTAGATGGCCGCGGCCGGACTATCGCCCCGGAATTTTTCGACAGTTTTTCCGGAGTGTAGAATTTTGTTTCTGGATTGTGTCTGAAGGGCCCTTCACTCCGGGCGGCCACGGCCTCACATCAGTGGGACGACACCGCTGTTTCCAACCACGACCCGACTGGCGACCAGTGTGCCGTCGCTGCCGCGCTCGGCGGTGACGAAGACGGTCGCGCCTGGCTTGAGATCCGCCGGCGTGGCGGCGGCGAAGGTTATGATCGGCGTCGATTGCGGTATGGCGATCTCTTTCTTCTGGCCATTGTCGTAGGTCAGGGTCACCGTCCGGCCGTTGACTTCAGTCACGTCGGCGATGGTGCCGTTGGTCATCCGGCTGTTGGGCTGAAGGTCCCATGGACGATCGCCTTCGCCGGTCCCCTTGAGGGCTGCGGGAAAGATCACCACTTCGAGCGCCCCGCTGCCGCCATCCGTCTTCGCAACCGAAGCGACGCCGACGAAGTCGCCCCGTTTGATGTCTTCGGCTGACACCTTGGCGACGCCCGAGATCTTCCAGTCCGTGGGTAGTTTTATGGCGTCGGTGCTGCCTTCCCGGGTCTTCACGGTGAGCAATGACGGTTCGAAACTGACCACCGTGCCGCGCACCCGTACGGTATCGGCCGCCCGAGCGGCGATCATAGTGCTCCCGGCAAAGCCGGAAATCGTGCCGAGCACAACAACAATTGTCTTCAAGTCCATGGATCCGATCCTTTCGAAAGGCTGGCCGGAAATGGCCAAATGGCTAGCAAGCCAGCGACAATTGCCTAACGAGCCAGCGGTCCAAAACCGTTGAACAATTCGGCGCTCGACCCTTCAAAACAACTTGATCGGCATGGCATTCCATATCGCGCCGCGAGATCGGTGCCGGCTGATTTTTCGGGCTGGCATCACGATGCTGTGACGGTTTCTTTGGTGCTTGGCAAACTGTCGATAAGAGGGCATTCTCCCGCCGTCTCAGGCAACAACATGATTTGACCAAAACTCTTTCAGCCCACGGAGTTGCCAATGTCCAACATAGCAAAACGCGATACCTTCTCCGAACTGGCGGCAACCGAGATTGCGCCCGATCACAGCGCCCTCAGAGCCATCCGGGAAACCAGGGGATACAGTCTGGAAGAGCTGTCCCTGACATGCGGCCTGTCCATCAATGAGATCACGGAAATCGAAAGCGGTAGGGATGCCGACCCATCGAAGCTTCGGCGCATTGCCGCGGCGCTTCGGCTTCCGGAAGGTGCGCTGATCAATCCGCCTGTGCTGGCGCAACCTACGGAAAATCGATCCGTCTGATAATGGCGACGCCGGGGGGCCGCTTAAACAAGCTGCCAACGGCGCTTTGGATTTGAAGTTCTCCACGGGACTCCAAATCCGGCGCTGGACATTGGCGCGACAGGCGCCGAATTTGATTGACCCCAAGCAGGTTATCAAGATACATCGCGACCGGTCCGGAGTGTAGCGCAGCCCGGTAGCGCACTTGACTGGGGGTCAAGGGGTCGTCGGTTCGAATCCGGCCACTCCGACCATTTTCAAGACTTGGACTTGCCCCCAAAAGTCCGTCATGCCTTGGCCGCTGCCGGAAGCTGCCGGATGACAAGCATCGCGATCACCAGCAGTGGCACTGCCGCGCGCGATATGCGCGGGCCGCCTGCCTGGATCCGGATCGCAGCCGATCGTGGACGCTATATCCATTCGCTGAAGCGTGTGCCCGCCTTGAGGAATGCATATATGATTTGGGATTCTGCGACGCGTTTCTTTCGCCTCTCGGATTTGTGCAATGTGAGAGAGTGGAATTCCACGTACGCGGCATAGAGATCGCGATGGCTTCCGGACCGGATCATGTCGTCGAGGATCTCGTACTCCGCCCCTTCGACATCGAGCTTGAGAACGACCACGTCGTACAGTTCACGCTTCGCTCGGATCATCTGTGACAGCGAAAACGTTTCGACAAGGTCCGGGGTAAATCGTAGCGATTGATACAAGCTTTCGTTGTGGCCAAAGACGATCGAGCAACCCTGATGGGTGGGGCCCGACCGGTCCGGAGGGGGACCGAATAGTTCGGCATGGCCATCTTTCACGCTTGCCGCCTTGACGACGATCTCCATCGTCGCATTTTCTGAACGCAAGGCATGAAGGTGCGTCAGGCAATTCTTGTTGGGTTCGACCAGAACGTAGTCGTAGCGGTCGGGAGTGTAGTACCGAGAAAAGTATTTATATCCCTGGCCGATGTTTGAACCACAGTCGATAAACAATCCGCGCTTTCCCTCTGCCTTGAGCTTGGACGATGCCTGCCTTGCATCGGTCCCAACACGGCGACGGAGCCATAGCGACCTAAGCGGTTCGCTCAACGACCAGGCTGATAATTGGATGAACCGACCAAGCCCCTCGGTTCTCAGGACGTCTGCTGCTTGCTGCGTCTTTCTGGCAAGCTTTGTTGCCAATTGGGCCATCGGCCCGTTGCGACGATGAACATACTCGTCCGGATTGCCCGCCACCCCGTGTGCCTTTCCGTCCCGATAAGGCTTTAGCCTCGCACGGAACTTCCGATGCCGCAGCCTCATTTGGAAAACGAGCTTGGCAAAGTACGCTTAAATCTGGGCCTGTCTTCGTCCGTTCGAGGGATGCCTGGCCGCCAACGCGGGTGGCATCGCCGGCCGCAATTGCCGCTGATGGGCGTATTCCAGCGCGATCGCACCCCAGATCAGTCCGAGCAGCAGATAGACATGGCGCCAATGGTCGATGTCGATGAAGGTGCCGAGTCCGATATTGCCGATGAAAGCGACATAGGCGCATAGAAGGTAGGGTTGCCACGGCCTGTCGCGCAAAAGGATGCGGAAGCCGACTGATATGGTCCACAAGGTCAGTGTCAGGAACGACACGAAGCCGAGCCAGCCATAGTCCATCAGCATCTTCAGCCAGATATCGTGCGTGTCCTCGCCGTAAATGGTGCCGAAGACGAGCGGGCCGATGCCGAGCGGATGCTCCAGCGCCATCTGGAAGCCGATCATGTAGCGGGCGAAGCGGCCGAGGCGGGCCGTGTCGTAGCTCTGTTCCAATTGGGCGCGGCTGGAAAACATTTCCGAAACGCCTGGAAGCTGCAGGATGACAAGCATCGCGATGACCAGCAGCGCAATGGCCGCGATGATCATGACGACGATGCGCAGCCGGAACTTGCCGCTGGCGCTCTGCAGGAACAGGGTGCCGGTGAGCAGGATTACTGAGACGCCGAACATGCCCCAGGCGCCGCGCGAGAAGGAGAAGAAGATGCCGGCCGTGATGATCAGCAGCGGCGCCGCCAGCAGCGGCATGCGCGAGACCGGTCCGGTCAGCAGGAGATAGAGCAGGTAGATGCCGGGCAGCACCAGGAACGGCCCGAACACATTCGGGTCCTGGAAGGCACCGGCTGCGCGGTCGTATTTGGTGAAGATCTCCGCGCCTGGGAAGGCATGGAAATAGCCTGCAATACCGAGCAGGGCGGTCAGCACCGCGGAGACGACATAAGCGAGGAAGATCAGCCGGTAGAGGCCGGGCTGGACCGCGGTCACCGAGGCGAAGAACACGGCGGTGAAGGCAAGGAACAGCGACACGGCGAGATAGAGCGGCGTGCTGGCGAGGTCCGACATCTGCGTCATCGAGATCATGCCGCCGATGTTCATGATCACCAGCAGCACCAGCAGCGGCGCCGCCGCGCGCGATATGCGCAGGCCGAACAAGGCCCACACCACCATCAGCCCGACCATATAGAGGTCGTATGGCGCCGGCTCGTCGATAACGAAGCCGGACAGGAAGACACCGAGGAAAACCGCACCCGACGCGATCAGCGCGATCAGCTTGGCGTTGACCGCGGCCGGCGGCAACTCATGGGTGACGGCGCTCAATAGGCGTTTTCCGTGTTGAGCAGCCGCACCGGTGTCAGGAACAGGATCCTCAGGTCGAACAGCATTGACCAGTTCTCGATGTAATAGAGGTCGTATTCCGTCCGCATGCGGATCTTCTCATTGGTGTCCATCTCGCCGCGCCAGCCATTGATCTGCGCCCAGCCGGTCACGCCGGGCTTGACCTTATGGCGGGCGAAATAGCCGTCGACGACTTCATTGTAGAGAAGGTTGTGCGACTGGGCGGCAATGGCGTGCGGGCGCGGGCCGACCAGCGCCAGCGAGCCGAAAAGCGAATTGAAGAACTGCGGCAACTCATCGATAGAGGTTTTGCGGATGAAGCGGCCGACGCGGGTCACGCGCGGATCGTTCTTGGTCACCGTCTGCTTGGCCGTCGGGTCCGCTCTGTCCGTGTACATCGAACGGAACTTATAGACTTCGATGATCTCGTTGTTGAAGCCGTGCCGCTTCTGGTGGAACAGCACTGGGCCCTTGCTGTCGAGCTTGATGGCGATCGCGGTCGCCAGCATGACCGGAGAGAACACGATGATGCCGACGATCGAGAAGACGATGTCGAAAGCGCGCTTGGCGACCGAATCCCAGTCGTTGATCGGCTTGTCGAAAATGTCGAGCATCGGCACGGAGCCGATGTAGGAATAGGCGCGCGGGCGAAACTGCAGTGCGTTCGAATGCGCGGAGAGCCGGATATCGACCGGCAGCACCCACAACTTCTTCAGCAATTGCAGCACACGCGATTCGGCGGTAAGCGGCAGCGACACGATCAGCATGTCGATGCGGGCGATGCGGGCGAACTCGATCAGTTCGGAAATGGTGCCGAGCTTGGGGTAGCCGGCGACGATGGGTGGCGACCGCTTGTCGCCGCGGTCGTCGAAGATTCCGCAAATGCGGATATCGTTGTAGGGCTGCCTTTCGACCGAGCGGATCAGGACCTCAGCCGTCTTGCCGCCGCCGACGATGACGGCGCGGCGCTCCATGCGCCCGTCGCGCGCCCAGCGCCGGATCAGCTTCGACATCACCAGCCTGAGACCGAAGATCAGCACGAAACCGACGACGAACCAGGTGCCGAAAAACAGGCGCGAATAGTCTTCCGACATCTTCATGACGAATGCCGTCAGCGCCATCAGGGCGAAGGTGCCGGCCCAGACCAGCAGCAGACGGCCGAAATTGGCGATCGGCCGCATCAGCGAGACGATCTGATAACAATCCGTGACATCGAACAGCACCACGGCCAGCAGCGAGGCGGCGGCGATCGTCAGCGGATACTGCCAGGCGAGATAGGTGAAGAAGCCGACATAGTGGAAATAGACGCACAGGCCCGACAAGAACAGGAGGGCGAACTCGACCATGCGCAGGACGCCGCTGACCATGATCGGCGACATCGTATCGCGCCTGTATTGCGAAGCGACCTGACGGGCGACGTCATTCATCCCGCCAGCCGCATCGCGATCGGCCGGGCCGTCGAATTTGCGCACCGCGTCTATCGAAAAGCGGCGTGCGGGATCGATCTCGTTCATGGGGTATCCGCTGGCTTCCCCTCAGGTGAATAGCAAAAGAGAGCTAAGAAACCCTTGAAACAACAGGTGGCTTTGGAGCGGTCTGCGGGATCAATTAATGCCTGTCGCGGTTCCGTTCAAACGCGACGCGCCTTAGTCACGATGAATGCCGGCGCCCGAGCGCGGCGAAATAGGCCGTCTCGATCTCGGCGGCCATAACGTCGACGCCGAAGCGCGCCCTGAGGTCGGCGATATTGGGCATCAGGCGACGGTAGGCCTTGGGGTCGGCCAGCGCCTCGCTCACCCTGTCGCCAAGTTCGTGGGGATCGGGACGGATCAGGGCAGGGGAGCCGGCGCCGAAGATTTCCGGTATGCCGCCGACGGCGGTGGCGATCATCGCTTTGCCGGCCGCCAGCGTCTCCAGCACGATATAGGGCATGGCTTCCGCCCGTGAGGGAACGACAACCAGTTCGGCCAGCGCGAAGGCGGACCTGGCCGGCATCGGCGGCAGGAAGCGCACATGGCCGTCGAGGCCGAGCCGCTTCACTTGCGCGTGATAACGCGGCAGGTCGTCGCCGTCGCCGACCATCACTGCCGTCAACGGCCGGCCAAGCTGTCTTCCGGCAAGAACCAGGGCGTCGATGAAGATGTCCGGCCCCTTGAGGTCGCGCATCATGCCGATATAGAGGAGATCGGCCGCATTCCGCTCGGTCCGCACCGGCTCGAACTCAGCGGCGCGCAAGCCATTATGGATCAGCCTGTTCGGAATGGGCGGTTCGCCGACCTTTTTGCGGTAGGTCCGCCTTTCATAGTCGGAGACAAACAGAAGGCAGTCGGTAAAGCGCGCCATGAACCGTTCCAGCGCGAAGAACAGCGTTCCCGTCGTAGTCGTCTCGTCATAGTGGAGAGAGCCGCCATGCGGCGAATAAAGGCGGGCTACGCGAGACCTTGATACCCGCAACAATGAGCCGAACAGACGGGCATAGGTGCCACCCTTGGCGCCATGGCCGTGCAGCACGTCCGGCCGCAATTCCTTGATAATCTTGAAGGTGCGCCATGCCGACGCGAGGTCGCCCGGTCCGACATGCCTCTGCATCGGCGTGCGGTGGATGCCGAGCGCCAGACTGTCTTTCATGTTTTCGAACAGGCCTTCCTCGAAATCGCCGCCCGTTGTCGAATCGCAGACGATGCCGACGGAATGACCGGCCGCGACCTGCGCCTCGGTCAGGTCGCGCACATGCCGGAAAATCCCTCCGACGGGTGAGCGAAAGCAGTGGACGATCCTGAGTGTGTCCGCCACGTGCCTGGTCTAGAACAGGCGTTCGCGAACGTAGACTGTATCGCCGGGCAGGAGCGGATCGGAGGTTACCACGCGTCCGGTTATCACCTTGCCGTTGATGTCGCGGGTGATGTCGACGCTTTCCTGGTTGGCACGCGGAGTGAAGCCGCCGGCGATGGCAACCGCCTTCTGCACCGTCAGGCCTGGAACATAGGAATATTGGCCCGCCGCACCCACTTCACCCATGACGAAGATCGGCCGGTAACGGTCGATCTCGACCGAAACATCCGGATCGCGCAGATAGCCCTGGCGCAGTTTGTCGGCGATCGCGCCTTCGAGCTGCTGGGCGGTGTGGCCGCGTGCCGGTACGGCGCCGACGAGCGGCAATGATACATAGCCTGACTGGTCGACATTGTAGGTGTTGGTCAATCCGTCCTGCTCGAACACCGTGACACGGACGCGGTCGCCGGCGCCGAGCCGATAGGGCTGTTCGAGCATTTTGTGGAAAGCCGCTGGCGTCGGCCGGTAGCTGGAGCAACCGGCCAGCATCGACACGGCAAGCAGCGCACGGAAGAGGGAAGCAGTGCTTTTCATGACCGGACACGTACCTTCAATGGCCCGCGACTATGGGGCAAACCTTAACGATCGAGGTCCGTTATCATCCTGTTAGGGTTAATGGGCGGTAAAGGCCTGCGACCGATACGGCGGCAAATCGACAAAGCGGGATCTGGTTCAGGGCTTTGTTTACCGCCCAGGAGCAAAGCTTAACGGATGCTTACCGTGATCTTAACGGCTGAGTTACCATAGTTGTTTACGGTGCATGCTGACTAATGCATGTCGCGTAAAAGTGCGCAGCGGTTTTGCGACAACGACATGCATAAAAACAAGACCTTAAAGCGCGCCGCATGAATCTGCTCAACGCGACGCGCTTTAAGTACCCGGAGTAGGGATGCATGTCCGTTCAATCCGCGGCCGCAGATGTCGACGTCGATCTCAGGCAGCTCTTCGCAAGCCTTGCGAGGAACTGGCTGCGCATTCTTGTCGTTGCGCTTGTAGTAACCGGCCTGGCTTTCGCGCTCGCCTGGCTCGCTACGCCGCACTACAAGGCCGAAACGCAAATCAAGATCGAGACCGGCGAATCCGTTTACACCCGGCCAAATGGTGCCAACGATAACGACAAGCCGATTCTCGACGAGGAAGGGGTCGCCACGGAGGTCCAGATCGTTTCCTCCAGTGACATCCTCAACCAGGTGGCCTTGAAGCTCAATCTGGCGCGGCTGCCTGAATTCGACGAAGCGGCCAACATGTCGGCGCTGAGCAAATTTCTCGTCATTGCCGGTCTCAAGAGCGATCCGGAAGAGATTCCAGCGGAAGAGCGCGTGCTGAAAAAGATGCGCGAGAAGCTCAATGTCTACAGCGTTGAAAAAACGCGCATCATCGCCATCGAGTTTTCCTCGGAGGATCCCAAGCTTGCCGCGGCCATCCCGAATGCCATCGCCGAGGCCTACATCGCCAGCCAGGGCAGCGCGAAAATCAAATCGAACTCTGCCGCCACCGCCTTTCTGGGGCCGGAAATCGCCGATCTGCAGCAGAAGGTGAAGGATGCCGAGGCCAAGGTTGCCACCTACCGTGCGCAATCCGACCTTCTGATGGGTGGCAACAATTCGGTTCTGGCCACGCAGCAGCTTTCCGAACTGTCGAGCGAACTGTCGCGGGTGCGCGCCAACCGTGCCGCGGCGGAGGCGACGGCGGGAAGCGTGCGCAACGCGTTGCAGGGCGGCGGTTCACTGGATGCGGTGCCCGAGGTCTTGTCTTCGGAATTGATACAGCGTCTGCGCGAGCGGCAGGTCGAGCTCAAGGCCAATATCGCCGATCTCTCCACCACCTTGCTCGACAATCATCCGCGCATCCGGGCGCTGAAGTCGCAGCTTGCCGATCTCGATCGCCAAATCCGCAACGAAGCGGAAAAGATCATGAAAGGGCTGATGACGCAGGCACAGACCGCGCAGGCCCGCGAAAACCAGCTCGTCGCTGACGTCAACACGTTGAAGGCCGCGTCGGCACGCGCCGGCGAAGAGCAGGTCGAACTGGATGCCTTGCAGCGTGACGCGACCGCTCGACGCCAGCAGCTCGAATCGTACCAGGCCAACTACCTGGCGGCGGCGTCGCGCAGCGATCGCAACTACCTGCCTGTCGATGCGCGCGTGGTTTCCGAGGCTCAAGTGCCGTCGGAGCCTTATTTCCCGAAGATCCTGCCGATCGTCGGCGCGGCCTTCGGCGGCTCGTTGTTGCTCATGGCGATCGTAACGCTTCTCAAGGAGTTGTTTTCGGGCCGCGCCATGCGGCCGGCCGCCGGTGCCCGTTTCGAACAGATCGAGCAGGTCGCCATGCCGGTTGTTACCCAGCAGGAGCCCGCAATTGTCCGGCAGGAGCCCGTGGTTGTGCGCCAGGAGCCCATGGCTGCCGAAATCCCCAGGGCTGACGAAATAGACGAGGCGTGGGACTATGACGCTGAGGCCGAAGCCGAACCGGATAAGGTTTCGGCTGCGGAAGCTGCCGCCGAATACGAGGCTGCAGAACCGCCGCGCGTCACGCTCGGCGAAGTCGACATCGACAAGGCTGCGGAGAAATTGATTTCAACCGGTGCTGCGCGCGCCATATTCGTCTCGCCGGAAGGCGACGAAGCTGCCGCCTCGGCGGTGCTGGTGGCGCGCGAAGTCTCCGATGCCGGCCTGCGTGTGCTCCTGCTCGATCTCACTGCTTCTGGCGCCGCCTCGCGGCCGATGCTGGACAGCGGGCTTTTCCCGGGCATCACCAATCTGCTCGCCTCAGAAGCGCAATTCAGCGACGTGATTCATCCCGATCTTTATTCGGACTGCCACGTCATTCCCGTCGGCACCGCCGATCCGGTCCGCGCCATGCGCGCCGCCGACCGTCTGCCGATCATCATGCAGTCGCTGACCACCGCCTACGATCTCGTCGTTGTCGAATGCGGCCCTGCCGACGCGCAAGGCATCAGCCGCCTGGTGGGCGAGGGCACCGAAGTCTTCCTGTCCATGCTGGAGCCGGACGACGAGGTGACGCAGGCCGCGGTCAGCTTGATCGAGAGCGGCTATCCCGACCTGACGCTGGTGACGCCGGTCGGCCACGTGACGCCGGGAACGCCGGTGCCGGGACGGCGCTCTGCCGCTTGAGACCTTCGATAATCCTATACGGGCGATCTGAGTGGGGCGAAGTCTGAAAAGTCTCGGATTTCAGCGGCGTCAGTTGTCGTCTTCGTTGGTGACAGGCGCGGCCTGTCCGACTGTCTTGCGACGCAACCTCTTGGTCAGCTTCCACACCGTCGGGCTGTTCTTGATGAAGCTCTTCAGCCGCGCACCTTGCCGCAGCTCAAGCGCCAGCGCGCGGCCCTTCAGCGTCAAGGGGAACAGCACCTCGAAATGCTGCGTCTCGATATCGCACCACAGCCGCTTGTACGGTTCGTCGCCGACCGAGAAATCGTAGATTTCGAAACCCTTCTCGCAAGCTTCCTCGATATTATCGAAGAACAGGAAGTCGCCGGGGCTGGTATGGGCAAGGTCGTCCTCGGCGATCGCCCCGAACTCGCAGATCAGGCGTTTGCCCGAGCGGCTCGACCCGGTGACGGCACGAAGCTTGTCGGCGACTTCGAGCCCATGCAACACGAAGGACGGTTTTTCCTCGGCAAGCGTTTCGATGAACAACGCGCGGAAGAAAGCGCGAATCTCGGGTTCGCCGAAGACATTGGCGACACCCATCTTGCGGAAGCGGAATTCCTTCATCTCGAAGAAGGCGTCGAGCAGCCTGTTCACCTCCTCCGGTGTTCTGGCCTCGATGCGGCGGGGGATGCCGACGGCCTCGAACTTCCGCATCTGCGCGCGGTGCTTCTTGCGCCTGCGCTTGCCGCTCGCGCGCGACAGCAATGCATCGAAACCCCCCGCCAGATCGGCGGCCAGAGACAGATTTGGGCTCGGAAAATGCGGGAAGGATGCAAGCGGATTGGCAATGCCGTCCAGGTCTGGCAACAGGCGTTCCAACGCAACGAGGTCGATGTCCGGCCGCGCCTTGGCAATCGCCGTCAGCACCGATCGGACGGCCTCGCCATCCGCATTGGCCAGCCAACGCGGGTCGGCGGCGGCAAAATTGCCGTTGGCATGGCGGCCGCCCACGAAACGGGCGACGCGGAACGGTCCGCGGCGGATGACTTCCAGCGCCAGCGCAAAAACCGGTTGGTCTCCATTGTTCAGCGTCGCCACGAGAACGTCCGCCCCGGTCTCGGCGGCCCAATTCAGGATCCAGGCCGCGCTCTGCGCCGGCGCAAACACGGCCGAACGGCAGAGTTTGGCATAAGCCGCAAGTGCTGCGCCGTCGGTGGCCGAAACGGACAGGCTGATTTTATCAATTGGCAGTGCACGCGGCGACGCCTCGCTGGCCGCGAGCCGATTGCCGTCAAATGACGCAGTGGCGTCAACCATACCTCAATCCTTGGGGCGTATTCATCACGTTTTGGGGTACGCGCAGGCGCATTCCGTGCTTGGATGAGCCTAGGCGCAAAAGGTGAATGAATGATCGACGGGGGCGAGGCAATTCGGAAACTGGCGCTCAACGTCGCGCGCTACAGTGGCCTTGCCCCGCTGGCGAAGCCTTTCGTCGGCGGCATCGGCGCCATATTGATGCTGCACCGGGTTACCGCCACGCCGGAAAAGCCGAATGGCGTCAACCGGCATCTCAACATAGCGCCCGGGTTTCTAGACGCCGTCATCGCCGATATGAAGGCGAATGGCTACATCTTCGTCGCCATGGACGAGGCGATCGAACGCATCAATGCCGGCGGCAAGGGCGGTCAATTCGCCGCGATCACCGCCGACGACGCCTATCGCGACAACATGACCGAGGCGCTGCCCGTGCTGGAAAAACACGGCGCGCCGATCACCATCTATGTCGCGCCGGGCTTGATCGATGGTGCCGCCGATCTGTGGTGGGAAGTGATCGAGGACATCATCAACGCGCGCGATCGCTTGACGCTGACGACGCCGGACGGCCCCGTGACGATCGACTGCTCGACGCCGGGCAAGAAACTCCAGGCCAATGCGCGTCTGCACGCCCATCTGACGCTGGAGGTCCGCGAGGAGGATCAGCGCACGGTACTGCGCGAACTGGCCCGGTCGAACGGCATCGAGTTGGAAGGATTGCGCTCAAGCACGCTGATGAACTGGGACGAGATCCGCGCTATCGTCGCGCATCCGCTGGTGACGATCGGCGCGCACACGATCCATCATCGCAATCTGAAGCGGCTTTCCGAAGCCGATGCGCGGCACGAGGTCGACGACGTCAGGTGCATATTGCAGGCGGAACTCGGCGACGAGCCACACCATCTCGCCTATCCCTATGGCTATGCCAGCGCCGTCGGCGACCGTGAAGTCGGCTTTGCCCGCGACGCCGGCTATGTCTCGGCGGTGACGACACGCCACGGCGTGCTGCGCGCCGAACATTCAGGCTTCCTGCACGCCTTGCCGCGCATTTCGGTCAATGGCCGCTACCAGAGCGTCGCCCATATCCGCACCATGCTGTCGGGCGTGACGACGCCGCTCGCCAATGCCGGCAAGATGGTGGTTACCATCTAACGCTTCAGCCCTTCGGCGGCGGCTCCAGGATCAGCCATTTGATGATGCCCATTGCCGGGAGTACCCAGAGCAGTCCGCTGAACAGGAAAAACAGGAAATGGACAAGCGGTCCCGATTCCGACAATTGGGCCACCGCAAAGATCGACGCGACCAAGGCGTAGACGATGACCAGCGCCACTAGGAGGAAGGTTCCGATCAGCTTTTTCAGGCGAATGGGCATGGCTCAGCCTCTTTTCAAGCGCCTCGAATAAGCCTTGAGACAGGGACGTGCAACCCGGGACAAGCGGCGCGACGGCGTGCCGCGCTGTCCGGTCTTGCCAGCCGGGTTGCGATGGTTCACCAATCCGCCACTTCAACCTGCCGGGACGAGCCCATGGCTGCCATATCAGCTGCCGCGCCTTACGTGGACCGCGATCGCGACCTGCACAACCGGGCACTGCTGCGCGGCTGGCTCTATGTCGTGCTTCTGATGCTGTTTGTGCTGGTGCTGGTCGGCGGCGCCACCAGGCTCACCGATTCCGGTCTGTCGATCACCGAGTGGCAGCCGATCCATGGCGTCATCCCGCCGCTCAACGACGCCGAATGGCAGGAGGAGTTCCAGCGCTACCAGCAGATCCCGCAATATGCCGAACTCAACAAGGCCATGAGCCTCGAAGCATTCAAATCGATCTTCTGGTGGGAATGGGTGCACCGCATCCTCGCGCGCAGTGTGGGTGTCGTGTTCGCCCTGCCGCTTCTGTTCTTCTGGGCGACGCGCCGCATCGAGCGCGGCGTCGGCCTGAAGCTCGTCGGCATCCTGCTTCTCGGCGGCCTGCAGGGCGCGATCGGCTGGTGGATGGTGGCGTCCGGGCTGGTCGACCGGGTCTCCGTCAGCCAATACCGGCTGGCGACCCATTTGACGCTTGCGGCGCTGATCTTCACGGCGACCATGGTCATCGCGCGTGGACTGGCCCCACACTCCGAACCCGCGGCCGACCGCTCGACACAGCGTCTGGCCGGTTTCCTCGTGCTTTTGGCGCTGGTGCAGATCTATCTCGGCGGGCTCGTCGCCGGGCTCGATGCCGGCCTCTCCTACAACACCTGGCCGCTGATGGACGGGAAAATAATCCCCGGCGATCTGCTTCTCCTCGAACCGGCATGGCGCAACTTTTTCGAGAACCCCAAGACGGTGCAATTCGTCCACCGGCTCGGCGCCTATACGGTTTTCGTCGTGGCGCTGTGGCACATGATCGCGACGCATCGCCGCCTGCCCAAGACAACGCATGCCCGCCGTGCCACGCTTCTCTTCCTGCTCGTGCTTGTGCAGGCTGCGATCGGCATCGGCACGCTGTTGATGCATGTGCCGCTGCTCATGGCGCTGACGCATCAGGGTTTCGCGCTTGTCCTGCTCGGCTTTGCCGCGGCGCATTGGCGCGGCACCAAAGGCGCCTATCCGCTGCCGCATGAGATAGCGATCAGAAGCTGAGCCGCACTGCCCGGATCACCTCGGCGATCGACAGCTCCCGGTTCTCGTCGACCGCATTGCGGTCTTCATAGTGCCAGGCGGCCGACAGGCAGCCATAGGCGATGGCGTGGTCGAGAATGTCAAGCGGCGTCTGGCCGAGGATCCTGGCAAAGATTTCGGCCATGTGGGCAATTCGCTGCGGATCGAGACAGAGATCGTCGCGGTCGAGCGGATTGTAGAACATGTTCGCCGCATCGAAGCCGGGATCGCCGATAACGCCCTTCGGATCGATCGCCAGCCAGCCGCGCGGCCCGTGCATGATGTTGTCGTGGTGCAGGTCGCCATGCAGCGGCCTGACATCATGCGGGTTGGCCAGCAGCCGTTCGGCCGTCGCCGCGGCTTCGACATAGAGGCTGTTCCGACCGTCGTCGCGATCGATCCTGGCCTTCTTGAACAGGCTGGCGAAGCGTTCCCTGAGTGGCTGAAGGTCTGGTGGGGCAGGGTGCCTTGACGGCGTGAACAGCCTTGCCATCACTTCGGCGGCAATCGCGGTGGCGGTGTTGTCGCCCTGCTCATCCAGCACTCGCGACAAAAGGGTTTCGCCGGCAAACTCGAGCAGCATGCTGTGGCCATCGCGACCGAGCAGCCACACCGTGCCTTCGCCGCGCCGCCAGGCGAGAAAGTGCTCGCCGCGCAATTCGTCCGCGACGTCGTCGAAAGGTTTCAGTGCCTTGACGATCGCCGGCGAACCGTCGGTGCGAACAACCTTCCAGATGCGGCTGGAAAAGGTCTCGGCGATCAGCTCCGCGCCGCCGGCGAGCTTCCAGCGGCGCGGGAAGTTCGGAGTGGGACTCAATGCCCCCGAACTCAATGCCCCGAACTCAATGCTTGAGGCCGAGCATCAAATCCATGTTCTGCACGGCGGCGCCCGAAGCGCCCTTGCCGAGATTGTCATAGACGGCCAACAGCAGCGCCTGCGCGCGTTTGTCGTTGGCGAAGACATAGACCTTCATCCGGTTGGTGCCGTTATAGGTTTCCGGATCGATCTCCGGCACGCGCTCCAGATGCGCGTAGGGTGCCACTTCGACCACGCCGCCATCAATGGCGGCGAAATGATCGGCGATTGCCGCGTGCAGTTCGGCGCCAGTCGGCACATGGTCGAGCCCACCGAGCTGCAACGGCACCACCGTGATCATGCCTTGCGCGAAATTGCCGACCGCTGGCTGCATGATCGGGTCGTGCGAGAGCTTCGCGTAAGTCCTGAGTTCCGGCACATGCTTGTGCTGCAGGGTCAACCCATAGGGCAGGAATTCAGACGCGTCCTCGCCCTTGGCGACATAATCCTCGATCATCGGACGGCCGCCGCCCGAATAGCCCGAAATGCCGTTGACCGTGACCGGAAAATCCGGTGGCAACAGCCCGGCGGCGACCAGTGGCCGCAGCGTTGCGATCGGCCCTTGTGGCCAGCAGCCCGGATTGGCGACGCGCTTCGCCTCGGCGATCTTTTTCGCCTGGTCCCTGTCCATTTCGGCGAACCCGTACTCCCAGCCTTCGGCGACGCGATGCGCGGTCGAGGCGTCGATCACCTTGGTGGTGTCGTTGGCGATCAGCGAAACGCTCTCTTTCGCCGCATCGTCCGGCAGGCACAGGATCGCGACATCGGCGCCATTGAGGAATTCAGCCCTGGCTGCCGTTTCCTTGCGGCGCTCGGTCGGGATTGAGATGATCTCCAGGTCGCCGCGCTCGGCAAGCAGCGCCCTGATCTGGAGACCGGTTGTGCCGTGCTCGCCGTCGATGAAGATTTTCGGTTTCATTGCCTGATCAAAATCCCTGATATTTCAAAGCTATATGCCGTGCCCATGATTCACTGCAACAGAATTGCCATTGTTCATCTCTTCAAGCCGGGCCTTTCGTTCCGCCAGCAGCCCGAGATACTGCATGGCGACCGTCGAGCCGACGATTGCCGTTATATCGGCGTGATCATAGGCCGGCGCAATCTCAACGACATCGGCGCCGACGATGTCGACCTGGGTGAGCTGGCGCAGCGCCGACAGGATCTTGGCCGAAGACGGACCGCCGGCGACCGGCGTGCCGGTGCCGGGCGCGAAGGCCGGATCGAGGCAGTCGATGTCGAAGGTGAGGTAGGTCTTCTTGCCGCCGGTGCGGTCGACAATGGCATAGGCGATGTCGGATGCGCGCATCTCCTCCACTTCATGACCGTAGAGGATCTTGATACCGAACGTGTCGGGGGCATGGGTGCGGATGCCGATCTGGATCGACCGGTCGGGGTCGATGACGCCTTCCTTGACCGCGCGGCCGACGAAGGAGCCGTGATCGATGCGCTTGCCGTCGTCCGGCCAGGTGTCCTGATGGGCGTCGAACTGTACGAGCGCCAGTGGCCCATGGATGGCGGCATGCGCCTTGAGCAGCGGCCAGGTGACGAAATGGTCGCCGCCCAGCGACAGCAGGAAGGCGCCGGATTTCAGAATCTTTGCCGCCTCGCGCTCGATCGTGCCCGGCGTCTTCTGGTGATTGCCGCTGTCGAGCAGGCAATCGCCGTAGTCGACCACGGCGAGATGTTCGAACAGGTCGCGCGAAAACGGATATTGCGGATCATTGTCGAGGATGGCCGAGGCGCGGCGGATCGCCTGCGGCCCGAAGCGCGCGCCCGGCCGGTTGGTGACGGCGGCGTCGAAGGGAATGCCCCACACCACGGCGTCCGCGCCCTTCACGTCCTTCGTGTATCTGCGCCGCATGAACGACAGCGCGCCGGCATAAGTCGGCTCGAAGGATGCGCCCGTCTTCGAGCGGGCAGTGAAGGCGTGGTCGGTATTTTGGTTCGCCATTACGGATCCTCGGTTTGTCGGGCTGCCACAACTATAGAACCGGCACGCAACACGCCAGTCACAGCTTGGCGAGACGAAACGGCGCTCCGCAACTGCCCTGGCAAGAGAGGGTTTTATCGTTATGACGCAGGCCGCTTCTCCTCCTGTCAACGTCTCGCTCGGAAGGCCGCTGACATGGTTTCAGCATGATTCCATTGCAGCGGCGCGACAGGCGCCGCGCGGTGCGGACTCGCCATGCCGACGCGAGTGCACTCTCTATTTTTGCGCAGCCGCGCAAAGCTCATAGCCGGCTTCGTTCACCTGCCTGTCACGCGCATCGCCTAACCGGATTGCGATCTTGAACGGAGCGATTCTCGATGCGGGCTATTTGGCAAGGCCTTCTGTTTCCCGTCGCGCTGGCTGCCTCCCTTGGCCACGCCTCGGCTGGCGAAACCCGCGCCAGGCAGATACTCGATCGCTTCGATCATGCCAACCAGTGGCGCGACCATGTGATGGTGGCCGCCCATCGCGCCGGCAGCATGCAGGCCGGCAAGACGCTTTACCCGGAAAACTCGCTCGCGGCCGTGGCGGGCTCGATCACCATGGGCGCCGAGATCGTCGAGGTCGACATCAGGCGCTCGAAGGACGGCGAATTCGTCGTCATGCATGACAGCTGGCTCGACCGCACGACGACCTGCAAGGGCGAGGTGGTCAACTACACACTGGCGGAACTCAGGAAATGCCGGCTGGTTGTCGAAGGCACCGGTATTGTGTCAGGCGAAACGGTCTCGACGCTGCGCGAGATGCTGTTGGCGACCAAGGACCGGATACTCGTCAACCTCGACAACAAGCTCGATGTCCAGGCCTTGCCGGCTATGATCGCGATCGCCCGCGAGTTCGGCATGACCGAGCAGGTGATCGTCAAGGAGAACCTGTGGAACCGCGAGCGGATCGACACGGTCAAGGCGACGATCGATGCGATCGGCGGCGGCTTCCAGTTCATGCCGATCATCGCCGACGATGCAGTGCGTGATGCCGCCTTCGCCGAGCAAGTCGGCAGGGCCTTTTCACCTGGCGCAATCGAATTGATCAACTGGCGGGCGGGAGCTGAGACGCTGACCGAGACCGGCGGGCCATTGTTCAGCACCCGCATGCGGGCCGTGTCGGTGAGGGGCGACTGGCACATCTGGGCCAACACCTATGCCATCGTCAACAAGCCGGGCGGTTTCCTCGCCGGCGGCCGCGGCGACGAACTGGCGGTGCTGGCCAGCCTGCCTGCCGAGACCTATGGTTTCTGGGCCGAGCGAGGCGCCACCATCATCCAGACCGACGAGCCGAAGGCGGCGATCGACTGGCTGGCCGCCAATGGCTACCGCATACCCTATACCGACGAGGCGCGACCGGCCGAGCCGGCGAACACCGCGAGCATCAACTAGACGTGGCTGCTTCACCCCCGCCCGCCGAGTGGTCTGCAATGGCCGGCGGGCATCGGGGGTAGTCCGAATGTAAGGCGCGGCGCCCTACCTCCCCTTGATGGGGAGGTAGGGCCGAAGGCGCGGGTGGGGTGACAGCCAAGCCCCCAAATGCCGCCCATCGCTCAGTCAGGCAGCCATCGCCACGCCGTCCAGTTCCTTGACGACATCCTCCGACAGTTCGAGCTCGGCCGCGGCAAGGTTCTCCCTGAGATGCGCGACAGACGAGGTCCCGGGGATCAGCAGGATGTTGGGCGCACGGCGGAGCAGCCAGGCGAGCGCGACCTGCATGGGTGTGGCGCCGAGGCGCGCCGCGACGGCGGACAACGTCGACGACTGCAACGGGTTGAAGCCGCCAAGCGGAAAAAACGGCACATAGGCGATGCCGTCACGGGCAAGCTCGTCGATCAGCGCATCGTCGGCTCGGTGCGCCAGATTGTATTGGTTCTGCACGCAGACGATCTCGACCATCCGCCGTGCCTCTTTTATCTGCGCGGCGGTGGCATTGCTCAGCCCGATGTGATGCACCAGGCCTTTTTGCTGCAGCCCAGCCAGCACCGCGACCTGTTCTTCGATTGACCCTTCGGTGGGTTCATGCACGTCGAATATGATCCTGAGGTTGACCACATCCAGCACGTCGAGCCCGAGATTGCGAAGATTGTCATGCACGGCCTGGGTCAGGTCTTCGGGGGAGAAGGCCGGGAGCCACGCGCCGTCGGCGCCGCGGCGGGCGCCGATCTTGGTGACGATGGTGAGGTCGTCGGGATAGGGCGCGAGCGCTTCGCGGATGATCTGGTTGGTGACGTGCGGGCCGTAGAAGTCGCTGGTGTCGATATGGTTCACGCCACGCACGACCGCCTCGCGCAGCACGGCCAGGGCCGCGTCGTGATCCCTCGGCGGGCCGAAAACGCCCGGCCCGGCGAGTTGCATGGCGCCATAGCCGAGCCGTTTTACGGAGCGGTCGCCGAGAGTGAACGTGCCTGACTTGTCAATGCTGGACATGGTCTGTCT
>NZ_CAUM01000096.1 GCF_000350085.1 Mesorhizobium metallidurans STM 2683
GCCATCTCGCCGGCGCCATCAACGGCGCCGCCGTGGCGCGCAAGACCTCGTTCCTGCGCGACATGATGGGCAAGCAGGTTGCTGCGGCCGCGATCACCGTCACCGACGAGCCGCTGCGCCGCCGTGGCCAGGCGTCGCGTCCGTTCGACGGCGAGGGCGTCGAGGGCGAAAAGCTGTTCATGGTCGAGAAGGGCGTGCTGAACCACTGGTTCCTGTCGACCTCCGCCGCGCGCGAACTTGGCCTCGTCACCAACGGACGCGGCGCGCGCGGCGGCTCCTCCGTCTCGCCGTCGTCGACCAATCTCGCCATCGAGCCGGGCGAGCGTTCGCCGGACGATCTGATCAAGTCGCTCAAATCAGGCTTCTACGTCACCGAAGTGTTCGGCCAGGGCGTCGACATGGTGACCGGCGAGTACAGCCGCGGCGCTTCCGGCTTCTGGATCGAGAATGGCGAGCTTGCCTATCCGGTCGCCGAAGTGACGATCGCCTCGAACCTGAAGACCATGTTCCTCAACATGGTTCCGGCCAGCGATCTCGACCGCAATTTCGGCACCGCGGCACCGACGCTGCTGATCGAAGGAATGACCCTTGCCGGAGCTTGATCCGGTCACTGCAGCCGGGGCCGGCGAGGATCTGCCGCTGCTGCGCGACGCCGCCCGCGAGGCAGGTGTCATCGCCATGCGCTATTTCGGCAAGAATCCGCAAGTGTGGATGAAGGACGGCACCTCGCCGGTGAGCGAGGCCGACCATGCCGCCGACGCCTATCTGCGCGAGACCCTTTTGGCGGCGCGGCCGGACTATGGCTGGCTGTCGGAGGAAACGGCCGACGATCCGGCAAGGCTTGCCGCGCGCCGCACCTTCGTCGTCGATCCGATCGACGGCACGCGCGGCTTCCTCGAAGGCCTTCGCTCCTGGTGCGTCAGCGTCGCCGTCGTCGAGGATGGCCGCACGCTGGCCGGCGTGCTCGAATGTCCGGCCAGGGAAGAGACCTACTGGGCGCTGCCGGGCGGGGGCGCGTTCCGCAACGGCAAGCCCATTGCCGTGCGCCGCCCCACGGCGACGGTCGAGATCGGCGGGCTGAAGCAGCTGATCGACCTCATGCCGGCGCAATGGCAGAGCCGGCTGCAGCGCGCGCCCCATATTCCCTCGCTCGCCTACCGGCTGGCGATGGTCGCCAACGGCACACTCGACGCGACCTTCGTCAAACCCAACGCGCATGACTGGGATATTGCCGCGGCCGATCTCATCCTGCGCGAGGCCGGCGGCGCCTTGCTCGACCAGAACGGTCGCGCGCCGCGCTATGCCGGCGAAGTGATCCGCCACGGCGCGCTGGTCGCCGGTAGCGGCGAACTCCTTGCCGTGCTGGCCGGCGTGATTGCCGGGCTTGACGGTTGAACGAACATCAATGGTTCCAAAGTCGGCGGCTTTGGTCTAGACCTGTCACAAACTCACGATATGTGAAGGACCGACATGACCGCGGAAGACGGAAAGAAGCAGCTTTTGCACCTGGTGTTCGGCGGTGAACTGAAGAAGCTGGGCGGGACCGAATTCCGCGATCTCGACGCGCTCGACATCGTCGGCATCTACCCGGACTATCAATCCGCGCAGACGGCATGGAAAGCCAAGGCGCAAGCCAGCGTGGACAATGCCCATATGCGTTATTTCGTCGTTCACCTGCACCGGCTGCTCGACCCAGATAACAAGCCGGCCGGTTGACATCGATGGAGCATGAGGCAGTGAAAGGGCCGGCCACCAGGTCCGCGGTCAAAAGGCACCCCGGTGGCACGCCCAAGACGTTCTGGCGCAAGATCCGCGAGCCGCTGGCGCAGTCGCGATTCGTCAAGGACGTCATCGCCAGCCTGTTCGCGCAGTTCGTCCGCCTGGTTCGCCTGACCAACCGTGTCGTCGACGGATCGGCGCCGATATCGGGCGGCTCCTACTCTGAGTTCGAACCCGGCATCATTGCGCTGTGGCACGGCCAGCACCTCCTGACCCCGGCTTACTATCCCAAGGGACGGCCGCTGGTCGCCATGGTGTCGCGCAGCGCCGATGCCGAGCTCAATGCGCTGATGCTCGAGAAATTCGACGTCGAGGCGGTGCGCGGCTCCGGCGGACGCGAAAGCTCCAGGCATCTCGACAAGGGCGGCGCCAAAGCGCTCATTGCCCTGAAAAAGTCGCTCGCCGCCGGCAAGAACGTCGCCATGATCGCTGACATCCCCCACGGCACGCCGCGCGACTCGGGGCTTGGCATCGTTCTCCTGGCGCGGCTTTCGGGCCGGCCGATCCTGCCTACAGCCATTACCACCAGCCGGCGCAAGGTGCTGGAGCGAAGCTGGGACAAGACCACCATCAACCTGCCTTTCGGCCGCTCCTCGATCGTCATCGGCGCGCCGGTGTTCGTTCCGGCCGATGCCGACGAGGCCGAAATGGAGCGCAAGCGCCAGGAGGTCACGGCCTCGCTCAATGCCGCGACCGCCAAGGCCTACCGTCTCGTGGATGGCCCGAAATGAGCGAGCGCTGGGCGCGCGCCTTCCTGACGGCGTATCGTTTTGCAGGGGCCGCCGCCTATCCGCTGATCGGACCCTACGTCGCCTGGCGCACGTCCATGGGCAAGGAAGACCGCGTTCGACGGCGCGAGCGCTACGGCATCGCCGGGCGCGCGCGTCCCGATGGGCCGTTGATCTGGATCCATGCGGCAAGTGTCGGCGAGACGCTGGCCGTCATACCGCTGGTCAAGAGCATTCTCGACTATGGCGTCAACATCGTGCTGACGACGGGCACGGTCACCTCGGCGCAGGTTGCCGCTGAGCGGCTCGGCGACCGTATCATCCATCAATATGTGCCGCTCGACCTCAAGCCGGCGGTCAGCCGCTTCCTGGACCATTGGCAGCCGGACCTGGCGATCATCGCCGAATCGGAGATCTGGCCGATGACCATCCTTGAACTCGGCGCGCGCCGTGTGCCGCAGGTGCTGGTCAATGGCAGGCTTTCGGACCGTTCGTTCACATCCTGGAAGAAACGCGCCAACATCGCCGAGGCGCTGTTCGAAAATCTCGCCCATGTCGTCGCCCAGTCAGATGTCGACGGCGAGCGCTTTCTTTCGCTTGGCGCCCGGCCGGTCACCGTATCCGGCAATCTCAAGGTCGACACCACGCCGCCGCCGGCCGATGAAAAGGTATTGTACGCGCTGAAGCGCCAGATCGGCGCCCGCCCGACCTGGGCGGCGATATCGACCCATGACGGCGAGGAGGTGGTGGCCGCCGAGGTCCATGCGATGCTGCACAGACGTCACCGCGGTCTTTTGACGATCATCGTTCCGCGCCATCCCGATCGCGCCGAAGCCCTTGCCGCGCAGATTTCCGGCATGGGCCTGAAGCTCGTGCGCCGCAGCAAGGGCGACAAGATCACCGCGGACACCGATATTCTGCTTGGCGACACGATTGGCGAGATGGGTCTCTATCTCAGGCTGACGGAAATCGCCTTCGTCGGCCGTTCACTTACCTCCGAGGGCGGCCAGAACCCGTTGGAGCCGGCCATGCTCGAGACGGCTGTGCTGGCCGGCCGCAATGTCCAGAATTTTCGTGAAGCCTATCAGCGCCTGCTCGACAGCGGCGGCGCCAAGCTGGTGCGCGACCGCGACATGCTGGCCGGCGCCGTCAACTTCCTTTTGACCAACGAGGCGGCGCGCCACGAGATGATGGCGGCGGGTGCGGCGACCGTCGACGAGATGCGCGGCGCGCTGGCGCATACGCTGAGATCGCTCGAACCCTACATCCAGCCGCTGGTCGTCAAGTCGCGCCTGAAAGGCGCCGACGGGAGGTAGGTCGTGGATCTATCCACATGACCTCGGAAGCACCGCCCTTCTGGTGGGAGGAACCGGACTGGCGGGTGCTGGCGCTGTCGCCGCTGTCGGCGATCTACGCGCTCGTCGCCGGCCGCCGCATGCGGCATGCCGCGCGTGAAAAGGTCGAAGCGCCGGTGCTGTGCGTCGGCAACTTCACCGTCGGCGGCACCGGCAAGACGCCGGTGGCGATCGCACTGGCAAGACAGGCCAGGCGCATGCAGCTCAATCCGGGTTTCCTGTCGCGCGGCCATGGCGGCTCCTTTGCGCAGCCGCATGTCGTCGATCCGCATCACGATGCCGCCAGGCATGTCGGCGACGAGCCGCTGCTTCTTGCCGAGCACGCGCCGGTCGCGGTGACGCCGAACCGCGCTGCCGGCGCCAGGCTCCTGCTGGAAAAGCACGGCTGCGACTTCCTGATCATGGATGACGGCTTCCAGAGCGCGCGCATCCACATCGACTATGCGCTGGTCGTCGTCGACGCGCGCTACGGCGTCGGCAACGGCCGTGTCATTCCAGGCGGGCCGCTGCGGGCAAACATCGTCGACCAGCTGGTCTTCACCAGCGGGCTCCTCAAGATGGGCGAGGGCACCGGGGCCGATGCGGTCGTGCGCCAGGCGGCGCGCGCCGGCCGGCCGATCTTCG
The DNA here is from genome assembly GCF_000350085.1 of Mesorhizobium metallidurans STM 2683. Taxonomy (GTDB): domain Bacteria; phylum Pseudomonadota; class Alphaproteobacteria; order Rhizobiales; family Rhizobiaceae; genus Mesorhizobium; species Mesorhizobium metallidurans. The sequence goes on from NZ_CAUM01000096.1 coordinate 4,487, forward strand.
AGGCGTATACGAGGCCAAGCCGCAAGACGGGTCTGGCCGGCAAGCGGGTTCTGGCTTTTGCCGGCATCGGCCATCCCGACAAGTTCTTCGACACGGTCCGTGAAGCCGGCGGCGAGGTGGCGTTGACCCGGTCGTTTCCGGACCATCATTTCTATGCCGGGGACGAACTTGCCGAACTGGCGGCGACGGCGCGCCGCGCCGGGCTCGGCCTCATCACCACCGCCAAGGATGCCGCCCGGCTGCGCCACGACGCTGCGTCAGCCGATTTCCTTGGGCAGCTCGACGTGCTGGAGATCGACACCGTGTTCGAACCCGAGCATGCGCCCGAGCGCATCATCGGCGAGACGCTGGATGCCTGGCGGCAGCGCAAGCTGAAGGGCTGATCAGCGCCGGCTGCGCAGTTCCGGATGCGCCTCGATTTCGCGGCGCAGCGAAGCGGTTGCGCTCACATAGGGTTCCTGCCTGGCGACGCTCCAGTATTTGAGTTCGTCCAGAGGAATGCTCTCGCCGGTCACGGCGCAACGCACGAAGGCGCCGGGACTGGTCACCTGGAAGTCGCCGTCGAGATAGCGGATACGCGCTTCCTTGCCGCCGGGGCCTTCGAAACGGTTCATCATGGGGTGGTGCCGAAATTCATGACGATGTCATCGCCATAAATCCAGGCGAGGTCAAGCTTGGAGCGAGGTGAGATCAGCTTTGGTCACGTCAGTTTCGCGAGTGCGCCAGATCTGGCAAGCCGGCAAATGGATGTCTTATCCTTCGGCTACGATGAAATCCTCGATCTTTTCGGCAGAAAGCCCTGCCTCGTTGGCGATGCGGCGAGCGAGGTCTGCTGCGGCGGCGCGCGGCCGTCCCAGCGGCCGGTCGAGCCAGTAGGATATCGGGCTCAGCACGCGGCGTTCGTCGACTGCGACGATGCGACCCGACTTCAACTGATCCACGGTCATCGGCGGTCGCGCCAGCGCGATGCCAAGCCCGTTGGCTGCCGCATCGAGCACCAGATTGTAGTCCTCGAAGCGGCGGTCTTGCGGGCGCGGGCGATAGTCCATGTCGTGCGCGGCAAACCAGGCACGCCAGGCCGAAGCGTCGGAATCGTTGATCAGCGGAAATTTGAGCAGCCGGGCCGGGTCGCCGCGGCCGATCTCCTTGGCGAGGCCCGGCGAGGCGACGGGGAAAACATGTTCCTCGAAAAGCTGCACCGAGACGCGGCCCGGAATGCGGCCGCGCCCGCAGCGGACCGACAGATCGATGCCCTCGTCGGCAAGGTCGGCCTGCCGGTTGTCCACATCGAGCACGATGCGCAACTTGCTGGGGTTGTTCTCAAGCGTGGCCATGCGCGGCATCAGCCACAGGCCGCTGACCGAGGGGATCGAGGCCAGCCGCACCACCGCGGTGCCGCGAGGCTCGATCCAGCGGTCCGAATTGCTTGCTATCAGCGCGAAGGCTTCGGTGGTGCGCAGATGCAGGCGGGTTCCCTCGATGGTGAGTGAGACCCCGCGCGCGCCACGGTCGAACACTTTCAGCCCGAGCCAGTCCTCGAGCTTGGCGATCTGCCGGCTGACGGCGCCATGGGTGAGGTTGAGCTTTTCGGCGGCGGCAGAAAAACTCCCGGTCCGCGCCGCGGCGTCGAAGGCGCGCAAGGTCTCGAGCGGCAGCATCGGCTCTGAGCTGTGATCCATACTCACAGGTGACTCTCGATTTGGTCGTTTGTCAACCGCTCCGAAACGGCGTTTTCTCTCATTATGGCATCAAAGAGCGAGGACAGCGAGATGAGCGTCTATACCGGCACGTTGAATCAGACACAGCGCATGGACACCACGGCGGCAATCGCGGTGGCGCTCACCGTGATCGGCTGGGCCTCCGCTTTCCCAGCCATCCGCGCCGGTCTCGCCGCCTTCGATCCGCTGGAACTCGGCGCGCTGCGCTTTGCCATCGCCGCCGTGCCGGCCGCGATCTTCCTTGCCGTCAAGCGCCCGGCTTTGCCAAGGGTCGACGAATTGTGGCGCTTTGCCTTCGGTGGCGCCATTTTCGTCGCGCTCTACACGGCAATGCTCAATTTCGGCGAGCTGACGGTCTCGGCGGGTGCGGCCGGCTTCATCATCAATGTCAGCCCAATCTTCACCGCCATCATGGCGATGGCGCTGCTCGGCGAACGCTTCTCAACCATGGCCTGGGCAGGTACGGCCATCTCCTTCGCCGGCATCGGCATCATTGCCATGGGCGAGGGGCAGGGCCTGCACTTCAACACCGGTGCGCTGCTGGTGCTGGGCTCGGCTTTGTGCTCGGCCGTCAACACCATCGTCCAGAAGCCGCTGTTTGCCCGCCATCACCCGCTGACCATCGCCGCCTCCAACATGGTGCTCGGCGCGCTCTGCCTGGCGCCCTTCCTGCCAAACGCACTCTCGCAGTCAGCGGTCGCCGACACCGCCGGTCTCGGCGCCGTCATCTTTCTCGGCATCGTGCCGAGCCTGATCGCCTACGCCGCCTGGGCCACCGCCCTGTCGCGCCTGCCTGCCGCCCGCGCCTCGAACTTCCTTTATCTGGTCTCGCCGGTGGCCACCCTGATCGGCTTCTTCTGGCTCGGCGAAGTGCCGACCCTGCTCGGCATAATCGGCGGCGCGCTGGCGCTGGGCGGTGTCATCGTGGTGAATTTGAAGAGGTGAATCAGGGGTTGCATTGTTTTACCTGAATCGCCAGCGGACCTCGTCAGCCGTGACCTTACCGCCGCCCAAACAGCCGCTCGATATCGGCAAGCTTCAGCTCGATATAGGTCGGGCGGCCATGGTTGCAGGTGCCGGAGCCCGGCGTCGCCTCCATCTGGCGCAGCAGCGCATTCATCTCCTCGGCCTTGAGCAGCCGGCCGGAACGCACCGAGCCGTGGCAGGCCATGGTCGCGGCGATCCGGTCCAGCCGCCCCCTTAGCGTCTCGACCGTGTCGTTGTCGGCGATCTCGTCGGCAAGGTCGCGCACCAGTTGCTGGACATTGGTTTCGCCGAGCATTGACGGCGTCTCGCGCACGGCGACGGCACCCGGGCCGAAGCGCTCGATGCCGAGGCCGAAGCGGGCAAGCGTCGCCGAATGCACAGCGAGCCGCTCGGCATCCTCTTCCGGCAGGTCGACGATCTCCGGCAAAAGCAGCATCTGTGACGGCACCGCGCGCGAATGCAGCGCGTTCTTCAGCGCCTCGTAGACCAGCCGCTCATGCGCCGCATGCTGGTCGACGATGACCAGCGAATCCCTGGTCTGCGCGACGATGTAGTTCTCATGCACCTGCGCGCGCGCCGCGCCCAGCGCCGTGCCAAGCAGCGTCTCCGCTGCTTCATTGAGCCCGGCCCGCGCATCGGCGCTGTGTAGCGGTCCGGTATCGAACGCCACTTGATCGTTCTCGCGAAACCCGCCATTTCCGGCGCCGTCAAACCCCATATCGAGCGGCCGCTGCGGCGAGCGGTCGAAACCGGTGAAGCCGGAGGCACGGGAAGCAGCCTCGTAGCTGCGATGGCCGTTGGCCGGTCCAGGATGCGCGTAGCTGGCAGCACCCGGCCGGAACGCCGCCATCAAGCCCGCAGCCGCCGTGGTGGCGGCGCGGATGCCGGCATCGGCCAGCGCCTCGCGGACAGCGCCGACGATCAGCCCGCGCACCAGACCGGGATCGCGGAAGCGGACATCGGCCTTGGCCGGATGGACGTTGACGTCGACGATGGCCGGATCGAGGGTCAGGAACAGCACGGTTACCGCATGGCGGTCGCGCGGCAGCACATCGGCGAAGGCGCCACGGATGGCGCCGGCGATCAGCTTGTCGCGCACCGGCCTGCCATTGACATAGGCATATTGCTGCAGCGCGTTGGCGCGGCTGAAGGATGGGATCGAGACGTGGCCGGCAAGATGCACGCCGTCACGCATCGCATCGATGGCGATCGCATTGTCCGGAAAGTCGGCGCCCATCACTTGCGCCTCGCGGCTGAGCCGGCCCTCGGGCGTATTGTCGGTCGCCGGCAGCTCCAGTGTCGGGCGGTCGGAGCCGGCCAGCGTGAAGCGCACGGCTGGGAAGGCGATGGCGATGCGCTTGACCACGTCGCTGGTCGCCGAGCTTTCGGCGCGCTCGCCCTTCATGAATTTCAGCCGCGCCGGCGTGGCGAAGAACAGGTCGCGCACCTCGACCGTGGTGCCGCGGTTGGCGGCCGCCGGCTTGACGGCGGACACGCGGCCGCCCTCGATGCCGATCTCGGCGGCGCTGTCGCCCGCCGCCGTGCGCGAGCGGATCGACAGCCGCGCCACTGAACCGATCGACGGCAAGGCCTCGCCGCGAAAGCCGAGCGAGCGGATGTCGTGAATGTTGTCGGCGAGCTTCGACGTGCAGTGGCGCGCGATCGCCAGCGCCAGTTCCTTTTCCGGAATGCCGTAGCCGTCGTCGGTGACGCGGATCAGGTTCAGCCCGCCGCCGGCGGTGACGATCTCGACCCTGGTGGCACCCGCGTCGAGCGCATTCTCGACCAGTTCCTTGACCACGCTCGCCGGACGCTCGATGACTTCGCCGGCGGCGATCTGGTTGATCATCGTTTCGGAAAGCTGGCGAATGGGCATGGGAGCACTATAGGCGGATTCGTGGGCGGTGGGAGGGGCAGAATTGCGTTGGTTACTGCTAGGCGATGAAACTGCCTAGTAGCGATCCTTCGCGCCTCCCTCTGTCCGGCAGGACAGAGGGGGCGCTGTCCCGCCGGCGTAGCCACGCCGAGCACTGCCAAGCAACCTCACGCCTGCGCGGCCAGCCAGTCTCGTACCTTGCGGGCATTGTCGCTGAGTTCGCGGTTCTTCGGCCAGATGATGTGGAAACGCGTGCCGGTTCTCATCACATGGCTGGTGGCGCTCACCAGCAGGCCCGATGCCAAGAGCCGCTCGGCAAGATGCCGCCAGCCAAGTGCGATGCCTTGCCCCTCCATCACCGCCTGGATCACCAGCGCGTAGTCGTTGATGCGCAAACCGCGCCCGGCATCCACCTCGCTGAGGCTGGCCCCGGCCGACTGGAACCACTCCTCCCAGCTTGCAGCCTCGCGAAACGGCTCCTCGAGATGGATAAGGCGGTGTGATGCCAGTTCCTTGACGGTCTGCGGCAGGCCGAACTTCGCCACATAGCTGGCGCCGGCGACAGGAAAGATCTCCTCGTCGGCCAGCGGCAGCGAATTATAGTCCGGCCAGTCCAGGGGCTCGCCACCGCGCACAGCGAGTGGAATGCCCTCGGCGATAATGTCGAGGTCGCGGTCGGCGGTCTGGATGCGCAGGTCAACACCCGGCAATTCGTCGCGGAACTGCTGCAGGCGCGGCATCATCCAGAACGAGCCGAAGGCGGTCGACGCGGCAAGCGTCACATGGCCGCCGGTCGCCTGCTGGCGCAGATCCTCCGCCGACTTGCGGATATGCGACAGGCCGAGCGAAACGTCGGCGTGGAAGCGCTCGCCGGCCTCGGTCAGGCAGACCTGGCGGTGGCGTCGCTGGAAGAGTTTGGCGCCGAGCTTTTCCTCCAGCCCGCGCACCGCATAGGAGACGGCGGCCTGCGTCATGCCGAGTTCGCGCCCGGCGGCGGTAAAGCTTGACAGCCGCCCGGCGGCCTCGAAGACGATCAGGCTGCCGGCCGATGGCAACAGGTGGCGCAGGCTTCGCATAAGCAGAGCTTATACAAGAGATCAGGATTTTCCAGCGTCACAGTCATATTTCGTCTCGCTAAGTTGACTGCTTGGGAAGGATGGAGTTGTCATGAACGCACCCGCCGTTGAAGTGAGCGAACACACCAACCGTCGCAGCGGCGGCCGCCTGGGGCGCAAGGCGCTGCGGGGCGCGCCGATAGCGTCGTTTCCGACCCTGGTCCGCCAGATTCCCGTCTATCAGATGGTACCGGACGAAGCGGTGGAATTGATCCACCAGGAGTCGCTGTCGATCCTCGAAGAAGTAGGATGTGAGTTCCGCGACGACGAGGCCATCGCACTGTGGAAGGCGGCGGGGGCCGATGTCTCCGAGACACGTGTCCGCATCGACCGCGCTCTTCTAATGGAACTCATATCGAAGGTCCCGTCGGAGTTCACGCTCAACGCGCGCAACCCCGAGCGTTCCGTGCGCGTCGGCGACAACAACTCCATCTTCGTGCCGATGTACGGCGCACCCTACGTGCGCGACCTCGACAACAACAGGCGCTATGGCACGCTCGCCGACCTCAACAATTTCCACAAGCTCGCCTACATGGCGCCAGCGCTGCACTCATCGAGCTCGATCATCTGCGAGCCGATGGAAATTCCTGTGCCGAAGCGTCACCTACACATCATCCATTCGGCGCTGAAGCACTCCGACAAGCCGTTCATGGGCATTGTCACTTCCAAGGATCGAGCCGAAGACACGATGGCGATGGCAGGCATCGTCTTCGGCGAGGACTATGTCCGCGACAACCCGGTGCTGGTGGCGATCACCAACTGCAATTCGCCGCTGGTGTGGGATGCCACCATGCTCGACGCTATGAAAGTCTATGCGCGCCACAACCAGCCGCTGATCCTCGCACCTTTTGCCCTTTGCGGCGCCTCGACTTCGGCCTCTGCCGTGGGCGCGGTCGCGCAGGTCAATGCGGAAGCGCTGGCGGGTGTCGCGTTCACGCAGCTGCTGCGTCCGGGCTCGCCGCAGATCTACGGACAGTTCATGGTGACGGTCGACATGAAGACCGGTGCGCCCATGGGCGGCACGCCGGAGGCGGCCCAGATGATGTATCTTATGGGGGCATTGGCGCGGAAATACCGGCTGCCATGGCGCACTTCCGGATTCCATGTCGGATCGAAGGTGAACGACGCCCAGGCGGGCTACGAGGCGAACATGCTGATGCATGCCGCCATCCTTGCCGGCGCAAACTACATCTGGCACTCCGCCGGCTGGCTAGAAGCCGGCCTGACCTGTGGTTATTCGAAATTCGCCACCGACTGCGAACAGCTTGTCGGCTGGTACAAATATGCCGGCGGGCTGCCGTTCGACGATTTCAAGGAGGCCATGGCGGCGATCCGCGAGGTCGGACCGCAGGGCCATTTCCTCGGCACCCAGCACACGCTCGACCATTTCGAGTCCGCCTTCTTCATACCGAGCATCATGGACTTCAATTCGTTCGAACAGTGGAAGGCGGAAGGGGCAAAGGACCACGACACACGCGGCCGCGAGAAAGCACGCAACATGCTTGCCGATTATGAGGAGCCGAAGCTCGATGAGGGCATCGCCGAGGGTCTCAAAGATTTGATCGCGCTGCGCGAGGAGAAACTGCCGGACAGCGTTAGTTGATAACGGGCGACCCGATGGGAACCATAAGGGAGGAAAAAATGACACTCTTCAGAAGCAATGGCGATCGCGTGCCGGGCGCCATCGAGGCGATGGCGCAAGAGACGCGCGCGGGTCGTATGGACCGGCGCGAGTTTCTGGCGCTGGCAAGCGCCCTCGGCGCGTCGACGGGCCTTGCCTACGGCATGATCGGCCTTGCCGTGCCGAATCAGGCTTTGGCCGAGGAGCCGAAGAAGGGCGGGACGCTGCATATATCGATGTCGGTTAAGGCGCAGAAGGATCCGCGCACTTATGACTGGGTGGAACTTGCGAACATTTCACGCTGCTGGCTGGAGCCGCTTGTCCGCTACACGCACCAATTCACATTCGAGCCGGTCCTGCTTGAAAGCTGGGAGGTCAATGACGACGCCACCGAATACATGCTGCATGTGCGCAAGGGCATCACCTGGAACAACGGCGACGCTTTCAACGCCGATGACGTGGCCTACAATCTGGCGCGCTGGTGCGAGAAGAACGTTGCCGGCAATTCCATGGCCGCCCGCGTCGGTGCGCTGATCGACGAGAAGACCGGCAAGGCCAGGGATGGGGCGATCACCAAGGTCGATGACAATACCGTCAAGCTGAAGCTGAACGAGCCTGACATCTCGCTGATCCCGAACTTCACCGACTATCCGGCATTGGTTGTCCACCGCAATTTCGATGCCGATGGTGCCGATCCGATCAAAAAGCCGATCGGCACCGGACCCTTCGAACTGGTTTCTTACGATGTCGGCCAGAAAGCGGTCGTCAAGCGTCGTGAGAACGGCAAATGGTGGGGCGGCGAAGCGCCGCTCGACAGGGTCGAATTCATCGACTACGGCACCGACTTCAACGCCACGGTGAACGCATTCGATTCCGGCGAGATCGATCTCAATTTCGAGAGCCCCGCCGACTTCATCGATATATTGGACAGGATGGGCTTGGAAAAATCCGAGGTCGCGACAGCAACGACGCTCGTTGCCCGGACCAACATCACGCACAAACCTTATGACGACCAGCGGGTCCGCAATGCGCTGCAGATGGCGGTCGACAACAAGGCCGTGCTCGAACTTGGCTATGCCGGGCGAGGGACCCCTGGTGAAAACCACCATGTTAGCCCTATCCATCCGGAATACTTCGCGCTGCCCAAGAAGACGCGCGACGCGGCGGGCGCCAAAAAGCTGATGGCCGAGGCCGGGCAGGCCGACTTCGAGCATGAACTGATCACCGTCGAGGACGATTGGCAAAAGAACACCGGCGACGCGATTGCCGGCCAGTTGCGCGATGCCGGCATCAAGGTGAAGCGCACCGTGCTGCCGGGTTCGACCTTCTGGAACGACTGGACGAAATATCCCTATTCCATGACGATCTGGTACATGCGCCCGCTTGGCGTTCAGGTGCTGGCCTTGGGTTATCGAACGGGCGAAGCCTGGAATGAATCGGCATATTCGAATCCCGATTTCGACGCCAAGCTCAAGCAGGCTCTCTCGCTGATCGACGTGGAGAAGCGACGCGAGGTCATGAAGGACGTCGAGCAGATCCTGCAGGATTCGGGCGTAATCATTCAGCCGTTCTGGCAGAAGCTCTACAGCCACATGAACAAGAAGGTGAAGAACTACGCAGTCCACCAGACCTTCGAGATGGATCTCCAGAATGTCTGGCTGGACGCCTGAGTGAGTTGCGAGCGCAAGAACTTCCGCCCGCAGACGAGGCGCTCGGGATTTCATGGGCCGCAAAAAAGCCGGGATACCGGATTCGTGGTATGGACGGTTCCCACCGCGAAACCTGGAGATCATCGGATGAGACTGACTGTGCTTGCAGCCGCCCTCTCGATCGCAACTCCCGTGGCCGCCTTGGCCGGGCCGGCATCCAACGCGGTGAAGTTCTTCTACATGCCCGAGGTCAAGTTCGAGGCCGACGCGAAGTACCGCGACCGTTTCATCGAGCCGGTGACCAGGCTGTTCGACCTCAACGACCAGGCGCGGAAGAACAAGCCGGACGAGGTGCCTTGCATCGACTTCGCCCCCGGTCTCGATGCGCAGGACTATGACGAGAAGACCGTCGCCAAGACGCTCAGGCTGTCGGAAGCGGTGGATGGCGACAGCGCCAACGTGACAGTGACCTTCAACCTCTTCCCTGAAGGCGATGATTCAAAACGCGAAATGGTCTGGTCCCTGAAGAAGATCGACGGCAAATGGAAGGTCGCCGACATTGCCTCCAAATCCAGCGGCTGGACGCTCAGCGCGCTGGAATGCATGCCCGTTCCGGCGGCGGAGTGATGCCGTGCTCCGTCGCCGTTCCCTGGCGCTGTCGACCGTCTCGATGCTGGCCGCGGGGCTGAACGCTGCGCCTGTGCCCAAGGCCTGTTCGGCGCGCCGCCGCCGAACGCGCCTTCCGGCGACGCCGGCAATGCGCCGGCAGACACATCGCCCGCGAACCCGCCGGCAACCTTCTGTCGGTGACCGGCGAATGGGCGCTCAGCCAATATCAGTGCGAATAGGGAAACGATGAAGATCACCAATATCCGCGTCACGCATGTCAATGTCCCGCTGGACGCGCCGTTCTGGTGGACGGCCGGTCTCTATGGCGGCGCTTCGAAGTCGATCATCGAGGTCGAGACCGACGAGGGCGTGGTCGGCCTGGGCGAGGCGCCTTGGTGGCACTTTGGCGAGGTGATCAAGGCCGAGATCGCGCCGGCGCTGATCGGCGCCGATCCACTCGATATCGCCGACTGCGAGGCGCGCTGCGTACCGCCCTGGCAGATCACCGCCAACACCGGCGAGAACGCCGCGTCCGTCGCCTTCGGCGCGGTTGAGCTGGCGCTGTGGGACATCAGGGGCAAAGTGTTCGACATGCCGCTCTACAAGGTCCTTGGCGGCGCGGTGCGCAAGGACATTCCGTTTTCGGAATACTTCTCCTTTCGGGCCGCCGCGCAGGGCGGGGCAGGCGGCGAGATGACGCCCGAAGCGATCGTCGACTATTGCCTGAAGATGCGCGAGGAGCACGGTTCGACGATCTTCGAGGGCAAGCTGATCATGGGCGACCCCGAGCTCGAGATCAGGACCGTGCGCATGCTGCGCGAGGCGCTCGGCGACAAGGCGCAGATCAAGCTCGATTCCAACATGCAATGGTCGTTGACATCAGCGCGCTGGGTGCTGCGCGAGATCGAGCCGTTCAACATCCGCAACTACGAGGATCCGGTCGCCACCTTCGAGGAGATGGCCGCACTTCGCCAGCATTCGCGTATACCGTTTTCGACACATGTGCCGGATCTCAGACGCGCGGTGGCGCTTGGCGCGCCGGACTATTTCGTCTGCAATTTCGCCGCCCTTGGCGGCCTGTCGAAAACGCTGAAGTTCATTGCTGCTTGCGAGGCGATGGGTAAAGGCTTCTGGTGCTATTCGAACGATCTCGGCATCATGACGGCAGCCTATCTGCATGTCGTGGCCGCCACCCCATGGATCATCGAGGCGTCGCAATCGCTGTTTGCCTGGCAGATCGGCGACGTCGTCAAGGACGGTCCGTTCCGGCAGAAGGGCAACACGGTGCGCGTGCCGGAAGGCAATGGTCTCGGCGTCGAACTCGACCCGGCGGCGATGAAACGCTGGGCCGCGCATTTCGCCGAGCACGGGCCGATGCATCATTTCAGCGATCCGAACAATCCCGGCCGCTACCGCCGGCTGCCCCTGAACTGACGCCATGGGCTTGCGCGACGAACCCAGCTCAGCCGCGCCCGCGATAGGGCACTACTCCGGTGTCGGGCAGCCAGACGCCTTCCGGCGGCGCCCCGGTCTGCCAGAACACGTCGATCGGGATGCCGCCGCGTGGATACCAGTAGCCGCCGATGCGCAGCCACAACGGTTTCGTTGCCGCCACAATGCGGCGGCCGATCATGACGGTGCAGTCCTCGTGGAAAGCGCCGTGGTTGCGGAACGAGGTCATGAACAGTTTCAGCGACTTCGATTCCACCAAAAGCGCGTCGGGTGCGTAGTCGATGACGATATGGGCGAAATCCGGCTGTCCGGTGACCGGGCAGAGCGACGTAAATTCCGGGCAAGTGAAGCGCACAATGGCCGGCGGGCCGTCGCCGCGCGCAGACGGCACGGTTTCCAGGACCGCTGCTTCCGGGCTCTGTGGCGTCTCGACATGCGTGCCGAGCTGGGTGAGGTTTTTGGTATCGATCATCGCGGTTTTCCTTGGATTTGCCGCGCTCATTAGCATCGGACCGAAAAGTGCGCAGCGGTTTTCGGATGAATCCGATGCGTAAAATGGAAGCTGGAGCAGCGCACGCTGCTCCGACACAGTTTGATACAGCAGGAAGACGATGACCAGCAACGATCCGCTCCTTCAGCCCTATCAGCTCAAGCACCTGACGCTGAAGAACCGCGTCATGTCGACCAGCCACGAGCCGGCCTATTCCGAGGACGGCATGCCGAAAGAGCGCTACCGGCTCTACCATGCCGAGAAGGCCAAGGGTGGCATGGCGCTGACCATGACCGCCGGTTCGGCGATCGTCTCGCGCGACAGCCCGGCCGCCTTCGGCAATTTGCATGTCTATGACGACCGCATCGTGCCGTGGCTCGCCGAATTGGCCGACGCCTGCCACGAGCATGACTGCAAGGTGATGATCCAGATCACCCATCTCGGCCGCCGCACCGGCTGGAACAAGGCCGACTGGCTGCCGGTGCTGTCTGCTTCGCCGGTGCGCGAACCGGCGCACCGCGCCTTTCCCAAGACCATCGAGGACTGGGACATCGAGCGCATCGTCGCCGATTATGCGGCGGCCGCCCAGCGCTGCCAGGCGGCCGGTCTCGACGGTATCGAGTTCGAGTCCTACGGCCATCTGATGGACGGCTTCTGGTCGCCGGCCACCAATCAGCGCGACGATGAGTATGGCGGTTCGCTCGACAACCGTCTGCGCTTCACCAATATGGTGCTCGATGCGGTGCGGGCTGCGGTCGGCGAAAAGTTCGTCGTCGGCATCCGCATGGTCGCAGACGAGGATTTCGAAAAAGGCCTGTCGAAGGAGGAGGGCATCGAGATCGCCAGGCGGCTCGCCGGCTCCGGCAAGGTCGATTTCCTCAACATCATCCGCGGCTCGATCGAGACAGATGCGGCGCTGACCAGGGTTATCCCGGTGACCGGCATGCGTTCTTCGCCGCATCTCGACTTTGCCGGCGAGGTCAGGGCAGCGACGAAATTCCCGACCTTCCACGCGGCGCGGATCTCCGATGTCGCCACCGCACGCCACGCCATTGCCACCGGCAAGCTCGACATGGTCGGTATGACCCGCGCCCATATCGCCGACCCGCATATCGTGAGAAAGGTGATGGAGGGCCGCGAGCATGAGATCCGCCCTTGCGTCGGTGCCACTTATTGCCTCGACCGCATCTATGAGGGAGGCGAGGCGCTGTGCATCCATAATGCGGCGACCGGCCGCGAGGCCGAGATCCCACATATCATCGTCAGGACCGCAGGCCCGAAGCGCAAGGTGGTGATCGTCGGCGCCGGCGCCGGCGGGCTGGAGGCAGCGCGCGTCGCGGCCGAGCGTGGGCATCAGGTGACGGTGCTCGAAGCCTCGAGCCAGGCCGGCGGCCAAATTCGGCTGGCAACGCAGAATCCGCGCCGCAAGGAATTGATCGGCATCATCGACTGGCGGCTGGCCGAGCTCGACCGGCTCGGCGTCGACATCCGCTATGACACCTGGGCCGAGAAGGACGACGTACTGGCGCTGTCGCCCGACGTGGTGGTGGTCGCTACCGGCGGCCTGCCGCAGAACCCGCCGCTGGCGGCCGGCGACAATCTCGTCACCTCGAGCTGGGACATCATGGCCGGCAGCGTCAAGCCGGCTGAGAACGTGCTGCTCTATGACGACAATGGCGGTCACCAGGGCATGGGCGCGGCCGAGTTGATCGCGATCGCGGGTTCGAAGCTGGAGCTGGTTTCACCCGAGCGCTTCTTTGCGCCTGAAATGGGCGGCATGAACCATGTACCCTATATGCGTGCCTTTCAGGAAAAAAGCGTCACCGTCACCATCAATACGCGGTTGCGGTCGGTACGGCGCGAAGGCAACCAACTGATCGCCGAACTGGCTTCCGACTTCGCCGATGGCTGGCGCGGCGAGCGGCGGGTCGATCAGGTGGTTGTCGAACATGGCACCGCGCCGCTCGATGACCTTTATCTCACACTGAAGCCACTGTCGAAGAATGGCGGCGCGGTCGATTACGAGCGGCTGGTCAGCGGCGGCGACATTTTTCCGGAGCGCAATCGGGAAGGCGGTTTCGTGCTGTTCCGCATCGGCGACGCGGTCGCCTCGCGCAACATCCATGCCGCAATCTATGACGGCATCAGGTTCGGCTTGCGGATCTGAATAGCAGTTCGAAATGATTGGTGGCGCAGCCGAAACCCTCGCAGGGAGAGCCACCTTCCGCTTAAGTCCGGTGCGCGCCGCGCACAGTGCCGGCTTGTCGCCGGGCACCGTACGATCTCGTGAATTGGGCAGCGCCGCTCAAAACATCCTGGCAGTGGCCATGCAGAGTACGGTGATGACCAGCAGCCCGCCGGCGATGCGTTCGCCTCTTGTCATTTTCGCGCGCAACTGGCCTTCCGTTGCCTGGTCAGCGCCGGCCAATTGTCTGCTGGCGGAGCCGACCAACGCCCCCTGGACGCCGGCGGCGATCAAGGCCGCCACGATGCCCAGTGCCAGAACTTTCTCCATCGAGCCGAAAACGCCCTCATGGAAGAAATACCACAGCAGTATGCCGGTAAGGAAAACCAGGCCGGCGGCGCCCATTTGCGGCCGGAAGAACCGTTCCGCCCGTATATCCGGGTCGCGGCCAACCGCGATGGTGGTGCCGGCCCAGAACACGCCCGCCATGACGTGAAGACCGAGGACGACGATGTAGACATATTGCATGATCGCTTTTCCTCTCGTGCCCGCCGCCATAAAGTTAGATATCGAATGATTTGATGTCAATGTGAGGAGTCAAGTTCCGCCGATCCGATTGTTGCTCTAGTGTCGAATCATGACACCCTTTGACCGTCCGCCAGTCGGCATGAACCTCGCCCGCACCGCCAAGGTGATCGGGCAGGCCTTCGACGCTGCTTTGGTCGAGGCAGGCGGTACGCTGCCGGTCTGGCTTACCCTGCTGTCGATCAAGTCGCGCGAGCTTGCCAACCAGCGCGAGCTTGCCGGCATGATCGGCATCCAGGGCGCGACGCTGACCCATCATCTCAACGCGATGGAGGCGCAAGGGTTGCTGACGCGGCGCCGCGATCCTGAGAACCGCCGGGTTCACCAGGTGGCTCTGACCGAAGCTGGCGAAGCGATGTTCGTCAAATTACGGACGGCGGCCCTTGCCTTCGACAAGCGGCTGCGGGCCGGATTGCCGGATGAAAGGCTGGCGGATTTCGCGGAAGTGCTTGCGGCGCTACGCGCCAATGTGGAAGTACCCAGCTTCGGGCGATTGCTGACGGCCTTTCCAGGTGACAATAGCGACATCCCGCCTCGTTCCCGCAAGCCAGCTCGCAACGTCAAATCATAAACAGCTCAGCCGTCATAGCCGGTGATCGCGCCGAAAGCGTAGCGGCGCAGCTTCAGGGCGGTGATGAGGGCCGTCAAATTCGCCTTGCCGTTGAAGACGTCCTGGAACATCTCGTCATGCATCAGCAGGATCAGCTTGCCGGGCTTGACGAATTGGCCGTAGCTGAACAGGTGGTCGATCTCGCTAACCAGACGGTCGACACTCTGCACTGGCTTGCCGCTGTTTTCGTGGACCCATTCATGATCCCAGCCGTAGAGATAGAAGCCGGAAGCGGCGACGAACTCGTAATCAGGGTCCTCGCGACCCTCCTTGGCCAGTCCGAGCGAGTTGTCATCCTTCGACATCGAGGGCAGCCGGAACACATCGCGCCCCGGCAGCCGCGCATGCACCGCCGGCTTCAGACCCAGCACCGCGTTTGCCCGCAGCATGTCGGCGACGACGCCTTCTGTATCCGAATAGAAATGCTGGTAGTGGTTGTAGGCGTGGCTGTAGCTGTGGTTGCCGATCGTCACCAGCGGCATGTTCCTGGCGCGCTGCACAAGTGCCTTGTTGGCCGCGCTCGCCTGCGCATGCATGCCGACCATGAACATGGCGGCCGGAACCTGCTCGGCCTCGAGCACATCGAGGATGTTGCTGGTGCCGGTCAGCGGGCCGTCGTCGAAGGTGAGATAGATGGTGCGATCCGCTGCGGCTGCGGGGAATGCGCAAAACAAAACGACCAGCACGGCAAGGCGAAGCGGCGTCAGCATCCGGAATATCCATGTCCCGATCACAACAGGCCGCCATTTCCGGGCAGGCTTGTCAAGGTTGGCGCCTTACGCCAGGCTTCCCTGCAGCACCGTCAGCCTGGCCTTCCTGGGCGCTCGCGCGACCAGCCATTCGCGCGCCTTTTCCTGCGGCATCGGGAAGGCGATGGAATAGCCCTGCACCTGGTCGCAGCCGATCGCCATCAGCGAATCGAGCTCGGCTTCTGTTTCGGCACCCTCGGCGACGATCGAAATGCCGAGGCCACGCGCGAGTTCCGTGATGGCGCGCACGATCTTGGTGTTGTCGCCGTTTTGGTTGATGTTCTGGACGAAGCGGCGGTCGATCTTCAGCCGGTCGATCTCGTTCGGGTTGACATGGCTGAGCGAGGCATAGCCGGTGCCGAAATCGTCGAGTTCGAGGTGGACGCCGGCCGCACGAATGTGCCGCAGCTTTGCTGCGATCCCGGTCTTCTCGTCGTCGAGAATGACGGATTCGACGATTTCCAGCGACAGTTTTTCCGGCGGCAGCCCGGCTTTTTCCAGTGTGTCGAAGAGGAAGGCATCGAAATCGGGCTCACGCAATTCGGAGCCGGACACGTTGACGGCGAGCCGGCCGAAGGCAATGCCGCTACGCTTCCACTCGGCCGCTTCGTTGATCGCCTTGGCGATGACGATGCGGCCGATCTCGGGCATAAGGCCGCATTTCTCGGCGACGGGAATGAACTCGCCCGGGGCGATCGCACCGCGTTCGACATGTCTCCAGCGCACCAGCGCCTCGACGCCGCTGATCGTGCCGTTCGACAAGGAAACCTGCGGCTGGAAATAGACCTCGAACTCCTTTTCCGAAATGGCGGTCCTTATGTCATGTTCGAGCTGCTTGCGGTGATCGAGCTCGCGCCGCAACTCTTCGGAGAAGAACGAGAAACTGCCACCGCCCTGCTTCTTGGCGGAATAGAGCGCCAGATCGGCATGGACGAGCAGATTCTGCGCATTGTCGGCATCTACGGGATAAACGGCGATGCCGGCGCTGACGCCCGGCAGGACGGTCGCGCCCTGGAAGATGATCGGTTCGTTGATCTGCGTCAGGATGCGCTTGGCGGTCATATTGATGTCCTCGGTGCCGCCGGCGCCGTTGAGGATCATCACGAACTCATCGCCGCCGAGGCGCACGCTGAGATCCGATGCCCGGCAGGCATCGCGCATGCGCTGCGCCGTCACCACGAGCACATAGTCGCCGGCGGCGTGGCCAAGCGTGTCGTTGATCTGCTTGAACCGGTCGAGGTCGAGCTGGACCACCGCAAGCCGTTCGCGCCGGCGTTGCGCGCTCTTGATCAGCGTGTCGAAATGATCCGTCAGGAAGGTGCGGTTGTAGAGCCCGGTGAGGCCGTCATGCACCGCGATGAAGGCCATGGAATTGCGCGCATCCATGAGTTCGCGCGTCTTGCGCAGAATGGCATTCGACATCGGCCTGAAGATGAAAAGCGCCACCAGCACGATGACGCCGATTGTGGCGTAGAACAGCGTGCGATGAAGATTGAGAAGCGTGTCCGACCGCGCGTCGGCCTTGGCACTGATGCGCTGGCCAAGTGCGGCATAGCCCGACAACGTCGCATTGGCGACGGAAGCGTCGAGTTTGACGCGTTCGCTGCCACCTTTGTAGCCGCCGTCAGTGGCCATGCCGAGTTGCGATTCAAATCCTGAGACCAGGCGTTCGCCGTTGGCGATAAGCCCGACTGAGAAATAGTCGAGGTGGAACGGCTTGGCGAAAAGCACGTTCTGGACCGATTCTGGATCGAATCGCTCCGGCGACGTTGGATCGGCGGCGACCAGCTCGAGCAGAAGATCGTAGTTCTTCTCGAACTCTGCCGTCGCCTGTTTGAATGCGGTGACCAGAGCAGGCTGCTGGTCGCGCGTGGCAGCTCCCGCCGCACTGGCAAGGAACACGATGCGTTGCGACAGCGCCTTTTGCGTGCTGACCATGTCTAGCAGCGTTTCGTCGTGCCGTTGGGCGGCCATCATCTGCTGGAGAAGGATGAAGGAAGCCATGACCATTGCGGCAATGATCAGCAGCGCCAGCCAATAGCCGGCCTTGATCAGCAAGATAAGTCTGCTCGAAACGGTTTGCACCGGCTGCTGCGACATTTTCTGGGGCGGCCTCTCGCCGACAGGTTCCTGGGTGCGAAAACCATTGGCTTGTAAGTATTAACAGGATTGGAAATCGAGAGACCGGCAACAGCGCCAGCAGCGGAAAGCTCGCGAAATGGTTATCGCGTTCTTTCGCGGCGCATCCGCATTTGAACATCCGTCATTGGCGGCATTCTGGGGCTGCATTCTGGCCACCGGCCGCGCACCGCCAAAGCGTCGCTTTTGCGATGGATTTTTCGCCCGCGCGGGGCGACAGTCCTCATCAATCTCAACAGGGCCTGATCATGAGCGCGGCATTCCTTTCCCATATCGATAGCGAGCTTCAAGGGCTGAAAGCGGCGGGGCTCTACAAATCCGAGCGGGTGATCACCTCGACGCAGTCGGCCGAGATCGAGGTTGGCGGCGACAAGGTGCTGAATTTCTGCGCCAACAACTATCTCGGCCTCGCCGACAGCGCCGAATTGCGCGAGGCGGCCAAGCAGGCGCTTGACCGCTATGGCTACGGCATGGCATCGGTGCGCTTCATCTGCGGCACACAGGAGGAACACAAGCAGCTCGAGGCGACGATTTCCTCTTTCCTCGGCATGGACGACACCATCCTCTACGGTTCCTGCTTCGACGCCAATGGCGGCCTGTTCGAGACGTTGCTGGGCGAGGAGGATGCGATCATCTCCGATGCGCTGAACCACGCTTCGATCATCGACGGCGTGCGGCTGTCGAAAGCAAAACGCTTCCGCTACGCCAACAACGACATGGCCGATCTGGAGGCGAGATTGAAGGAGGCGAAGGATTGTCGTTTCCGGCTGATCGCCACCGATGGCGTGTTTTCCATGGACGGCATCATCGCCAACCTCAGGGGCGTCTGCGATCTCGCCGAGAAGTATGACGCCATGGTTATGGTCGATGACAGCCATGCGGTCGGCTTCGTCGGTAAGAACGGCCGCGGCTCGGCCGAGCATTGCGGCGTCGAGGGCAGGGTGGACGTCATCACCGGCACGCTTGGCAAGGCGCTCGGTGGCGCTTCCGGCGGCTATACATCGGGCAACAGACAAGTAGTCGACTGGCTGCGCCAGCGCTCGCGCCCCTATCTCTTCTCCAACACGCTGATGCCGGCCATTGCCGGCGCCTCGATCCGGGTGTTCGATCTGATCAGGAACGGCGACGGTTTGCGCAAGCAGCTCTATGACAATGCCGCGCGGTTCCGGTCGCAGATGGGCAAGCTCGGCTTCACGCTGGTAGGCGCCGATCATCCGATCATCCCGGTGATGCTGGGCGATGCATCGCTGGCGCAGGAGATGGCGGCGCGCATGCTGAAGCGCGGCATCTATGTCATCGGCTTCTCATTTCCGGTGGTGCCGAAGGGCCAGGCGCGCATCCGCACGCAAATGTCGGCCGCCCATTCCAGCGCCGACATCGACCGCGCCGTGGAGGCCTTCGGTGCGGTTGGCAGGGAACTGGGCGTCATAGGATAATCGGTCATGTTTTTGCTCTACGGCGCCCCCCTCTGTCCTGCCGGACATCTCCCCCTCAAGGGGGGAGATTGGCAGTTTCGACGCGCTGCCCTTTTTGACACTTTGAAGGTTGGTGAAAGCGGAGCCAGCGGCCAATCTCCCCCCTTGAGGGGGAGATGTCCGGCAGGACCGAGGGGCGCGCGAAGGAACGCGACCTGTCAAAGCGGGGGCAGAGCCTGATGTCCAATATGATGCGAGCCCTCGTCAAGGCCAAGGCCGAGCCAGGCATCTGGATGGAAGAGGTGCCGGTGCCGGAGATCGGCCCCAACGACGTGCTGATCAAGGTCAGGAAGACGGCGATCTGCGGCACTGACGTCCACATCTACAATTGGGACCAGTGGGCGCAGAAGACCGTGCCGGTGCCGATGGTGACCGGGCACGAATTCGTCGGCACGGTCGCCGATTTCGGCGCGGCGGTGACCGAGTACAAGGTTGGCCAGCGTGTTTCGGGCGAAGGCCACATCGTCTGCGGCCATTGCCGCAACTGCCGTGCGGGCAGAGGGCATCTCTGCCGCAACACGCTCGGTGTCGGCGTCAACCGGCCCGGCGCCTTCGGCGAATACCTGGCCATCCCGCAGCACAATGTCGTGCCGATCCCCGATGACGTGCCGGACGAGATCGCCGCGATCTTCGATCCCTTAGGCAATGCCGTCCACACGGCATTGTCCTTCGATCTGGTCGGCGAGGACGTGCTGGTCACCGGCGCCGGGCCGATCGGCATCATGGGCGCGCTGGTGGCGCAATGCGTCGGCGCGCGAAAGGTGGTCATCACCGACATCAACCCGGTGCGGCTGGCGCTGGCGAAAAAGCTCGGCGTCCAGCATGTCGTCGATGCGTCGAAGGAAAAGCTGCGCGAAATCATGCCGGCGCTCGGCATGACCGAGGGTTTCGATGTCGGCCTCGAAATGTCGGGTGCGGCACCCGCCTTCCGCGACATGATCGACACCATGAACAATGGCGGCAAGATCGCCATCCTCGGCATAGCACCGACCGGCTTCGAGATCGACTGGAACAAGGTTATCTTCAAGATGCTGCACTTGAAGGGGATCTACGGTCGCGAGATGTTCGAGACCTGGTACAAGATGATCGCCCTGGTGCAGGGGCCACTCGATGTCTCGGGGCTAATCACGCACCGCATCGGCATCGCCGACTATATTTCGGGATTCGAGGCGATGAAGAGCGGTAATTCCGGCAAGGTGGTGATGGACTGGTAGGTCAGCGCTAGCCACTCGACGCTAATGTCGGAGGGACAGCACCCCCTCTGGCCTGCCGACCATCTCCACCGCAAGGGGGGAGATCGGACGTCATTGATGCTTTCGCCAATCTCCAACGTCTCAAGGCTGGCCGGACGCGTGAATTGCCAATCTCCCTCCTTGCGGGGGAGATGTCCGGCAGGCCAGAGGGGGGTGTGAAGGATCGCTATGAAGCAGCTTTCATAGCTCTTTCTTTGATCTGCCCAGCGCCGCTTCCAGCGCGGCCACTCCGTTGACAATCGCCGCGCGCTCGCCGGTGCTCAGCCTCGCCAATAATTCCCGCTCGAAAGCCTTCGCCAACGGCACCATCTCGCGATAGGCGGCAAGGCCGGCTTTGGTCAGCGTCAAATGCTCGACCCGCCGATCCTTTTCATCAGGGGTTCGGATCAGCCAGCGGCACCTTTCCAGCTCCGCCACGGCGCGCGACACCTTGGTCTTGTGCATGGCCGACTGCTCGCCAAGTTCAGTCGCGGTCATCGTGCCGTGTTGCCCCAGCCCGGCCAGCGTGCGCCATTCCGGGCGCGTCAGGCCATGACGATCCTTGTAGACTCTCGAGAATTCGCGGCTGACGGCATCGGCGAGACGGTAGAGCCGGTAGGGCAGGAAGCTTTCCAGTTCCAGGACGTCCATGGCTTCGTATCCCGGCAGACGCTGCGGTTGATAGTTACATTCTCAATGGTTACAAATGAAACCAATTTGGTCAAGCCCAGGCGCCGCACGTCCTCTTTGACGCGCAAAGGATGCTCTGGCAGCGTTAATCGAGGAGGATGCGATGGCCTTTTCCTACATGCCGGGGTTCGGCAACGACTTCGAAACCGAGACGCTGCCCGGCTCGCTGCCGCAAGGACGCAACTCGCCGCAGCGGCCGGCCTACGGCCTTTATGCCGAGCAATTGTCCGGTTCGCCCTTCACCGCGCCGCGCGGCACCAATGAACGCTCCTGGCTTTACCGTATCCGGCCGAGCGTCAGGCACACTAGCCGCTTCAAGGCAGCGAGCTATCCGCTGTGGAAGACCGCCCCCAATGTCGGCGACCATGAACTGGCGCTCGGCCAGTATCGCTGGAACCCGGTGCCGATGCCGAAAGAGCCGACCGATTTCATCGCCGGCATGCGCTCGATCACCACGGCCGGCGACGTGCTCGGGCAGACCGGCATGGCGGCGCATGTCTATGTCGCCAACCGCTCGATGACCGATGACCATTTCTTCAACGCCGACGGCGAACTGCTGATTGTGCCGCAAGTCGGGGCCGTGCGCTTCGTCACCGAAATGGGCGTCATCGAGCTCAGGCCAGGCGAGATCGCGGTCTTGCCGCGCGGCCTCGTCCTCAAGGTCGAGCTGGTCGACAAGGAGGTGCGCGGCTATGTCTGCGAGAACTACGGCGCCAAGCTGACGCTACCGGATCGCGGTCCGATCGGCGCCAATTGCCTGGCCAATCCGCGCGATTTCAAGACGCCTTGCGCCTGGTTCGAGGACAAGGAGACGCCGTGCCGGCTGATCGTCAAATGGTGCGGCAATTTCCATGTCACGGAGATCGGCCATTCGCCGCTCGACGTGGTGGCGTGGCACGGCAACTACGCGCCCTATAAATATGATCTTGCGACGTTTTCACCGGTCGGCGCGCTCCTGTTCGACCACCCCGACCCGTCGATCTTCACCGTGCTGACGGCGCCGAGCGGCGAGGAGGGCACCGCCAACATTGATTTTGTCATCTTCCCGCCACGCTGGCTGGTGGCCGAAAACACATTCCGCCCGCCCTGGTATCATCGCAACATCATGAGCGAGTTCATGGGCCTGATCCACGGCCAGTATGACGCCAAGGAGGAGGGCTTCGTGCCCGGCGGCATAAGCCTGCACAATCTGATGCTGGCCCACGGGCCTGACGCCCCTGGCTTCGAAAAGGCCTCGCGCACCGAGCTGAAACCGGTCAAGCTCGACAATACCATGGCCTTCATGTTCGAGACCCGATTCCCGCAGATGCTGACCCGCTACGGCGCCGAGCTCGAAACCCGGCAGGACAATTACATCGACTGCTGGGCCGATCTGAAGAAGCGTTTCAACGGCACGCCCGAGGGCGACTGGTCTTGAGCGCCAACCGGGTGCGCGATCGGCTGGTGCTTCTGGGCTCGAAGGGCGGCCCGGCGCTGCGGCCGGGTGGGCCATGGCCAAGCTCGTCGCTGCTGGAGCTCGGCGGCCGCACCATCGTCATCGATTGCGGACTGGGTGTGACCCGCGGCCTGGTCGATGCCGGCATCAGCCTGAAGGCGCTCGACCTGATCTTCATCACGCATCTGCATTCCGATCATGTGCTGGAACTCGGGCCGCTGATCCACACTGCCTGGACGGCGGGACTGGCAACGCCGATCACGGTGCTCGGCCCGCCCGGCACCGGCCGCTACTGGCAACATTTCTGCCAGGCGATGGCGTTCGACATCGATATCCGCATCGTCGATGAAGGCCGCCCGGACATTCGTGAGCTTGTGTCGGTGGCCGAATTCGGCGAGGGCGAAGTGTTCGGGGAGAACGGTCTGAGAGTGACGGCGCTGCGCGTCGACCATCCGCCGGTGACCGATTGTTTTGCGCTGCGCTTCGACCATGACGGGAAAAGCGTTGTATTCTCCGCCGACACGGCGTTCTTTCCGCCATTGGCCGATTTTGCCAGCGGCGCCGACATCCTCGTCCATGAAGCCATGCTGGAAGAAGGCATTGAGCGGCTGGTCGCCAGGACCGGCAACGGCGCGCGGCTGAAGGAACATCTGCTCGCCAGTCACTCGTTTGCCGAGGAGGCCGGACGCATCGCCAGCGATGCGGGTGTCAAAAGATTGGTGCTCAACCACCTCATTCCGGCCGATGATGCCGTGATCGGCGAAGCCGACTGGATCGCCGCTGTCAGGAAAACTTGGGCTGGTGACTTGACGATTGCCCACGACGGCCTTGTTGTGGGGCTGGAGCATGATCCCGAAAAGTGGGAACCGGTTTTCGGAAAAGATCATGCGTGAAACAAAGACGGCGCCAAAGCCGCAGTAGGAGAGGAAACCGCATGAAGCTTGCTACATTGAAGGACGGGACGCGCGACGGGAAACTTGTCGTCGTCTCGCGCGACCTGACGCGCTTTACCGATGCCTCGTTCCTGGTGCGCACGCTGCAGGCAGCGCTCGACGACTGGGGCCGCATCGCCCCGCATCTCGCCGCCATGGCGGAATCGCTTGAGAACAATGCGGTACCGTCTGCCCGCTTTCACGAGCATGACGCCCATTCGCCGCTGCCGCGCGCCTATCAGTGGGCCGACGGCTCCGCCTATGTGAACCATGTCGAGCTGGTGCGGAAAGCGCGCGGCGCCGAGATGCCGGCAAGCTTCTGGACCGATCCGCTGATCTACCAGGGTGGCTCGGACGCATTCATTCCGCCGCGCGATCCGATCCGCATGGCCGACGAGCAATTTGGTATCGACATGGAGGCGGAGGTCGCCGTCATCGTCGACGACGTGCCGATGGGCGCAAGCCTTGGCAAGGCGAAGGATGCGATCCGCCTTGTCATGCTCGTCAACGACGTCACGCTACGGTCGCTCACCGGGCCGGAACTCGCCAAGGGTTTCGGCTTCTTCCAGTCGAAACCGTCCTCGGCCTTTTCGCCCGTCGCGGTAACGCCGGATGAACTCGGTGACGCCTGGGATGGCGGCAAGGTCAGCCTGCCTCTGCTCGCCGATCTCAACGGCAAGCCGTTCGGCCGGGCGAACGCCGGCACCGACATGACCTTCGATTTTCCGGCGCTGATCGTCCATGCCGCCAAAACACGGAAGTTGGCTGCAGGCACGATCATCGGCTCGGGCACCGTCTCCAACAAGCAGCGCGGCGGGCCGGGCAAGCCTGTGTCGGCCGGTGGCGCCGGCTATTCCTGCATTGCCGAACTGCGTATGATCGAGACCATCGAGGCCGGTGAACCAAAAACGCCATTCCTGCGCTTTGGCGACACGGTGCGCATCGAGATGAAGGACAGGACCGGGCATTCGATCTTCGGCGCTATTGAGCAGAAGGTCGAGAAATACGAGGGGTAGGGAATGATGGGGGAGGCGTTCTATCTACTGGCTGGTGTCTGGGCGCTCGCCATTCTGGCGGTCTTCATCATGGCGATCCGGCTGAGCTATCGCATCGAGGCGCGTTCGCCGGATCTGACCAATCGCAGCGGCTTTCCGCGCAATGCAATGATGTTCCACACCATCACCAACACGAATGTCGCTCGCGACCAGGAAACTCAAGCCATGCGGCGGCGCATGAACCGGCTGCTGCTGATTGTTCTGGCTGGTTTCGTGCTCATATGGGTGGCCATACGTTGGGTCCGGTCGGCGGCGTGAAGTCATGGAACTTCTCGATCATCTTCGCCGCATGGCCGGCAACAATCTCTGGTCGAACGACCGACTCTATCGTGCCGTGCTTTCGCTCCGGCCCGGTGAATTCGAGGCCGAACGCACCAGCTTCTTTCCCTCGATCAAGGCGACGCTCAACCACATACTGGCGGTCGATCATCTCTATCTCGATTTCCTGGAGGAAGGCGGGGTCGGTGCTGCAGCCCATGACGATTATGTGCCGTTCGATGAACCACAGGCATTGTTCGCCGCGCAGACCGCATCGGACCGGCGGCTCATCGCCTTCTGCGACCGCCTGTCCGAGGCCGATCTCGATCGCCGCGTCGTCACCGACCGGCGCGAGGACGGCATGATCCCCGAGCGCATCGGCGATATCCTCGCCCATGTCTTCCTGCACGACATCCATCATCGCGGTCAGGTGCATGCGATGCTCTCCGGCACTTCGGTTGCGCCGCCGCAACTCGACGAGTTTTTGCTCGACTACGATTTGAAGTTGCGGCAGGCGGAGGTCGAGCGGCTCGGATTGTGATGAGATGGCACGCGTGAATTATTGTAGTTACGAAATTCTTGACTCGATTGTTGTAGGTACATAAATTGAAGCTCGTCTGGGATGAGATCAAGCGGCAGGCGAACGTCTCGAAGCACGGGATGGACTTTGCGGATCTCGAAATGGATTTCTTCTATGCTGCCACTCTTCTGCCGGCGCGGGGCAAGCGCTTCATGGCGATCGGAAACATTAGAGACCGTTTGGAAATTCTACTCTGGCGGCCATCTGATGGCGTTTTCTGCGCTTCCGGCCTTCGCCGGCCGAAGCACTCATGAGCGGTTGTGGTAGCTAAGGCTACGGCCGGCGTAGGCCGGTGCTCACGGACCCAAATGTCCGCTGCGCGCCGGTTCTCGAAACCACCACCATATGACTCGCCTGAGCGAATTTCGAAACAGTCTCTTAGAGAAGTTGCGGTCACCGTCGTTTTCTCCCGCCTTGGAAACGAGGCCATTTCTATCGTTTCCATGCGGCACGCCAGCGAGAAGGAAAGGAACATCCGATGACGGCCAAGAAACTGACCATCACCAAGCCTGACAAGGAGTTCACGCCAGGTAAGGGCTTCACCAAAGCCGATTGGGATGCTGTCGACAGCCCGGAGGCCACGGATGAGCAAATCGCGCAAGCCCGTCCTTTCGCCGAAGTCTTCCCGGACCTTGCCGAGAGCATTCGTCGTTCGCGCGGCCGGCCGGCGCTCGACAATCCGAAGAAGCAGGTTACGCTGCGGCTCGACAGCGATGTGGTGGCCCGATTCCGTGCCGGTGGCCCCGGCTGGCAAAGCCGGATCAATGACATTCTGCGCAAGGCCGCCGGCCTTCGGAAGTAGCGGGCGGTCTGGCAAGCGCGAGGAAGCCTCGACCGATACCGGAATCAGGCCAACGCAACGTCGTAACGAGCGAAATGTGGGTCGGCCGTCAGAATGCTAAGTTTCTCCACTTGCGCCTGTGCAATCAGCAGTCTGTCGAACGGATCACCATGGTGGGGCAGGCCGCCGACGGCGTTGGCATGCTGGAAGGTGACGGCGAGCGGCTGAAATTGCATCTTTGGAAGCAACGTCGTCAGATCGTCCGGCACGTTGAGTTTTCCGATCGAACGTTTGATAGCAATTTCCCAAGCGCTTGCCGCGCTCGCGAACACCACCGCTTCCGAAGCCAGGATAGCGCGGTGGTGCTCGCTCAGACGTCGATCGTCCGAAATCGACCAAAGGATGACATGTGTGTCGGCGAGAAACGGGCCGACCGTCATTTCACGTACTCGTCCCATTCGGGACCGAGTTCGTCAAAATCGTCCGCAATCCAGATCTTGCCCTTCAAGGCGCCGATACGCGGCAGGAGTTCGGCCACTGCCGGAGGTGCGATACGCGCCGCCACCTTGCCGTGGCGTGTGAGCACGATCTCCTCACCGGCTTCCGCGCGGCTGACGAGTTCTGACAGTTTCGCCTTGGCTTCTGCAATGGAGATATTCATGGCTCGATCCCTTATGACTAGAATTTAGGTCATAATTGATTGAGCGCAAGGCGACAGCGTCTGCCTACTCCGCCGCCTGAACCTTGATCACCCCGCGTTTGATCTGGTCCTGCTCGATCGATTCGAACAAGGCGCGGAAATTGCCTTCGCCAAACCCTTCATCGCCTTTCCTTTGGATAAACTCGAAGAAGATCGGCCCGATCACGGTTTTTGAAAAAATCTGCAGCAGGATTTTGGTCGTCCCGCCGTCGACCACGCCTTCGCCGTCGATCAGGATGCCGTGCTTCTTCATTCGGTGGATCGGCTCGTCATGGCCGCTCACCCTGTCATGGGACATGTCGTAATAGGTCTCGGGCGGACCTGGCATGAATTTCAGCCCATTGGCGGCCAGCCTGTCGGTGGCGGCGTAGATCTCGTCGGTGCCAACGGCGATGTGCTGGATGCCTTCGCCATTGTACTTCTTCAGATACTCGGCGATCTGGCTGGTGTCGTCCTTGGATTCGTTGAGCGGAATGCGGATCTTGCCGCAGGGCGAGGTGATCGCACGGCTGACCAGCCCGGTGATCTTGCCGTCGATGTCGAAGAAATGGATCTGCTTGAAGCCGAACAGATCGCGGTAGAAGTCCCACCATTTGTCCATCTGGCCGCGATAGACATTGTGGGTGAGGTGGTCGAGATAATAGAAGCCGACGCCCTCCGGCTTCGGGTCGCGCGCGCCCAGCCACTCGAACTCGGCATCATAGGCCGAGCCCTTCTCGCCGTAGGTCTCGATGAAATAGAGCAGCGAACCGCCGATGCCGACGATGGCCGGCACATCAAGCGCCTTGTCGGCGCCTTCATAGGGGGTGGCGCCTTTGGCGACGGCATGGTCGAAGGCATGCTTGGCGTCGACCACGCGCCACGCCATCGAGGCAGCGCAAGGCCCATGCTTGTCGACGAATTTCATCGCATGCGAGCCGGGCTCGGCATTGACGACGTAGTTGATGTCGCCTTGCCGCCAGACGGTGATGTTCTTGCTGCGGTGTTTTGCAACCGCGACATAGCCCATCCGGTTGAAAAGCTCGGCCAGCTTTTCCGGTTCGGGATGCGCGAACTCGACGAATTCGAACCCGTCGGTGCCGGCAGGGTTGGCCTTGCCGATCTTCGCGGGCGGTGCGTCGTGCGGGAAGGGACCCATGGCAATCCTCCAAAAGCTGACGTGGCCGGGAAGGGCCGTCTCGACGCAATGATAGCGCGGGATGGGTGCATGGTGCTTGCATTCAAACGCTTGAAATGATCAAGTGATGCGCAGATCGTGCATTTATGGAGGAAAAACTGTGGATGATGCGCGCATTGATCAGTTTGACCGCAAGATAATGTCGCTTTTGCAAGGCGATGCGCGGCTCACCAACAACGATTTGTCGGAGCGGGTGAACCTGTCGGCGTCACAGTGCTCGCGCCGCCGCCAGCGCCTGGAGGAGGACGGCTATATCAAGGGCTACCGCGCCGTGCTCGACCGCGACCGGCTGGGTTTCTCGCTGGTCAATGTCATCTCCGTGACGCTCGCCACCCACAACCGCGACAATGCCCGGCGCTTCGGTGAATTGGTGGCGCGGCTGCCCGAAGTGCAGGAGGCACACGCGCTGACCGGCGAGATGGATTATATCCTCAAGGTGGTAACGCCGGACCTGAAGTCGCTGTCGGAATTCGTCAATGGCGTGCTGCTGCCGCACGAATCCGTGCAGCACGTAAAGACGGCGATCGTGCTCGAAACGCTGAAGGAAACCGGCGCGCTGCCGATTTGACAGGTCAACCCCTCTGCTGCTGGATCAGCCCATAAAGATTGGTGCAGCGCGCGCCGGAACGGCAATAGGCGAAGACCGGCCCTTCCAGTTCGTCAAGCGCCTCGGCCTGATCCTCGACATTCTCTTGCGTGATCTGGCCGCTGATCACCGGGATGAAGCGGAAGGCGAGCCCGGCGGCTTCGGCCGCCGCCTTGACGCTGTCGGCCGAAGGCTGCCCGGGCTGCTCGTCGTCCGGCCGGTTGCAGATGACGCTCTTGAAGCCGGCGGCCCTGATGGCGGCGACGTCTTCGGGCTGGATCTGGCCCGAGACCGAATAGTCCTCGCTGATCTCGCGGTATTCCATGGCTCTGTCCTCGCAATCTGATTTGCCGGCAATCTTGCCACTCCCCGGCATGGGCGGCAATCCGCATCGGGGGAATTCTCTGCCAAATAGGCATTGCGAGCCGGAAAATCCAGGCGCGCTCGACTCAGCTGCCGAGGATCGCGCCTTTGATCTGGGCGATGTTGTTGTGCATCATGTCGATATAGGTCGAGGCCGGGCCATCGGGCAGCGACAGCGCATCCGAATAGAGCGTACCGCCCACCTTGATGCCGGTCTCGCTGGCGATCTGCTCGATCAGGCGCGGATTGGTGATGTTCTCGACGAAGATCGCCGCTGCCTTGTCCCGCTTGACTTGGCTGACCAGCTTGGCGACATCGGCGGCCGAGGGCTCGGAGTCGGTCGACACACCTTGCGGGGCAAGGAAAGTCAGGCCGTATGCATGCTCGAAATAGCCGAAGGCGTCATGCGAGGTGATGACGACGCGCTTCTCCTGCGGGATCGACTGGATCGCCGCCTTCACTTCGCCTTCGACCGCGTCAAGCTTCTCGGTATAGGCGGCGGCATTGGCCTTGTAGCTGTCGCAGCCCTGGGCATCGGCGGCGCAGAAAGCATCGGCAATGTTCTTCACATAGATCTTGGCATTGGCGATCGACTGGAAAGCATGCGGATCGGTGACCGTCTTGCCGCTGCCGGTATTGGCGCCTTCGGCAGCGTCGGCATCGGCGAATTCGGGCTTGAAATTGATCGGCGTCACGTCCTTGGTCAGGACGGCGATCGTCGCCTTTGTGGCGCTGGCGTCGACCAGGCGCTGCAGAAAGCCTTCGAAATGCAGGCCGTTGACCAGAACCACATCGGCGCCGGCCATCGCAACGGCATCGGCCGGGCTCGGCTCATAGACATGGGCGTCGCCATCCGGCCCAACGATGGTGGTGATGTTGACCCGGTCGCCACCGACATTTTTGGCGAAATCGGCGATGACGGTGAAACTGGCGACCACTTTCAACGGCTCGGCAAAGGCCGACGATACGCCAAAGGCGCTTAATGTTATAACGCTCAATGTAAGGGCGGCGCGGATCGATTTCAGCATTGGGCAGGTCTCCTTGGTTGGGGATCAGGCGGTTCTATGCCGGTGATGGATGATGCGGGCGCGGAGGACGCCGCGCGTGCCGAACAGGATCGAGGCAAAATAGACGACGCCGGCGGACAGGATGATGGCCGGGCCGGACGGCAGCGACGCATGATAGGACAACAGAAGACCGGCAATGCAGGAGGCAAAGCCGATCAGCACCGCCAGCACGCACATCGGTTCGACGCGAGCGGTCCAGAAGCGGGCGGCCGCTGCCGGCAGCATCATCAGCCCGACCGAAAGCAGCGTGCCAAGCGCCTGGAAGCCACCGACCAGGTTGAGCACGACGAGGCCGAGGAAGATGAAATGCACCGGGCTGCCCAGCCGGCTGACCGAACGCAGGAACAGCGGATCGAGACATTCGGCGACCAGCGCCCGCCAGAAGATGGCAAGACTAATCAGCGTCACAGCGACGATGCCGCCGATCAGCGCCAGCGCCTCGTTGTTGAGCGCCAGGACTGTGCCGAACAGCACATGCATGAGATCGACGCTGGAGCCGCGGATCGACACCATCAGCACGCCGATGGCGAACGAAATCAGGTAGAAGGCCGCCATCGAGGCGTCCTCGCGCTGGATGGTGAAGCGCGAGACAGCACCGGCACCGAGCGCCACGATGATGCCGGCGATCAGGCCGCCAATGGTCATCGGCAGGATTTCCAGTCCGTAGAGCAGGAAGCCGGCGGCGGCACCCGGCAGGATGGCGTGGGCCATGGCATCGCCGGAGAGGCTCATGCGCCTCAGCATCAGGAAGACGCCGACCGGGCAGGCGCCGAGCGACAGCATCAGCGAGCCGATCAGAGCCCGCTGCATGAAGCCGAAATCGGCGAAGGGGGCGATGAAGAGGCCGTAGAACATGTCCATCACGCTGCCCTCGGTCCGGCACCGTGATGGTGATCGCGGTCATGCGCGTGAGTATGGTCATGATTGTCGGGCTCGCACCACGGCGCGTTCTCCTCCCAAGCTTCGTGGAAGCGCCGGGCGCGCAGCAGGTTTTCAGGCTTCAGCGTTTCCCTGGTCTCGCCCCAGGCGACCGGCTGGCGTGCGAGCAGCAGCGTTTCGGGAAAATTCTGCCGCACCAGGTCGAGGTCGTGGACGACGACCATGATAGTGCGTTCCTCGCCATGCCAGCGCTTGATCAACGCAATGAGATCGCCGACCGTTTTTGAATCGACCGCGTTGAACGGCTCGTCGAGCAGGATGAGGCCGGCGTCCTGCAAAAGCACGCGGGCAAAAAGCGTGCGCTGCAACTGGCCGCCGGACAGCGTGTCGATCGGGCGCTTCTCGAAGCCGCCGAGACCGACCGCCATCAGTGCCTGGCTGACCGAATCGCGATCTTCCCTGGCATAGCGGCCGAGCAGCCCGCGCCGTGGCCACAGCCCCAGCGAAACCAGATCGACGACCCGGGCCGGAAAGGAACGGTCGAGCTCCGACTGCTGCGGCAGATAGGCGGCGCGCACGCCGGGCGCCCGGATGACGGCGCCGGCCATCGGCTTGAGAACGCCGACGATCCCCTTCATGAGCGTCGACTTGCCCGAGCCATTGGCACCGACGACAGCGGTCAGCGCACCCTTGCGGATGGTGCCGTTGAGATGATGGATGGCCGGATGGCTGTTGTAGCCCAGCGTCAGGTCGCGGAAGGTCAGGCAGGCATTTGTCATCAGACGATCCGTGGGCGGCGGTCCGCGAAACTAAAGAGGTCGAATCGATATGTAATGTTATTACATAAGTCAACAAGCCAATCCGGCGGAATTACAACGCAGCGGTCAACTCGTTGTGTACACACCCGGTTCGGGCTGGGGATTGTTGGCTCAAGAGCTTTCACCCGGGCGGCCTTGCTCGAAGCGAACCGCGACTCTAAAGAGGCGCAACCGACAAAAGGAAGGAAACGTCAAATGAGCATTCGTCGCATCGATGTTGGCCCGCGCATGAGCCAGATCGTCATTCACGGCAACACCGTCTACCTGGCCGGCCAGGTCGGCGAACCAGGCGGCAACGTCGCGTCCCAGACCAGGGACATTCTGGCGGCCATCGACGAATTTCTGGCCCAAGCCGGCACGGACAAGACCAAGATCCTGCAGGCGATCATCTGGCTGGCCGACATGAGCACATTCTCGGAAATGAACGCGGAATGGGACAAGTGGGTGCCGCAGGGCCACACCCCGGCCCGCGCCTCCGGCGAGGCCAAGCTCGCCGGACCGGAGTATCTTGTCGAGATCATCATCACCGCGGCGATCTGATCGCACCTTTCTACTTCCGCCTTGTGGGAGGTCGGACCGAAGGTCCGGGTGGGGGTAGGCGCCGCACCCCCAACCCGCCGCTTCGCGGCGACCCTCCCCACAAGGGTCCCCTCGAGGGGAGGGTAAGGGCGCACTACCCCTGCGAAGGCGTGAACCGCGCCACCAGCGTGTGGCTCTCCGCCGGATAAATGAAGCGGACATGGGTGACGGGGTGCTCGGCGCTCCATGTCCGCCGCTCGACCACCAGGCACGGCGCGCCGGCCTCGATGTCGAGGGCATCGGCGATATGATCATCGGCGGCAATGGCGCGGATGCGGTGCTCGGCTTCGCTCCACGGCACGCGCCCGATCAGCCATGGCCCAGCTGCGATGTCGAGAAACTCCTCCTCGCCAGCTTCTGCCACCGCAGCCAGGTTGATCAGCCGCTGTTCGTGCGCGAATGGCCGCTGTCCCGCGAAATGCAGGCCCTCCAACGCCAGCACTGGCCCTGAAGCGGCAAGTTCGAGCAGCATGCGGTCCTCGGCGCTGCTGCGTCGCTTCAACCGCTCCAGCCTTTCATAGTGATAGGCAAGCCCAAGCGCCTCGACCTCGATCCTGATATCATGGATCTCCAGCACCGCGGCTTGCGACTGCGGCCGGCGGACAAAGCTGCCTGAACGGCGCCGGCGCTCGATCAGCCCGGCCTTGGCAAGCTGCGACAGCGCCTTGTTCACCGTCATCCGCGAGCACTTGTACTCGGCAGTCAGTTCGTGCTCGAACGGAATGCGGTGGCCGGGAGCCCAGGCGCCGGACAATATTTTCTCGCTGATGTCGGACAGGATGCGCTGGTGCAGCGACACAGCCTCGCTGCCTTCCGCATCCCCACCATTCGCATCCAATGTCTCGATGATATTCATGTCGAAAGCGCCGCCATCACATCGCGAAAGCGCGACGCAATGGCATCGCGCCTTGCATGCCTGCCGCCACTGACCAGTTTTGCGCCATGCACCCAGACGCAATCGACCTTGGTGCCATTGGCGAAGATCCAGGCATCGAGGATCGCGTCCCCGGTCTTGCCGGATAGCGAGGGATGACTTGCGTCGAGCGAGACGAAATCGGCAGGCGCACCGGAGGCTATCCGCGACGGGCCGGCGCCAAGAGCGGCACTGCCACCGTCGAGTGCCGCATCGAACAACGCACGACCGGTCGAGCCGCCGGCAACCGCGAGCACGTTGCGGGCACGATGGGCGAGACGCTGCGAATATTCGAGCTGCCGCAATTCGTCGGGCAGGCCGATCAGCACGTTGGAATCGGAGCCGACACCGAAGCGGCCGCCATGTCCTATAAACAGGGGCGCGGTAAAAGTGCCGTCGCCAAGATTGGCCTCGGTGATCGGGCATAGACCCGCGACGGCACCACTCTTGGCCATCGCGATCGTCTCGGCTTCCGTCGTGTGGGTGGCGTGGATCAGGCACCAGCGCCGGTCGACACTGGCATTGGCGAGCAGCCATTCCACTGGCCGCGCGCCAGACCAGGCAAGGCAGTCCTCAACCTCTTTCACTTGCTCGGCGACGTGAATGTGGATCGGTTCGTCAGGTGCCATCGCGGCAATTGCAGCAAGTTCATCGGGGCTCGCGGCGCGCAGGCTGTGCGGCGCAACGCCGACGACAGGCTTATTCAACGCGCGAACACATTCCCGGCTTTTCTCAAGCAGCAGGGAGAACCGGTTCACATCATTGATGAATCGCCGCTGGCCTTCATTGGGGGCAGCCCCGCCGAAAGAGGAATGCGCATAGAACACCGGCAGAAGCGTCAAACCGATGCCTGTGTCGGCGGCCGCCGCTGCGATGCGCTCGGCCATCTCGGCGATGTTGGCGTAGGGTTTTCCGTTGCGGTCGTGATGGAGATAGTGGAATTCGCCGACGCGTGAAAAACCGGCCTCCAGCATCTCGACGTAGAGCTGTGCTGCGACCGCCTCGACCTGGTCCGGCGTCATCGACAGCGCGAAACGGTACATCACCTCGCGCCAGCTCCAGAAACTGTCGGCCGATGGGCCGCGCAATTCGGCAAGGCCGGCCATGCAGCGCTGGAAGGCATGGCTGTGCAGGTTCGGCATTCCAGGCAAGAGAATGGCGTGGCGCTCGTCGCCGGGCTGGGGCGATGCGCCCGGCTCGGCCGTTGTGATGCGTCCATCGCCAGCGACGATGCGCACCTTGTCATGCCAGCCGTTGGCCAGAAGCGCCTGTTCCGCAAAGATCGCCGTCACGTCTTTCTCCAAATGTCTGATCGCTCGCGATGATAGCGCTTGCGTCGCGTTTCAATATGTATATACATAATAGCCATCAATTGAAACGGAAAAGATGATGGCGGCAGCGAACAAAAGCCGGGCAGGGGGCCTTCACCTTTGGCGCAATGCGCGCCTGGCGACCATGGCCGAAAGCGCGACCGGGCTGGGCATCGTCGAAAAGGGCGCGGTCGCGGCGCGCGACGGCATCATTGTCTATGCCGGCGCGGAAGCGGAAATGCCGGCGGCCGTCGGCCAAGGCGCGGAAATCGTCGACTGCGGCGGCCGTTGGATCACGCCCGGCCTGATCGACTGCCACACCCATCTCATCCATGCCGGCAATCGCGCCAGTGAATTCGAGATGCGGCTGGCCGGCGCCACCTATGAAGAGGTCGCCAGGGCCGGCGGCGGCATCGTCTCCTCGGTCAAGGCGTTGCGGGCTGCCGGCGAGGACGAGCTGGTCGCGCAGTCGCTGCCGCGCCTCGATGCGCTGATTGCCGAAGGCGTCACGTCAGTCGAGATCAAGTCGGGCTACGGCCTCGACCTCGAAAACGAGAAGAAATCGCTGCGCGCCGCCAGGCGCTTGGGCGAAGAGCGGCCGGTGACGGTCAGGACGAGTTTCCTCGGTGCCCATGCGCTGCCGCCCGAGGCGAAAGGCGACAAGGACGCTTTTGTCGATCTGGTCGCGAACGAAATTCTTCCGGCGGTCGCCGCCGAGGGTTTGGCCGATGCCGTCGATGGGTTCTGCGAGAGCATCGCCTTTTCGCCGGAGCAGATTTCGCGCGTTTTCGATGCGGCCAAGGCGGCTGGGCTGCCGGTAAAGCTCCACGCCGATCAATTGTCCAATCTGCACGGCGCCGAACTCGCCGCGCGCTATGGTGCGCTGTCGGCGGACCATCTCGAATACACCGACGAGGCCGGCGCGGCGGCAATGGCCAGGGCTGGCACCGTGGCGACGATCCTACCCGGCGCCTACTACTTCATTCGCGAGACCAAGAAGCCGCCGATTGCCCTGTTCCGCCAGCATGGCGTCGGGATGGCTGTCGCCACCGACAACAATCCCGGCACCTCGCCGCTGACCTCGCTGTTGCTGACCATGAACATGGCGGCGACCTTGTTCGGCCTGACCGTCGACGAATGCCTGGCTGGTGTCACCCGCGAGGCTGCCCGCGCTCTCGGCCTGCTTGGACAGGCCGGCACGATCGAGGCTGGCAAATCGGCCGACCTCGCGATCTGGGACATCGAGCGCCCGGCCGAACTCGTCTATCGCATGGGCTTCAACCCGCTGCATGCTCGCATCTGGAGGGGACAATGACCGAACTCGTACTGAAGCCGGGCAACGCGACCTTGGCCGACTGGCGCGCCGTTTATCGCGGCGCCGTGCCGAAACTCGACAATTCGTGCTGGCCGAAGATCAAGGCCAGCGCCGAGGCCGTGGCGCGTATCGTCGCCAAGGGCGAGCCGGTCTATGGCATCAACACCGGCTTCGGCAAGCTGGCCAGCGTCCGTATCCCCGCCGCCGATCTCGAAACGCTCCAGCGCAACATCGTGCTGTCGCACGCTGCCGGCGTCGGGGAGCCGATGCCCGTTGCGGTGGTCCGGCTGATGATGGCGCTGAAGCTCGCCAGCCTGGCGCAGGGCGCCTCCGGCGTGCGCCTTGAAACCGTCGAATTGCTGGAAGCGATGCTGGCCAACGATGTCATTCCGGTGGTGCCGGCGCAAGGCTCGGTCGGCGCCTCGGGTGATCTTGCGCCGCTGTCGCACATGACGGCGGTGATGATCGGCGTCGGCGAGTGTTTTACGCCGCATGGCCGCTTCCCGGCCAAGGTCGCTTTCGTCTCGCACGGGCTGGAGCCGGTGACGCTCGGAGCCAAGGAAGGTCTGGCGCTGCTCAACGGCACGCAGTTTTCGACCGCCTATGCGCTGGCCGCCTTGTTCGAGGCCGAAGTTCTCTACCAGTCGGCTTTGGTCGCCGGCGCGCTGTCTACCGACGCGGCTAAAGGCTCCGACGCGCCCTTCGACCCGCGCATCCATCTCTTGAGAAAACATCGCGGCCAGATCGAGACGGCGGACGCGCTGCGCAAGCTGATGGCCGGAAGCGCCATCCGTGAATCGCACCGGGTCGGTGACGAGCGCGTGCAGGACCCTTATTGCCTGCGCTGCCAGCCACAGGTGATGGGCGCGGCCCTCGACGTGTTGCGCAAGGCCGCCGACACGCTCGGCACCGAGGCCAATGGCGTTACCGACAATCCGCTGATCTTCGCCGAGGACGATACCGCACTTTCCGGTGGCAATTTCCACGCCGAGCCGGTGGCCTTCGCCGCCGACATGATCGCGCTTGCCGTCTGCGAGATCGGTTCGCTGTCGGAGCGACGCATCGCCATGCTGGTCGACCCGGCGCTCTCGGGCCTGCCGGCCTTCCTGACACCGAAGCCGGGCCTGAACTCCGGCTTCATGATCCCACAGGTGACGGCGGCAGCACTTGTCTCCGAGAACAAGCAGAAGGCCTATCCGGCCAGTGTCGATTCGATCCCGACCTCGGCCAACCAGGAGGACCACGTGTCGATGGCCGCGCATGGCGCGCGCCGTCTCATCGGCATGATCGAGAATGCGACGGCTGTCATCGGCATCGAATTGCTGGCCGCGGCCCAGGGCTGCGATTTTCATGCGCCGCTGGCCTCGAGCGATGCATTGGAGGCGGTGCGCAAGCTGGTGAGGGCAGAAGTGCCGCATCTCGACAATGACCGGCATTTCCATCCCGACATGGAAAGGGCCATCGCCATGGTACGAGATGGGCGGCTGATTGAGGCGGTGGATGGCGTGACGCTGCCCCCGGTGACGGGAGTGCTGTGATGGATTGTTTCGCCTATGGGGCCAGCGTTTCCTGTGATGACGTATTCTATGAGGCGCTGTCGTGACTCCCTCCTGGCTCACGGTTACCCGCGGCACTGCGTCTCTGCTGGTTTCGGTCCCCCATGCCGGCATCGATCTGGCGGGCATCGAGAATCGTCTGGTTTCGCCCTGGCTCGGCCGCCGCGACTGCGACTGGTGGATCGATAAGCTCTATGACTTTGCCGAAGGTCTTGGCGCGACAGTCGTCCACACCGCGATCTCGCGCACCGTCATCGACGTAAACCGCGACCCGTCCGGCGCCTCGCTCTATCCCGGCCAGACGACCACCGGCCTGTGCCCGACCGAGACCTTCGACGGCGATCCGCTCTATCGCGAGGGCGAAGAGCCCGGACCGTCGGAAATCGACGAACGCCGCGAGAAATACTTCATGCCTTATCATGCGGCCTTGCAGGCCGAGATCGACAGGCTGCGCGCCCTGCACGGCCGGATCGTGCTCTACGATTGCCACTCGATCCGCTCGGTGCTGCCACGCCTGTTCGAAGGCACGCTGCCGGTGTTCAACCTCGGCACCAATGACGGCAAGAGCGCCGACCCGGCCTTGCAGGCCATGGTCGGCGGGATCCTGGCCGGGGCCGGCGAGAGTTTTGTCGTCAACGGCCGCTTCAAGGGCGGCTGGATCACCCGCCATTTCGGCCAGCCGCAAGGTGGCGTCCATGCGCTGCAGATGGAGCTCTCCAACCGTGGCTATATGCGCGAGCCCGAAGGCAAGGGCACGCCGGACAATTGGCCGATGCCCTACGATGCCGCGTTCGCAGCGCCCATCCGCGCCACGCTGGAGAATATCCTCAAGACCGCGATTGTCTGGGCGCAGAGCTGACAAGCGCCGCCTACTCCTTCGAAAGGGAACGCTATGAACGATCCTCGCCATAACATCCGCGAAGTCCGCAGCCCGCGCGGCGCCGAGCTCAATGCCCGGACATGGCTGACGGAAGCGCCGCTGCGCATGCTGATGAACAATCTCGATCCCGACGTCGCCGAAAACCCCAATGAACTGGTCGTCTATGGCGGCATCGGCCGGGCGGCGCGCACCTGGAACGATTTCGACCGCATCGTCGCCTCGCTGAAGACGCTGGCCGAGGACGAGACGCTGCTGGTGCAGTCGGGCAAGCCGGTCGGCGTCTTCCGCACCCACGCCGACGCGCCGCGCGTGCTGATCGCCAATTCCAACCTGGTGCCGCACTGGGCGACCTGGGAGAAATTCAACGAGCTCGATAAGAAGGGCCTGATGATGTACGGCCAGATGACGGCCGGCTCGTGGATCTACATCGGCACGCAAGGCATCGTGCAGGGCACCTACGAGACCTTCGTCGAGGCCGGCCGCCAGCACTATGGCGGCAATCTCAGAGGCAGATGGATTCTGACCGGCGGCCTCGGCGGCATGGGCGGCGCCCAGCCGCTCGCCGCTGTCATGGCTGGCGCCTGCTGCCTGGCGATCGAATGCGATCCCGATCGCATCGATTTCCGGCTGCGCACCCGCTATGTCGACGAGCGCGCCGATACGCTGGACGAGGCGCTGGAGAAGATCGAGCGCTGGACCAGGGCCGGCGAGGCGAAGTCGGTCGGCCTGGTCGGCAATACCGCCGACATCGTGCCGGAACTGGTGCGGCGTGGTGTCCGCCCAGACATGGTCACGGACCAGACGTCGGCCCATGATCCGCTGAACGGCTATTTGCCCAAGGGCTGGTCGCTCGCCGAATGGCGCGAGAAGCGCACGTCCGACCCCAGGGCGGTCGAGAGAGCCGCCCGCGCTTCGATGCGCGAGCATGTCGAGGCGATGGTGGCGTTCTGGAATGCCGGCGTGCCGACGCTCGACTACGGCAACAACATTCGACAGGTTGCCAAGGAAGAGGGGTTCGAGAACGCCTTTGCCTTCCCCGGCTTTGTGCCGGCCTATATCCGGCCGCTGTTTTGTCGCGGCATCGGCCCGTTCCGCTGGGCGGCGCTCTCGGGCGATCCGGAAGACATCTACAAGACCGACGCCAAGGTGCGCGAATTGACGCCGGGCAACACCCATCTGCACAACTGGCTGGACATGGCGCGCCAGCGCATCGCTTTTCAGGGCTTGCCGGCGCGCATCTGCTGGGTCGGCCTAGGCGACCGCCACAGGCTCGGCCTTGCCTTCAACGAGATGGTGGCCAGGGGTGAGCTCAAGGCGCCAGTGGTCATCGGCCGTGATCACCTCGATTCCGGCTCCGTCGCCTCGCCGAACCGCGAGACGGAATCGATGAAGGACGGCTCTGATGCGGTCTCCGACTGGCCACTGCTCAACGCGCTGCTCAACACTGCCTCCGGCGCGACCTGGGTGTCGCTGCACCATGGCGGCGGTGTCGGCATGGGCTTTTCGCAGCATGCCGGCATGGTCATCGTCGCCGACGGCACGCGCGAGGCGGCAAAGCGGCTGGAGCGCGTCCTGTGGAATGACCCTGCGACCGGCGTCATGCGCCACGCCGACGCCGGTTACGATATCGCGGTTGATTGCGCCAGGGAGCACCAGCTCAATCTGCCGGGCATTCTCGGCTGAGCCGAACCATGCGTATCCTCAGGGCCGCCGAATACCGCGTCATGCCGTGGAAGAACGGCGGCGGCACGACGACGGAGATCGCCGTCTCGCCTGACGGCGCCGGGCTCGACGATTTCGACTGGCGCGTTTCCATGGCGCGCGTCGAAAGCGGTGGCCCGTTCTCCGGCTTCGCTGGCGTCGACCGCACGCTGGCGGTGCTGGAAGGCGGTGGCGTCGCGCTCGACATCGCCGGCCGTGCTCCGACTGAGCTGACCGGAGCGTCGGCGCCATTTTCCTTTCCGGCCGACGTGCCGACGCAGGCCGCCCTGATCGCCGGCCCCATCACCGATCTCAACGTCATGACCCGCCGCGGGCGAATGACGCACAAGGTCGAGCGCCTGGTCATTTCAACTCCACTGGATATCCGCACGGAGGCGGCAACCACGCTCGTTCTGTGCGTAGACGGCACCGTCACGGCCGGCCTCGCGGGGGCCGCGAGACTGGAGCCCCGCGATACGCTGATGATCGGACCGGATGCCCGGGAAATGCGCCTGGAGCCTGCACGAACGGCGATGCTGTTCATGATCAGC
Organism: Mesorhizobium metallidurans STM 2683; assembly: GCF_000350085.1. Lineage (GTDB taxonomy): Bacteria > Pseudomonadota > Alphaproteobacteria > Rhizobiales > Rhizobiaceae > Mesorhizobium > Mesorhizobium metallidurans. The sequence goes on from NZ_CAUM01000096.1 coordinate 45,105, forward strand.
ATCGACCGCGTCCCGGCAAACGATTAACGCCTGTCTCCAAACATGATCGCGGCCCGGGCCGAATTTGGCGTAAGCTGCTGCCCGCATCACGAAAAAGCCTGAATCCTTTCTTCGATCAAATCGGATGGAAGAGAGGGGCGCTCGTCCGGAAGTTGTCGAAGGCGACGCCTGTCGTGGTGCGGACATAACTTTCGGCAAATTGTCGTGATGCAACCAATTGCATTTGAACCGGTTTTAGGGACATTGCCGTGGCGGTGACGCCGCAGTGCGTCCCTCCATGCGGAATTTTCAATGAATATCCAGACAAATCCCACCCAGATGGAAAAGACGAGCGCGAGCTTCCCGGCCATTACGGAAGAGCCGATACGCTCCCATTTCCTGCCTGAAGATCGCCTGCGCACGCTGGGCGCGAGCCTCGCCAAGGGCGACCTCAAGGATTTGTTCGGCCTGACCCCGTTCGACTTTCAGGCGCGCATCCGCGACAGCGCCCGCAAGATCCTCGAAGTCTACCGCTCGACCAATGCGGCGCAGGCGAGGGGCGAGACGATCACGCCGGCCGCGCAATGGCTGCTCGACAACAACTATCTGGTCGAGGAGACCATCTTCCAGGTCAAGCGCGACCTGCCGCGCCGTTTCTACCGGCAGTTGCCGACCCTGAAGCTGGCCGACGGCGCCAGCGTGCCCCGTGCGCTGGCGCTGGCCTGGACCTATGTCGCGCATTCCGACAGTTCCGTCTCGGCGACCATGTTCAAGGCGATCGTCGAAGGCTTCCAGTCGGTCGAACCGCTGAAGATCGGCGAGCTCTGGGCGCTGCCGTCGCTGCTGCGCTTCGTTCTGATCGAAAATCTTCGCCGGATCGCGGTCAGGGTCAATCGCACAAGGCAGATGCGCCAGATCGCCAACGAGGTCGCCGACCGCGTGCTGGCGACCGACGACAGCGCCGACCGCCAGGCCATCCTGTCGAACTACGGCGCCCATGCCCAGGACACCACCTTTGCCACCCAGCTGCTCTATCGTCTGCGCGACGGTTCGCAGAACGCCGGCAGGGCTTTGGAATGGCTGGAAGGCGAGCTCGAAAAGACCGGCTCCGACGCCGAGGAAATCATCATCGGCGAGCATCGCACGCTGTCCAGCGGCAATGTGACCACCGGCAACATCATCCGCGGCCTCAGACTGATCAACGACATCGACTGGACGGTGTGGTTCGAAGGCGTCAGCCGCATCGACACGCTTCTGCGCGAGCGCACCGATTTCGCCGCGCTCGATTTCTTCTCGCGCGACCAGTACCGGACCGCGATCGAGGCGCTGGCGCGCCGCTCCGATCTTTCCGAATTTCGCGTCGCCGAAAAGGCGATCGAACTCGCCGGTCATGCCTCCATCGCCGATGCCCCGGTTTCGAATGCCTCTGCCACCGAAACCGGTCCGGTCGCTCACGCCGACGTCGGCTTCTTTCTCGTCGGCCCGCGCCGGCTGGAGCTGGAAAAGGCGATCGGCTATCGGCCGACCGTCAGCGTCGCGGTCAAACGGGCGTTCGGCAAGACCGGATGGCTGGGCATTGTCGTGCCGGTGTTCGCCCTGACGGTCCTGCTTCTGGTCCTCTCAGGCAATGCGCTAGTCAATCTCGGGCTGTCCGTGCCTTCCATCGTCTTGATGCTGGCGCTGTTTGCCGTGCCGGCCAGCGAAGGCGCGCTTGCCTTCTTCAACACCGTCGTATCGTTGTTCCTAAAGCCGACGCGTCTCATCGGCTACGATTACAGGCACGGTCTGCCGCCCGAGGCGCGCACGCTGGTGGTGGTTCCGTCGCTGATCGGCTCGCGCGACGACGTCGAGGAAAACATCCGCAACATCGAAGTGCATCATCTCGCCAACACCGAGGACGAAATCTATTTCGCGCTGCTTTCGGACTGGCCGGACTCGAAGACCGAAATCGATGCGGCCGATATCGAGATCCTCCAATATGCGCGTGACGAGATCGCGCGGCTGAACGCCCGCTATCCCAGCGAAGGCGCGCCGCGCTTTTATGTCCTGCACCGCCGGCGGCTCTACAACGAAGCCCAGGGTGTCTGGATGGGCTGGGAGCGCAAGCGCGGCAAGCTGCACGAGTTGGACCTGCTGCTGCGCGGCGACAGCGATACCACCTTCCTGCCGCTGGATGTGCCATTGCCGGAAGACGTCGTCCATGTGATGACGCTGGACGCCGACACGCGCACCACCCGCGATGCCGTCGCCGCCTTGGTCGGCAAGCTGTGCCATCCGCTCAACCGCCCGCATTTCGATGCGGCAAAGCGCGTCGTCACATCAGGCTATACCATCCTGCAGCCGCGCATCACCGCCTCGCTGACCAGCGGCGACGACGCCTCCTTCTTCCAGCGGATCTTTTCCGCCAATCGCGGCCTCGATCCTTACGTCTTTGCCGTGTCGGATATCTACCAGGATGTCTTCGGCGACGGCTCTTTCACCGGCAAGGGCCTCTATCATGTCGACGCCTTCGAGGCGGCGCTGAAGGGCCGCATCGAGGAAAACACCATCCTCAGCCACGATCTGCTCGAAGGCGCGCTGGCGCGCTCGGCATTGATCACCGACGTCGAGCTGGTCGAGGATTATCCGACCCGCTATTCGGTCGACGCCTCGCGCCACCATCGCTGGGCCCGTGGCGACTGGCAGCTTCTGGGCTTCATCCTCGATCCGCGCTCCGGCGTGCCTGCGCTGTCGCGCTGGAAGATGATCGACAATCTGCGCCGCTCGCTGACACCGATCTTCTGGGTGATGGCGGCGATCGCAGGCTGGACGCTGCTGCCCTTCACGCAGGCCGCGCAATGGCAGGCGTTGCTGATCCTCACGCTGTTCATGGCGCCGACCTTCGATATCGTCAATTCGATCCTGCCGAAAAGCGGCGACCAGACGCCACGCGGCCATTTCTCGGCCCTGGCGCACGACGTGGTCTTCGGCACTGCCCTTGTAGCGCTGAAGATCGTGCTGATGGCGCACAATGCCTGGATGATGGGCGACGCCATCATCCGCACCCTTTACCGGCTGTTCGTCAGCCGGCAGAACCTGCTCGAATGGCGCACCGCCTCGCAGGCGCACAAGAACGGCGACAATGATCTCAGCTCCTACTATGGCATGATGTATGGCGCGGTCATCATCGGCGTCGTCGGCCTCGCCATACCGGTACTGGCCGATTCCACCGGGGCCTTCGTCGCCTTCTTCTTCGCGCTGTTCTGGATCGGCTCGCCGGCCGTCGCCTGCTGGATCAGCCGCTCGGCCGAAACCGAGGATCGGCTGCGCATATCGGCGGCCGATATCCACGCGCTGCGTACCGTCGCGCGGCGCACCTGGCATTATTTCGAGACCTTCGTCACCGCCGAGCACCACAATCTGCCGCCCGACAATTTCCAGGAGAGCCCGGCGCCGGTCGTCGCGCCGCGCACCTCGCCGACCAACATCGGCGTCTATCTTCTGTCGGTGGTTTCGGCGCGCGACTTCGGCTGGATCAGCCTGTCCGACGCCATCACCCGTATCGACGCCACCATGACGACCATCGAGAGCATGCCGCGCGACCGCGGCCATCTCTTCAACTGGTACGACACGACGACGCTGAAACCGCTCTATCCGCTCTATATTTCCGCCGTCGACAGCGGCAATCTCGCCGGCCATCTGGTGGCGGTGGCCGCCGCCTGCGCCGAATGGGCGGAAGCGCCTTCCGTTCACCTCCAGGGCGATTTCGAGGGCATCCTCGATACGGTGACGATCCTCGACGAAAGCCTCGAGGAATTGCCTGACGACCGCCGCCAGTTGCGGCCGTTGCGCCAGCGTCTCGCCGATCGCCTCGATGGCATGCGGCGGGCTGTCCTGTCGATCAAGGCGCAGCCCGAGATGGCGTCGATCCGCACCATCAACCTGGCTGTTCTGGCCGGCGAGATCCGCAAGCTCGCCGTGGCCATCCACACCGAGGCCGCGTCGACGCGCAGCGACATCATCGCCGACTGGGCGGCCAGGCTGGAGGCCACCTGCGAGGCGCATGTCCATGACGCTCACAGCGACGACAATGCCGTCGAGGCCTTGCGTGCCAAGCTTCTGGCGCTGCGCGAGCGTACGCGCCGCTTCGCCTTCGAAATGGATTTCTCCTTCCTCATGCGGCAGGAGCGCAAGCTCCTGTCGATCGGCTACCGGGTCGAGGAGCATCAGCTCGACGAAAGCTGCTACGACCTTCTCGCCTCCGAGGCGCGGCTGACAAGCCTGTTCGCCATCGCCAAGGGCGATCTGCCGACCGAACACTGGTTCCGGCTCGGCCGGCCGATCGTCGAGATCGGTTTCCAGGGCGCGCTGATGTCCTGGTCCGGCTCGATGTTCGAGTATCTGATGCCGCCGCTGGTGATGAAGGAGCCGCAAGGCTCGATCCTCAATCAGACCAGCAAGCTGATCATCAAGCGCCAGATCCAGTATGCCCGCTCGAAGAACGTGCCCTGGGGCATTTCGGAAGCGGCCTACAACGCCCGCGACCGCGAACTGACCTACCAGTACACCAATTTCGGCGTGCCCGGACTTGGCCTGAAGCGCGGCCTTGGCCAGAATACCGTGATCGCACCTTACGCGACGATTCTAGCGGCGCAGTTCACCCCGCGCGAATCCGTGCAGAACCTCGCCAGGCTGACGGCCATCGGCGCGCTTGGCCGGCATGGCTATTACGATGCGGTGGATTTCACCCCGCAGCGCGTGCCCGAAGGCACCGACCATGCCGTCGTGCTGAACTACATGGCCCACCATTCCGGCATGTCGATCGCCGCCGTTGCCGACGCCATCTTCGAAGGGCGTTTGCGCGACCGCTTCCATTCAGATCCGGTGATCGAATCCGCCGAGTTGCTGCTGCAGGAAAGAGCGCCGCGCGACATCCCGACCGCGACCGTCAGGACCGAGGCCGACGAGCGCTCGAAGGACGAAACCGAAGTCGAGAGCCCGGACACGCGCATCGTGCTCGATCCCCTCAGGGCGTTGCGTTCGACCAGCGTCATGTCCAATGGCCGCTACTCGGTCATGGTCTCCGCCACCGGCTCGGGCTACAGCCGCTGGGGCGAGCTTGCCGTCACGCGCTGGCAGCCGGATCCGACCGAGGATCGGCTTGGCTCCTATATCTTCCTGCGCGACGCCGGCAGCGGCGACTGGTGGTCGGCAACCGCTGAGCCGAAGCGCGCGACGGACGAACGCGTGCAGACGCTGTTTTCCGACGACAAGGCGAGCTTCGTCAAATCCGTGGGATCCCTGCGCTCGGAGGTCGAATGCATCGTCATTTCCGAAGGCAACGGCGAAGGCCGGCGGGTGACGCTCTACAATGATGGCGCCACCGACCGGCACATCGAAGTGACCTCATTTGCCGAACTGGTGCTGGGATCGGAGGCCTCGGACTACGCACATCCGGCCTTTTCGAAGATGTTCGTGGAAACCGAAATCGCCGCCAACAAAGGTTCGATCTTCGCGACACGGCGCAAACGCGAAACCGACGAGCCTGATGTCACGATGGTGCATTTCGTCACCGATCCGTCTGGACCGGCGCGCGACGCCGAGGCGGAAACCGACCGGCGCGCCTTCATCGGCCGCGGCCGCACCATCACCGAGGCCGCCGCCTTCGATCCAGGCGCCAAGCTCGGCGGCCATTCCGGCTTCACGCTGGACCCGATCGCCTCGCTGCGCCGGCAGGTGCGCGTGCCTGCCAACAAGAAGATCTCGCTGACCTTCTGGACCATCGTCGGCGCCAACCGCGCCGAACTCGACGAAGCCATTGCGCGCCTTGACCATCCGGAAAGCTTCGCCCGCCAGGCGATGCTCGCCTGGACCCGCAGCCAGGTGCAGACCCGTCACCTCGGCCTCAGCCTGACCGACGCCGCCAATGTGCAGAAGCTGGCGCGCTATCTGATCTATCCCGATCCATTCCTGCGCCTTCCCGCGGAATCCATCGCCTCCGGGCTCGGCAAGCAATCCAACCTGTGGCCGACCAGCATATCCGGCGATTTTCCGATCTTCCTGGTTCGGATCGGCGATGTCGCCGATCTGGAAATCGTCGCCCAGGCGCTCCGTTTCCAGGAATATATGCGCGCCCGCGGCATGATGATCGATTTCGTCGTCGTCAATGAACAGGCCTCGTCCTACGTGCAGGACCTGCAGCGGGCTGTCGAGACATTGTGCGAAAACAGCCGCTTGCGCGGCAAGGAACTGGGACCGCGCCAGCACATCTTCGCGGTGCGCCGCGACCTGATGGACGAGGCGACCTACAAGACGCTGCTCGCTGCCGCGCGCATCGTGCTGCATACGCGCAACGGCACCATCTTCGACCAGATCGAGCGCGCCGAGGCCGCCGCGCTTCAGGCGCGGGATGCCTTGCAGCCCGTTGGCACCATGGCTCGCGAGCCGTCCTTGCCGGCGCCGGTCAGCGCGCAGGCACTGGCGGCCCAGTCCTTGATCGAAAGCAGGGCCGATGGCAGCGGGCTCAGTCTCTGGAACGGTTTTGGCGGCTTTGACGGCGACGGACGCCACTACGTCACGCGTCTTGCCGGCCGGCGTACGACGCCGCAGCCCTGGATCAACGTCGTCTCCAACGCGTCGTTCGGCTTCCATGTGTCGGCCGAGGGCGCCGCCTTCACCTGGAGCCGCAACAGCCGGGACTATCAGCTGACGCCATGGTCGAACGACCCGGTTTCGAACCGGCCGGGCGAGGGCATCTATATCCACGATCATGCCAGCGGCAAGGCATTCTCGCCGCTGGCCGCCGTGGTGCGCGATACCGCCATGACCTATGAAACATGGCACGGGCAGGGTTTTTCGACCTTCCGTTCGAAGCGTGGTCCACTGTCGATGGACCTTACCCATGTGGTGGACCCGGTCGATCCGGTGAAGATCTCGAGGCTGCGCATCCAGAATTCGGGGTCGGTACCGGCGCGGCTGCGTGTCTATGCCTATGCGGAATGGGTTCTTGGCAGTCATCGGTCGCGCACGGCGGCGACCATCATTCCGTCCAGGGACGCCGCGACCGGCGCCTTGTTGGCGCAAAACCCCTACGGGCTCGACTTCAGCGAGCGAGTCGCCTTCCTGGCCGCCGACGGCGCGGCACAGTCGGTGACGGCCGACCGCACGGAGTTCCTGGGCAGGCACGGCAGCAGCGAGTTTCCGCATGCGGTGCTGACCGGCGCGGCCCTGTCGGGCCGCGTCGAGGCCGGCGACGATCCGTGTGCCGCGATCGCACACGACGTCGACATCCCCGCCGGTGGCGACGTGACGCTGATCTGGCTGCTCGGCGATGCGGCCTCCGCCGAGGAGGCCAGCGCCCTGGTGCAGCATCATCGTGAGAAGGATTTCGATCAGCGGCTGGCCGACAATGAGCGCGTTTGGCGAGGCTTTCTCGACACCATACAGGTCGAGACGCCGGACAAGGCGCTCGACGCCATGGTCAACCACTGGCTACCCTACCAGAGCCTTGCCTGTCGCATCCGCGCCCGCTCGGCCTTCTACCAGGCGAGCGGCGCCTTCGGCTTCCGCGACCAGTTGCAGGACACGCTGGCGCTGCTGGCCCATGACCCCAAGCTGGCGCACGATCAGATCCTCAATGCGGCGCGGCGGCAATTCCCCGAAGGCGACGTGCAGCATTGGTGGCTGCCGCGCACCGATGCAGGCGTCCGCACCATGATCTCGGACGACGTGGTCTGGCTCGCCCATGCCACGGCACGCTATCTGCTGGTGACCGGCGACGCTGCTATCCTCGGAGAGCAGCTGCCCTTCATCGACGGACAGGCGCTGAGCGAGGGCGAGCACGATGCCTTCTTCACCCCGGAGATATCGAAGAAGACCGCTTCGCTCTATGACCATTGCGCGCGAGCGCTCGATCTTGCCGTCAAGCGCAGCAGCCCGGCCGGGCTGCCGCTGATCCTCGGCGGCGACTGGAACGACGGCATGAACCGCGTCGGCGAGCGCGGCAAGGGCGAGAGTGTCTGGCTGGGCTGGTTCCTGCTGAAGACGCTGGGCGACTTTGCCCCCGTCGCCAAGGCGCAGGGCGACGCCAAGCGCGCGCAGGCCTGGACAAAGCACGCCGATGCGCTGAAGCGGGCACTCGAAAGCACGGCCTGGGACGGGGAATGGTATCGTCGCGGCAGCTTCGACGACGGCACGCCGCTCGGGTCTCGCAATTCCGAGGAGTGCAAGATCGACTCGATCGCGCAGTCGTGGAGCGTGCTGTCGGGCGAGGGCGATCCGGCGCGCTCGACGACGGCGATGCAGCAGGCAATGAAGATGCTCGTCGACGACGAGCTGAAGATCGTCAAGCTGTTCACCCCGCCCTTCTCCCGGACAGAGAAGGATCCGGGCTACATCAAGAGCTATCCGCCGGGCGTCCGCGAGAACGGTGGCCAGTACACTCACGCGGCCACATGGTTTGTCATCGCGCTCGCCGAAATGGGGCGTACCGATGATGCCTACCGCTGTTTTTCCATGCTCAATCCGGTCAACCATGCGCTCGATGAGGCCGCTTCTGAGCATTATCGCGTCGAGCCCTATGTCGTGGCTGCGGACGTCTATGCCGGGCCGGGCAAGGGCGGTCGCGGCGGCTGGACCTGGTATACCGGCTCGGCCGGCTGGCTTTATCGTGCCGCGGTCGAAGGCATCCTCGGCATTGAGCGGCGCGGCAAGCAGATCACGTTCCGGCCGAAGCTGCCCAGCCATTGGGACGGCTACTCGGCAACGCTGAAGATGCTGGGTGCCGAAGTCAAAGTTCGGGTCGTCCGCGACAAAAAGGCCAAATCCATCTCGCTCGAAGTCAACGGAACCAAGACGAAATCTTCTGCCTTCGAGCCGAAAGCCGGCGAAAGGACCGAGGTGGTCGTTAAGATGCCCGCGTAAAATCAATGGCTTGAAGTCATTGTCGCGTGTCTTCCGGGACGCGCGACAAGCCATTGCGTTTATTTGCGTGGGCTCCTGGCGAACTGCCATGGAAGTCTGTCAGCGCGGGGGTATCCAAACTTCCGCTGATTAAAATAGTGGCAGTGCCCGGCTGCTGCCATGATTTTGCCGCAAGGCTGACATTTCACCTTTTATCTCAAACCGTTAGGTGATCACGACAGATTTCGCAACGTCGCCATCTTTTGTTCGCGAAACGGGAACTGAAGATGTACACGGGCATTGTTTTGCGACCCGTTAACCGGTACGTGTCAAGAAATGGTGCAGTGCACAATGAAAGTTTGGCGGAGTAGCTGAAGTGTCACTTCTGCAAATATACTGGAGAGCCCTCGGCTATCTCGCGGCCGACAAGAAACGCGTGTCGTTGATCTGCGGCGCCAACGTTGCTCTCGCCATCATCGCGATCCTAGAGCCGATCATGTTCGGACGGGTGATCGATGCCATTTCGGACCGCGGCTCGGTGTTTTCGACGCTCGGGCTGTGGGCTGGGCTGGGCGCCTTCAACATCATTGCTTTCGTGTTGGTGGCGCGCGGCGCCGACCGCTTTGCCCACGCCCGCCGCAGCGAGGTCCTTTGCGAGTCTTTTGAGCGCGTGATCACCATGCCGCTTGCCTGGCATCATCAGCGCGGCACGTCGAATTCGCTGCACACTTTGCTGCGCGCGGTCGAGACGCTGTTCAGCCTCTGGCTCGAATTCATGCGCCAGCATCTGTCCACCGCTGTCGCCCTGGTCCTGCTGGTGCCCACGGCGCTCAGCATGGATATCCGGATGTCGATGGTGCTGCTGGCGCTCGGCGTGCTTTACGTCGGCATCGGCCGGCTGGTGATGCGGCGCACCAAGGCAGGCCAGGCGGCCGTCGAGCGGCACTATCACAAGGTGTTCGCGCATGTGACCGACTCGGTCAACAATGTCGCCGTGCTGCAGAGCTACAACCGCATCGGCCACGAGACCGACGCGTTGAAGCGTTATGTCAAGAACCTGCTCGATGCCCAGAACCCGGTGCTCGACTGGTGGGCGATGGCCAATGCGCTGCACCGCCTGTCGTCGACCATCTCGATGATGGTCGTTCTCCTGATCGGCGCCTATCTGGTGACGCATGGCCAGTTGCGCATTGGCGACGTCATCGCCTTTACCGGCTTTGCCACGCTGCTGATCGCCCGCCTTGACCAGATGTCGGCTTTCGCCAACCAGATTTCCGAGGCGAGGGCGAAGCTGGAAGAGTTCTACAAGCTGGAAGATTCGGCCGCCGATGCGGCGGAACCGGAAGGCTTGCGCGAACTGGGTAGCGTCACCGGCCATGTCCGCTTCGAGAATGTCGGCTTCGAATTCGCGAATTCCGGACAGGGCGTCGACGACGTGTCGTTCGAGGTCCAGGCCGGCCAGACCGTCGCCATCGTTGGCCCGACCGGCGCGGGCAAGACCACGCTCATCAACCTTCTGCAGCGCGTGTTCACCCCGGCCAGCGGCCGCATCCTGATCGACGGCATCGACATTCGCTCGGTGACCCGCAAGTCGCTGCGCCACTCGATCGCCACCGTGTTCCAGGATGCCGGTCTGCTCAACCGCTCGATCGAGGACAACATCCGCGTCGGCAGGGCCGATGCGACCTATGACGAGGTCCACGCTGCCGCCTACGCCGCCGCCGCGCAGGACTTCATCCTGTCGAAGAGCGAGGGCTACGACACGCTTGTCGGCGAACGTGGCGGCCAGCTTTCGGGCGGCGAGCGTCAGCGTATCGCCATTGCCCGCGCCGTGCTGAAGGACGCGCCTATCCTGGTTCTCGACGAGGCGACCAGCGCGCTCGATGTCGAGACGGAAGACCGCGTCAAGGAGGCCATCGACGAGCTCCGGCGCGACCGCACGACCTTCATCATCGCCCACCGCCTGACCACCGTTCGCGACGCCGATCTGGTCGTGTTCATGGACAAGGGCAAGGTCGTCGAAATGGGTGGCTTCACGGAGCTGTCGCTGCGCAATGGCCGCTTTGCCAGCCTGCTGCGCGCCGGTGGCCTGCTCAACGACGAGGAAGTCCGCCGCCTCAGCCGTACCGTGACGGGCGAAGCCGCCTGAGGCTCGTTCCACCTCCCCCTTGTGGGGAGGTCGGACCGAAAGAACCGGGTGGGGGCACAGCGCCGCCCCCATTGCTTCACCGCCAGCCTCCCTACAAGGGGAGATGGCCGGGCTGCGACACACCACTCGATTGCCCAACAGATGCCGCCGGTCTATGTAAGATCGCATGAGCGATGCGACTTCACGCCAGACGGGTTTGATGGACCTTGCCAACCCGACACGCTTTGTCGGGCTGGCCGACAAGCTCGTGCCATGGCTGGCAGCGATAGCGGCGGTCATCCTTGCCGTTGGGCTTTATATGACTTTCACGGCGCCGGAGGATTTCCAGCAGGGCATCACCGTGCGCATCATGTATATCCACGTGCCTTTCGCCTGGCTGGCCATGATGTGCTACACGCTGATGGCGGTCTCTGCACTTGGCACGCTGGTCTGGCGCCATCCGCTGGCCGACGTCGCGCTGAAGTCGGCGGCCCCGATCGGCGCCGTCTTTACGGCGCTCGCGCTGATCACCGGTTCGATCTGGGGCAAGCCGATGTGGGGCACCTGGTGGGTGTGGGACGCGCGGCTGACCTCGGTCTTCGTTCTGTTCCTGATGTATCTCGGCATCATCGCGCTGACGCGGGCGCTCGACGATGTGGGGCGTGCCGCCTGGGCAGCCGCCATCATCACTTTGGTCGGCTTCATCAACATCCCGATCATCAAATTCTCGGTCGACTGGTGGAACACGCTGCACCAGCCCGCCTCGGTGTTCCGGATGGGCGGCTCGGCCATTGACCCCTCAATGCTGAGGCCGCTGCTGGTGATGGCGCTTGGCTTCACCGTGCTCTTCTTCGCACTGTATCTGACGGCGATGCGCACCGAAATCCGCCGCCGCCGCGTCATCTCCATGCGACGCGTTGCGGCGAGGCAGGCCGATAAGTCCTATTAGAGGGGCGCCTGACCTGGCCGTCATCTCACTCTGGTTCGTCCGACAACCACGTATCCTGCCATCAACATTATTCGTGACCGGCCGAAGCAGGCATGTTGCAATGCTGCAACACCGATCTCCATAACTTCGATCCCGCCCTCGTTTTCAGTGTTGACAGCCAAGCCGTGCACCGGAAGTGATGCATTATATTTGCCTGTTAATTGCCGTGGGGGATTTTGTCGATGAAAGTGCGTCTGCTTGCTGGGGTCTCCGCAATGGCCTTGACGCTGGGCTGGAACTCAGCCAACGCCGCCGACGCGGCGATCGAAGTCCCGGCGGCCCAGGATCTCTGGTACGTCACACTGTTTGGCGGCGCCAGCTTCCCGAATGATGTGAAAACGTTTGGCGTGCCCTACAACCAGGACTTTTCCATGGACTTCGACACCGGCTTCGTGGTCGGCGGCGTCGTTGGCAGGCGGCTCAACGATGTGTTCCGCCTCGAAGGTGAACTGTCCTATGCGCGCTACAAGGCGGATTCGTATGTGGAGGGCCCGAGTGCCTGGCTTCCGGCTGACGGCGATTTGTCCGCTACCTATCTGCTCGCCAACGTCTGGGCCGACGTTGCCCATTTTGGCGATGCCAAGCTTTACGTCGGCGGCGGCATCGGCGCCGCCTATGTGACCGCCGACACAACTTGGGATGGTCACACCTATGGATACGGGTCTGGCGGATGGGGTTTTGCCGGCCAGGCGGGAGCCGGCGTCACCTACGCATTGGCGCAGAATATCGACCTCGATTTCGGCTACAGGTTCAAGGCCGTCTCCGCCGTCGACTTCGAGTCCTCCCGCGAAGCAGTCAATGGTGTATACCAGAACGGCAAGTTAAATTCCCACAATCTGCAGCTTGGCGTTACATTCAAATTCTGATTGGTTCACGCTGATTGCCGTGATATCCGGCGATTGGGGGTGAAGTATGCCGCTCTTGCCACGCCGGCAGCCTGTCGGTCTACCTGCCATGGTCCATGACTTTCTCCCGGCAGCTGGCGAGCCGGCGCCGGAGACGTTGCAGCGCGGTATTGACCTGCAGTGCCGCAAGCGCTTTCGCGAAGCCGAGTTCTGCTACCAGACCGTGCTTCGCCGGCAGCCCAAAAATGCCATGGCGCTCAATCTGATGGGCACGCTGGCGATCGAGGCCCGACAAATTGAGACGGCCATCGACTTTATGAAGCGTGCGGTCAAGCTCGAACCGGGCAACGCCATTTTCCGCAACAATCTCGGCAATGCCTACAACCTGGTCGGCAATGTCGAGCAGGCGCGCAAACATCTGAAAAAAGCGATCGAGCTCGACGACCGGCTTGTGGAGGCCCTGTGCAATCTCGGCAAATCCTACCGGAGCCAACTCGAGGGCGACATCGCCGAGGGTTTCTATCGCCGCGCGCTGGCGGTCGACAGCCAATCGCTGAAGGCGCTTGTCGGTATGGGCGACCTGCTCACCGATATGGGACGGCAAGCCGAGGCGGTCGAATGCTTTGGCCGCGCCATCGCCATCGACAAGGCCAATGTCGAGGCGCTGTCGGGGCTGGCGCTCGCACGTCGGGCCGTCAAGGGCGATCCAGCCCTGGCCTTGGTGCAGGCCCGCCTTGAATTGCCGATGACCACCGATCGCGAGCGGGTTTACCTGCATCACGCCGCCGGAAAAATCCTCAACGACCAGCACGAGTATCGCCTGGCCATCCACCATTTCGTCAGGGCCAAGGCAATCTCCGGCAATGATTTCGACATTGCCCTGCACACGCGGCTCTATGACAGTTTCATCGAGACTTTCGACGCCGCCTTTTTCGAAGCGCGGCCAAAATTCGGCAATCCGTCCGAACGGCCGGTCTTCATCGTCGGCATGCCACGTTCAGGAACGACGCTGACCGAGCAGATATGCGCCAGCCATCACGATATCCATGGCGCTGGCGAATTGCCGATCATCCGTTCATTGGCCGGCGAACTCGGATTCGACCAGCTTGATCCGGCGATTTTCGCCAAGGCCATGGTGTCGCTTGCACCGGCGAGGGCGAGGGAACTTGGCTCGAAATATCTCGACCATCTCAACAAGCGCAACGGCAAGGCGGCGCGTGTCGTCGACAAGATGCCGCATAATTTCGAGCTGCTGGCCTTCATCAGCCTCATTTTGCCGAATGCCCGCATCGTCCATTGCCGGCGTGACCCGATGGACAATTGCACGTCCTGTTTCATGCACAATTTCTCCGATGCCCATGGCTACAATGCCGATCTGACCAAGCTTGGGCAGTACTACTGGCAATATGATCGCCTGATGCGCCATTGGGCCAAGGTGGTCCCTCTGGCCATCCACGACATGCCCTACGAGGAAACCGTGGCCGATTTCGAAACCCGCGCCCGTGGATTGATCGGATTTCTCGGCGTGGAATGGGACGATGCGTGTCTGCGTTTCCACGAAACCGAGCGCACGGTGCGAACGCCAAGCCGCTGGCAGGTGCGCCAGCCGATCTATTCGTCCTCGGTCGAGCGCTGGAAACTGTATGGCGATGCCCTCGATCCATTGAGGGCCGCGCTGGGTTCGCTTGTCCAACCCTGACCCAAACCGGCGTTCGGCCAGAACAACGCCAATATCACCCCATCCGACCGCGCGCTGCCACCGGTAGCGTTTCAAGCACTTTGTCGCCGTCGACCAGATGCACTTCGTTGAACAGATTGGTGACGACGCAGCAATGGTCGGGCACGACCCGCACGCGCTCGCCGATGCGAAGTTTTGTGTCGCCCGAAAGCGTGACATTGCCATGTTCTTCGCTCAGCCCTGTCACCCTCGCGCCGGGAATACCCAGCAACTCGCCTAAATCGGCAAGCCCCAGCGTGTCACTGGATAAGGCCTTGCTGCCGGCGTCGAGGATGGCGCGCGCCGGTGTCGGGTGGCTGACCACGGTCGACAGCACCGTCAGCGCGCAATCGTCGAGGCTGCCGACGCCTTTGGCGACCTGATAGCGGTCGAGATAGATGTAGGTACCGGGCCGGTATTCGGTGACGACGCTGTCCTCGCCCGAGCGCCACATGTCGGGTGTGCCGCCGCTGGAGATGCGCTGGCATTCAAGGCCGGAGGCGGCAAGTGCATCGCGTGCGCCGGCAAGCCAGGCTTCGGCCTCCGCAGCGCGGCCTGCCGCCGGATAGGTCATCAGCCCGCCGAAGACGAGCCCCTTGGCCTTGGTGATCTCTCTGGCCAGCGCCAACGCCTCGCCAGGCGACTGCACCCCGCAGCGGCCCATGCCGGTGTCGCATTCCACCAGCACCTGTAATCGGTGCCCGGGATCGGTGAAGGTGGCGGCAAGCCCGTCGAGTGTCTCCCCGCTGTCCACAGTCACCGACAGCGTGACACGGCCATGCAGCGCCTTGAGACGCTCCAGTTTGGCGCGGCCGAGAATGTTGTAGGGCAGAAAAATGTCGGTCAGCCCGGCATCGGCCATCACCTCGGCCTCGCCGATCTTCTGGCAGGTAATGCCGACCGCGCCTGCCGCCACCTGCTTCTTGGCCCAATAGGGCAGCTTGTGCGTCTTGATGTGCGGCCTGAGCTTCAGTCCGTGGCTGTCGGCATGGGCTTGGGCGCGGACGATGTTGGCTTCGGCGCGGGCGGCGTCGATCAGGATTGCCGGCGTATCGAGGTCGTCTATGCTGCGCATGGATTGTTACCTTGGGGATTTGCCTGAACTTATGGCCCTGATCGGCCCGGATGTCATGAGGCCAGCATGGAGTTTACGTCGACACCGGATCGGTGTTCGGCTATGCGCAGTAGGCGCCGCCTGAAGAAGGGATCACGATCATGAAACGCTCCACCGTCAACGACATCATCCGCGATGCCGACACTTTCATCCGCTCGTTCGGCTACATCATGCCGCCCTTCGCCTATTGGTCGCCGGAAGAGATGAAGGCGCGCCGGCAGGATTCGCCGGCCATCTTCTCCTCCCGGCTCGGCTGGGACATCACCGATTACGGCCAGGGCAAGTTCAGCGATCTCGGCCTCTTCCTGTTCACCGTTCGCAACGGTCGCTACGAGGACATGAAGAAGGGCATGGGTATGCTCTATGCCGAGAAGATCATGATCTCGCGCAAGGATCAGCTGTCGCCGATGCACCGCCACAACATCAAGGCCGAGGACATCATCAACCGCGGTGGCGGCAAACTGGTGCTGGAGCTGTTCATGCACGATCGCGATGGCGGCATCGATCCGAAGGCCGAGGTCTCGGTGCCTGTTGACGGAACCATCCACAGGCTGCCCGCGGGCGGGCTCCTGAAGCTCGACCCGGGCCAGAGCGTCACGCTTCTGCCGGGCGTCTGGCATGCCTTCTGGGCCGAGGGCAAGGATGTGCTGATCGGCGAGGTCTCGACCGTCAATGACGATCTCACCGACAATGTCTTTCGCGAACCGATCGGCCGCTTCGCCGACATCGACGAGGATGTCGCGCCGCTGCACCTGCTTGTGTCCGACTATGAGAAGTGGGTGGGGTAAAGGCACCGCTTGAGAGACTGGCCGATGGCCAGTCTTCCCAGTTCAGTTGCTGATGAAACGTCCAGATACTGATCGTGCTGTCGCTGTGCACTCGTGCTGTGCAGTGAAAATACGATATCCACCGCCGCTGCAGCCTGAATTGCGCGCTCAATTCTGGATTCTTTAGTTCGGCTAATTTTGACCTGCATCGCCTCCGGCCGCTCCAGCCTAACGGTCGTGCTTGTCGGCCCTGCGAGTGCCCAGCAGCAGCTTTCGCTCGATATGCGCTCGCAACTTGCCGTAATAGGCCGTCAGGAACGGGCGGACATCATGGTACCAGCGTCGACGAACTGGCAGAAATCTTTCCCTGAAAGTTCGCGCCGCCTTCACCACATCATGAACGAGGCGACGTCCGCGTCGGAAACCTTGCCGGCGCTGACATCGGCCATCGCCTGATCGACGATGGCAACGCCCTCGGTCACCTCATCTTCGGTCAGCGTCAGCGGCGGCATGAATTCGAGCACATTGGCCTTCAGGCCGACATAGGTGAAGGCCGCGCCCAACTCGTAGCCGCGATAGATGATCTTGGCCGTCGTCGTCGCCGCCACCGGCTCGCGCGTCGAGCGGTCCTTGACCAGGTCGACGCCGATGGCAAGGCCGCGGCCGCGCACGTCGCCAATGATCTCATGTTTTGCACCTAGCGCCCTGAGCCCGTCTGAGAACAGCGCGCCAATGCGCGCCGAGCGTTCGACCAGGCCTTCTTCCTCGATCGCCTTAAGCACCGCATTGCCGGCGGAGGTCGCCACCGGGTTGCCGGCGGTCGTCTGCAGCGCGAAAGCCGGCGCGTGGTCCATGATCTCCTTCGGGCCGACAACGACCGACAGCGGCAGGCCGCCGCCGATGCCCTTGCCGAAGACGAAGAGGTCCGGGGTCAAGCCTTCATGCTGGAAGCAATGCATCATGCCGGTGCGCGCCAGCCCGACCTTGACCTCGTCGACCACGATCCTGATGCCATGCTTGCGGCAACGCTCCTGCAACGCCCTGAGGAAACCCGGCGGCGGTACGATGAGCCCGCCATCCGACATCAGCGGCTCGATGAACACGGCAGCCACCTGATGCGGCGGGCAGGTGGTCTCGAACTGGTAGTCGAGCAGGGCAAGAACGGCCTCGGCGCTGAACTGCGGCCGGTACGGATCGGGGTAGGGCAGCAACAGCACCCCTGGCCTGGGCAACGTGTGGGTCATGGCGGTATGGCCGCTGATGCCCATAGAGCCGGAAAGATTGCCGTGATAGGAGCCGATGAAAGAGATGAAACGCGAGCGGCCGGTGGCGGCCAGCAGCACACGCACGGCGCAGTCATTGGCGTCCGAGCCGGAATGGCCGAACCAGACGCGGCGCTCACCATTGCCGGGCGTGATAGCCAGCAGCCGCTCGGCCAGCGAGACGGCCGGCTCGTTCGGGTAAAGCAAGAGGCTGGCGCCCGCCATGTCGCGGATCGAGGCTTCGACCGCCTCGACGACGGCCGGATGGCCGTAGCCGAGGATGGCCGGACCGGCCGAGCCGGACAAATCGAGCAGCGAGCGTCCGCCTTCCTCGATCAGCCGGTTGCCCTTGCCGCCGATGAGGCTGAGCGGCGAGAAGCGCAGCTTGCCGATTTGAGCGATGGTCGCTGCGTCGCGCTCGCGCAGGCTGAGATTGCTCATGAAGCCTTTCCCCTTTGCTGCGCGGGCAAGGCGGCAGCCAGGCGGTCCACCCATGACTCTATGCCGGAACGGCTCGCCAACAGGTCCTGCCGGATCTCGATGAGCACGGCCGGGATGCCGCGATCGTCGCCATGGATGGGCACGGCGTAGTCGGCGTCGCGGCTGATCACGTAGGGCACGTTTGCCGCGACGTTGAGCGTGCCGTCGCGGC
Organism: Mesorhizobium metallidurans STM 2683; assembly: GCF_000350085.1. GTDB lineage: Bacteria > Pseudomonadota > Alphaproteobacteria > Rhizobiales > Rhizobiaceae > Mesorhizobium > Mesorhizobium metallidurans. Next base: position 63,437 of record NZ_CAUM01000096.1, read on the forward strand.
GCAGTCCGGCAAGGATCGTTTCGCCGAAATCGCCGGCGCGGTCGTAAAGCACGCCGGCATGCCAGGGCCGGGCAACCCCGAGGAAGACCGGCGTGAAGGAGTGGATTGTCGCGATCAGTGTCGGCCTGCCGTCCTTCGTGCGACGGTCGAGATGTGCGGCCACCCGATCATGAAACGGGGTGAACATGATTGCAGCGCGCCGTTCGCGCTCGACCTCGTCAAGCCCGACATTACCAGGAATCTCGGTGTCTTCGGACAGCACCGGGATGCTGCCGCTGGTCCCGAGCGGCCGGTTGAGGTCGATCAGCAGCCTCGAATAACCACTGAGGAGGGCCGGCGCGTCCAGCCGCGCCGACAGCAGCCGTGTCACCTCGGCGGCGCCGATATCCCAGGCGATATGGCGCTGCAGATCGCTGGCATCGAGACCGAGCTGGCGATATTCGGCAGGCATGTGGTTCGATGCGTGCTCACACAGGAGCACGATGTCGGAGCCCCCGCCTTCGTTGAGGATCTGGACAGCCGCCGGCCAGTCTCTTTCAGGCTGGATGCTCTTTCCGAGCTGCGCAACCATCAATAGAGCGTCCGGTAGAGATCGCAGACAGCCACGGGATCGAGGCCTGCAAGACGCTCGCTCTCATGCCGCTTGAGGCCGACGAAGGTCTCGACGAAGACAGGCGCGAACCAACCGGTGACGGTGCTGTCGGCGGTGAGCGCATCGAGCGCCGCCGGCAGCGTTTCCGGCAATCGCACGAGGCCGAGCCTGGCGCGCTCCGCCTCGCTCATCAGCGTCGGATCGCCGGTCACCAGCGGTGGTGTCGGCAGCTTGGCCTTCAGCCCCTCCAGTCCCGCGCGCACGATGGCCGCCAGCGACAGATAGGGATTGCCGGTGGCGTCGGCCGCCCGATACTCGATGTTGTACTGTCGCGCCGGATCGCGCCCGCCGATCGTCACTGTCGGGCAGATGCGCAGGGACGCCTCGCGGTCGCGATCGGCCAGCCAGGTGTAGGATGAGCTCCAGCTATGCGGTCTCAGCCGGTAGTAGGACGACACGCTCGACGCCGTCATGGCGGTGATCCCGGGCAGATGCCGCAGCACGCCGGCACAGAAGGCGCCGGCCCGGCTGGACAGGCCGCCCGGGCCTGAGGGATCGTAGGTCGCTGGCTTGCCGGCCTCGTCGACGAAGCTGAAATGAATGTGGACGCCGTTGCCGACCGCATCAGGAGCGGCCTTTGGCGTGAAGCTGGCGCGCCAGCCGGCGGTGCGCGCCACTTCGCGCGTGATCTCGCGGATGGCAACCGCACGGTCGGCGGCGGTCAGCGCATCCGCCGGCTCGTGCGTCACCTCGAACTGCTCATTGCCGAATTCGGCGATCACCACTTCGGGCGCGACGCCCGCTTCCTCCAGCGCCGCCATCAGATTGGGCGCGAACGGGTCGGCGCGGCGCAGCGCGGCGAACGACATCGAGTGGCCCGGCGCGAAGCCGGCGTCGGCAATGTGGAATTCATGCTCGAAGGCGGCGATGACCGAAAGCCCGGTCGCGGCCTTCAGCTCGGCCAGCGCGTCGATCAGCATGGTGCGTGTGCAGCCGACCCACGGGCTGCCGTCGAGCTCGACGATGTTGCCTGCGACCATGTCGAAGGGTGTCGGCGATCCCGTCAGCGTCGTGCGAAAGCGCGCATTGAGATCGGGCACCAGCCGCACGTCGCCGGACGAGCCCCATGGATTGGGATCGACGATGGAGTTGAACGGCGTCAGCGACAGATTGGCCTGCAGCCAGCCGACGCCGGTGGCGGCGATCTTCTGCAGCTTGCTTTCGACCACCGAGCGGCCGCGCGTGATGGCGGAAAGATCGGTGGTGACGACGGCAACGAGCGGTTCGACGGTCGATGTCATGCAGCTTTTCCCAAGGCTTTGAAGCGGGCGACGACCGTGTCGGTGTCGGTGACCCAGCAGTATCCGCCGAACGCCTTGAGTGCGATGTCGTGGCGTTCCTGCGTCGCCGCGGCACAAGCATCCGACACGCAGGTGACGAGGTAGCCGCGGTCGGCGCCGTCGCGCACCGTCATGTCGACGCACTGATCGGTCATGATGCCGACCACGACGAGGTAGCGCACGCCGAGATTCTTCAGGACGTAGTCGACATTGGTCGAATTGAAGATGCCGGACGACGTCTTCGGCAGCATGATCTCGTCGCCGACCGGCGCCAGCGACGGCACCGGCAGGCCTTCCGGCAGGCTGGGCGCGATATGGATCGGCGTCAGCTTGTGGTCGAGCGAGCGGTCGCGGCCGTCTTCCGTCAGGCTCTGGATGATGGTGTGGATGACCTCGACGCCGTTGGCGCGGGCTGCCGCCAAAAGGCGCTCCTGGTTGGGGATCGTCTGCGACGATGTCTGCCTGTAGAAATAATGCTCGGGGCCGCGTTCGGGGTGCCCCGGGTCGGCGCCAGGCTCCAGCCAGACGCGCTGCATATCGACCACAAGCAGCGCGGTTTCGCCGGCGCGGAAGGGCTCGTTTCGTTTGGGCAGCGGCTGGCTCATGCTTTCTGGTCCTGGTTTGCTGATTTGGCCTGGGTTGACTTGGCTTGGGTTGTTTTGGGCCCGGGCGTGCTGCGGGCCCCATTTTCTTCTGCGCTGTCGAGGGTCACGGCATTGGCGTGGCGTATCTCCTCCAGCCGCTCGATGCGTTCGTGCGCGGCCTCGCTCAGCGTCGAGATGATGTGGGCGACCAGCGCCTCCATCTGCGCGATCGCCGGCGCCAATGTGTCATAGGGGGAGGCGACTTCGAGCGGGCTGACGATGGTGACCTCGGCGAGATCGGCGATGGGCGACAGCCATTGGTCGGTGAACAGCACGATATGGACATCGCGCGCCGCTGCCTGCCTGGCGTATTCGATGACGTCGAACTGATAGCGGCGGTAGTCGAAGACGACCAGCACGTCACGGCGGCCGAGATCGGCCAGCGTATCGAAGGCCTGTGCCGAGAGCGTGCCGATGTCGCGCACGCCCGGCCTGAACTGCAGCAGGTAACCGGCAAACATGCTGGCGACATGGCGACTGAAGCGGCCGCCGAGCAGGGCAACTTCGCCCTTCGTCTCCATAAGCAGGCGGGCGGCGCGGTCGTAGCTCTGCAACGGCGTCAGGCTGACCGATTTCGCGAGAGCCTCGCCGACCGAGCCAAGATAGGCGAGGATCGCGCTGTCTTCCGCGCCTGATGGCCGCTTGGCCTCCATCATCAGCAGCGGCGAGTGCAGCCTTGCCTCGACCTCGGCCAGCAGCTTGGCCTGGAAATCCGGGAAGCCTTCATAGCCGAGTTTCACCACCAGCCTGACCACGGTCGGGTCGCTGACGCCGGCGCGCCGCGCCAGCGCCGAGGCGGTGCCGAGGCCGGATGTCGGATAGTCGGTCAGAAGCAGCCGGACGATTTTTTCCTCCGACGGCGTCAGCGCCAGGTCCTGTCGCATCAGAACATCGCGTATCGCCATTGGCCTCCCCGAAATCCGTGTTGGGCTCTCTGCCTCGTTGTGTTGAGTTTATTACAGGGATTTTGATTTCGGTCAACAATGAAGAGAGATTGACATATTCGAACGACTGGTCTTAGCTTGTTCGAAAGTAGCCAAGACTGTGGGGAACAGCCATGCGGAACGGAAGCGACGTCATCGTCGTTGGCGCCGGTATAGTGGGATCGAGCGCCGCCTATCATCTGGCCGCGGCCGGTGTGACGGTGACGCTTGTCGAACAGACCCATCCCGCCGGCGGGCCGTCCGGCAAGTCCTCGGCGCTGCTGCACGCCTTCTACCTGATGCCGGAACTGTCGCAGCTCGCCATCCGTGGCCGCGAGATCCTGGTGTCGCTGCCGGAGATCGCGGGCGAGGGCTCCTTCGTCACCGAAGTCGGCATGATGTGGGTCTGCGGCAAGGACAATGAGGCGAGCTGGAAGGCTGCCGCCGAACGCATTCGCGGCGAGGGGGCACTGATCGAGACGCTGTCGCCGCAAGCCTTCGCCGATGCAGCACCGGGCTTTGCGCTCGACAATGTCTCGCTGGCGCTGTGGGAGCCTGAATATGGCTATGCCGATGCCTTCGGCGCCACCAACGCGATTGCTCGCGCCGCCAGGTCACGCGGCGCGAAGATCATGCAGAACACGCTCGTCGAACGCTTGGTTAAGGAGGGCGACCGCGTCACCGGCGTCGCGCTCGCCGATGGGACCGTGCTGGAAGCCGACGCCGTGGTGCTCGCTGCCGGGCCATGGACGCGCCGCCTGCTGGCGACGGTTGGGCTCGATCTGCCGCTGCATGTCGAGCGCCATCCTATGGCGGTGCTCGACGCCGCCGGCAAGGCGCGAGAGGTCATGCCCTTCGCCTGGTGCGACGACATCTCCTGCAACTATGCGCGGCCCGACAATGACGGCGTCATCCTGGCCGGCACCTGGGCCGGCGGCGGCACCGGCTTGCGCCATGAGCATGCGGGCCGTCCGCGTCTCGTCGACAATCCCGACGACTACATGGAAGGCGCCGAGGAAGCGGAATCGGTCGAGATCCTGGAGAGCTTCGCAGCACGCGTCCCGGCGATGGCCGATCTCGGCATCCGCCCCGGCTATGCCGGGCTCTACGACATGAGCCCCGACGACCTGCCGGTCATCGGCGCCATGCCAGGCGTCGACGGACTGTTCGTTTCGGCCGGTTCCTCCGGCCATGGCTTCAAGACCGGGCCGGCGGTCGGCGAGGCGATTGCAAGACTGGCCACCGAAGGCGCCCAGCCTATCCTGGCGCCGTTCTCGCCCAGCCGCTTCAAGGCTGCGTGATGGCGCAGGTGGCGATGCGTGAAAGCCCCGGCCGGTCGTTCATGCCGGCCGCGTTCCGCAACGCCGGCGCCGATGCGCTCTGCATGGTGGCGGTGCTGCTGCTGGCCGCGCTCATCATCTTCCTGTTCGGCGGCGCCGCCATGCAGCGTGTCGTCACCTATGCCGCGATCATGCTGACGGCGGTGCTCGGCCTGCAGATATTCTCCGGCAACAGCGGCATCGTCTCCTTCGGCCACGCCGCCTTCGCCGGCTTGGGCGCCTATGCCACGGGTATCCTGACCATGCCGGCCGCACTGCAGCGCACGGCGCTGCGCGATCTGCCGCAATTCCTCGCCGGTTATGAACTCTCTTTCTTCGCCGCACTCGCCATGGTGCTGGTCCTTGCGATCGTCATCGGCCTTCTGACCGGCACGCCATTGCTTCGGCTGACCGGGTCGAGTGCGTCGATCGCAACCCTTGCCATGCTGATCATCGTCTACACGCTGCTGGTCGCCGGGCGCGAGATCACCCGCGGCAGCCAGCCTTTCTACGGCGTGCCGCGCGAGGTCGGGTTGTGGACCGCAGTCGGCATCGCTTCGGTGGCACTGGTGGCGGCGAGGCTGTTCCGGGAAACCGCTTTCGGCCTTGCCACGCGCGCCGCCGCCAATGATGAGCGGGGTGCTGCCGCCGTCGGCGTCGACCAGCGCACCGCGCGCCTGGCCGCCTGGGTGGTGGGCACGGTTGCTGCCATGGCAGCAGGCGCCATGATGGCACAGTTCCTTGGCGCCTTCTCACCGCGCGACTTCTATTTCGACTTCGGCTTCACCTTGCTCGCCATGCTGATCGTCGGCGGCATGAACTCCTCGCTCGGCGCCTTCACTGGCGTGGTCGTTACCATTGCCGTGATCGAGATCGTGCGCCGCTTCGAAGGCGGCGGCGAAATGTTCGGCCTCCATCTGCCGGTGCTGTTCGGCCTGACCCAGGGCGTGCTCGCCATCGCCATGATCCTGGTCATCTGGCGGCGGCCGACCGGCCTGTTCGGCGAGCGCGAACTCAATCTCCTGCGCCGCCCCGGCGGTCGGGCGATACCGGCTTCGGCTCAGCCACCGCTGCATGTCGAGCACGACCGCCTTGCTGCCGACCATCTGTCGCGACGCTATGCCGGCGTCGTCGCCGTCGACGACGTGACGCTTGCCTTCGACACCGACAGCATCACCGGCATCATCGGTCCGAACGGCGCCGGCAAGACGACACTGCTCAACATGCTGGCCGGCGATGTCGAACCGAGCGCCGGCACCGTGTCGATCGGCGGCGCGGTGAGAGCGGCGTCCGCCTTCCGCTTCGCCCGCTCGGGCGTTGCCCGCACCTTCCAGAACATCCGCGTTTTCCCCGCTATGACCGTGCTGGAAAACGTTGTTGTCGCTGCCCGCCAGGTCGAGCCGGATCTTGGCCAGGCCGAAGCGGCGGCAATGCGCGAGCTTTCCCGCATGGGGCTGGAGAAGTCAGCCGATCAGCCGGCAGCCAGGCTTGCCTATGGCCAGCGTCGCCGGCTCGAAGTGGCGCGGGCGCTGGCGCTGAAGCCGCGCTTCCTGCTGCTGGACGAGCCAGCCGCCGGCATGAACGCCGTCGAGACCGCCGAGCTGGTGTCGATCCTGTCGGCGGTCCGCACCGAGCGCCGCATCGGCGTCGTGCTGATCGAGCACGACATGCGGCTGGTGATGAATCTCTGCGAACGCATCGTCGTCATCGACCACGGCCGCGTCATTGCCGACGGCACGCCGGCCGAGGTGCAGAACAACCCTGCCGTTATCGCCGCCTATCTCGGCAGCCGCACCGCCCGCGCCAAGACCGCCAGTGAAACCACCGCAAACGAAACCGCATGAGCCACAACAACCAACGATAACAATCCAGCCAACGATAATAAATCCAGAAGGAGAACCGACATGCCAACGCTTTATCGCCTTCACCGCGCCGCCCTCTACGCGGCGGTGTTCGGCATCGCCGCCGTTTCGACCGCCAGCGCCGAGGAGATCATCATCGGCGCCGCTACCGCGCAGACCGGCGGCCTTGCGCCTTACGACCAGCCGGCACTTGCCGGCCTGCGCATGGCGCTCGACGAGCTCAACGCCAAGGGCGGTCTCGCCGGCAAATACACCGTCAAGCTGGTGATCAAGGATACGCGTTCCGACACCGCGCAGACCGCTACCGTCGCCCAGGAGCTTATCGACGCCGGCGCCAAGATCATGATCACGCCTTGCGATGCCGATCCCTCGATCTCGGTCGGCCAGCTCACCCAGCCGCTCGGCATCCCGACGCTGACGCTCTGCGGCTCCGCTCCGGTGCTGACCGCCGCGGTCGGCGACGTCATGTTCGGCACCTATCCGGCCGACAATGTGCAGGCGACCGCTGTCGCCGACTTCGCCATCGCCGAAGGCAAGAAGAAGGTCTTTCTGCTGACCTCGCCGGATTCCACCTACACAGCCAATCTGCCCGAATATTTCGGTAAGGTGTTCGAGAAAAAGAGCGGCGCCATCGCCGGCCGCGGCACCTACACCATGGGCCAGCCGGACTTTTCCGCCGAGATCACCAACATCAAGGGCCTCGCCGACCAGCCCGACCTGATCATGACGGCCGCCTACGAGCCGGACTTCCCGGCCTTCATCCAGCAATTGCGCGGCGCCGGCGTCACCATCCCGGTCTACGGCGCCGATGCCATCGGCACGCCGACCGTCAAGGGGCTAGGCAAACTGGTCGACGGCGTCGTCTATACGGCGGCCGGCTATGCCGAACCGGGCAGCAAGCTGGAAGCCTTCAACGCCGCCTTCACCAAATATGCCGGCCATGCGCCGGAATCGACCTATGAGGTGAACGGCTACGAGATCGGCCTGATCCTCGACCAGGCTGTCAAGACCGCCGGCTCCGACGATCCCAAGGCGATCCGCGACGCCATCGCCGGCCTCAAGGATTTTGACGGCATCACCGGCAAGATCACCTATGCCGGCACCGACCGCATGCCGCTGCGGCCCGTGGCACTGATGCGCTATGAGGGCGGCGAGGGCAAGTATATCCAGACCATGATCCCCGACGCCGCCGACGTGCCGGCGCCGTGACATCATGCTCAGCGTCGAAGCCCTGAAAATACGCTATGGCGAGGTCGAGGCGGTGCGCCGTGTCGATCTTGCCGTCGACAGCGGCGAGATCATCGCGCTGGTCGGCGCCAATGGCGCCGGCAAGAGTTCGACGCTCAGCGCCATCGCCGGACTGGTGCCGGCCGCATCCGGCAAGGTGATCTTCGACGGCGCCGACATCACTGGCCTGGCGCCGGAAGCGATCGCCCGCAAGGGCGTCGCCCTGGTTCCGGAAGGCCGCCGCATCTTTGCCAGCCTGACCGTGGCCGACAATCTGCGGCTCGGCGGCGCCGTGCATCTGACGCCTCCGGAGGCGAGGGCGCGCGAGGAAGAGATGCTGGAGCTGTTCCCGATCCTGCGGCGCTATCACCGCGCCAAGGGCGGCAATCTGTCGGGCGGCGAGCAGCAGATGCTGGCGATCGCGCGCGCCCTGATGAGCAAGCCGCGCATGGTGCTGCTCGACGAACCCTCGCTCGGCCTTGCCCCGCAACTGATCGACACCGTCTTCGACCTGATCGCCGAATTGCGCCGCACCGGCCTGACCATCCTTCTGGTCGAACAGAATGTGGCGCTGGCGCTGGAGATCGCCGACCGCGCCGTGGTCCTCGCCAATGGCGAGGTGGTGCTGTCGGGCACGGCGAAAGAACTCGCTTCTTCGGACCTCGTCCGCCAAGCCTATCTCGGAGCCTGACCATGATCGCGCAGCAGATCATCAATGCGGTGAGCCTTGGCGGCGTCTATGCGCTTCTGGCGCTGGGGCTGGCGATCGTCTTTTCCATCGTCGGCCTGATCAACTTCGCCCATGGCGAGTTGATGACGCTGTCGGGCTATGCGCTGCTTGCTTGTCTGGTGTTCGGCCTGCCGTTCCCGCTGGCCGTGCTCGTCGCCGTTTCCTGCGGCGCGCTCGCAGCAGTCGCCATGGAGCGCGTCGCCTTCCGGCCGATGCGCGGCGCCAGCGTCACCAGCCTGCTGTTGACCAGCTTTGCTGTCTCCAGCCTGCTCAAGGTCGTCTTCCAGAACGGCATCTCGGCCCGGCCGCAGGCGGTCGCCATGCCCGGCTGGATGACCGGCGCCTTCTCCTTCGGCGATTTCACCATCGGCGTCGGGCCGAGCATCTCCATCGTCGTTTCGGCATTGGCGCTGATTGCGTTGGAACTCTTCCTGCGCCGCACCGTCACCGGCACGGCGATGCGCGCCGCCGCCGAGGATTTCAACGTCGTGCGCCTGATGGGTATTCCGGCCAGCCGCATCATCGCCACCGCTTTCCTGCTGTCCGGCCTGCTGGCCGGACTGGCGGCGATGCTGTGGGTGGCGCAGCGCGCCTCCGTCGATCCGCTGATGGGCTTTACTCCGGTGCTGAAGGCCTTCATCGCCGCCGTCGTCGGCGGGCTGGGCAGCCTGCCGGGTGCCGTCGCTGGCGGCTTCCTGCTCGGCATCATCGAGGTGCTGCTGCAGGCGACGCTGCCTGGGGCGGTCGCACCCTATCGCGACGCCATCGTGCTGTCGGGCGTCATTGCCGTGTTGCTGATACGGCCGCAAGGCCTGATCCCGGCGGTTCGCGCGCAGAGAAGCTGATCCGATGTACAGCAAGCCCGAATTCGCGCCGCTGTCGCAGGACGACGTCTTCGGCCTGATCGAGGCCGCGGCTTTCGCCACGGTGGTGACATTGGGACCGCAGGGGCTGGTCGCCTCGCACCTGCCTTTCGTGCTTGACCGGCAGCGCGGAACGAACGGCACGCTGGTGTCGCATCTGGCCAGGCAGAACCCGCACAGCGCGCTGATAGCGGAGGGCAGGGAGACGATCGCCGTCTTCCACGGGCCGCACGGCTACATCTCGCCGTCCTGGTATCCGCGCAATCCGGTGCGCGACAGCGCGCCGACCTGGAATTTCGCCGTCGTCCATTGCCACGGCCGTCCAGTGCCGCTCGACGAGGACGCCACCGCGCGGCATCTGCTGCAACTGGTCGACGTGCTGGAAAAGGATCGCGAGGACCGCTGGCGTATGCGCGAACTCGGTCCCGGCGGCATGGAGCGGCGCATTCCGCACATCCTTGGCTTCGATCTGCCGATCGAGCGGCTCGAGGCCAAGTTCAAGATGGGGCAGGACGAACGACTCTACGACACCAGCGCCGCAATCGGTGCTCTGGAGGCGCGCGATCCGGCGCTTGCCGCTATGATGAAGGCGCGCAACGCGCACCGCAAAGACTGATTGCGGCAGGAAGTGAGACCCATGATCCCCAATCTCAACATCGTTCCCTTCGTCAGCGTCGACCACATGATGAAGCTGGTGCTGAAGATCGGCGTCGAGCGCTTCCTCACCGAGTTGGCCTCCTACATCGAGGATGATTTCCGCCGCTGGCAGGCCTTCGACAAGACGCCGCGTGTCGCCTCGCACAGCGCCGAGGGCGTCATCGAGCTGATGCCAACCAGCGACGGCGAGGTCTATGGCTTCAAATATGTCAACGGCCACCCGAAGAACATGCGCGAGGGCCGCCAGACGGTGACCGCCTTCGGCATGCTCGCGGATGTCCACAATGGCTATCCGGTGCTGCTGTCGGAAATGACCATCCTGACCGCGCTGCGCACGGCGGCGATGTCGGCGCTGGCGGCCAAGCACTTGGCGCCTCCCGGCGCCGATTGCATGGCGCTGATCGGCAACGGTGCCCAGGCCGAGTTCCAGGCGCTGGCCTTCAAGGCGCTGCTCGGCGTGCGCAAACTGCGCTTCTATGACATCGACCGCGCGGCGACGGAAAAGTGCATCCGCAATCTCGCCGGGCTGGGGTTCGACATGGTGGCTTGCGCCACCACGGAGGAGGCCGTCGAGGGTGCCGGGATCATCACCACCGTCACCGCCGACAAGCAATACGCAACGATCCTCACCGACAACATGGTCGGCTCGGGCGTCCACATCAACGCGGTCGGCGGCGACTGTCCCGGCAAGACCGAATTGCACCGCGACATCCTGCTGCGCTCGGATATCTTCGTCGAATACCCCCCACAGACCCGCATCGAGGGCGAGATCCAGCAGCTTGCGCCGGATCATGCGGTGACCGAGCTGTGGCAGGTCATTACCGGTGCCGTGCCGGGCCGGCGCGACCCGGCGCAGATCACGCTGTTCGATTCCGTGGGCTTTGCCATCGAGGATTTCTCGGCGCTGCGCTATATCAGAGACCAGTTGATATCGACCGGCCTCTACCAGGAACTCGACATGCTGGCCGATCCCGACGAACCGCGTGATTTATTCGGCATGCTGCTCAGGGCGGCAACGGCAACGAAGACAGGACATGCCGCGTTGTAACGGCAGCGGGCAGCGTCAGGCGTGACATCAGCAGGTAAATAGCGTATATTGACATAAAGATGTCTTTATGTGACTTAAGCGCGACCGTCGCCTTGAGGATGAAAAATGTCGCAAAACCCTTCATCGCTGGACGATTTGTTCGGCCCCGTTGCGGCAAAGCCCGACGGTTCGGAAGTGCTGGCGGCGCTGACGGCGGCGGCGCGCGAACGCATCCTTATCCTCGACGGCGCCATGGGCACGCAGATCCAGGGCCTGGGCTTCGACGAGAACCACTTCCGTGGCGACAAATTCGCCGATTGCGCCTGCCACCAACAGGGCAACAACGACCTGCTGATCCTGACGCAGCCCAAGGCGATCGAGGAGATCCACTATCAATACGCCATCGCCGGCGCGGATATTCTTGAGACCAACACTTTCTCCTCGACCGCCATCGCCCAGGCCGATTACGGCATGGAGGACGCGGTCTACGCGCTGAACCGCGACGGCGCGCGGCTGGTGCGTCGGGCAGCCGTCAGGGCCGAGCAGGAGGACGGCAAGCGCCGCTTCGTCGCCGGCGCGCTGGGGCCGACCAACCGCACCGCTTCGATGTCGCCGGACGTCAACAATCCAGGCTACCGCGCGGTGACCTTCGATGAATTGCGCCTTGCCTATGGCGAGCAGCTGCGCGGTCTCATCGACGGCGGCGCCGACATCATTCTGATCGAGACCATCTTCGACACGCTGAACGCCAAGGCGGCGATCTTTGCCTGCAACGAGATCTTCATCGAGAAGGACGTGCATCTGCCGGTGATGATCTCCGGCACCATCACCGACCTGTCCGGCCGCACGCTGTCGGGCCAGACGCCGACGGCTTTCTGGCATTCGGTGCGCCATGCCAGCCCGTTCACGATCGGGCTCAATTGCGCACTGGGCGCCAACGCGATGCGCGCGCATCTGGCCGAGATATCGAGTGTCGCCAGCACTTTCGTCTGCGCCTATCCGAATGCCGGCCTGCCCAATGAATTCGGCCAGTATGACGAAAGCCCGGAATTCATGGCCGCGCAGATCGAGGATTTCGCGCGCGAGGGCCTGGTCAATATCGTCGGCGGCTGCTGCGGTTCGACGCCGGACCACATCCGCGCCATCGCGGCGGCGGTGAAGAAATATCCGCCGCGCGCCATTCCCGACATCGAACCCAGGATGCGCCTGTCCGGCCTCGAGCCGTTCACGCTGACCGACGAGATTCCGTTCGTCAATGTCGGCGAGCGCACCAATGTCACAGGGTCGGCGAAATTCAGGAAGCTGATCACGGCGGGCGACTATGTCGCCGCGCTCGATGTCGCGCGCGACCAGGTCGCCAACGGCGCCCAGATCATCGACATCAACATGGACGAAGGCCTCATCGATTCGAAGAAGGCAATGGTCGAGTATCTCAACCTGATCGCCGCCGAGCCCGATATCGCGCGCGTTCCCGTGATGATCGACAGTTCCAAATGGGAGATCATCGAGGCCGGCCTGAAATGCGTGCAGGGCAAGCCGCTGGTCAACTCCATCTCGATGAAGGAGGGCGAGGAAGCGTTCCTGCATCATGCAAGACTCGTGCGGGCCTATGGCGCGGCCGTGGTGGTCATGGCCTTCGACGAGGACGGCCAGGCCGACACCAAAGCGCGCAAAGTCGAAATCTGCACCCGCGCCTACAAGCTTTTGACCGAGCAGGCCGGATTCCCGCCGGAGGATATCGTCTTCGATCCGAATGTCTTTGCCATCGCCACCGGCATCGAGGAGCACAACAATTACGGCGTCGACTTCATCGAAGCCGCGCGGCAAATCACTACGACACTTCCCCATGTCCATATTTCGGGCGGCGTGTCGAACCTCTCGTTCTCGTTTCGCGGCAACGAACCGGTGCGCGAGGCCATGCATGCGGTGTTCCTCTATCACGCCATCCAGGCGGGCATGGACATGGGCATCGTCAATGCCGGGCAGCTTGCCGTCTACGACACCATCGATCCGGAATTGCGCGAAGCCTGCGAGGACGTCGTCAACAACCGCGAGCCGAAAGGCGGCGGCACGGCGACCGAACGCATGCTGGAACTCGCCGAACGCTTCAAGGGCACGGCCGGCAAGGAGGCGCAGGAGCGCGATCTCGCCTGGCGCGACTGGCCGGTAGAGCAGCGCATTTCGCACGCGCTGGTCAACGGCATCACCGAATTCATCGATGCGGACACGGATGAGGCGCGGCGCGCCGCCGAGCGTCCACTGCATGTCATTGAAGGCCCGCTGATGGCGGGAATGAATGTCGTCGGCGACCTGTTCGGCGCGGGAAAAATGTTCCTGCCGCAAGTGGTGAAGTCTGCCCGCGTCATGAAGCAGGCGGTGGCCGGGCTGCTGCCGCATATGGAAGCCGAGAAACTGGCCAACGCCGCCAACGGCGTCGACAATGGCGAGCGCCAGACCGCCGGCAAGATCCTGATGGCGACGGTGAAGGGCGATGTCCACGACATCGGCAAGAACATCGTCGGCGTGGTTCTGGCCTGCAACAATTACGAGATCATCGACCTCGGCGTCATGGTGCCGGCGACCAAGATCCTGCAGACGGCGCGCGAGCAGCAGGTCGACATTATCGGCCTGTCCGGTCTGATCACGCCCTCGCTCGACGAGATGGCGCATATGGCCGCCGAAATGGAGCGCGAAGGTTTCGACATTCCGCTCTTGATCGGCGGCGCGACGACCAGCCGCGTACATACGGCGGTGAAGATCCATCCGCGCTATGCCAAGGGCCAGACGGTCTATGTCGCCGATGCCAGCCGGGCGGTCGGCGTGGTGTCGGCGCTGCTGTCGAACGAGGCCAAGGGCGGCTATGTCGAGAACGTCCGCGCCGAATACAAGAAGGTTGCCGACGCGCATGCGCGCAGCGAAGCCGACAAGCAGCGGCTGCCGCTCGCCAAGGCGCGGGCCAACGCCCACAGGATCGACTGGTTGGGCTATGAGCCGCCAAAACCGTCCTTCCTTGGCCCGAAAGTCTTCGAAAACTGGGATCTGGCCGAGCTCGCGCGCTATATCGACTGGACGCCGTTCTTCCAGACCTGGGAGTTGAAGGGACGTTATCCCAAGATCCTTGATGACGAGGCGCAAGGGCCGGCTGCACGCCAGCTGTTCGAGGATGCGCAGGCGATGCTGAAGGAGGTCATTGCCGAAAAATGGTTTGCGCCCAAGGGCGTCATCGGCTTCTGGCCGGCCAATACCGTCGGCGACGATATCAGGCTGTTCACGGACGATAAGCGCTCGCAGGAACAGGCGACCTTCTTCACGCTGCGCCAGCAACTGGCCAAGCGCGACGGCAAGGCCAATGTCGCGCTGTCGGATTTTATAGCACCTGCCGACAGCGGCAAGGCCGACTATCTCGGCGGCTTCATCGTCACCGCAGGCATCGAGGAAGTGGCGATCGCCGAGCGTTTCGAGCGGGCCAATGACGACTATTCCTCGATCATGGTCAAGGCGCTGGCCGACCGCTTCGCCGAGGCCTTCGCCGAGCGCATGCACGAGAAGGTGCGCAAGGAGTTCTGGGGTTACGCGCCCGACGAGAACCTCGCCCCGGACGACCTGATCGGCGAACCCTATCGCGGCATCCGCCCGGCGCCCGGCTATCCGGCGCAGCCCGACCACACCGAGAAGGCGACGCTGTTTCGCCTGCTCGACGGCGAGCGCAATGCGGGCGTCAGCCTGACCGAAAGTTTTGCGATGTGGCCGGGCTCATCCGTCTCCGGCATCTATTTGTCGCATCCCGAAAGCTATTATTTCGGCGTCGCCAAGGTCGAACGCGACCAGGTCGAGGACTATGCGCGGCGCAAGGGCATGCCGCTTGCCGAGGTCGAGCGCTGGCTCGGGCCCATACTCAACTATGTGCCGGCGCAGGGGCTTGACGCAGCCGCGTGAGGCACAGTCGCAAAGAGCAGTGCTATCCTTTTGAAATGAAAAGATTTCGTCTGGTAGACCAAGGCTTCAATGACAGCAGCTTTGCGCTGGCTGCACGCGCGTCCTGCACAGACAGGACGAGCTGATCGCCACGTCAGCCTTGGCGAGCGCGGCGGTGAGCCTGGCCTGCAGCGCGGGCAACTCCTCGGTCTCGCCGCGCAGTTTCAGGCACTCCACGAGCCCGTGCAGCGCCCAGACATTGTTCGGATGCTGGGCGCAACGCTGCACCTTGCCGCTTAGGCCCAGATCATCGCGATAGACCTGCTCGGCCTCTTGCGCGAGGCCCTGGTCCAGCAGCAGCGCCGCCAGCGCATGGCGCGGCGGGTGCATCCACGCCCACGGCTCGGTGTAGGACAGATTGTCGTCGAGCTCGACCGCTTGCCGCAGATGCACGTAGGCCTCGTCATGTCGGCCCCTGTGATAGGCAAGCTCGCCATCGAGCAAGGCAGCACCGACGGCGAGCGAAGCCCTTGTCGGGTTGCTGAGGAAGCGACGCTCTGGCGGGATGCGCGCCAGGTGCCGGTGAAACCGCTCGCGTTCCTGCTCCGCTTTGGCAAAATCCCTGAGCGTCGCATGCGCGACACCTTTGGCGTAGTGCTGCATCGCCGTGGTCAGGACGTAAAGCTCAGGCTCGTCATTCATCGGTTCGTCGATGATCTCCTGCCAGCGGCCGAAGCGCACCAGCACATGCGATTTCATGGCGTGGTAGCCTTCCACCGTCTGGGTGAGCTTTGGCCGGTCCGGCATGTTCACCACGTTCCGCGTCACTAGGCTGCGCACCTTGTCGGCGGCCCACAGCGCCGGCTTGTACTGGCCGAGAAACATGCAGGTGAACATCATCAGATGCAGGTCGTGGCCGCAGCCAAGCAGATAGTAGGTGGGCTGATCCGCATAGGAGAGATAGAGGTCGTTGGCGCGAACCGCCTTTTCGCTGGCGAGCTTCGCCTTCTCGTATTCTCCGCACAGCACGTAAATGTGCCCCGGCATGTGGTTCATGTGCCCGGCATCGGGGCACATCGTGCCGAGCAGGTCGGCCGAGCGCACGCCGCGTTCCGGCGTGGTCGACATTTCCAGGAGATGGATGTGCAAATGGACGATCGCCGGATGCTGTGGCCGGCCTGCCTCGTCGGCGAGCCGGATCGACCGCTCGCAAACATCGAGCGCTTCCAGCACATCCGAATTCGGCGCGGGCCTGCCGGTCCTGAGGTCCCACAGGCGCCGCACGGTGCGCATCATCAGCGCGTCGACCAGCAGCGCCATCACGTCATGGTCGTCGGGAAAGCTTGCGTAGACGCGCCGCATCTCGGCGGCGTAGGCATCGTCCCACTGCTCGAATTTCGGCGGCGCCGAGACACGCGGCTCGGGGAAACGGCAGGCCAGCGCCTCGATCAGACGCCTTTCCACCGCGCTGGCGCGCGCGGCGTTGGCGCGCGCAAGCTGGACATGCTCGAAGCAGCGCCCGGCCGCTCTGGCGGCTTCCGTCTCGCCATGCTCCTTCCAGGTCAGATTGTAGAAAGGCCCGGCGGCGTAGGCGATGCCCCAATGCACCATCGGGCAGTCAGCGTCCGTTTCCAGCGCCTTCTCGAAGCACTTGATGCCTTCCTCATGGTTGAAGCCGTAGCACCAGTTGAGGCCGATATCGAACCAGCGCCGGGTTTCCGCCGAGCCGGTGGAGATAGGGCGGCGGTAGCTGCCGAGGTTGAAGCGATCCATTCCTTCTCACGCAAGTCTGCCGGCGAGCCTGAGCCGGATTCATCTGCGATCAATTTGTGCTGAATGCGCATGGCAAACGCAACCGCTGCACTGCGGGCGTCTTTGAGCGGCCTCGATGGACGGCCTTGCGACGTGTCGGTGCACCGGCCCCCGCCTCGCATTGACGCGCGATCCTTTAGCTGCAAAGTATATTAACGTTCTGTTTACCAAACGTTGGTCGCGGCAGGACTTTGGGGGACAATTTGGAACCGTTTCTGGGTGCGAACCGCCTAAATTGGGATGATCGGGCCGAACTGCATTCGACAGACACGACAGGCAGCTACCACATCGAAAATGTACTGGCAGGCGGATCCAATCTCTATGAGCTGGAAACGCGCGAGGTCGGCGATATCATCGGCAAGGATATCGTCCATTTGCAATGTCATATCGGGCTCGACACGATCAGCTTGAAGAATCTGGGCGCGGGCAGCGTGACCGGCCTCGACTTTTCACCGACCGCGATCGCGGCGGCACGGGATTTCGCTGCGAAGGCAGGTACAGATGATGTGCGTTTCGTGGAAGCGCCACTGTTTGAGGCAGTCGAAGCGCTCGGCCGGACCTTTGACATCGCTTACGTTACCTGGGGTTCTGTAAACTGGCTGGACGACGTGTTCCGCTGGGCGAGGGTGGTTGCCGATCTGCTGCGGCCCGGCGGCCGGCTCTATCTGGCCGAGGGCCACCCGCTGATGTTCCAGTGTGACCGCAAGGCAGCGGCGCTGGAGTTCAAGCACGACTGGCGAACGCCAATAGCCCGACCACTCGCGTGGAACGAGGAACGGACCTATACCGGCGACGACCGCATCTTGAAACATCCTCGCTATTATGAGTGGATTCATCCGGTCAGTGACGTGGTAAACGCGTTGATTGCAGCTGGGCTGACGCTTGATTTTCTCAACGAGCATGACACGGTTTCGTGGCAGCACTTTTCATTTGCCGTGCGGGCCGGCAAGGATATGTACGGCTTGCCGGAGAACTCTCCCAAGATACCAATGGCCTATTCCATTGGCGCGACGAAGCGTAGCGTCGGCAAGATACCATACCTTGTTACTCCCAAGACGATTGAGAGCCACTAATCCCGCTATTGATCCAGTTTTGCATTGTCATTGCGGAGTTATGCTCTTCCGAGGTCTACGCATGATGATTTTCGGATCCGGCGCCTCAAATTGTGCAACGGCGCTCGCCGTGACCGCGATCTTGCGAGCAAGCCGCTAGTCGGCATTTTTTCATGTCGATCCGCTTCACGGTCGCGCAGCGGCGGGACCATCGATCGCCCGTAGGCTCCCCAGAATTGCGCGAACGGTGGTTTCGGCACGATGGCCGGCGTCGGTGACGGCGAGCAGCTTCAAGATGTCAAGCAGAGCCGCAAGTCAGTTCAAACACCCCGGCGCCAGCGATCGAAAAGTGCAAAAGTTTTAGGACCCGTGAAGGTCAAAATTAAATACTTGAAAGCTAATATTCTATCGTGGGGTCGTTCCGAGAACTCGATTGGCAGCTGAGGAATCGCCTATTGGCTCTTTTCCGCGCTAGGTTCGGCGGTGTTAAGAAGGCTGTTTTCTCGTCGGCGAATATTCCGGCGGCAATGGCCGTGCTGGTTATTGCCATCAGCGCAGTATTCGCGGACCACCAGAACAAGGTCCTCTCGGACCAAGCCGCCCGTGCGGATGTCCTGGCCAAGGTCAACCTTATCCGCGCCAAGCTCGAAGGTAACATCAACGGAAACCTTCAACTGGTGCAGGGATTGGTCGCGGCGGTCGTGACTGAGCCCTATATGGGACAGCAACGCTTCGCCTCGCTCGCGAGTAACCTGTTTGGCGGGGACTCGCAATTGAAGAACATTGCCGGCGCGCCCGATCTGGTCATTTCCCTGATGTACCCGATGGAGGGCAACGAGAGGGCAATCGGCCTCGACTACCGCAAGGACGAACGGCAACGCGCGGGCGCTCTCCGGGCGCGAGACGAGCGCAAGTTGATCCTTGCCGGTCCCGTCAACTTGAGGCAGGGAGGGCAGGGCTTCGTCGGTCGTATTCCGGTTTTTGTGCCGAGCGCGGGCAACACTGAAAGGTTCTGGGGCATCATTTCAGCCGTTGTCGACGTGCAGCGCCTTTATAGAGCGAGCGGCCTGTCGGACGATGATCTCGGGATCGACGTAGCGCTGATCGGCAAGGACGCTCTCGGTCCAGGTGGAGAACAATTCTTCGGCAATGAGGGCGTCGCCAAAAGCGATCCGGTGACGGCCGAAATTCTGCTCCCGTCCGGTTCGTGGCGGATCGCGGCCATTCCCAAGAACGGCTGGCCTTCAACGCCCGACAACGCATGGTTCTTGCGCGCGATCATGGCGGTGGCTGGGGCGTTGGTTGTGATCCCCTTCCTGGTTACGGGTCGCCTGATTGGCGAGAGACAACGCAATTATGCGGAACTGCGTCGATTGTCGAGACGCCTGGAACTTGCTCTGGAAGCGTCGGCTATTGGCGTTTGGGAACACGATCTCGCGACCAACGAACTTACGTGGGACGATCGCGTCAATGAAATATACGGCAAGCCAACCGGGGAGGGCCGCGGCTACCTTGACTGGGCGGGATCAATCCACCCGGATGATTTGGCTGGCGCCAATGCAGATTTCGACAAGGCGATGGCTGACGGTGGACCATATCTGTCGGAGTATCGGATTATTCGTCCGGATGGCGAGATTCGTCATGTTCGATCCAAGGCGATCATTTATCGGGCCGCAGACGACACCCCAAAAATGATTGGCGCGGAATGGGATGTGACGGCCGATGTCCTATTGAACAAGGATCTGGTTCGCGCAAAACAGCTTTCCGAGTCGAGAAATGCAGAACTTGAGTTGGCCAAGGCGCGTATAGAGCATACCGCGCTTCACGATTCGCTGACCGGTTTGCCCAACCGGCGTTATCTCGACCAGGTGCTGGAAGATTACGCAACAGACGCCAGGCGCTCCGGCGGATTTGCGGCACTGCTTCACATCGATCTGGATCGGTTCAAGCACATCAACGATACGCTTGGCCACGCCGCGGGTGACGCAATGCTTGTTCATGCGTCAACTGTCCTGCGGTCCAAGGTCGATGGCGAGGGATTTGTCGCTCGCATCGGAGGAGACGAATTCATCGTGCTCTGCGTGGTGCATGACGATATCAAGCGACTGGCGCTGCTCGCTGACCGTGTCATCAACCAGATGCGCGAACCCGTCTACTATCAGGGCCATCGATGCCGTTTTGGTGTGAGCGTGGGAATTGCGGTCGACAACGGAAAAGGTATCGAAGCCAAACACCTGCTGGTGAACGCTGATATCGCGCTTTACCGGGCAAAGAGGCGTGGGCGCAATCGATACGAATTCTTCACCGAGGCGATGCAAAGCGAAATCGTCGACACGAAACGGATTGCCGACGAGATTCTCGGCGGCCTTGAGCGCAACGAGTTCATTCCGTTCTACCAGCCGCAATTTGACGCAAAGACGCTGGAAATTGTTGGGGTTGAGGCGCTGGCGCGATGGAGACATCCGGCGAAGGGTATTTTGGCGCCCGATGTCTTCCTGAGGACCGCGGAAGAACTGAATGTCGTCTCGACCATCGATCGAACCATACTGGAGAAATCGCTTTCGGATTTCAAAGCATGGTCTGCCGCGAACATCAGCGTTCCGAGGGTATCGGTCAACGTTTCGGCGCGGCGCCTTCAAGATGAGGGACTCATAAAGAGTTTGAAGAAGCTGAATATCAGGAAAGGAACAGTTTCGTTCGAGCTTGTTGAGTCAATTTTCCTTGACGAGAATGATGACTTTGTTACCTGGAATATTGAGCAGATAAAAGAACTCGGAATTGACGTGGAAATAGACGATTTTGGCACCGGCTTTGCCTCAATAGTCAGCCTGCTCAAACTACAGCCTCGCCGGCTGAAGATCGATCGTCAGCTTGTCATCCCGATTGTCAAATCGCCGCAACGAAGGCAGGTCGTCTCCTCGATCATTGAAATCGGCAAGTCCCTGGGCATCGAGGTCATAGCCGAAGGTGTCGAGACGATGGAGCACGCACGGATACTCAAGAGCCTGGGCTGCGACATATTGCAGGGCTATGCTTTTGGGCAGGCGTTGGATTCCGACGGACTGAAGGCCTTTGTTGGATCCCGGCGTCTGCGCGCGGTCAGCTAACCGCTACGGCCCTGCCTATGCTGATGAACCGCTCCGGTTAGTGGCAGCGTCCGGCCGCCCAAGCGGCTTCGGCCTCGCCATGCAGCAATGGGATATTCGAATACTCTAATTTAATGTATACTTGTCTTTCAGCATGGGGGCGGGGGGTCTCTGGCATGATTGATTCAGAGGTGTTCGACTTTGTCGAACGCTGCAGGAAGCACACAGCAACAGGGCCGCTTCTGGGCGACCTTCTTGAAACCGTGAGAAATCTCGGCTTCGAGCATCTTATCCTGAGCGGGGTTCCGCTCAGTGGTCAGAAACTTGCGCCGATGGTCGAACTGAATGGTTGGCCCACGGGCTGGTTCGAGCGCTATGTCGAGGCCGAGCATGCTGCTGTTGACGGCGTTTGCATCTATTCGGCGAAGACCCTGAAGCCGTTTTTCTGGGCCGATGTTCCCGCAAAATGGTCCGACACGGACGACTCTCGACGCGTCGCCGGCGAAGCGACGGAGTTCGGCATCTCGAGCGGCTTTGCGGTGCCGATGCTCAGCGTCCATCATTGGCAATCCGTGCTGTCGTTTGCCTCCTCGCAAAAGCGCTGCACTTTGTCGCCACGCCAGCAGGTGCAACTGGTGACGATGGCGGTTTACGCCGGCATGTCGATCCAGGCTCTGTCGAATGACGATGACGGCGATGAGGGCCTGCTGACCGATCGGGAGAGGGAAGTGCTTTTGTGGGCCGCGGCTGGCAAGACCTCGTCGGAAACATCCCAGATCCTCGGCCTCACCGAACGCACCGTCAAATGGCACTCAACGCGAGCTCGCGAGGCTTTTGGGGTCGCTACGACCACACAGGCTGTCGTTGAAGCGGTGCGCAGGCGCCTGATCCATCCCTGAGTGCGTCAACTGTTCGATCGGACAGGTGACGTATATTAGCGCGGCTGCGACTATCCACCCGAGAACGATCGGGGGGTCGCGCCATGATAACGGCACACGTAGTCAATGCGCATAACAAGCATCTCTATGAAAACGAATTCGACGAGTTTTTGCGCCGGCGTCACGATTTCTTCGTGCACCAGAAACATTGGCGCCCTCCGAGCCCGGATGGTCGCGAGCTAGACCAGTTCGATACCGACGCAGCAACTTATCTGCTCGGTATCGAAGACGGTCGCGTGGTGACCTCGGCCCGATTGATCCCAACGAGCGAGCCGCACATGGTCTCGGAGGTCTTTTCTCACATGTGCGAAAAATCGGGCGTCCCGAGACGCCCCGATTGGGCCGAATGGACACGCACCTTCGTCGTTCCCGACAAACGCTCGCCCGGACTGCGCGGCACGCTGACGCAACTGTGCTGCGCGGTGATGGAATACGCCCTCGACGAGGGCCTCAGCGCCGTCGGCGGTGTCCAGGAAACCTACTTCATGCCGCACCACGGCGCGCTCAAATGGCGCGCCGAGCCGATGGGCATGGCCAGGGAAGAAAACGGCGAATGGTACATCGTCGCTTATATCGATGTGAATGAGGCGGCACTGGCGAGTGTGCGGAGGATCCTTGGGATTGAGCATTCGTTGCTCGTCCGGCGCGGAGCCCAGCCACCATTTGTCCGTTGGCCCGAGAAGCGCTTAGAGGTCGCCTGATGAGCTCAAGTGGACCATCCTCAGAAGGCGATCGCGTAAAACTATTTTTGTCAACGAGGCTGCAGCAACGACGAAGGAGGAAGACCATGCAACCCGCTGTGATAGTCGCAAGCTCTTGTATCGCTTTACCTAGTATCTTTTCAACTCCCAGCCGTGCTACGGAGCTGAAGATGTCGACACCTAGCGAGATGGCATTCAACATGCCTGAGCTCAAGGGCGCCCCAGGCGGAAACTCTTTGATTCTTGTTGGGTCCAAGACTTGTAATAAGCCTGACGGGACAACCAGCAACTGTGACAAAACGTGCAACGCAGGCGAAACCTTCTATGGTAACTGCGACTCTAAACATTAGGGACTGATTGCGTCATTCGTAGCGCGTGTTGATGATGTTCTCCTTTGAAGCTAGCCGCTGAAGACGACCGTCACCAACTGTGCAAGGAGGAACTGTGGTTAATTTAAAGGTTTTTGCGCCCCTTGCTGGGATTATCTCATTTGTCCCATCAGAAGTGGTTTACGCCGACAACGGGCAGTACTTCGTCTCACACCGGTATTATTGCAGCTCGGCCGAAAAAACTGACGCTGGCGATCAGACGATTTCTGCTGATGGGTCTTCATGCGAAGCTTCGCGCCAAGCGATCGCAGAAACCGTAGCACGGTCTGGAGGGGATGTGTGCAGGGCATTCGATCAAGACTGGTTCTGGAACAAGCGATCTGAGGAAATACAAGCAAGTGGCAGTTGCGCACCGCAATAACTTAGCGGGCCGCTATCGCGCGGGTGACGGGCTGTTGCCACCCATTTACACGTCCTTGGGAGAGCACGAGATTGCCGGTACTCCAGGTTGGCATGGGACGGGCATCGTAAAGACAAGAGATACAGAAATCTGCGATATCTTCTTACTATAGGAGCGGTTACTATGAGCGCTGAATGGAAGAATAAAAAAATCAGGATCCTGATTTACTTCATGGCTGCAACTGTGTGCTTGGGAGCAAGTCTTGGCTCGGCGCTTGCTGGGTCTTGCTCCGGGAATGCATGCGCGGATATCCAGCTTCAAAAACGCGCCGACGGCTGCATGATTTTTCACAATAGTGGAAGAAAACAAGTTAAGATTGAGCATCACGTCGGCGGGGTAGGAATTGGCATAGCATATGCCAATTCAGATTTCGCTCTAAAGGCGATAGAGGGCTATTGCATGACTGGATTTGACGCTGACTATACAGCTAATTACGTATAGATATTGGCGCGGAGACCGTCGCGGTTGTTCACTGATACGTGGTTGGCCCGCAATCAGAGCATTATCCAACATTCCCCATCACAGCAGAGATAGGGCACATCATCGAATGTAAGGACCTCGCACCCCTGCCGAGCACGACCTCCATTGGACGTTTTCATTCGTGCTGCAGGCGCAGTCGCTCTGGCTTGAGCGAAAAGCTGCATGAAAAGAACCGCCGACGCGTCCTCTTTGTTGGGCTCAGAAAGTGAAATCTTTGCAAGGGGATGCTGGTGATCTTTGCATTTCACGTTGCGGATATGTGCTACGGACGAGATCAAAGAAACGGGGATGGATACCCATTGCTCGCACGAGAACGAGGATGAAAACAACAGCACGGAGCTGTCAGTTTCATCGGCTTTGACGAGCCCAAAAAGCGTTAGGTCCATGGGCTCAACGAGCTGGTTGGCGGCCAACTGTGAAACAAACTCAGATGGTTCGTAAGTACGCATTCCAAAGCCCTCCAGCTCAATGTGCTGCATTTGGGACAGACTAATCACATAATAGCACAAATAGCGGAGAGCCCGACGATCCTCCGCCGAACCCCACGATTTGCATCCCACCCAACCGCAACCATCCGGGACCCGGCCTCAAACTTTGGCCGATTGCCGGGGAGCGTCCCTAGTCGCACGCGATTTTGTCGAATTGGGTTGTTCGTAAAACTCAACACTGAAAAGAATATGAGATGGAAAAAGTGTTTGGCTGGGGTTTCTGGAAGCTTTTCGAACTTTCTGTCTGGCACCTCCAGCCAAATTGCGCGCGCTTATCAAGGAAGTTGGCGGGTCTGGAATCCGCAGTGGTGCAAACTTGACCGAAGCAACGTCGGTGGGGGCCTCCTGTTCATAGCCTTTCGTGTGAAACCCGTCGAAGGTATCGCGAGCGGGTTGTCGCCCATCACCGGATCGGAATGACTGAGCAAAGACGGTCGGCCGCTCGGTGATCTCGTTGGCGGCCTTGTGGGTAGTTTCCTTTCGCAGTCGTCCGAAAGGGCTATCGAAGAAGTGACGCGGCAGGGCGTCATCAAGGCGCTTCCCGAACTCGCGGTTTGTTCGTCAAAGACGGCCACCGGCAATAAGCTTTGCATCCGGCTCGCGGCGTAGACGCCACATTGCTACTGTCCCAAAAAACGGGCCAATCGCCAAAGTGGCGAAGGCATAGCGCCATGTCAGCAAGTCGATCATGAAAGGCATCGTTTGGATCGAAAAGAAAGACAATAGGAATCCAATAGACGTTTGGATCGTGAGCAGTGATCCGACGAGCCCTGGCGGCGAGAGTTCAGCTATTGCCGCCGAGAACTGAGCTGAATCGGCTACGATGCTTATGCCCCAGACGATCGCGACGGTTACCAGGGCGACCATGCCTACACTGGGCATCAGGCCAATGGTGGCGGCGCAGAGACCGCTGACTGTCATCGCTGTTATAGTGATCGTGGTCCGGCCCAAACGATCTGCCAAAAATCCGGCAGTGACACTGCCGAAAGCTCCACTAGCGATCACAGCAAACGTCAATAAACCCACTGAAGGCGTCGTTGTTGGCTTGGCTTGCTCAGTAGCCCAGCCGAGGAATGTGCCGATCCACGCCCACATCGCGTAGAGTTCCCACATATGTCCAACGTAGCCCGCATTTGCGAGCAAAATGGATCGGCGCCCGAGTTCTCTCCAAGCTTCACCCGGCATGAACGAAGGGCTAGGACGATGCGCCGGTCCGAGTTGAGCAAATAGTATGGCCAAGCCAGAAAGCGCCGCGCAAATCGACGAGGCCACAATAGTTGTGTGCCATCCAAGTCCAGCTATTTCGCTGAAAAGGTGTGGCATTGCAGAGCCCAAAGTTAAAGCTCCGACCAGCAAACCAATCAGTGTCCCCATAGCGCGCTCAGCCCAACTGGCCGCGAGTTTCATGCCGACGGGGTATACTCCCGCGAGGGCCGCGCCAGTTAGGAAGCGGAGCGCGATCGTCGTGGTGCCATTGAAACCCGTCACCAAGAGGTCCGCGTTAAGCAGTGCGCCGGTGATGGCGCAGCCGGCGAACAGGCGTCTTGGGTCAAAACGGTCTGCAAGGCAAAACCATGCGCTGACCAGCGTCCCCGCCACAAAACCAAGTTGTACCGAGCCCGTGAGAAGGCCCGCCTGCTGTGCGGAAATTTGTCCGGCCTTTGCCAGTGTTGCCGATGCCGAACTTGCTGAGAACCAAAGAGTCATCGCGGAAACTTGGCAAAATACAATCACCAGGATCGAGCGCGCCTTTTGCCGCATTTCATTTAACTCCATACTCGAATGGCTGCGACACACCTATCGCACGATGTCGATGATCACTTTCCCGGCAGCGTTTCTTGTTTCGAGTTGCTGCAGCGCCTTGCTAAGCTGCTCCAGCGGATAGCGTCCGGCGATAGTGACGGCGAAGGTTGCTCTTTGGATCTCTTGAAGCAGCAAAAGGGTGTTCGCTTGATGTTCTTCCGGCACACGTCGCGCCCATGCACTCCAGTGGATACCCATCACGTCGATCGATTTCAAAAGGACGAGATTGAGGGGAGGCTTAGGGATCTCTCCTGAGGCAAAGCCGACCACCAGATAGCGTCCGCCCCAGGCTGTAGCTCGCATCAGCGCTTCAGTATGAGCACCGCCGGTCAAATCCAGCACGACATCGGCGCCTTTGCCGTCGGTTGCGTCCTTTACGGCGTCTTTGAGATCGGACCGATCTGCGTCGAGAACCGTGTCGACGGCGAGCAGCCGGTTGAGTTTGGCCGTGCCGCTCGCACAGGCGATAATTCGGGCGCCGAAAAGCTTTCCGATGTCGATCGCGGCAAGGCCCACCCCGCCGGTCGCGCCGGTGATGACAAGCGTTTCTCCGGGCTTCAAAGTCGCCCGCTGCTTCATCGCATACAAAACCGTGCCATGTGCTACGATCACGCTTGCTGCCTGGTCTAGTGAAACATCTGATGGGACCGGCACCACGGCGGACGCATGGACCGCTACAACCTGTTGTGCGGCGCCATGGCCGATATAGGCGCAGACGCGATCGCCGACCGCCAGGCCGCTGACGTTAGAACCCAGGGAGATGATGGTACCCGCGCATTCAGCGCCGGGCGCGAACGGACGCTGCGGCTTCACCTGATACTGGTCGCGGATGATCAAAGTGTCCATGAAGTTGAGGGCAACCACATCCACGGCGACGAGCACTTCGTCCGGTCCCGCCACAGGTTCGGGAATATCCTTCAAAGTAAGCCTATCGGGTGGTCCCGGCTCGAGCGACAGCATGGCCTTCATGTTCATTCTCCAGGACGCACGTGGGTCCGATCCTTGAAGCGGAAAGATTCTGGGCGGTATGTTCGAAACTGCGTGGGGATAGTGGCGGCGTCGGCGGTGAGCTTCAGCGACCCGGTTGGCCTGGGAGAATTATTTGGACGTCGCCCAAGGTGCCGGCCGAGAACATCTCTCGCATCTTTTTCTTGTCGAATTTTCCCATGCCGGTGCGTGGGATCGATTCCACGACAATCCAGTTGATCGGTATCCACCACCGTGGAATTTGGCTATCGAGCTGGCCGGCGATTGCTTGGAGATCTACTTTCTCGTTCGGCGCTGCGAGCACGACAACCGCTAGGGGTCGCTCTTGCCAGCGGTCATCCGGAACTGCGATGACCGCCACTTCGCGGAACCCCCCCTTGGCCTGGATGGCCGACTCCAGTGCGGGGGAAGGAATCCATTCCCCGCCTGATTTGATCGCGTCCTTCAGCCGATCTGAAAGAAAAACGAATCCATCGCAGTCCAGCTTTCCCAGATCACCGGTCTTCAGCCATCCATCCTGGAATTTGTCCGGGTCATCATGGAGAAAGTAGCTGCTGGTGACCCATGGTCCCCGGATCTGGATTTCGCCGACCTGCAAGCCATCCGCGGGCAAAGGCGCACCATCGGCATCGACCACCCGCACTTCCAAGCCAGCCACGACACGACCTTGACCCGTCGCGTAATCGAATTTCTCTGCGCTCGTTTCAGCCCAGGGAGGAACATTGGATATTGTCGACATGGATGAGGTTTCGGTCATGCCCCACGCTTGAACGACGTTTATGCCCAAGCCATTGAACGTTTCGATCAGAGTGGGTGTCACGAATGTTCCGCCCGTTGCGAGAAGCCTAACGGACCGGAGAGCATCTGCAGCCCTGTCACCGAGAAACGCGAGGAGATCAGTCCAGATCGTGGGAACACCTGCGAGAATTGTGGGCTGTTCACTAGCCACTAGATCAGCCACTGTTTCTGGGCGCAGCGCAGCGCCGGGTAGGATTAACTTTGCTCCCGCTATGGCTGCTGCAAACGGCAGTCCCCAAGCATTGACATGAAACATTGGCACGACGGGAAAGACGCTGTCGCTCGCGCCAATGCCGAGTGAATTGTTGGTGCACAGGCTTGTCGCTTGCAGCCACAACGAACGATGGCTGTAGGCGATACCCTTGGGCAAGCCGGTTGTTCCGCCCGTGTGGCACAAGATTGCCGCATTGCGTTCATCGACATCCGGCCGATCAAGGTCGGGCAAACCCTCGCAAAGCAGGTCTTCGTAGGCGATCGTTTCTATTCCAAGGTCGTTCAGAAACTCGGCTTTTGGATCACCGACAAGGACGACCAGTCTCGGTGTCGCAAGCAATGGAAGTGCCTTCAAAAAAATACATGATCATCTGGTCATCCACCAGGAAGACCCTGTCGTCCGCTTCGTTGCAGATGTGCGCGATGTCGTTGCTATGCAAGCGGATGTTGACGGTGTGAAGGACTGCACCAAGATATGGAACTCCAAGATAGGCCTCGAAGTGTTCCTGCGAGGCGGACATGAAGCTGGCGACGCGATCGCCGATACCAACGCCGCGATTGCCAAGTGCATCGGCAAGTTGAGCCGCGCGACCGGCAATTGTGCCGAACGTGGTCACGGTTCCACCTGCAAGCGACGGGCAGACCAATGTGGAACGTCGGTTGACACGCGCCATGTGTCGGATCATGCGCCCAATTCCCAACTGGGCGTCCTGCATTGTACTCAGCATCTTTTTCTCCCCTGCGACGCCGAGAGCCTGGACGGAACATCATGGTTGCAAAAAAAAATGATCGCCCTTGCGCCGATAGTTCGATTGTTTTAATACTGACGAACGCAAAGCGCAAGCTGCGAAACGAGAGAGCTTTATCATAGTTCGTTTGGAGGATTAATAATGTCAGTTGTGCTGGGCGACATTCGAAATGGCGTTGGCTGGATCACCCTCAATCGCCCCAAAAAGCTCAACGCTTTGGCCATGGAAGTCGTCGAGGCAGCACACGCGCTCGTCAAGCAGTACGAGGCAAATGATGAGGTGAGCGTCATCGTGATCACCGGCGCCGGTGAGAACTTCTCTGTCGGTTACGACATCGCCCAGGAAGTTGAGGCCGGTATTGCGCGGCCGGAAGACTGGCATTCGGCGTTGTCACGCAATGTCGGGCTTTCAATGGCCGTATGGTCGAGCCTGAAGCCAACCATTGCGGCCGTTGATGGCTGGTGCCTGGCCGGTGCCTGCGAATTGGCAATGGCCTGTGACCTTATCGTTGCAACCGAGCGTGCCAAGTTTGGTGAGCCTGAAATTCGATTCGGATCAGGACCGGTCACGTTGCTTATGCCGTTCATCCTTGGCCAGAAGAAGACGATGGAGCTTTTGCTGACCGGTGACACGGTCAACGCTAACGAAGCCGAACGCATTGGCTTGATCAACCGCGTCGTCGCAGTCGACGGTCTTGAAGCAGCGGTACAGAAGCTCGGCGAGAAGATAGCTCTTACCCCTTTGGTAACGCTTCGTTTTACCAAGATTGCGCTTACCCGTGCCTATGAGGCGATGGGCTTACGCAACGCAGTGAACATGAATCTCGACATCGCCGCGACGCTCAATGCAGCCTATTCGCCCGAGAAGACGCAGTTCGGAGAACTCGTCGCGACGCGCGGCCTGCGCGAGGCGCTCAACTGGCGTGACTCGCGCTACGGCGCGTTGGAGTCGAACGACTAACACAGTCAAAATTGGAGGAGAATACCATGACCGATTCCGTTCCGATCGGATCGCTTCCGCCTGTCGGCGAGGTGCCCAATCGCATGTTCGCACAGGTCGTGCGCTCAAATCGCCTGGGGGATCCGATCGATGCTTTCCAGATCGAGCAAGTCGACGTTCCCAAACCAGGTGAAGGCGAGGTTCTCGTCGCGGTTATGGCCGCGGGATTGAATTTCAACAATGTATGGGCCGCACGCGGCGTGCCCATTGACGTCATAGCTGCACGAAAGGCGCAAGGCTCACCGTACGATTTCCACATTGGTGGCAGCGACGCGTCAGGGATCGTTTACGCCGTTGGTGCCGGTGTGAAACACGTACAAGTTGGCGACTACGTGGTGGTTCACCCTGGTTACTGGGATCCCAAAGCGCCTGACGTGGTCTCCGTTCGAGATCCCATGTTTTCGGCCAGTGCCCAGATATGGGGCTACAACACAAATTTTGGATCGTTCGGCCAGTTCTGCCTTGCGTATGAGCACCAGATCTTGCCCAAGGCCAAGCATTTGACATGGGAGGAGGCGGCTGCCCCAACGCTGGTTGGCACGACTGCTTACCGCATGCTGCATGGATGGACGGGCCACACTGTGGAGAAAGATGATGTGGTGTTGGTATGGGGCGGTTCAGGAGGGCTTGGCTCCCAGGCGATCCAGATAGCGCGTGAAGCAGGCGGGATACCGATTGCAGTTGTCTCTGACGCGGCCAAAGGCGAATACTGTAAGTCGCTTGGCGCGAAAGGCTATATTGACCGCCGAGAATTCAATCACTGGGGCCAGCCGCCTCATTGGACGGACGATGCAGGCCAAAAGGTGTGGACAGCACAGGCGCGCGCATTCGGCAAGAAAATCTGGGACATTCTGGGCGAGCGCCGAAATCCGCGGATCGTGCTCGAGCACCCTGGGGAAGACACAATCCCAACCTCAATTTTCTGCTGCGACACCGGCGGCATGGTCGTCATTTGCGCCGGCACAACCGGCTATTCGGCGGTCGTAGATCTACGCTACCACTGGGTCAGGCAAAAACGCCTCCAGGGATCCCACGGTACCAACACCGAACAGGCCAGGGCCTACAATGATCTCGTCTACTCTGGCCGTATCGACCCGTGCCTCGGCGAGGTCAGATCTTTCCTCGATGTCGGCAAAGCCCATCAAGACATGATGGAAGGAAAGCTTGCGCACGGCAACACGTGCATTCTTGTTGGGGCTGCCGCGAAAAGTCTTGGGAAACAGACCTGAAACCCCGCCTCTTGGGACGAAGTTGTGCTGTGAATAATCAAAGTCGGGCGGCGCTAGGCTGCCCGCACTTCACCTGTAGGTGGGTTTTTCGCCACTCGCTGTTTTTGCAGATTTTGCCGGACTCCCTTCAGGGCATTGTCCAGAACGTCCCGACGGGCCTTGTAGAAGTAGTTTCGACCCTGCTTGCGAACGCGGATCAGATTCGCTTGGGAGAGAATTTTCACGTGGTAGGAAATTGTCGCCTTCGCCAATCCCAGCGTCTCAACCAGCTTGGTGCACGCCATTTCATCTGTGTCGTCGATCATTTGGATCATCCGCAGGCGCATTGGCTCACTCAGGGCGGCGAAAATCTTCGCATAGTCGTCGATTGAAAGTGTCTCTGCCATGCCGTCAAATTCCGTTTGATTGTTTTGAATCTTTCTAACGATGAGCGGCTGCAATGTCCACAACGGTGCCTGCCACAGCGACACTGGACCAATCGTGCCGAAGCGATGGTGCCGTGCCGAATATAGGTCGGCTTGCTTCGGAGACGAGTTGCATTGCCGAAAAATGCGTTAGGGAGGCTGTCCAATGAACGAGGATACGAGCTTGGAGCGCTGGCGCACGCTTGCCGAGCGAGAAATCAAAGCCAATCCCGATACGCTTACGTGGCACACGCCAGAAGGCATCGCCGTCAAGCCTCTCTACACCGCGGAGGATATTGAGGGGATCGCACATCTGGAGACCATGCCTGGCCAGCAGCCATTCGTTCGGGGGCCGCGTGCAACCATGTATTCGGGACGTCCTTGGACGATCCGGCAATATGCCGGCTTCTCGACCGCCGAAGCGTCTAACGCCTTCTACCGCAAGGCACTAGCGGCTGGCCAGCAGGGCGTGTCCGTAGCTTTCGACCTTGCCACCCATCGCGGCTATGACAGTGATCACCGCCGTGTGGAAGGCGACGTCGGCAAGGCCGGGGTGGCAATCGACTCAGTCGAGGACATGAAGATCTTGTTCGAGGGCATTCCGCTCGACAGGATCTCGGTTTCGATGACCATGAACGGCGCTGTTATCCCGATCCTGGCCAACTTTATCGTCGCAGGCGAAGAGCAAGGCGTTCCCCGTGCCAAGCTTTCCGGAACCATACAGAACGACATTCTCAAGGAGTTCATGGTCCGCAATACCTATATCTACCCGCCAGAATCCTCAATGCGCATCGTCGCGGACATTGTCGAATATACGTCCAAGGAGATGCCGAAGTTTAATTCGATCTCGATTTCCGGCTATCACATGCAGGAGGCGGGAGCGACGCTCGTGCAGGAGCTTGCTTTCACGCTCGCCGACGGGCGCGAGTATGTTCGCGCAGCACTGGGGAAGGGTCTCAACGTCGACGACTTTGCCGGCCGGCTCTCCTTCTTCTTTGCGATAGGAATGAATTTTTTCATGGAAGCGGCAAAGTTGCGAGCCGCGAGGTTGCTGTGGTCGCGCATCATGGAAGAGTTCCAGCCAAAGCGGCCCTCCTCGCTGATGCTGCGAACCCATTGTCAGACATCGGGCGTGTCGCTGCAGGAGCAGGATCCTTACAACAACATCGTGCGCACTGCATTCGAGGCGATGTCGGCCGTTCTCGGCGGCACGCAATCTTTGCATACCAATTCGTTCGACGAAGCCATTGCGCTGCCAACCGAATTCTCGGCCCGCATCGCACGCAACACGCAGCTGATCCTCCAGCATGAGACTGGCGTAACCAAGGTCGTAGATCCTTTGGCCGGCTCTTACTATGTCGAGACTCTCACAAAGGAATTGGCTGACGCCGCCTGGAAACTGATCGAGGAAGTCGAGCAACAGGGCGGCATGACCAAGGCTGTCGTCGAGGGCCTGCCGAAGCGGCTCATCGAGGAGGCCGCCACGCGTCGACAGGCAGCGGTCGATCGCGGGGACGAGGTGATTGTGGGAGTGAACCGCTACCGGCTCGAAAATGAGCAACAGTTCGACATTCTGGATATCGACAACAAGGCGGTGCGCGACGCACAGATCACACGCATACACAAAACGAGGCGTCAGCGCGATCCCAAGCGTGTTGCCGGCGCCCTTGCCGCGCTTGGCGAGGTCGCCGCTAGCGGCAAGGGCAACCTTTTGGAAACCGCAGTAGAGGCCGCGCGCGCACGTGCGACGGTCGGTGAAATCTCCGATGCCATGCGTGAGGCATTTGGCGATCATGTCGCCGTCCCGAAGGTGGTGAAGCAGGTCTACGGGGCTGCATATAAGGGCGACCCCGAATATGAGACGTTGGTCGAGCGTATCAAAGGCATCAAAAAGGCTTTGGGAAGATCGCCCAAGGTGATGGTTGCCAAACTCGGGCAGGATGGCCACGACCGCGGGGCCAAGATCATTGCCTCAGCTTTCGGGGATATCGGCTTCGAAGTCGTTGCGGGACCGCTCTTTCAAACGCCAGAAGAAGCGGCGGACACCGCCGTAGTGTCCAAAGTTCACGTCATCGGTGTGTCTTCACTAGCGGCAGGGCACAAGACGCTTGCCCCGCAACTCGTCGAGGCACTGAAGGCGCGGGGCGGCGAAAACATCATTATCGTGGCCGGTGGCGTCATTCCGCGGCAGGATCACAAATTCCTGATTGATATTGGCGTATCCGCAGTCTTCGGCCCGGGAACGCCCGTGCTCGAAGCGGCGGGCTCTGTGCTTGACCTGATGGAAGGCAAGCGCAGAAATATCTGAGGCTCC
This sequence comes from Mesorhizobium metallidurans STM 2683, assembly GCF_000350085.1. Classification (GTDB taxonomy): domain Bacteria; phylum Pseudomonadota; class Alphaproteobacteria; order Rhizobiales; family Rhizobiaceae; genus Mesorhizobium; species Mesorhizobium metallidurans. Next base: position 97,378 of record NZ_CAUM01000096.1, read on the forward strand.
GCCATTTCCGTTGAGTGTCGCACGTAGCTGAACCTTGCTCGGAGTGGGAGAGCTGCTGCGGTCTTCATCCCATGCCCGGCAGGCATGGCTAGCGTGCCTCCTCCTCATCTCGAAATGCCGGTGCGCGTTGATGCGAGAGTTTGATCTCTCGAATTGCCGTGGACGAGCCCTAAAGCTTGCCTTTCCGCTTGACAGAAAGCGAATACAAGTCTCTAAATCAGAGACACAAGTTTCATAAAACGAGACTTCGTACTGGGACAAAACCTGCAGAGGAGACAGCTTTGATCAACGGTATTGATGTTGCCGGATTGGACGCGGCAAAGGATGCTATTCGCCAGTCGCCGCCAGCTGGGGTGGCAAATTACGGTGTGGCGCTCAAATGGAAGAGCGGCACGCAGATCGAAGCTGAAGCATTGGCGATGTCCGTCGGCTCGGATCGCATCGAGCGTAAATTCAAATGGACGATTGACGAGCCGCCGCAGCTTCTCGGCAGCAGCCTTGGACCAACACCGCAGGAATATCTTATGTCGGGCGTGGCCGCCTGCATCATGGTCGGGTTTGTGGTCAACGCCTCGATTAGAGGTATCGAGATCGAAGACTTGAGTATTCGGATGGAAGGCGGACTGGATCTGGCAGGTTTCCTCAACTTGCGGCCCGATGCGCAGATCAAGATGTCCGGCCTGACCTACGAGATCGAGGTGAGGTCGAAGGCGGAGCGTTCAGAACTGGAAGAGATAGCAGGAATTGCTTTCGCCTTTAGCCCGAATGCGATGACCGTTGCAAATGGTGCGGCCATGACTGGTAAATTGAAAGTGTTGCAGTAATAGCTGCCGCTTGGGGCGGCTTGGTATCGTGACAGCGGTATTATTTGTAATAGCGGATGTGAAAAAAGGCGATGTCTGGACCTCTTGCGAGATATGTTGAAGTTCTCGAGGTCATTTCGCAGTCGTCAGCGGGATTAAGTCTCACCGACATCTGCGAACTGACCGGCCTTCACAAGGCCACGGCAAGCCGGTTGCTCAAGGCGCTGCTGGATTCGAACCTTGTCGCCCAGACGCACGATTCGCGCCGGCTTCATACCGCCGGTGTGCGCCTCAGATCGCTTGTTCGCAACGCCATCAGTGCGCAGCTTGCCGGCGGCAGTTTTCTAAAAGAGATGGAGAGCCTTTCGAAGGTTTCGCAATTGACGGCAATGCTGGCGAAGCTTTCGAAGGGGCGCGTTACGATCATCTCGCTCGCCTTTCCGGATCCGACAGTTCCCTATGTGCATCCGGGTCCGTTGGAGCGGCCCATTCTGACGTGTTCCCTGGCGCGTGCGATCCTTGCCTACCAGGACGATGAATATATCCGCAAGGTGCTCCAGCGCGAAACCAGGATGGCAATAGCAGCAACAGGCAGCCCCACCGCCAATCGGTCCTCCGAAAAGCTTCAGGAGGTTCGAGACACTGGAGCCAGCATTTGCGACGAGGAACTCCAGGCCGGCATCACCAGTGTCGCCGTCCCTATCCAGGTTGAGCCTTATGGAACTATTGGAAGCATAGGTCTTGTTGGATTTACGCAAGAATATAATAAGAAAGGGTCAAAAGAGTATATTGATCTGCTGAGGAACACAAAAACTCAGATAGAGAACAAGATTTCCATAATAGGAAACGAGGGTGAACTTAGAAATGTCGTGGAAATGGCATGGAATGAACTATAAACACGCTTGAACAATGGGAAAAATCAAATGAAAAAGACAATGCTCAAATGCGCGTATGCCTTTTTGGTTACGTCTGGCATTCTGCTGGCTCAGGGAGCCTCTGCTCAGGACAAAAGCCAGAGCATTCTACTGCCTTCCTACAGGGTTGGCCCGTTCGCTCCGAACGGAATTGGCCAGGCTAATGCCATCATCGATTATGTTCGGTTGTTGAATGAAAGGGATGGTGGCCTGAACGGCGTTAAATTGAACGTTCAGGAATGTGAGACGCAGTATGAAAACGAACGTGGCGTCGAGTGCTACGAGCGCTACAAGACCATGGATTCGGTTGGTCTGCCAGGTCTGCTGCCCCTAAGCGCTGGCATTGGTTATGCCCTCTACGACCGCGCTAATGCCGACAAGGTTCCGATCATCACCCCCGGCTATGGTCGCCTTCAGGGTGCTGTCGGCAGCCTTTTTCCCTACGAGTTTCCGATTGTCGGTAATGACTGGGAGCAGACGACGGCCATCATGACCTACATCGCCAACAAGGTTGGCGGGTTCGACAAGCTGAAGGGGCAGAAGATCGCTCTCGTTTACCTGGACTCGGCGTATGGTAAGGAGCCGTTCCCCGTTCTCGACGAGATGGCCAAGCGGTATGGCATTGAATGGACCGGGTATCCCATTGCGGCTTCTGCGATGGTTGAACAAAGCTCTACCTGGCTTCAGATACGGCGCAACAAGCCCGACTATGTTTTGATTTGGGGCTGGGGCGTCATGACGCCGACGGCGATCAAGGAAGCAGCCAAAGTCAAGTTTCCGGTCGAACGGCTCATTGGCAACTGGTGGAGCGCAGCTGAACCTGACGTGATTCCTGTCGGAGATACAGCCAAGGGCTACGTCGGAGCTACGTTCCGCATGCCAGGCACCGAATTCGGTGTCTACAAGGACCTCGAGAAATATGTTTTCGGGCCCGGCAAGGCGGCGAGCGACGGTTCGGAGCGCGGCACTATCCTCTATAACCAGGGGTTGTATTTCGCCATGCTTCAAACGGAGGCGATGCGTGTCGCACAAAAGAAGTTCGGCAACGGTCCTGTTTCGGGCGAGCAAGTCGCCTGGGGTCTGGAGAACATCGGTCTCAGCGAGGCACGGCTAAAGGACATGGGTTTCGACGGGATGGTTTCGCCGATCAAGCTCAGCTGCGCCGATCATGCGGGCGGCGGCATGCTCCGTCTGATCCAGTGGGATGGCAGCAAGTGGACCGCAATTTCTGATTGGCTAAGCGGCGCCAACGAGTTCTCCAAGCCGCTTGTCCAGCAATCCGCCGAGGCTCTGGCCAAGGAAATGGGACGGAAGCCGCGTGATTGTGCCGCTGCCGGCGGCTGAGGTCCGCAGGTTCGCTCTTTGACGACTGATGGGATCAGAGCAATGCTTCCATCAATCGTCGAGTCCATGGATTGTCAAAGCAGGCGGCCGGTTGCGAACGCCTGCAGGAAGGCGGAGTTACAATGCGAATGAGAGAGGGTTGGGAACCTCCATACCCATTGGTGAAAGCTGACTTCGGTCAGGTAGAGAACATCTGCGTTGCGATATGCGGTGTTCAGTCTCGAGACGGGTCAGGGCGACTACTCGACCGGACGTTGTTCGACGAGGAGATCGGGCCGATCCAGGTCGAGCGTGCCAAGTATGTAGATGCAGAGGGTTACCTGAACGAATTCTGGATCGCATACTGGTTTGATCAATCCCTCTTTGATGCTTGGCAGAAGCGGAGCGCGGTCTGTCGATGGTTCGCCGAAGACAGCCGGGTGGATGAGACGTCAGGATACTGGATGGAGACTTTCTCGATGTCGCTAGGCGACTTCGAGACAATCTTCGGCACATCCAACCCTGCCGGCGTTTCGTGCGCAGCGGCCCGTATGACCGAGAATGACAGGACGCACGGCTACTGGGGTTCGATGCGGGACCGAATTCCGAATTCCGCTTCGGACCCGTTCACAAGTCCGTTGGGGAACAAACTGCGGCGTGTCGAAGATCGCGACACATTTGGGAAGCGGTGGCGGATAACGCCACCATCCAACCTTTGCTACATCAGATCTGGACAAGATTATTCTCATTGCGGTCCGGAACAGAGGCAGACCTATCTTGATCAAATAGCGCCTGTCTTGAAGGAAGGTATGGATTTTCTGCGCGACAATGGCGAGGAGACAAGCTGCTGCTCACTTCGCTTTGCGGAAGTTGTTGGCCCTGGAGATACAGGGACGGAGCAGACATTCGGCTTAGGTTACTTTCTTAGCATAGGAAATCTGGAGGACTGGTGGGAC